>SCUO01000124.1 GCA_004297395.1 Chloroflexota bacterium | reverse complement strand
CCCTATGACTCGGTACACTGCGGCGCAAGGGTTGAAAGGGCGTCCAGATATCGCCGTGCGAGGACTCGGCGATCTGCATGTGTACGTACCCAGGCCAGGCCGTTGCGCCCAAGAGCAGCGGCAAGCCCGGGATCGTCTCGAAGCTTGATGACAGCTGCCGCAATGGCGTTGCCGTCTTCCGGAGCAGCAAAGAGGCCGGCCGACGCGGTCTCGCAGACGAGCGTTCGGGCGATGCCGTCGATCGCGATCACAACAGGTTTTTGACAAGCCATGTAGTCAAAGACCTTGTTTGGGTAAACCGTCAGGAACGTCGGATTGTTCTGAAGCACGGCTAGCCCTACATCGCTGGCGTTGATGAGACCGGGCATCTCGTCCTTAGGGACAGGCCCGATGAACTGGATGTTAGAAAGGCCGCGCACTTCTGCCTCCCGCTCGCACGCGTGGCGTTCTGGACCGTCTCCGACGGAGACAATTCTGATGTCGTGCCGGTCGCGAAGCGCCGTCGCTGCGTCCACGAGTTGCATGATGGCGTTGGCGCGACCGTGCGCGCCGGCGTACAAAGCGACGAAGCGATCCTGCCACCCATACCGTTCCCTCGCCGCGTTCAGACGGGATGCCGGTGCAAAGACCTCCAGATCGGCGCCGTTCGGCACGAACTTCAGTTTCGCTTCCGCCGCGAGGTGGCGTCGCTTGAGATCGTCGGCGAATGCCGGCGTCAGCACGGTGATGATTGCCGCGCGGCGACAGGCGATCCGCTCGAGCGCGTAGAGGAGCCGCGTCAGAAGTCCGTGGGGCTTCAGCACACCGGTAGTAACCGCGCTCTCCGGCCACAAATCTCGCACTTCGAATACCCAAGGCCGCCGATGCCAGAGAGAGGCCACCGCCCCCGTGATCGCCGCCGTCAACGGCGGTGACGTGGCGATGATGACGTCGGGCCGCGGCGCCGATATGGCGCCGATCGTGCCGGTCACGGCAAACCCGAGAAAGGCCCACATCCGTCCGAAATAGCCGTGACGATACGAGCCGGGAACGTGGCAGCGGCGAACGTCGACGCCGCGTTCATCGCGCCGGTGGATCCACCCTCGAGTACCTTCCAAGGGCAGCCCCGTGGCATGATCGACGGTCCCGGCGATGACCGTGACTTCATGGCCCGACTCGCGCCACAGTCGCGCAAACTCGTTGAATCTGGAACCGCCGCCGCCGGGCTGCCCCGGCGCCAGAAAGTACTGATGAATAACGAGGATCCTCACACGGGTGAGAGGAGATCCCCGGCAACTGGGTCAGACAAATCAAACTCATACGTGTTGCGGTTCACCGAGACGCCCCACCGGGTTCCCTTCACTGACACGTCAACGGGCACGCCGCTCAGCACACTGACCATCGTCAGCGGCACCGCTCCGCTACGTTCGGCGGCAAACGAAGGAACCGCTATCTTCTCGCCGTAGTAGCGAGAGAGCCATCCTTCGGGGCCGACGTTATCTCCTCTGACGACGCGGCCGACGAGCGGGCTCCCGTCGGCGTCAAAGGACCTGATCGTAAACAGACCGGCAGGCGTGCGCAGGTCCATTCCGTTCTCAGCGCCGGGCGGCGTCGACTCAAAGTCCCCGCCGAGCCAATGGAGTCTGACCGTGTGTTCCCCGGAGCCTGTTACTCGATCAACAACAATCCATGTGTCGTCCTTTAGGAAGATCACGTCACGCCGGTGGACGCAGGCGCCGGGGAAACGCCGATAACCATAGTGCTCCCCCGCACAAACAGCGGAATCTCCGCGGTCGTCAAACTCCAAAAGCGCGGCCTTGGTCCAATACAGGACCTTGAACTGCCGATGGTGCACCATCTGGTCTTTACCGTCGACGGAGACTGTGTTGTGGGCGCCGGTCTGCATGAAGTGTTCGTGCCACCGGGGTGCGGCGTTGTATTGATAGCTGCCTGGATCGACCAGCACGTTGTGGCCGCGCCACCAGACATCGAGATGGAGCATGTCGATCTGAGAGAATCGGTCGCGCAGCGTTCCGCACCGAAACGCCGCGAAGGATGATTCATCGTGGCCCCGCAAGACGTGGTATCCCGTGCTGGCGAATGAGACGGATTTCCTGAGCGGTCGCCGCACCGGAGCGTCGAGGGACCGAATTCCCAGCAGCCACGCCGTCGTCTCGTCCCAGGGGCCTGGTTCATAGATGCGCTCCCCTCGAGTGAGAACGCTGATGGCCTGCAGCGTCGGCCGCATGTCCGAGAAATCGCAGGTCGAGAGAACGCTGGGCAACGCGCCGTCATTCGACCCGTAGTTCGGCAAGCGACCGTCGACCGGGTTCTGGTGAGCCACAAGGAAATCGAGCGAACGCTCGAGCGCGCTTAGCCAGACCTTAGACGGCGCATCTCCCATCGCGCGCGCAAATACGCAGGCCCACAAGTAGTCCTGGAGGGCAACGCGATGGTAGTTGTGCGATTGCTGAATGTACCCGCCATCGTCATAGAACTGGCGCGATGCTTGTTCGTCCAGAATGCGGCGCCCCAGACCTCGCCACCGCACTGACTCGGGGGCCTCCGGCAGGACGGCGCCGATGCCGAATAGCGCCAACGCTTCCGACAAGAGGTGGTTGTTGTAGACGGCAATCCGGGCGTAGTCCAGGTGTTCCTCGATGTGCCGCGCCCCGGAGAGCAACGCAGAGCCGACAAGCCGATCGGCGCCAGATCCCGCGGAACTTCGGGAGAGCAGGACGTCAAGCGAAAACACCCAGGCCAGCAGGCGAAGACCGATCTCCTGCCCCGAGGCCCAGTGGATCCCGAAGCCCGGGCGGCTGCTCGCCTGGAAGCCCTCGATCTGACGTCGGAGGGCAAGCGAATATCGATCGGCGCGCTCAGGGAAGAACGCCGCGGCGCGAGCCAAGTGGTAGGCCTGCGGAAAGCGGGCGGGTTCCCACGCGTACTTGACGTCCCCGGCGCGGTCATCGGCAAGCGCGCGAAACCACGGCGCATCGGGCAACCAACGCTCTCCCGTGACGGGGCTCCGGTGCCAATCGATGGATTCGCCCAGATCAGCGGACCATCGACCGAAGCAGAGGATTCGCCCCGCCGTTGCTTGATCAGCCCGAGCCCTCAGTTCGTGAAGGTTGACGGCAGGGATTCGTTCCGCCATTACGCGCGCCAGAGCGACAGGATCCTCAAGCTGAAGGCGCGAGCCCCAGTTCGCGGTGTCTGTTTCCTCAGCCGATCCACCGGGCGCAACCTTCGTGAGACCGGTGCGGGCCTTCATTTCCCAGCCGATGCGGAACAGGGTTCCTCTCGGACCCAGTTCGATCAGTTCCTGGGCGGCGTCACGAAGATGCATACGTTAGCTGTCCCTGCGACATCACGGTGGGCGCATCCAGGAACGTTCGCGCCCACGCCTCGATGGATGTCAACTTCCAGACGATGTCAAACCAGTACGGCGAGCCGGTGTCCTCGAGCAGGCGGATGACGCCGGCGTGGTTCCAGTAGCCGCGCGACTTGGCCTCAGAGGACGTCAACAGATCGCGCACGAACGTCTTGTGCTCCTCCCGCATCCATGATTCGGCCGGGGTATCGAATCCGACCTTCCGACGATTGAGCACGGATTCTGGAATCACGTCTGAAACGGCCTGGCGCAGAATCCACTTCGTCGCGCCGCCTCGCAGTTTGAGGTCGAAGTCGGTATGCAGTGCAAACCGAACAACTCGAGGGTCGGCGATCGGCACTCGGGACTCGAGGCTGTTTGCCATGCTCATGCGGTCGTCTTGATGGAACAGGCCGGGAAGATAGGTCTGAATGTCCCAATGGAGCAGCTTATCGCCGGATGTCCTCGCCGGTGAACGCCGGAGGGCGTCGTCAAACGTCCCTCTAGCCTCATTTCGCGACAGGATCGCCGGATCGGGGAATGCCTCACGCCACAGCGATTCGGGCACCTGTGCGAAGTTTTCGAAATAACGTCCGCTCCAGGACTCCAACGGCTGAAGGCGCCGCACGAGTCGCCGCAGGTTGCGGCCATCCGCGAGCTGTTTGAGCAAGGTGCCACCGACGGCGACCTCTTGCCTTTCGGCGCCGACCGCGCCGGGTCGCCTGGCAAACCACGAAGTGAGGACGTGCGCCGGGTGGGCGAGAGCGTAACGGGCATATCCGCCGAAGATCTCATCCGCGCCTTGACCGCCAAGACAGACTTTCACATGCCGCGCGGCCAGCCGACTGACATGGAACATCGGGATCAGCGCGGCACCAATGACGGGTTGGTCTTGAAACCAGGTCAACCGCATCAGGTCTTCCGGAAAACCGCGGCTATCGACGGTCGTCAACTCCAACTCCAAGCCGAGGGCTTTGGCTGCAGCTTCCTGGTACGGCCGCTCGTCGATAACTGTCTTGTGCGTGAAGTGAATGCCGAAGCAGCGGATCCTCTGGCCGGAACGCTTGGCAAATGCCGCAACCGCCGACGAGTCGATGCCGCCGCTAAAGAAGGCTCCAACCGGGACATCGGACATCAGCTGCTCGGCGACGACCTTGGCCAACAGCCCACGGAGATCGGCCACTGTCTCGGCCGGTCCCCCCTGCCGCGGTTCGAATCCGTCGTTCTCGGCAAACTGTCGGGACCGAACGCCGTTGTGATCGACCTCGACAAACTCGCCCGGGCGGACTTGACGAATGCCTTTGAAGAATGTCCGCTCGAAGAGCGGCGTGTGAAAGTGTAGGTACTCGTTCAGCCCCTGAGGATTGAGTTCACACGGAACGCCGGGAAACTCGAACAACGCTTTGATTTCACTCGCAAAGATGACTCGGCGCCCATCGTCATGGTAGTAGAGCTGCTTCACGCCGAGTTGGTCACGGGCGAGCAGCAAACGGCGTGCCCGGCGATCCCACAATGCGAGGGCGAAGATACCCGCTGCTTCGCTGAGGATCCGGGGCCCATACTGAGCGAGCATCGACAGAAGGGTCTCGGTGTCCGACGGCCCACGGAAGGTCACGCCGTGTGCGGAGAGTCGACTCCTGAACCCCGCATGGTTGTACAACTCGCCGTTGTACGTGATGCAAAAGCCCCGGTCCGGCGTCTGCATGGGCTGTCGGCCCGTGGGCGAGAGATCGACAATCGACAGGCGCCGATGCCCGAACGCGACCGGGCCTTCAACAAAGAACCCCTCGTCGTCCGGCCCTCGGTGCTGCAGGCACCGCGTCATCCGCTCGAGGGCACCTCGATCGATGCTCGCTTCCGGATCGGCATAGTGGAAGACGCCGGCGATTCCGCACATTATTTTCGAGCCTCGATCAGAAGCCCGAGGCCGACGAGGCCATCGAAGCGGCGAAGGAGCCACCGCGGCCAAAGGGCTTTCGCCAGTGACAGCGCCGCGCCCTGATGCCGCTGGCCCACATCGCCGAGCAGGAGATCCCCGAAGCCGAGTTTGACTCGCAGATTGACGTGCTCAAACTGTTTGAAGAGCTGGCGAGCCTCTGCTTTGTTAAATGCCTGCGTACCTGGACTCTCGAGATGGCGGGCATAGATCTCTTTCAGGCTGACGAACGGTTTGCCGCGCAAGAGCGCATACCGCACCCACAGGAGAGCGCCAACCAGCGACGCCGAGTGGTAGATCATGATGCGGGCCGTTCCGTCCTTGCGCAGAACCCGAAAGACCTCGGATATCGCCTGCGCCGTGTTTGGAGAATGGTGCAGACACCCGTACGAATAGACCAGATCGAACGACTCAGCGGCGAACGGCAACTGCTCGGCGTCAGCGACAAATACGCTCGGACGATAGCCGGCGACACGAAACCGGCTTCGCGTGTGATCCACGGCGCGAGGCGTCAGATCCACCCCTACCAATTTCGCCGGACCAGCCTTGGCCCATTCGAGGTGATCGGCGCCCATGCCGACGCCGATTTCCAGGACGTCTCGGTCCTTGCCGTCGGCGAAGCGGGCGAAGTCGAAGATGTACGGCTCGAGGTAGTAGCGGGCTTTGGCCTGCGCTTCCAGACGATCACGAACGCTCTCGCCATCGGCGTAGACCTCGCCGCAAGAGGCCTCATTCCAAAAGTCGCGAACCCGGTCCTTAGCCTGCGACATTTGAGGCGGGTCGTGCGGCATCAATCAAACGCCGTCTCGAGATCGATGGCGAAACCGGTCCGAAGGCTCTCTACTGCAGCGAGAGCGGCCCACGAAGTTGATCGAAGGTGCTCCCACGGAATGGGCCAATCCCCGCCTTTCTTGCAGACGTCGACGAAGGCACGGATTTCTGCCGCATGCCCTTTGTCTTTTCGGGTGCGATGTCGAACGACGCGGCCGCCCTGCCACAACTCCACGCGATCCCAGTCTTCGAGGATTCCTGTCCGGCCGGGGCCGAGAACTTCGACCCGCTCTCTCGGCCCGCCGGCGTCACCAGCGGCCTGGTAGGCGACAGAGGAAGTGCTTCCATTCTCGTGACGCAGGGTGATGAACACTCGATCATCTCGAGTCCGAATCGAACCAACCGGAGCCACGGCCTCAGCGAACACTCGGGCTACCGGGCTGCCGGTGAGGGCCACGCACAGATCAATCGCATGGCAAGCCTCGCCCACAATGCGACCGCCGCCGATTTCAAGATCCTGCGGCCATGCTTCGGGCGCAATTTCAGCCGTCGCAAACCGATAACTGACGGTCAGCGGCGAGCTTCCGCGGAAATGGTCCCGTACGAGCCTGGTCCCTTCGGCAAAGCGACGATTGAAGCCGACGCTGAGGATTCGTGAATTGGCGGACACGGCTCGACCAATGGCATCGAGCTCGGAAAGAGTGATGCAAAGCGGCTTCTCGACGAACACGGCCTTTCCCGACGCCAACGCTGCCGCAACCTGCGCGCCATGCAGATCGTGCCGCGTCAGGATGAACACCGCGTCGGTGTCCCTGTCTCCGAGGACTTCGTCGATATCGGTGGTCGCGTACGAAAAGCCAGCCGAATCGGCGACGGCCGCGGCGGTGAGGCCTTTTCCCGTGCAGATCCCACGGAGTTCGACGCCCTCCAGTCGCTTGAGAATCGGCAGGAGCACCAGCCTTGAGAAATTCCCAGCGCCGACGACACTCACCGACACCCTGTTCTTGTCGGCGCGTGGCGACTTGGCACCGATCACACGGGCTGGAGACACCGGGTCTTTCGGGTACTCGAGGACGATGCCCAGATACGGCTCGGTGCGGCTGGTCAGGAGATCGTAGGCGCGCGACGCGTCATCAATGGCAAAGCGATGAGAGGTCAATCGTTCAACTGGCAGAGCTCCCGCCGACATTTGCTCCAGAACGGCTTCGAGGTTGCGCTGCATGGTCCAGCGCACATGACCGATCGGATAGTCGCGGCCTTTGCCTTCATAGGATGGATCGTTGCGGCCGGGCCCCAGCGACGACGAGACCGTAAACTCCAGTTCTTTCTCGAAGAACGGCTGTCTTGGAATATTGAGGCCCGCGACCCCGACCAGCACGATTCGCCCCTTCGGCCGACACATCGCCGCGGCGAATTCGA
>SCUO01000080.1 GCA_004297395.1 Chloroflexota bacterium | reverse complement strand
CCTGATGCCCAGGTGGCGGAATTGGTATACGCGTACGTTTGAGGGGCGTATGAGGCAACTCATCCGGGTTCAAGTCCCGGCCTGGGCACCACTCTCCCCGCTGGTGCGGCCGCATCGCCGCGTTGCTCGCTGCGCGGCCGCTCACGCACGCTTGAGTGCGCTCGCGACCGTGCTCGCTCGCGCCTTGCGCTGCGGCCACCTGAGCGGGGAGGATCCGTTGCCGGGTCCGGTCGTCGGCTCCGCCTTGCGCTCGGGCCTGCTGAGCGGCGGGTGGTCCGCTACCGTTCGTGACGGTGCTCGCTCACGCCTTGCCCTGCGGCCACCTGTGCGGGGAGGGGACCTGCTGGCGCCGGTGCGCGCGGCCGCCTTGCGATGGGACCACCTGAACGGCGGCGCACTTCCGACCGACTCCGGTGCTCGCTCCGCTCTGCGCTGCGACCAGCAAGCCAAACCCGCTCGGGAGCGTGCGCTACGCTGCGCGTGGGCGGTTAGCTCAGCTGGTTAGAGCGCCTCGCTTACACCGAGGAAGTCGGGGGTTCGAGCCCCTCACCGCCCACCACCTGAAACGGTCCGAGATCGTCCCGTGTCTCTCTGTCCGGCAGACCTTGACGGCGCGGTCGTGGCGCGCTGCTAGACTGATCTCGCGCGCACTCCGTCGGGCGAGCCGCCCGGCTGCCGCACCGCCTCGTGGGGAGAAGACACCAGATGGAATGGCTCATTCCCGTAGCGATCATCGTCGTGATCGCGCTGTTCGTGATCGGGATCTACAACGGCCTGATCGGACGGCGGAACCGCGTCGACGAGGCGCTCGCCCAGATCGAGGTCCAGCTCAAGCGTCGTCACGACCTGATCCCGAACCTCGTGAACGCCGTGAAGGGCTACATGGGCTTCGAACAGAAGGTCCTGACGGCCGTCACCGAGGCCCGGGCCAACGCGGTCGCGGCCGGCGCCAAGGGCGTAGCCGCCCAGGCCGAAGCCGAGAACATGCTGACGGGGACCCTGCGATCGCTCTTCTCGGTCGTCGAGAACTACCCGGACCTGAAGGCCAACCAGAACGTCCTCGACCTCCAGGAGCAGCTGACCACCACCGAGAACCAGATCTCGTTCAGCCGCCAGCACTACAACGCCACCGTCCTCGACTACAACAACGGCATCCAGACGTTCCCGAACGTCCTCCTGGCCGGCATGTTCGGCTTCCTGAAGCGCGACTTCTTCGATGCCGAGCCCGAGGCCTCGAACGTCCCGAACGTGGACCTCAGCCTGAGCTGATCGAGGGCGCCGGGCCCGCCGCCCGACTCGCCGAGGCATCGCCATGGCCGAACAGACCTTCTTCGCCCAGCAGTCCGCGAATCGGCGCAACTCGGTCCTGCTGGCGCTCGTCGTCGTCGTGCTCCTCGCCCTCCTCGGATTCACGATTGGCTACGCCCTCACCGGCGATCCGGCCGGCGCTGCCGTCACGACGGGTGTCGCGGTGTTCATCGGCTTCCTCGTCTCGGTCGGGAGCTACTTCGGCGGCGACAAGCTCGTCCTGGCCGCATCGGGCGCGAAGCTGGTCGACGAGACCACGGCGCCCCAGCTCATCAACGTCGTCCGGGAGATGACGATCGCGGCCAACGTGCCGATGCCGAACGTCTACCTCATCGACGACACCGCCCCGAATGCCTTCGCGACGGGCCGCGACCCGAAGCACGCCTCGGTTGCCATCACAACTGGGCTCCTCCAGAAGCTCGACCGGGAGGAGCTCCAGGGCGTCATCGGCCACGAGCTGTCCCACGTCCGCAACCTCGACATCCGGTTCTCGCTGCTGGTCGGGGTGATGGTCGGGTCCATCGCCCTGCTGTCGGACTTCTTCCTGCGCTTCACCTTCTGGGGCGGGGGGCGCGGCCGCTCGCGCGATCGCGACTCGGGCGGCGGTGGGCTCCAGGCCGTGATGTTCGTGCTGGCCCTTGTCCTGGCCATCCTCGCGCCGATCGCGGCGCGGCTCGTCCAGCTCGCGGTGAGCCGTCAGCGGGAGTACCTCGCCGACGCTTCGTCGGTCGAGCTGACCCGGAATCCCGCCGGCCTCGAGCGAGCCCTGGCCAAGATCGCCACCGACAAGGAAGTCCTGGAGGTGGCCAACCGAGCCACCCAGCACCTCTACTTCACGAACCCGATCAAGAAGTTCGAGGATCGCTCGAGCTCGATGTTCGCGACCCATCCCGCTATCGTCGACCGGATCAACCGGCTGCGGGAGCTCACCGGCGAGCGGCCCCTGGATCCGGCCGACACGGCGGCCCTGGCCGACCTGACCTGACCCGCGCTCGGCTGGCGTCTCGGGCGGCGCCAGGCCCCGCGGGCATGCCTCGTCGCGCCATGTGCCCAACTGGATGGCACGAGACATGTGAGGAGCGGGCCAAGGGTCGCTCGGCGGGCGCGACGGAGCTGAATCGCCCCGAACCGCCTCCGAGCGTGCTCGTCGTGGTCATCACCGACACCATGCCCTCGGCGGAGCCGGTCAGGTGCCCAGCGGGATGGCATATGGCGTCGCGTCACCGGGACGTGGCGTCGGCCGGCAAGCCTGATGCCGAGTGCGTCGCGGTCGACCGCGTGTGCGCCAGGGCGTCGCGCCGAGCGCAGACCGCGTTGATTGCTGGCCCTCCGGGGCTCGTGCTACCCTTCGTCGCGCCGTCGGGCCGATGGGTCCGCAAGGTCCACCGGGCCGAGATAGCTCAGTTGGTAGAGCACGCGACTGAAAATCGCGGTGTCGCCAGTTCGAATCTGGCTCTCGGCACCAGCACCGGTACGCGCAGCTCCGAGCGGAAGTGGCTCAGTTGGTAGAGCATCACCTTGCCAAGGTGAGGGTCGCGGGTTCGAGTCCCGTCTTCCGCTCCATTTCTTTGCCCTCGACCCGCCGCGAGGCGACCGGCTGCCCCTTCGTCTAGTGGTAGGACAGCGGACTTTGGATCCGTTGGGCGAGGTTCGAATCCTCGAGGGGCAACCACCTCCGACCTGCCGACGACCCGGCCGATCAGCGTGGCGGCCGGCCCCGGACGCCTGTGGCACAATCCCCGGGCTGCATCCCCGAGGCGACGTGGTGAAGTGGCTTAACACGGAGGTCTGCAAAACCTCTATTCAGCGGTTCGAATCCGCTCGTCGCCTCCATCCCTCGTCCACCGCCGCCGGCGTCGGGCTGGCCCCTCAGCCCGACGACCGAGCGATGTAGGCTGAACCCGTGGCCGGATCACGCCTGCCCAGCGCCCTCGAGCCGATCGACGTCCGGGTCACCGCGACCCTCGCCCGGTTCGGCGTGCCGGTCCTCCGGATCGGCCTCGGCATCGTCTTCCTGTGGTTCGGGGCGCTGAAGTTCTTTCCGGGCGCCAGCCCGGCCGAGACGCTCGCCGCGCGCACGATCGAGCAGCTCAGTGGCGGAGTCATCGGGCCGTCGGTGTCCGTTCCGGTCCTCGCCGCGTGGGAGAGCCTGATCGGGCTGGGCCTCCTGGCCGGTCGCTTCATGCGGGCGACGCTGCTGCTGCTCGTGCTGCAGATGCTGGGCACCCTGACGCCGCTCGTGCTGTTCCCGGCCGAGACCTTCGCGATGTTCCCGCTGGTGCCCACCCTCGAGGGCCAGTACATCATCAAGAACGTCGTGCTCATCGGAGCGGCGATGGTCGTCGGGGCGACGGTCCGCGGCGGTCGCGTCGTGCCCGACCCGCATGCGGCCGACGTCGCCGAGGACCTCGCCGGCCGGGCCGCCGACGATCCGGCCTGACGGGCGGGAGCATCCTCGCCGACGGTCCGCGACGCGGGCCGGCGGCGTTCGCTACGCTGGGGTCGCCGGAGTGGCGGAACGGCAGACGCAGCCGACTTAAAATCGGCCGCCCGCGAGGGCGTGAGGGTTCGACTCCCTCCTCCGGTACGAGCCCGGCAGCGCGGCGAGGGGCTCGGCGTGGACGCGGCGCTCGAAGGGCGGGACCGCTCGACGGGCGCGGGACCGGCGGCGGCTCAGCCCCGGCCGAAGAGGGCTCCGAGGCCTTTCGGTCGGCGATCGGCCACGGCGTCCGACAGGTCGATGCCAGAAAGCCGGCTTGCCAGCCGGTTGAGATGCTCCGCGGCCGCCGACCTCGGGGCGCCCACCACGACCGGGACCCCCTCGTTGACGCTCTTGAGGAAGACGAAGCCGTCGTACGGGATGGTCATCGCGATCTTCGTGCCGAGGGCCTCCTCGATGTCCCGCGAGCGGAGGATCTCCCGGGCGAAGATCTGGTTCAGGACGAAGGTCGTCTCGGCCAGGTGGTCGGAGCTGGCATCGAGGAGCTCGCGCATGGCGTGGACGGCCTTGAGGGCCGGGAACTCCGGGGTGACGACGATGACGATGTCGGTTGCCTTGCCGAGGACCGCCTCGCTCCGGGGATCGATCTGCGAGCCGGCATCCACGACGACGGTCTGGAAGGCACGTCCGGCCGTTTCCAGGATCCGCTCGACGACCGGGCCGGTGACCCCGCTCGCGCCGTCGGGCGTCAGCGGCGCCGACAGGACGGCCAGGCTCGAGCTGTGGCGGTCGAGGTAGGTCTGGAATACCCCGGGATCCCGGAGGGAGACATCATCCCGGGCCATGTCCGCGATCGTCAGTCGCGGCGGGATGTTGAGATGGGTCGTCACCTGGCCGAACTGGAGGTCGAGGTCGAGGATCGCGACACGGTCGGGCGAGCGGGCGGCCAGGGCGACCGCGACGTTGACGGCCACGGTCGTGGTTCCGACCCCACCCTTGGGCGAGAAGACCGCGATGAGCCGCTGCTGGGCGGCGTCGCGGACGGTGATCACCGGGGCACCGCTGCTGTGGTCGCCCATGCCCTTCGAGCGCTGGTAGCGAAGGACGAGCGCCTCCACCCGGGCGTCGAGCTCGCGCGGATCGAATGGCCGGACCATGACGTCGTCGACGCCGGCCTCGAGGAGGCCGATGCGTTCGTCGATGTCGTCGCCACGGCTCAGGGCGAGGATCGGGACGCCCGTCAGGTTCGGGGCATCGCGGACGACCCGGCAGGCCTCGATGACGTCGTGGTAGTCGCCGCCGAGGTCCACGACGATGACCTCGTGCTCGCCGTCGGCGGCGATTGCGGCCTCGGGATCGGCGACCCTGGTCACGGTGTGGGAGGGCGTCTCGAGAGCGATCGCGACCGCGTCGTCGGTCGCGTCGGACACGAGCAAGATGCGACTGGACACGTGGTTCCCCGTTCAGGCGGGAGGTTTGGAAGTGCCGGCCCCGGCCGGCGGTTCATGAGGATACATCGCCGGTCGCGTGGTAGACTCCCGGCCGACCTTTCCGCTCCGCGTCGACCTCGACAGCGGGGCATACCCATTGGAAGGAGCTGACGGCCGATGCGCCGCTACGAACTCATGCTCGTGCTCCGTCCGGACGCGCCGGACGAGCGAATCTCCGCGATCGTCGATCGCACCACCCGCGACATCACCGCCGACGGCGGCCAGATCGTCAAGGTCGCCCCGTGGGGCCGCCGGCGGCTGGCCTACCCGATCGAGCGCTATCGCGAGGGCTCGTACCACATCGTCGTGTTCGAGGCGCCGTCGACGACGATCGCCGAGATCGAGCGCAGCCTGCTCATCACCGAGGAAGTGCTCCGTCACCTCGTGGTCCGCCAGGAGCGCCCGGCGAAGGCCCTCCACCGCGACGGCGCCGAGGGGGCCGACGACACCGAGCTCCCGTCGGTCGAGGACGAGGAGGACGTGGACGACGGCACCGAGCGGATCGACGAGTCCGAGAGCGAGGCGGCCCCGGCCGCCATCGACTGAGAGGAGCTTCCGATGGCTTCCCTGAGCAAGATCCAGATCATCGGCAACCTCGGACGGGACCCCGAGCTCCGCTACACGCCCAACGGCCGCCCGGTGGCGACCTTCAGCGTCGCCGTCAACCAGGCGACCAAGAACCAGCAGACCGGCGAGTGGATCGAGGCCACCGACTGGTTCCGGGTGAGCGTCTGGGGCGATCGCGCCGAGCGCTCGGCCGAGAACCTCCGGAAGGGCAGCCGGGTCTTCGTCGACGGCCGCTTCCGGACCCGCGAGTACGAGACGAACGATGGCCGCAAGGGCATGTCGCTCGACGTCACCGCCGACAACGTCATCGGGCTCGACCGCCGCGACCAGGAGGGCACGTTCGCCGGCGCTCCAGGGGCTCCGGCCGGCGCTCCCGGCGGCCCGGCCTCCGGCGGCGGTCCGGCGTCGGGCCCGGGCGGCGGGTTCGACGACACCGAGATCGACGAGCTGCCGTTCTGACGTCGATCGCGGGCCTGATCCGACCCCGCACCCGACCTTCCCGCGCCGCGAGCCGGCGCAGCCAAGGAGACTGATCCGATGCCTCCCGCCCGATCCCGCAAGCGTGACGACTTCTACCGCGACCGACGTCGCCGCAAGGTCTGCACCTTCTGCGCCGACAAGACCGTCCAGATCGACTACAAGGAGGTCAACCGCCTCCGCCGCTTCCTCTCGGAGCGGGCCAAGATCGAACCGCGCCGCAAGACGGGCACCTGCGCCGGCCACCAGCGCGAGCTCGCGGTCGCCCTGAAGCGAGCCCGACACGTAGCTCTCCTCCCATACGCCCCCCAGCACCTCCGCCCGTAGCGCGCCCGTGATGCGGCGCTGGCCCGCGTTGGCCGCTGCGCTCGCTCGCTCACGCACGTTTGAGTGCGCTCGCGACCGTGCTCGCCGGCGCCTTGGCGGGCATCCGCCTGACCGGCGCTACTGAACCCACCTGGGCTGACGTGGAGATCGGGCTGCTGCTGATCGCAGGTGGTATCGCCACCGGGCTGTTCGGGTCGCTCCTGGGGCTCGGCGGCGGGGTGCTGCTCGTGCCGCTGCTGACCCTTGGCTTCGATCTGCCCGTGCGGGAGGCCGTCGGCGTCTCGCTCGTCTGCGTGATCATCACCAGCGCCGCGTCGGCCACGGTGTTCCTCGATCGCGGGGCGGCGAACCTGCGCCTGGGCATGGTCCTCGAGCTGTTCACCGCGATCGGTGCCCTCATCGGCGGCC
>SCUO01000079.1 GCA_004297395.1 Chloroflexota bacterium | reverse complement strand
GCCCGCTGCTGCTCGGGCGGCATGGTGTGGACGAAGGCGAACCGGTATTCCGGGTAGCTCCACCGGACCACCTTTCGCCAGCCGAACGGGGTCAGCAGCGTCCGGCCGAGCGACACGAGTGACGTGAGCTCGAAGGCGAAGATGCCCTTCGGCGGCGCCGAGTCGATGGCGATCCCGGCCGCTCCCAGGCCGCGGTCGAGGAGCAGCTGGACGAACAGCCCCCCGAACGAGTGGCCGATGAGGATCGGCGGCTCGTCGAGCCCGCGGATGATCGACGCGTAGTGATCGACGATCTCCGCGATGCCGAGGCCGGCCAGCGGCGACGGATCGGAGCGGATCTCCTCGATCGGCCGGTCCTTGCCCGGCCAGGCCGGCGCCAGGCAGCGATAGCCCTGGGCCTCGAAGTACGGGACGAAACGGTCCCAGGATGCCGGGGTCACCCAGCCGCCGTGGATGAAGACAACGGTCCTGCTCATGTCATGCCTCCCTGTCTGGCCGGGCCGGCTCGGGATCGGCGACGACCACCGATTCGAGCTCGAGCCCGAGGTCACGGACGCGCGAGAGGAGGCCGTGCAGGTGCGCCTGGTCGGCGACCTCCCCGACGAGCTGGGTCACGCCGGTGCCGCGCACGAGCGTCATCCCGTCGAAGGTCGCCGCGAGGTGGCCGCTCAGCCGGCCCCGGACCGTGATCCGAATGCTGCGTGTCGTGTTCATGCCGCCGACATTCGGGCCGGGCTGCGTGAGCGCACATCACCCAGCGCCGATTTCATGCAGGGCGATTGCCGCCTCGCCCCGCGCGCTACAGTCCGCGTTGGGCCACCTCGGAGACCGGGACGTGAGAGATGGCGAGCGAGAGCGCTGACGACGCAACCGAGCGCAGATGGGCTCCGGACGCGGTCGTCCTCGAGACGAAGCTCACCCCGGCGCGAGTGCGAGCAGAGCACGTGTCGCGGGGGCAGCTCCTCGCCGCGCTGGGTACCGGGGACGCGCGGAAGCTCACGCTCGTTGCCGCGCCGCCCGGGTTCGGCAAGTCGACGCTTCTCGCGGAATGGGCGGCCCTGCCCGGCGGACCGGCGTTCGCCTGGCTCTCGCTCGACGAGAACGACAATGACCCCGGGCGCTTCTTCACCTACGTGGCGGCGGCCCTCCGCCGCGTGGTGCCCGGGCTCGGCGAGCGAGGGCTGGCAGCCCTTCGAAGCCCCGGCGCCGATCTCGTCGACGTCGTCCTGCCGCACTTCCTCAACGATCTCGCCGGCCTCGATCGGGACCTGGTCCTCGTCATCGAGGACTACCACGTCATCACGAACCCGGAGGTCCATCGGGCGCTGGCCTACCTCATCGAGCGATCCCCCGGCGTCCTCCGGGTGGTCCTCTCGACGCGCGAGGACCCGCCGCTGCCCCTGGGCCGCCTTCGCGCCCGTGGCGACCTGGCGGAGATACGGGCCGGCGACCTCCGCTTCAGCGACGAGGAGGCGCGTGCCTTCCTGACCAGGGCCCTCGGGCTCGAGCTGTCGATCGACGACGTGCGGCGTCTGCAGGAGCGGGCCGAGGGTTGGCCCGCTGCGCTCTACCTGGCGGCGCTGTCCCTCCGCGGACGACCTGACCCGAGCGCGGTGATCGATCGCTACGCCGGCGACGATCGCTATCTCGTCGACTACCTCACGACCGAGGTTCTCGCTCGTCAGACGCCCGAGCTTCGCACGTTCCTGCTCCGGACCTCCATCCTGCAGCGCTTCTGCGGCGCGCTGTGCGATGCGCTCACGGGCCGCGACGATTCGGCCGCCCGGCTCGTGGAGCTGGAAGGCGCGAACCTGCTGCTCGTCCCGCTCGACACGAAGCGCGAGTGGTACCGCTACCACCACCTCTTCGGCGATCTCCTCCGCCATGAGCTCGCGGCCACCGAACGTGTCGAGCTCCCGGAGCTGCATCGGCGAGCGGGCGCATGGTTCCGCGATGCCGGCCTGATCGTCGATGCCGCGCGCCATTCGATCGCGGCGGGCGACGTCGCCGCCGTGGCCGAGCTCGTCAGTCGCCACTACGGAACGTTCGTCGACCACGGGCAGTTGGCGACCGTCATCGGCTGGCTCGAGGCGATCCCCGAGCACGTCGCGGCGGAGGACTGGCTGCTTGGGTTCGCCGCCGCGATCGTCTGCGCGCACGCGGGACGACTCGACGACGCGGAACGCTGGCTCCGGCTCGCCGAGGGAGCGCCGCCCGTGACCCGGAACGGCCAGGAGCCCGCGGGCCCGCTGGCGGCGGTTGCCGGCTATCTCCGGCTGCTTCGAGGCGACCTTGGCGCGTCCGTGGCGCTCGAGAGACGCGCGCTCGCTGCCGCTGCCGCCGCCGATCCGACCTGGGCCCTCGCGCCGCAGATGGTCCTCGCCCCCGGGTTGTGGTGGACCGGAGGAGCCGTCGAGGCGCGGGCGATCTACGAAGCCATCGCCCGGACCGCGCACCCCGCTGGGATCAGCGCGGCCGTGGTGTTCTCGCTCGGGAATCGCGCCGCGATCGCCCTGGACGATGGGGACGAGCCCGCAGCCGAGTCCCTCGCCCGCGAGGCGACGGAGCTGATGCAGACGGCGGCGCTCGACGATCACCCGTGGGCGGCGATGGCCCACATCGTGCACGGGACGCTCCTCGGTCGGCGTGGCGAGCTCCGATCGGCGGTCGAGGAGATCGAGCACGGCATCGCCCTGGGGGAGCGGCTTCGGGCGTGGCAGCTGATCGCCCACGGCTCGCTCGCTTTGGCGGAGGTCCGGCAGCGCCAGCACGAGCCGGCGGCGGCCCGTCGTCTCCTCGCGCGCGTGCGCGACATCCTCGGATCACTGCCCGACCCGGGCGACGGCCTCGCCCGTCTCGAGCGAACGGAGAAGGCCCTCCGGCTGCGAGGGACGCGCGATCGCGACGCGACCGCGGCCCCCTTCTGGGAGCTCTCGCAGCGCGAGATCGAGGTCCTGCGTCTCCTCCCGAGCCGGCTCTCGCAGCGCGAGATCGCGGCCGAGCTGTACGTCTCCTTCAACACGATCCGGACCCACACCCGGGTGATCTTCAGCAAGCTCGGCGTGACGTCCCGGGCGGAGGCCGTCGCCCGCGCTCGCGAGCTGGGGCTGCTCTAGGGAATCGGCCCGCGCCCGGCACCGCCCGCATCGCTCGCCTCGAGATCCTCGGAAACATCACGCAGGGTGAAACCGCCCCTGCGTGATGACCCCTCACCCAGCCGCCCCGGACGCTCCTTCCTGTCGATCAATCGCATGAAAGGAAGCGCCCATGAACACCGTCGTCATCTACGACTCGAAGTTCGGCAACACCGAGAAGATCGCCGAGGCGATCGCCCGGGGCATCGGCTCGGTCTCGGACGTGCACGTCATCAGCGTCAGCGAGGCAGCCCGCGAGCTCGAGGCGCTCGCCACTCGACCCGACCTGCTGATCGTCGGCGGTCCGACCCAGAACCACGGCCCGAGCGCCGGTCTCCGGCACTTCACGGACGCGCTGCCGGCGTCGCTGCGCGGCGTCCCCGCGGCCTGCTTCGACACGCGCTACCGCGGCCCCGTCCTGCTCATGGGCTCGGCGGCAACCGCCGCGGCCAAGGCTGTGGCGAAAGCCGGTGCGGCGATCGTCGGGACGCCAGAGAGCTTCTTCATCGTCCGGCGCGGCCAGATGCCGCTCCAGACGCTCGAGCCCGGCGAGATCGAGCGGGCGGAGTCATGGGGCCGCGCAACGGCCTCGGAGGCCCCGCTCGCGGATCCAGTCGCGAGCTGAAGACGTGGCGTCCCAGAACGGAGAACGAGCCATGCAGACCAACCCGATCTACGCGTTCCGACGGACCTTCACCGAGCGTCGCCCGCTCCTCCTGAGCGTCGTGGTCCTCGGCTGGTCCATCAAGTACCTCGCCACCCTGGCGGTGGGCCACAACACCGGGCCCGAGCTGTACGGCGTGCTCACGGCCGCCCTGTCGGCCGGCGCCGCCATCACCAACCTCGCCCTGCTCCGCGCCCCGCGGTTGCAGGTCATCGCGACCGCGGCAGTCCTCGCCCTCTGGGCCGTCATCGCCCTCGGCGGCATCGCCGGGACGATCGCCCATGTCATCGGACCGGTTGCGAGCCACGGGCCGATCGATCTCCGGCCGCGACCGATCGCGGCACCCCTCGTCTTCACCGTGCTTGGGTCCGTCGGCGCAGTGGCCCTGCTCCTCGGCCAGCGCGCTCGGACCCGGCGCGGCCTCGAAACCGGAAAGGAGTGACTGGAATGTCGAAGACCACAACCACTCGGCTGTTCGGCGCGGCGATCGCTCTCGTCGTGGCGGGTTTCGTCATCGGGATCTCCGGTGTCGTAGTGGCCCTCGCGAACGGCGCCGTCTCGTTCGGCGGACCGCAATTCGTCACCGTCGATGGCGTCCCCTTCGCGGGCGCCATCGCGGCACTGATCGTCGCCTCGCTCGTGATGGCGGCCGGCGCGATCGCGGCGATCGCATCCTGGCTCGGCGCCCTGTGGAACACCTGGCAGCTCGATGACAAGACCTGGTTCACCACCCTGCTCGTCCTGGGGCTCGTCAGCTTCGGCTGGGTCGCGATGCTCGCCTACCTGCTCAAGGGGCCGGATAGCACGTCGCGCGGCGCGGCGTTGCCTGGACCCATGGCGCAGGCCGGCGGCAACCGATCCTGAAACCACCTGGCCGCCACGTCGGCGGCACGAATCAGCGGAGCACCGCGCGGGACCCGCGCGGTGCTTTCGACTGCCGACGGGGTTCACCCTGTGGCTAGCCACAGACCGCGTCGTACGATGGCCTCCGAGAGGAGGAGTCGATGGCCGATCCGGTTGGCGACATCATCGGGGACTATCGGGCGTTCGCCGCGCAGCAGCACGAGCGCCTGCTCGCGCGGGGCATCGACATCCGCCCGTACACGCTCAGCCACCTGGCCTTCCGGGTGCCGGAATGGGACCAGTACGTCCACGTGCGCACGCTGCTCGAGCGCCATGCGACGGCGAACGCCGAGAACGTCTGGAACGGCCGGCCGATCTCGATGATCCTGCTCGCCACGCCGCTCGAGGTCCTCGACGGGATGTCGGTCCCGTGCATCGAGCTCATCCCGCCGGTCCACCAGCGCGTCTACAAGATGGGCCTCGAGCACCTCGGAGTGGTCATCGGCGAGGAGGTCGATGCCTTCTCGCGAGAGCACCGCGCCGCCCTCACCGGGCAACAGTTCCAGAGTGCCGAGAACGAGCCCTACTACGTCCTCTTCGAGGACTTCACCCACGTCAAGTTCTACCTTCGATCCCTGTACGACACCGTCGTCCTCCAACACGGCTCCACGTTCAAGGGCTTCATCCACGTCGACGACTGGGTCCCGCAGCGACTCGTAACCGCGACCGGCCCGAACCCGCTGCCGCGCTGAGCAACGCCACTCCGCCGCCACCGGAATGCGGGCACAGGCCGTTAGTGCCGTAGCTGGCCGGCGATCCGAGCGCGAGCGCCCTCGAACTCCTCGGGCGTCAGGAGGTCGCGGTCGCGGAGGTCGCCGAGCTTGGCGAGCTCGTCGAGCGGACTGGGGTCGGAGTTGATGAGGAAGCTCGTCACGGTCGCGGTAACGGCCGAGAACAGGCCGATCCCGAGAACCATGAGCACCGTCGCGGCGAGCCGGCCCTCCGGCGTCACCGGGGTGACGTCGCCGTAGCCGACGGTCGTCATCGTAGAGATGCCCCACCAGAGCGCATCGAGCGGCGACTCGACGGCCTCGTTCACGCCGTTCTCGGCGGCGTAGAGCCCGAGCGAGCAGAGGATCATCACCGCCGACCAGGCGGCGAAGAGCCAGACGAGGCCGCGATGGTTCGCCATCCGCTCGAGCGTCGTCAGGGCCCGGGCGAACCCGGTGAATGCGCGAATCAGTCGGAGCAGGCGGAGCAGCCGCAGGATTCGGACGGCTCGAACGGTCGGGATCAGCGCGAGGAGATCGATCCAGTGGCCGCGGAGGTACGCCCGGCGGTCAGGTGACGCAGCGAGTCGCGTCGCAAACTCGGCGACGAAGACGATCGTAAGGGCAAGCTCGATCCCGAATACGAGCGGTGTCTCGTCGACGAAACCGACGATGACAAAGACGACGGCGAGCGCGGCGAAGACGAGCTCCCATGCTGCCTCGTGGCGAGCGATGAAGCGGAGGTATCGGTCACGCATGGACCGAGAGCCTACTCGCAGCCGACGCCGTCGTGACTACCGTCGAGGCGGTAGTCGTCCGGACCGAGCACGGTCACGGGTGCGGCGCCCATCGCCCGAACGTCGGGGCAGTCAAGGTCGCCGACGATCGGCAGGCAGGGTTCGTACGAAGAATGGCAGTTCGCGACCGGCGCGGGCGTGGTGACCGGCTCGGGCCTCGGGGCCCACAGCCCAACCTCGGCCTCCCGCGCCGCCTTCTCGGCGGCGAGAAAGATGTCGGTGAAGCGCACGTCGGGCGGGTACGTGGCGGCCTGCGCGAAGCCGCGGCTGACGAGCTCGAAGTTCACGAACGTCCAGCCGCTGCCGGTCTCGATCCATACGTAGCGGAGCAGGCGACCGAATTGGTCGGTCTCGGACACGTCCAGCTCGAGGACGACCTCGGCGCCCTCGACGAGCCGGGCATTCTCGGCGGTCGCCTCCGAGCCGCCCGGATCGCCGACCTCGGGCGTGTTGATCCCGATGTACCGCACCGACTCGGAGCCGTTGCCGCGGTCGACCCGGATCGTGTCGCCGTCGGTGATCGACAGGACGATCGCGACCTCGGTCGGGCCGACCGGCGCGGTGCCGAATGCGGGGCTCTGGGTCGGCGTCTCGGTGAGCTCAGCCGTCGCCGACGGGGTCGGCTCGCGCGTCGGCCGTTCGGTCGCTGACGTCGCAGTGGCTGTCTTGGCCGCCGGCTCGACCTCCGGCGCCCCGGTGCAGGCGGCCAGCACGACGACGGCGAAGAGCGCGATCAGTCGGCGTCGGCGGCCCATCCCCGTCCCCCCATCTCTCACCTTGGACGCCGCCTCATCCTACGTGCTGGGGACATCCGACGAACGGCCGCCGGTTGGTGCCGCGCTGCACTTGAGTCGGATCTCTCGGGGTCAGAGCCCGTTCCTCACCGGGCCGCAGCCCTGGAAGGTCGAGTCGTCGGCGGACATGCCCCCGCCGACGGAGACCGTGTCACCTTCGCGGGCGATGTCGACGACGAGGAATCGGGTGAGGACCAGGACTCCCTGGTCGTCGCGGACGCCGTACCCGATGGGCCAGGCCACGGGCATGACCTGCCGGGAAGGCACGGCTTGGACACGCAACGTGCCGTCGATGTTGACCAGCATGCCCTGGACTTGAGCGGTCGGGCATCCGCCGAGGCTGGCGGAGCCGAGCACGATGCCGGCGGACCCAATGGCGACCACTGCAACGATCGCGGCCGCGGCGATAGTGAGTCTGGGCATGTTCTCCTCGGTGAGCAGCCCGACCCGAAGTCTGCGCCAGTACCGGCGCAGGCGACCGGCGGGCCCTACGGCGTCACCTCGAGGACGGCCATGACGATCGGCGCCGCCCGCGGCAGACCCGTCGGGTCCTCCAGGAGGAAGGCGTACCGGCCGGGTTCCAGGTCGGGCAGCCAGAACACGTTGCCGCAGTTGCCCGGAACGCGGAGCTTGCCGCGGTCGGCCTTCAGCGCGTCGCCGGCGCAGCCCGTCATCTCGAAGCCCTGGAGGCTCGTGCCCTGGAGGTCGCCGGCGGCCACGCGGGCGAGATCGGCGTCGGTCAGCGGGCCCGGGACCGCCTCGGCCGTCGACTTGGCCTCGATGAACACGATGTGATCGGTCGGCGGCTCCAGGACGAGGTAGAGGGTGTTACCTGCGTGGACCGTCGCCGGGTCGAGCCGGATCGCGACGTCGTTCGCGAGCACGCGGACGTACTGCGCATCGGGCGGGGGCGTCGGGTTCGACGCGCAGGCCACGAGCATCACCATGGCCAGGACAGGGAACGCGACTGGCCGAAGGATCCGCATTGCCACCTGACGACGCGCAGACCGACGCACTGTCACGTTCGAACGCAGGTGTCGAGGTCGTCGGCAAGGGCAAATGGCCGCGACCACTCCTGGCCGCGGGCGGCGGCTACGGCTCGATGCGCAGGGAGGCGACGACCGCATCGAGCTCGGCGCGCATGGCCGGGGTGGCGAACTCCCTGGAGTGCCCGACGTACACGCCGAGGGTCATTCCGTCCAGCTCGACGAAGTAGACCGTCACCGAATCGATGAGGACCATCGTCGGGCCGAAGCCCTCGCGTCGCGCGGGGTCTCGCCACAGCTGAATGTAGGAATTCGAACACGTGCTCGCGTCGAAATCGGCCGGCAGCGAGAAGTCGTAGCGGCGAGCCGCCTGGCCGCCCAAGGTCACGCCGGTAGGTCCAACCGTGCCGAAGTCAGACTGGTCGGAGAAGGCGATGGCGGCGGCGCCCGGCGTGTCGACATCGACGCCCGTGCCTTGCCAGCGGCAGGCGTCTGTGTACACCTGGCTCACCACGGTGACTTCGAGCTGAACCGCCCCACCGCCGCCGCAGCCGTCGTCCTCCAGGTGGAAGTCCTCGTACAGGCCATGCCATGTGGTCGGTGTCGTGGCGGTCACCCGAACGCTCCCGAAGGTCCCGCCATACGTTCCCGATTCGAGGGTGCACGCATACGGCTGGGCCACGGCGAACGCCGGGAACTCCGCCGGCTCGAGCGTCGGGGGTGGCTCCGTCGGCGTTGGCTCGGTCGGCGTCGGCTCGGTCGGCGTCGGCTCCGTGGCCGGCGGTTGCGTCGCCGGTGGATCCTGCCCCTGGCTGAGCCCTTCGTCGTCTCGCACGGAGCCCCAGTACGTGTTCAAGAACTGGTCAGTGGCCGGGCTCTGCGTCCCTCCGTACCCCTCCCCGCGGAGGCCCGCATAGGCGCCGGTCCCCCCGGTGATGACCCAGGTGAACGACTCGGTCCCCTGCTCGAGGTAAACGTGAAACTCGACCGTGGCGGCAAACGTGCCGCTGCCGTCGTCGCAGACAAACTGCTTCGGGACCGTGAAGTCGACCAGTTCGCCCCGCCCGATCGCCCCCGAGTCAATCTCGATGAGGTCGGTCACCACGCCGCTGGAGCACACCAGTCCTCCCTCGTTGGCTGCGCCTGCCGTCTCGAACGTCCCGCTGTTCACTCCGGACGGGGCATCGATCATGAGGGACGAGATGACCACAGCCTGGGAGCCGAGATCCGGGGCTCGGAGCCAGGTGAGGCCGTCGGACGCGGTCAGCGTTTCGGTGGCCTGGTCGTAGTCGTAGAACCCGGGCCCCATGTCCACCGTCACCAGGCCGCAGCCGCCGCCGTCCGGGAACGTGACGGTGAGCCGGCTGAGGGATACCTGGCCCGCGCCGTCGGCCTGGAAGAGCTTGATCGGGTCTTCGACGCACGCGGCGCCGGTCGCCCAGGCGTCCTCGAAGTGCACCGCCGGTGTGATCCCGGGGGCCACCACGAGGGTCAGCGGGCTGCCATCGGAAGGATCGGTCGAGGCCCACGTCCCCTCGAAGACGGTGCTCCGGGACGGCACGCTGCCGCCACCGCCGAGGATCGCCGCGGCCAGCGTCGCGGCGAGGAGCGCCGCAGCGATGAGGACCCAGCGCACGGCTGGCGACGGGAACGGGCCGATCCGGCCGGGGAGGTCCGCCAGACGCACCACGAGCCGCGGGCGTTGCGGCGTGAGCTCGACGCGCTCGACGATCGCCGCGAGCTGGCCCTCTGCCGGGCGCTCATTGGCCGAGTCCACGAGGTGCTGGCGAAGGGTGGCCGAGAACCTGTCGCTGATCATGCGATTCGCTCCCTGACCCGCATCGGCTCGCGGTCGTCGGCCTCGATCGCCGCCCGAAGCGCGTGGGTCGCACGGTTGAGCCGGGACTTCGCCGTCCCGAGCGGGATATCCATCGCCTGCGCCGCGTCGGCGAGCGGCAGGTCGAGGTAGTAGACGAGGACGATGACGGCGCGCTGGTCGGCCGGAATTCGGGCCAGACCGCGCTCCAGCTGGTCGTGGACGACAAGGTGGCGCTCAACGCCTGCAACGGCCGGCTCGTCGCCGGGCGTCAGGCGGACCTCGATGGTTCCGGAGCGCTTGCGGTGTCTCGCGGTCCGGAAGCAGGCCCGCACGAGGAGCCGCCGCAGCCAGGCCTCGAACCTGTCCGGGTCGCGAAGCCCGGGGAGCGAGCGCCAGGCCTCGATGCAGGCGTCCTGGACCGTGTCCTGGGCGGCGTACTCGTCCCGCAGGATCATCCGCGCCACGGCCGTGAGCCGCCCGATCGACCGCGAGACGAGCTCGGAGAAGGCGTCACGATCGCCTCCCCGCGCCCGGACCACGAGATCGCGCACCGCTCACCACCGACTGGGCCGCGGCAACGTGCCGCGTTGCCAATGATGTGCGCGCCGCGCAAGGCAGAGGTTCCATCTTTGTTGCGCGGCCCAAGCGCGGCTCGGCCGCGCCCACTCCCCCGCCTCGCCTCGGATTGCGTCAGATCGACACCCGGGGTCGGTTGGAACGGCGTTCGGCCCCCACAGGCTGGCTCGAACCGCGATTTGGCCGAGTGCCCGTGCTCAGGGGCGTCGAATTGAAGGCCCGGCTGGCCCTGATCTCGCCCTCGGCTCGCTCCAATCGTCCCCCCACGTCGATCTGACACGAAATCGGCTGAACCGGCGCCGGGGCCCGAGCGGAGACGCGCGCGAGGCCGGCGGCCCATCCGCGCTGGGCGGCGCGGGCGCGGGTCACTGGTCGCTCCTCCCCACTGGGCGGCGCCGCGCGGGCGCGGGTTCGAGGACCCCGCGCCCGCGGGCATGAAATGGGCGGAGGCGGCGCCATGGGGCGCCGCCTCCGAGTCCGACACGACCGTCGGCGTCAGCGCGTGTTCGCGACGCGCTGCGGTGTGCCGGTCGTGCTCAGAACTGGCAGGTCCCAGGGTCGGGGACGTCGGTCCGGATCGAAGCACCAACTGGAACGAGGTAGGTCGCGTAGATCACCAGGTTCACCGCGCCCTCATTGCGGGCGATGTGGATGTGGCCGCCGCCGCGGTCGACGAACGAGTCGCCGGTCGCGTAGGTCCCGGGGGTGCAGGTCGGGTCGTCGGCGTCGTAGAACGTCATCGTCCCGGCGCTGATGGTCACGAACACTGGTCCCGGGTGGCTGTGCCAGCCGGTGTGGCCGCCGGGCGCGATCGTGATGGTCTGGGTGACGACCTGGACGTCGTCGCGAGTCGTGAGCTTCAGATCGTCGGTGTGGACCTTGGTCCCGGCCGGGAGGGTCCCGACGGACAGGATCGTCCCGACCGCGCTCGACCCGGGCGTCGCTGCGACGATCCCGATCGAGGCAATGGCTGCGATGAAGCCAAGCACCAGGGCCCGCCCGAGCGTGCTGCGAAACATGTCGTTCTCCTTGTCTCAGTCAGCGTTGGATGGGTTGGGCGTCAGCGCGTGCTGACGTAGATCTCGCTGTCGCGACCGAAGTGGAGCCGCGCGCCGTCCCAGGAGAGGGACGAGCGGGTCTCATTGCCGGCGGTGTTGATCGCCGGGCCGAGGTTGACCGGCGCCGACCACGGATCCGCGGTGCTCGCCCGGGTCGACGTGTAGACGTCCTGGCCGCCGAAGCCCCCGGCGCGGTTCGAGTTGAACACGATCTCCAGACCGTCCTTGCGGACGTTGGGCATGAAGTCGCTGGCCCCCGAGTTGAGCTCCGTGACGGCCGTGGCGGGTGCGAAGCTGCCGTCTCCGAGCTGGCGGCTCATGTAGATGTCCTGCGGCCCACCGGGGGTGAAGCCATCGCTCGAGAAGAACAGGAAGGTCCCCTCGGCCGTCTCGACGAGCGACGGGCCGAACTCGCCGCCCGGGAAGTTGGGGCCCGATCCGTCGGCCGCGCAGCCGAGGTGCTGGATCGACCAGCCGTGGGTCGGGTTGTTCCGGCCGAGGTAGATGTCACCGGTGCCGGTGCCGCAGCCGCCCGGTCGAGTCGAGACGAACAGGAGGGCCTTGCCGCGGAGCGGCGTCGGGCAGAAGTCGGCGAAGGTCGAGTTCACCGGCTGGCCGAGATTCTCGGCGGGCCCCCACGGGCCGTCGATCGACTCGCGGTGGAAGACCCAGATGTCGTTCGGGTCGGGAGTGGCGGTGCCGCCGGCCCGGTTCGAGGCGATGTAGAGGCTGAGGCCGTCGGGCGACTCGATCGGGCAGCCCTCGGCGGCCGCGGTATTGACGCCGACCTCGGGGACGACCGCTCCCCAGGCGTCGTACGACTTGCCGGCGACGCTCGCCGGCACGATCAGGAGTGCAGCCGCGACGATCGGCAGGACGCGGGCGGGACCCGCGCGGGCCGATCGAGGGCGCCGGTGCAGGAACGCAGACACTTCAGACCTCCCTCGATGACGACTGACGGCGTCGAGGCCGTTCGAGGAGGAAGTGGCCCTGCAAGTGGTCCAGGTTCCATGTTTTCCGGACGGCGCGAAGATGGAACAAAGGCCCCGGTCGGAAGCCACATCATTGGTTTGGGCGGATGGCGCCTAGGGCCGGACGCCGCCGAGGTCGAGCCGGGCGAGGCGATCCGGGCGGAGCACGAAATCGATCTCGACGATGCGGTCGCCGCGGATCGAGAAAGCCACGACCGCGAAGGGTCGCCGGTCCGTGAAGACGACAAACCCCGGCGCCCCGTTGACCGTCGCGGCGCGGGCGCCGGGCGCCAGGGCGGAGAATCGGAGGGCGGTGCGGGCAACGACCTCGGCGCCGCGGATCTCGCTCGGGCCGCCGAAGAGGCCGCCGCCCTCGCCAGCATCGGCCCGGACCACGACATCCGGGTCGAGGACCCGGACGAGTGCCTCGAAGTCGCCGGCCCCGGCGGCCGCAAAGAAGGCGTTCACCAGCTCGCGCTGGCGTGCGGGCGAGGCATCCGGAGGCCGAATCGTGCCGCGGACGCGCTGTCGGGCGCGGCTGGCGAGCTTGCGCGTCGCGGTCGGCGAGCGATCGACGATCGGGGCGATCTCCTCGAACGGGATTCCGAACGTGTCGTGGAGCACGAATGCCAAGCGCTCGGGCGGCGTCAGCTGGTCGAGGACGATGAGCATCGCCAGGCCGATCGAATCCGCCACCATGGCCTGGCGTTCAGGGTCCGATGCCTGCCCCGGCGCCTCAGGCGGCTCGACGATCGGATCGGGGATCTCCAGACCGACGAGCTCCTCGCGTCGGGCGGCGCGGGCCCGCAGCCGGTCGAGCGCCAGCCGGGCGACGATCGTCGTGAGCCAACCGCCCAGGTTGTCGACTGCGTCGGCGTCGGCCCGGCTGGCGCGGAGCCAGGCGTCCTGGACGGTGTCCTCGGCTTCGGCCAGCGAGCCCAGCATCCGATAGGCCACCGCCCGCAGGTGGGCGCGGTGGTCCTCGAAGCGCTCGGCCAGCCAGTCACGATCGGTCATCGGTCACCTTCCCGGGTCAGGGTCCGTCAACCGTTTGACGAGTGCAATGACTCCGAACGTGACCGAGGACCGACCGATGACCACCGCTCCCGCTGTCGTCCGCGCCTCCAATCCCCTCACCCGCCGCCTCCTCCGGGTCGGCCTGCCGATGGGCCCGAATCGGCTCCTGACCGTCGTCGGCCGATCGACGGGCATCGCCCGGACCGCGCCGGTCGCGGTCGCCGAGATCGATGGTTCGTGGTTCGTCATCGGCGCCTACGGCGAGGTCCACTGGGTCCGGAACCTGCGGGCGGCCGGGCGGGCGACGATCCGCCTCGACGGCCGGGACGTGCCGGTCACGGCCCGCGAGCTCGCCCACCCCGAGGCCGTTCGCTTCTTCCGCGACGCACTGCCGGCCTACGCCGCGCGGCTCCCGTGGCTCTTCCGGTTCGGGGTGCGGGCGCTCTTCCGAGTGGCCGCCCCGGAGATCTTCACCGACCCGGAGCGCGCGGCAACCACGCGGCCCGTCTTCGAGCTCCGAGCCGCCTGACCCGCCTCCCCGCCCATCGGCTCGTGGCGAGGGCCAGCCGTCGAACCCTGTGACGTCTACACGCCGCGGCTGGAAGTCGCGGTCGAGGTCACTGCGGCTTGGGACCGATGAGTTCGAGCCGTCCGCGCCGTCTCTTGGGCATCGACCTGCACCAGCCGAACCCGCGACGAGGAGCCAGCGACGAGCGAACGGCGGCACATCCCGCTACCGTTCGGCCGACATTGCTGTCCAGCCGCGGCATGGCCGCCACCGCCCAGCCCACGAGCACGCCCGAGGAGATCGCATGACGTCCCCTGCCGCCGTCGAGGCCCATCCCGACGGCCACAGCTTCCACCTGAGCCAGCGCCAGAAGCTCGAGATCCTCGGCGCGATCCTGCTGGCGCTGTTCCTGTTCGCCCTCGACCAGACGGTCGTCGGCACGGCCCTGCCGCGCATCGTCACCGACCTCGGCGGCCAGGACCTGTACACGTGGGCGTTCACGATCTACCTGCTGACCTCGACGATCAGCGGCCCGATCTACGGCAAGCTGTCCGACCTCTACGGCCGCCGGCCGATCTTCATCTGGGCAGTCGGGCTGTTCCTGGCGGCCTCGGTCTTCGCCGGCGTCAGCCAGGAGATGTGGCAGTTCATCCTCGCCCGCGGCCTCCAGGGCCTCGGCGGCGGCGCGGTCTTCCCGATCGCGTTCGCGATCATCGCCGACCTCTACCCGCCCGAGGAACGGGCCAAGTACGGGGCGCTGTTCGGGGCGGTCTTCGGCCTCTCGTCGGTCCTCGGGCCGATCCTCGGCGGGGGCATCACCGACCTCTTCGGCTGGCCCTGGATCTTCTTCGTCAACGTGCCCCTCGGCCTGATCTCGCTGTTCGTCTGCTGGCGACTGCTGCCGCCGATCAGGCATCCCGAATCGGGCCGCTCGATCGACTACGTCGGCGCGGGCCTGTTTACCGCGGCCCTCGGCCCGATCCTCGTCGGGCTCAGCAACAAGCGCGACCTGGAGTGGACGGACCCGCTGGTCGGCGGCCTCATCGCCGTCGGCCTGGTGATCATGGCCGTCTTCATCTGGTGGGAGACGCTGGCGGCCGACCCGATCGTCCGGCTCGACCTGTTCCGCAACCGGACGGTCGCGATCTCGGTGCTGTGCATGTTCCTGGCCGCGTTCGGCTTCTTCGGGGCGATCGTCTTCCTGCCGCAGTGGTTCCAGGTCGTCCGGGGCATGGGCGCCACGGAATCCGGCCTGAATCTCCTGCCGCTGGTGTTCGCCCTGATCGTCGGTGCCACGGTCAGCGGCCAGGTGGTAGCCCGGACGGGGCGCTACAAGGTCGTCGTCATCGGTTCGATGGTCGTGCTCGCCGCGGGGCTGTTCCTGCTCACCAACCTGCGGGCCGACACGGAGCTGCCGATCCTGTGGGCCTGGATGGTCATCACCGGCCTGGGCGTCGGGCCGTCGTTCGCGGTCTTCGCGGCGCTCGTCCAGAACAGCGTGCGGCCGGCCGTCGTGGGCGTCGCGACATCGAGCCTGACGTTCTTCCAGCAGATCGGCGGCACCATCGGCCTGACGATCGCGGGCACGCTCCTCGCCGATTCGCTGACGCGGGAGATCCCCGGCCGGCTCGTCGCGAACGGTGTGCCCCAGGAGATGGCCGACCAGTTCGCCTCGTCGGGGTCGTCGGGCAGCGCCCTCGACCTCACCGGCACGGGCGATCTCGGAGCCCAGATCCTGGAGAGCGTGCCGGCTGCGTTCCGCTCGTTCGTCGAGCCGTTCATCGACGGGATCGTCCGGGCGATCCACGAGTCGTTCGCGCTCGCGATCGCCTCGACCTTCTGGGTCAGCATCGGCGCGGCGATCCTCGCCGCGGTCCTCGTCCTGTTCCTCCACGACAACCCGGTCGGCGGCCGATCGCCGGGCGCGGGCGAGGGCTCGGGCGATGCGGCGGGCGCGTCCGGCGACGCCTCCGGCGCTGCCGGCTGAGCGGCGATGCCGGAGCTCGATCCCCCACGGGACGACCTGCGACCCTCGTTCGTAGCGGCGATGGCCGAGTTCGAGGCCGAGGGTCGCGGCGGGGACGACGACCACTCGGCGATCGGCGGCTATCTCCGGTCGCGGCAGGCGGAATGGGCGACCGACGAGCTGTTCCGAGCGTTCGCGGCGTCTGTCCGGGCAGAGGCGCTCGAGGAGACGCCGCGGCCCGAGGGCTACGTGCCGGCCACCGAGCTGTGGTGGGTGGACGGCGACGAATGGCTCGGCCGCATCGCGATCCGCCATAGCCTCACGCCGAGCCTCCTCGAGATGGGCGGCCACATCGGCTACGACGTCCGGCCCTCGGCGCGGCGGCGCGGCCACGCGACCGAGATGCTCCGCCAGGTCCTCGCGATCTGCCGGACGATGGGCATCGAGCGGGCGCTCATCACCTGCGACGTCGACAACGTCGGCTCGCGGACCGTCATCGAGAGCAACGGCGGCGTCCTCGAGGACCAGCGCGCCGGCAAGCTCCGCTTCTGGGCCCCGACCGGCTAGATCGGTCGTCCGCGCCGCCTCCGGGCCACGTCCCGAGCCATGTGCGGCGCCCAGTGCGGCGCCCGACCCCGAGCCAGGCCGAGCGAGGGTGCCTCCGGCCCCTCACGCCACTGACAACCGCACCCGCCGCATGAACGAGCACGGCCGTTGCGGAGATCGCGCTTGCCGGCGCAGGAAGTCGGGCTCGTCTACGCTCGTTCATGCGCGTCGTGCAGCCCTCAGCGTCAGGGCGGCATCGGTGGCGGCATCGGTAGCGGCAGCGGCCAGCCTGGATCGCCTCAGCGGCCAGCCTGGATCGCCTCGCGCCGGACCCGGCCCTGGCTACCGGGACGGCTCGCCGTCCGCGCGGGCGCTGCAGAGCGATTCGATGTGCCAGATCACCCAGAGCCCGACGACCAGGCCGATCGACTGGATCCCGAACGTCACGAGCAACGTCAGGCCGGCCCCGCGAAAGAAGTCGGCGACCGTCCCCGCGTACCGCTCGAAGCGGAGGATCCAGGCGGACACGCCGAACGTCGGGACGACCAGGAGCCAGGCAAGGGCGACGAGGGCGAGGCCATGCGTTCCGCCGCCCAGCTTCTGGATGACCTCGCCGGCCCGCGCCGCGAGGGAGTAGACGTTGATCAACGGCAGGAGCGGCTCGATGAAGGCCATCGTCGGGCCGACGCGGGAGTACCCGGCACCGAGCGCCGGCAGGTTGTCGACGACCCGGCTGATCCACGCGGCATACGACAGGAGGGTCACGGCACCGACGGCCGGGACGACGAGGAAGAACGGCAGGCGCAGTTGGAGCAGTCGATCGGCGGCCTCGCGCTCGCCCTCCGCACGCAGCAGCCCGATCGTCCAGGCAACCCACAGGGCGGTCAGGGTGCAGGCGATGAAGAGCAGGGTCAGCACCGTGACCAGGATGGCCCGGGGGACGGAGCTCCGGTACGACGACGTGACCGCCAGCGGTGCGGGCGCGCTCGACATCGACATGTCGGTCGGCCGGACGGCGGCAACGGCCCGCGGAGCGTGGCAGCTGTAGCAGCGGTCCGACTTGATCGGATTGATCGACCGGCACTGGCTGCACGCCCAGAAGTCGGCCTCGGTCTTCACGCGGGCCAATCCGCCGTAGGCTGCGATCGGCCCTCGGCGCAGCTCGCCTCCTCGAGCAGGTAGCCGCCGTTGTGGTCCAGGGGGACGCGTTCGACGCCATCCGGCACGCCAACGTCGCCATCGATGCGGTCGACCACCCCGTCGGCGCCGACGTGGACAACAATGCCCGGTTGGTCGAAGGGCAGCGTGGCGAGCGGCGTGCAGTCGATGCCGAAGACATCGACCTCGCCGCTCGGGTTGCCGAACGACAGCCACAACCTGGCCCACGAGCGAGCCGGGAGGATCAGCGATGCGGGACGCTCGGTCTCCAGTTCCACGATCACGTCCGTCCCGGATTCGTTGACGCCGAGGATGCTGTAGCCGCTCTCGCTCGAGCAGCCGGGGACGGCGAGGATCAGGGCGGCGAGGATCGTCGCGCCCAGGCGGCCCCTGCGGCCGAGGCGGCCGTTGACCGGCGGGTTGGCACTCGGATGGGTCACGGTGCCCCTGAGCGTACGCGGGCCAGCAAGCCGCGAACGACGAGGCGCGTCAGTCGGCCGTGTCCTCGCGGGAACCCATCAGGTACCCGCCAAAGGCCAGCATCCAGAGCATCGCCGGGTACACGATCATCCGCTCGGCGCCGCCATGGCCGATCGCGCCGAAGACCGCCGGATTGCCGGCGTCGCCGATGATCATGACCCCGACGAACACGAAGCCGACCAGGCCGGCGACCACCGAGACCCAGCGCATCGGGCCCCGGACGAGGGTGGCCGCGGCCAGGGTCTGGATGTTGAAGAACAGGAACGCGACGAGGGCGAACAGCCCGTGGGCATCGCTGGTGTTCAGCGGGACGAGGCCGGCCCCGATTGCGCCGATGCCGGCCAGGGCAAACACCGGCAGGATCCAGCCGCGGTCGGTGGTCCGGAACAGGAGAAACCCGCCGCTGAGGTTGAGGAGCCCGACCGCGACGAGCGAGAGGTTGAAGAGCGCGGCGGTCTCGGGGAACGTGCCGAGGTCGCTGATGGCCCCGCCGGCGACGTCGTAGCCGGGGGCCATCGAAGCGGCCAGCATGATCACCGTCATGAACTGGGCGGCCAGGAGGAAGAAGAGGACGCCGGCGAGCCGAAGACCGGGTCGGGCTGCCGCTCGGGACTGGGTCAGGGTGAATGTGGCCATGGGGGCACCGTATGGCCGTTCGGGGCGGGCGCGCGACTGCCGCCGCGCCGCTCCTCGGGGGCCAAACGGCCCGGGGGAACGCCGTCCAGCGACGGCAAACCACCGGCGCAGGCTACCTCGGGCCACTCCTCGCGGCTCGACCCGCGGGACCAGCTAGATGTGATTCACGAAGACGTCATTGACCGAGCGCATCGGGCCGGCTGATGCGTCTGGTTCATCGATCGGCGCCCGTCTACGCTCAGCCAACCCTCCGATTCGGCGGGAATCGTGCCCGGCCACGCTCGTCTGTCGCGTATCTGATGAGCCGGCCGCATCACGGCGGCGGAGCGAGGAGCCGCGACCGATGTGGCTCCCGGACGCCGGGGCTGTCAACAACGTGTCCGCTCATGACAGCTAGCTCGCCGATTCGCCGGCGGCGGGTCCCCGGACGTCCGGCACGACCACGGTCGGGTCGCCAGTGTCGATGTCGTTGTCGACGACGTCCTTGCCGACGCTGAGAACGATGACGATGCCGATCAGCCCGGCGACGCCGCCCAGCCACGCGGTCGGGCCTTCGAGAGCGACGACGAGGCCGGCGAGGACCGCGATCGCGACGAGGGCGCCGGCGAGGAAGTAGCTCCACGTTCGGAATGGGTAGGCCAGCGGCCGCCGGCGCAGGGCCCGCCGCTCGCGGGCATCCCACGAGTTCCAGCGCCAGATCCCGAGCCCCTGGATGAGCTGGAAGCCGACGATGACGACGATCGCGCCGAGGGCGAGCTCGCGGATGCGGTCCGAGTCGGCGACCGCGGCGTTGCCGGCGAAGACCAGGCCGACGCCGACGATCGCGGCGAGCAGGACCACGATCACCGCCGCGAGGAACATCGCCGAGCCGACGATGACCGCGTCGCGGAACGCCCGGTCGAGGAAGCGCGGGCTGCCCTCGAGGGCGGCGATCGATGCCCGGACCCTCCTGCCGAGCCAGCCCACGCCGAACACCACGAACCCGAGGACGACGAGGCCCAGGACGCCGGACCCGGCGACGAGATCGACGAGCCGCGTCCCCAGGCCATCCGGCCGATCCGCGACCAGCCAGGCGACGCCGATGACACCCAACGCGCCGGCCCCGATGGCGACATCGAACGCCAGGAGCACGGCCCGGGCCCGCGCCCGCCCGAGCCAGAGGCGATCGGGGCGCCCGGGCAGGACGGCAAGGATGAGGAGGACCAGGAACACGAGCTGGAGGACGAAGACGCCCAGGTCGTGCCACGCGGCCCAGGTCACGCCATCCGGCAGCCAGCTCGCGACCTTCGCGTCGCCGAGCGCGTAGAGCGACCGGCCGGCGTCGACGAGCTCCGCGTGGAAGGGCACCGACTGGAAGGCGCTGAGCGCCAGGTCCGACGCATCGGGCAGCGCCCCGCCGCCCGTCACGAGGATCGCGGCGAGGATCGCCATGACCGGCAGGGCCAGGGTCGCCCGGCGCCACAGGGCGAGGAGTCCCACCCGCTCCTTGCGCCGCGCCCTGACGGCGGATTCGGCGGCATCGCTGTAGAAAGCCGAGTTCGACCGGTCGGTCGTCACGGCGTCGATCTCGCGGATGAGCGGGATCAGGTAGTGCTCGTCGTTGTCCCAGAAGACGTTGTGGTCCTCGCTGATCCGCATCCGGTTGTAGACCCGCTCGGCGAGGAAGCGCGGGGCGCCGGGATCGGTCATCCCCTCGGGCAGCACGGGCGGTCCGCTCGAGGCCGGGTCGTGGGTCGCCCAGAAGTCGCGCCACAGGAGGTTCGGCTGGGCCTTCGCCATGTCGCCCGCCATCCGATGACCCGCCGGGAGGGTCGGCCGCTCGGTGTCCGTGCGCTCGTTCTCGAGCCGCCACGCGAGGTTGAGGGCCTCGCCGTGGGTGATCAGCTTGTCGATCCGGAGGCGGGGGTAGGCAGGGTCCGTCAGGGTCTGGAGGCTGACCATCGTGCCGCCGCTGTGGCCGATGATCACGATGTGCCGGCAGCCGTACGCGCGGAGGGCCTTGACCGTCGCCACGAGCCGGCCCCGGACGTTGGCGCTCTGGGCAGGGTCGCGGAGGAGCGTCCGGGCGCCGCCGAAGTTGCCGGTCAGCCAGCTCGAGGCCGCCTGGAGCGCCACGAACTCCTTGAGCGGCCCGATCGGCAGGACCCTGGCCACGCCCAGCAGGACCGAGAAGACGAGCATCGCGAACGCGATGACGACGGACACGATCGCCTGGAGGCTCCACCGCGCGGCGACGCCGAGGATGCTCTGCCCGAGCATGTGCTCCTGGATGCCCTGGAGGATCCGCCCAAGACCGCCCTCCTCGCCGAGCCAGCCGATCATCGACTGGAGCGTCGGTGGCGTGACCTGCGCCGCCCACCACGTCTCGGTCACGAGCCAGCGCCGTTCGTCCGAGCGCGGGTCGTCGTCGGGGACGTCCGTCCGGCCGGGGACGCGGAGCTGGACGACGGGGAACGTCTCGCCCGAGAAGTCGATGCTCGAACGGAAGACGGGGTCGCTGACGGGCCGCGGCCCGGCTGCGAACGGCTTCAGGCGGCGCTCCGCGGGCGCTCGCTCGGCGTCCGAGCGGGCGGCGTCGGCGATGAGGGTGATCATCGGCCGGGTCCAATCGAGGAGCGTGGAGCCGGCCAGCTGGCGCCCGACCCCGTGGATCAGGACAACCCCGGTGAGCTCGTCGCGGAACCGGAAGTCGAAGCGTGCCCTGGCGGCGTCCGGATCGCCCTCGTCGCCGGCCCGGAGCTCGCCGAGCTTCTCCCGGTACGTCGCGTCGCGCTCCTTCGTCGTGGCCGGGCAGGCGGCCGGCGCGCCGGTCGCGGGGCCGGCCGTCGCCTCGCGCGTGGCCGCCCCGGGTGGCGGTTCGGCCCGGCCGCGGAGGGCCTCGGGCAGCGATTCGGCCGAGGCCGGCGGGACCCGGGGCACCGAGAACGGCATCTGCCACGGCCTGGCCGTCGGGTCGTACGGCCCGTACGGCTCGGGGAAGTCGTCGCGCTCGCCCGGGTAGAGCTCACCGCTCTCGAGGATGTCGTCGAGCTCGGCCCCCTGGGCGTGTTCGAGCGCCCGATCCAACCCGGATCCCGCCCTGCCGCCGCGCACGATCGCCATGGACCGCCCCTCCGGCTGCCCCTCGGGCCGCCCCTGGGGCTGCCCCTCGCCGTCGATCCCGCGCGCCCGGACCGACGCTTCGCGGAGTCAAGCCCGGCCGGGCCTGGAAGTCAAGAGGCCGGCGCCGCGCAGCGCGGCGCGGCGCGTGTCAGCCGCGGAGCCTGAGGTAGACGAACGAGCCCACGTAGGCGATCGCCATCACGGCGCCGACGAACGCGTACGGCAACCAGTCGCCGCCGGTCGCGTCGGCGACCACGAACGCCCCGAGCACCACGATCGCCGACAGGCCGAAGGCCCACCCGGCGGCCTCCTGGTTCATGAGCTCCCAGCGCTCGTCGACCGGGCGGCCGGCCAGGACGCCGGCGGTCTCGCTGCGACGGGCCAGCAGCGTCACGAGCAGGGCGTAGGCGATCGGGATGGCCGCCGAGATCGCGGCCTGGAGGACGGTCCCGCCCCCGACGAGCTCGGCCGCCCCGATGACGAGCCCCGCGATGACCCCGACGACGAGGACTGGACTCCTACGAATGGCTGTCGTCACGGAAGATCTCCTCGATCGGCCTGCGGAAGAACCGGCCGATGGCGAAGGCCAGCGGCAGCGATGGCAGGTAACGCCCGGTCTCGATGGCGTTGACCGTCTGCCTCGAGACGGCCAGTCGCGTCGCGAGCTGGCCCTGGCTCAGGCCGATACCCTCGCGGAGCTTCCGGACCTCGTTCTGCATGCTGTCAAGTTAGCTTGACACGTGCCGGTGTGTCAAGGACCTTTGTCACATTCCGGGCGGGCCGTTTCGGGGCCCCGGCCGGCGGGCCTCGGCCTGTTGCGTGCTCGACCCGACCAGCCGAGGTACCCTCGGCGGCGTGTCGCCGACGCGTCGAAAGGTCTCCGTCGCGGAGCGCCGCGCCCGGCTCGCCCGGCGCCATCACCTCGCTCCGGACGCCGTCGCGGCCAGCGCCTTGGATGCCGCGACCAACCTCGTCGGGCTCCATGCGAGCGACCCGATGACCGTCTATCTCGCGGCATGGGCGCGCGTCCGCGACTTCGCTGCAGCTGCTCTCGAAACAGCGCTCTACGACGAGCGCAGCCTCCTCAAGGTCCTCGGCATGCGTCGGACGATGTTCGTGGTCCCGGTCCGCCTGGCTGCCGTCATCAACGCCGCCTGCGCGCAGGCGATGGCGGTGGGCGAGCGCAACCGGCTGCTGACCATGATCGAGGGCGCCGGCATCGCCGGCGACGGGGAGCGCTGGCTGGCCGGGGTCGAGGCGGCGACCGTCGAGGCGCTCGACCGGCTCGGCGAGGCGACCGCGGCCGACCTGGCGAAGGAGGTCGAGGGGCTCCGGGCCCAGATCCAGTTCGGGGCCGGGAAGACGTGGCAGGGCCAGGTCGGCGTCTCGACGCGGCTCCTCTTCCTGCTCGCCGCCGAGGGTCGGATCATCCGTGGCCGCCCGAAAGGCTCGATGCTCTCGAGCCTCTACCGCTGGGCGCCGATGGACCGCTGGGTCCCCGGCGGGCTGCCGACCATACCCGTCGATGAGGCCCGCGTCGAGCTCGTGCGGCGCTGGCTGGCAACGTTCGGCCCGGGGACGACCAGGGACATCGCGTGGTGGACCGGCTGGAGCGTGGCGGTCACGAAGCGGGCGCTCGCCGGCGCCGGGGCGGTCGAGGTGGACCTGGACGACGGGGCGACGGGCTGGGTCCTCGCCGACGACCTCGAACCAACGCCCGCGTCGACGGCCCGGTCCGGGTCGGACCCGTGGGTCGCCCTCCTGCCCGCCCTCGACCCCACGATCATGGGCTGGCAGGGGCGTGACTGGTACCTCGGCGAGCACCGCGAGCGCCTCTTCGATACGAACGGCAACGCCGGGCCGACGATCTGGCTTGACGGCCGGGTCGTGGGTGGCTGGGCCCAGCGCCCCGACCGCGAGATCGTCGTCGAGCTCCTCGAGGATGTCGGCCGCGAGGTCACCGCCCTCGTGGAGGCACGTGCTGCCGAGCTCCGGACCTGGCTCGGGAATCTCAGCTTCACTCCCCGCTTCCGGACACCCCTCGAACAACAGCTCAGCCGCTGACCGCACCGCGGCGCACCCGAATCCCTTCCATTCGGCACTCCACCCAAGCGGCGGGGACGGTGACCATCGCGGGGTGAAGGCGTCCCCGCACGTCCCGCGTCGGGACGGGAGGGATCGATGGTCATCAAGCTCGTCTTCCTCGGCTTCCTGCTCGCGCACGCCGCCGTGCACCTGATGTTCTTCGTCCCGAAGCCGGCGGCGACACCCGGCGGCCCGACCTGGCCCTTCGAGATCGGGCACTCGTGGGCGCTCTCGCCGCTCGGCCTCGCGCCCGACACGCTGCGTGTCCTCGGGATCGCGCTCGTCGCGGTCATGCTCGGGGCGTATGCCCTGACGCTGCTCAACGCCCTGGGCCTGGGGCCCCGCGGCCTGTGGGTCGCGGCCGCCGCGGCCGGTACGCTCGCCTCGCTGGCCGTGTTAGGGCTGTTCTACCTGCCGTGGCTGACGATCGGCGTCGGGATCGACCTGGTGCTGCTGTGGCTGATCCTCGTCTCGAGCTGGTCGCCCGAGGGCCTGGCTCGGTAACGGCGGCCGGCCAATGGCCCGCCTCGGTTTGTTTCAGATCGACACCGGGGGTCGGTTGGAGAAGCGTTGGGCCGAAGCGTGCCGGCTCGAGCGACCGACTGGCCGCGGATTCGTGCTCGAGGGCGACGGCCGACCGCCCCGGCCGGTCCGGAACTCGCCCGGATCTCGCTCCCATCGACCCCCCACGTCGATCTGACACGAAATCGGGTGAACCGGCGCCGCCCACCCCGCATCGAATAGGGTGAGCGCCCAGGCAGACATCGGATGGAGGGCCCGTTGGAGCGCGAGCTCATCGAGCAGGCCCGCCGGGGTGATCGGGCGGCGTACGAGCAGATCGTGCGCCGGAAGGTGGAGACCGTGTACCGAACCGCCCGGGCGATCCTCGGCAACGACGCCGACGCCGAGGACGCGACGCAGGAGGCCCTGATCGGCGCCTGGCGCCGGCTGCCGTCGCTCCGCGATCCGGACCGCTTCGATGCCGGGCTCGGGCGAATCACCGTCAACGCCTGCCGGATGGCGCTGCGACGGCGGCGAGGCCCGGCGCTGGTGGCCCTCCCGAGCGACGCCGGACATGAGCTCGCCGAGTCGCACCGGCCCGGGTTCGAGCATCGGGCGGTCACGGCCGATGCCTTCGACCGGGCCTTCGAGCGACTGCCGGTGGAGCAGCGGGCGATCCTCGTCCTGCACCACCGCGACGAGCTGCCGATCGCCGAGGTCGCGGCCCGGATCGGCGTGCCGGAAGGGACGGTCAAGTCGCGGCTCAGCGCGGCCCGCGCCGCCCTGGATCGATCGCTGGCCCGCGAGGGCCTCCGATGACCATCGACGATCGATCCCTCCGCGAGCACCTCGACCGCCGGGCCGAGGCGGGCGCCTCGGGCGTGGATGGCATCGCCGAGGCCGTCGTGGCGCAGGTGGCCCGGAGCGGCGACGGCGGCAGGCCGTGGTGGCGCCCGCTTAACCTCCGGCGCCCGTCGCTCGGCATCGCGGTCGCGGCGATCGTCGTCGTGGTGGTGGCGGTGGCCGTGCTTCCATCGCGGCTGCCGCCCGGTCCCGGGACGTCGCCGAGCCCCTCGGCATCGAGCGCGCCCGCCCCGTACCCGGCACGCCAGGCAATGACGGCCCAGGAGCTCGACGCATTCCTCGGCCCCGAACCGAGCCAGCGGGCGGGCGACCTCGTCATCGCCGACGTCGAGCTGCGAATCCAGTCGGTGCTCCTCTGCCCCTTCGGGGAAGAGTGTCCCCGGTACCTGATCGACGTCGGCGGTCGTGAGATCTACGTCCTCGCCTCCGACCCGCCGGACTCGCTTCTGCCGGGCCCATACGCCTTCCGGGTAGCCGATCATCCGGGTGGCCGGCTCCGGCTCCTGGGATCGGTGCGATCCGGGCCTGACGGCCTGGCGTGGACGCTGCCCCCGCTGACCGCGGCGCTCGTCGACCTCAAGGGACCCGGCGCGAGACCGGTGCCGTATCTCTACCTCGTGGATGCCGTCCGGGTCATCTCACCCGAGGCGTTCAGCTGCCCCCCGGACACGTCCAGCTTCTACCCGCCGTTCTCGTGCGGTTCGCGCGCAGCGTGGCTCATTGCCCCGGATGCGCCGCTGCCGACGGTCTTCGCGGCCGCGCCTCCCGCGAGCCTGCGGTTGCCGAGCGCCGTGGACCCGGCCGAGCAGGGCGCCACACGCGGCTTCTACCTGCTCAACCCGTTCGTCGCCGACACCGGATGCGCGCTATGCCCGGAGGCCGGAGCGGCAGATCTGGTCGGTCGGGTCCTGCCGTTCGATGAGCTGGAGCTCGCGCCGTCCGAGACGAACGGGCCTGCGGCCGCTCAACCGTACCCGACCGATCGGGCGCTCAACGTCCTGGAGCTCGACGCGGTCCTGGGTTCCGACCCCGCGGCGCGCGCCGGCGTCATCGTGATCGCCGACGTGACGTTCGAGATGCTCGACGTCTTATGCCTCGACACGTGCCCGAGGTACCTTGCCGTCCTCGAGAATCGCCAGGTCGCGGTGTATGACCCCGGCGACTGGCAACCGGAGCTGGCAGGACCCAGCGTGCTCCGGATCCGCGACGACGGCGCCCTCGACTTCCTCGGCCGCGTCCGAACGAGACCCGACGGCCTGGCCTGGACGCTCCCGCAGCTCACCGCCGAGCTCACCACGCTGCGCGGCCCCGGCGTGGATGCCGTGCCCTACCTCTACCTCGTCGAGGGCTGGCACGCCGTCGCGCCGTTCGAACCCACGTGCGCGCCGGCGACGGGCGATCCACGCTTCGGCTGTGGCGATCTCGAAGCCTGGCTCGTGCCCGACGAAGCGACGGTACGAGGCCTCTCGACGGGCCTGGTCAGCACACCTGACGCCGGGATTCGGGTCCCGAACGGCGGCCAGAGCGGCGATGCCCAGGCAGGGTTCTGGCTCGTCGATCCATGGGTTGATCAATCGGGCTGTACCCGCTGCCCCGCAGGAGGGGCTGCGGACCTGTTTGGTCGCATCCTGTCGCTCGAGGAGCTGGGGGTGTCGCCGTAGGCGATCCACCGACCTGATCCAACCGGAGTCCCGCGCATCTCGCGCTATGCTCCGGGCATGAGCAACCTCGTCGACATCACCGACTCCCCGCTCCTGGCACTGTGGGGCGAGACCGTCCGCGGGCGGCGCATCCAAGGCGAGCGCCTCACCCTGGCCGTGGTCGAGCTGGCCCCGAACGCGACGGTCCCGGAGCACCGCCACGAGCAGGAGCAGCTGGGCATGGTCATCAAGGGCGAGGTGACGTTCACCGTCGACGGTGAGACCCGCCACCTCGGCCCGGGCGGCACGTGGCGCTGCCTGTCGTTCGCGCCGCACGAGGTCACGGCCGGGCCGGACGGCGCGGTCGTCCTGGACCTCTTCACCCCGATCCGCGACGACTGGGACGACCGTGCGATCGTCGAAGGCTCGACGCCTCGCTGGCCCGAGGCCGGGTAGGCAGGCCGGCGGCCCATGGCCCTCTACCGGCTCAGGGAGCCACAGACCGAGCTCATCGAGCCCATCGTCGTCGCGGCGTTCGACGGCTGGGTCGATGCTGGCAGCGCCGCCACCGGTGCGGCGGCACGGCTCGCCGGGAAAAGCCGCCTGGTCGCCGAATTCGACGGCGATCAGCTGTTCGACTTCCGGGCCCGTCGCCCGACCCTCGAGATCGAGAACGGCAAGCCCGAGCGCCTGACCTGGCCGTCGCTCCAGCTGCGGAGCCGGCGCCATGGCGAGCGGGACGTCCTGGTCCTCAACGGCGCCGAGCCCGACTTCAAGTGGCACCGCTTCGCGGCCGAGGTCGTCGAGCTCGCCAAGAAGCTCCGCGTGGCCCAGTGGATCAGCATCGGGGCGATCCCGGCGGCCGTGCCCCACACCCGGCCCGTGCCGATCCTGGGCACCGCGTCCGAGCCCGGGCTCCTCCGCGGCAACGTCCAGCCCGGGCCAGACGGCCTCCTCCGCGTCCCGGCCGCGTGCATCTCCGTTCTCGACATGGCGATCTCCCGGGCGGGGATCCCGGCCATCGGCTACTTCGCCCAGATCCCCCACTACGTCTCGGGCGAGTACCCGGGCGCCGCGGCGGAGCTGCTTCGGGCCGTTGGTCGCCACCTCGATGTCGAGCCGCCGATGGGCGACCTGCCCGAGGAGGCACGCGCGCTTCGGAAGCGCCTCGACACTGCGGCCTCGCTCGACGAGAAGACCCGCAACTACGTCGAGCGCCTCGAGAGCATGGTCGACGAGTCCCGGCTCCCCGCCGGCGACGACCTCATCGCCGACATCGAGCGCTTCCTCCGCGACCAGGGTCGCGAGATGGGCGGCGGCGGCCGCCCGAACTAGGCCGACGTGCTTTCGGGATGGATCGGCCCATCTTGGTCATGTTTGCGTCCTCCGGCGGTTGCGGCGGCCGTGCCCCCGCTCCGAAGTTGTGTGCCCGCGAGTGAAGCTCGCGCCCGCCGGAGGGCGCGGTCGGTCCGACCGAAGAGCGCTGCAGGGGTGTCGCCGGGACGAGCCACGGCGATCCCGGTGATGGCGATCGTCCGAAGCACCCCCGGCGCAGAACCGACCTCGCTTCCCGCAACCCCGGCCTGGACTTGGTCGGCGAGTGCTGCGAGGTGCGCTCTCGGCGCATCGACCAGGGCTGCGAACTCGTTCAGGCTCCAGCGGCCGACCAACGCCTCGGACCCGAGTGCGTCCTGGAGACCGTAGGCGACGTGGCACAGGACCGCGGACCCCAGAGCCGTGCCGAAGTACTCGGTCATCAGGTCGATGTGATCGACCACGACAAGGATCAGCGCGACGTCAACCCCGGGCCCCAGGCCCGAGGCCAGGCGGGCAAGGCGCTCATCGAGGGCGCGCTCGATGTGCCGGCGATCGGGCAGCGCGTCGAGCGAATCAAGACGGGCCGAGGCGGTGTTCGTCGCAGCGTGGGGGACCCTGTCCATCGCGGTCATCCGGCTACTCCTTTGGCCGCCCGGCGGCTCGGCCTCCCGGCCTTGTCCGGCCACGACTCCGCCGGCTCGGGGCGGCCCAGCAGGTAGCCCTGCCCCAGCTGGATGTCGAGGGCAGCGAGCGCGGCACGCTCCTCGATCGTCTCGATCCCCTCGGCGATGATCCAGCCTCCAATCGCCCGCACGAAGTGCCGGAGGCCCACGACCATTGCCTGCCTGGACACGTCGGCATCGACCCCTCGGATGATCCCGATGTCGACCTTCACGAAATCCGGCCGGAGCTCGACAAGGTGGCCGAGGTTCGAGATTCCGGCGCCAGCGTCATCCACCGCAACGCGGACGTTCGACCCCAGCCGTGACAGCGCCTCCCTGAGGGGCGCGTAGTCGGCCACCGTCTCGTGCTCGGTGATCTCGACCACGATCTTGCGGTCGGCTCCGGCCAGGATCCGGCCGAGCTCGTCCCCGGCCAGGACGAGCGCGGGCGACGTGTTGACGTTGAGCCAGCATTCGGCCGGCAGCGACCGGGCCGCCTCGAGCGCGGTTGTCAATGTTGCGATCTCGAGGGCGACCGCTCGGCCGGCGTGGCGTGCCTCCGCGAAGACGAGGGCGGTGGGCGTCCGGTCATCGAACCTCGTGAGGGCCTCGAACGCCACGGGCTGGCCCGATCGGAGGTCGACGATCGGCTGGAAGACGGGCCTGAAGGCGCGGGCCGCGATGACCGCGTCGATCCGGTCCACGGCTTCGCGCTCGGCGAGCCGGGCACCGATGCCCGGGCCCAGGATCGCCAGTGCCGCGGCTGCGACCTCCAGTGCCGACGGCATTTCGGCGCCGAGGCGGCGCAGCGGGTCCCGGTCGGTCGTCCCGACGACCACGGTCCCAATTGGACTGGCGCCATGGCCGATCGGGACATACAGCGCGCCGGTGACCCCGGAGCCGAGAATCGCCTGCTCGTATGGAGTGTCGTCGCGGTGGCTCCGCCAGCGATCGATCCATGGCCCGTGGGTCGCTCGCTCGCGGATGTACGCGGCGCGCTGCGGGGGGAGCTCGTCACCGACCATGATCGGCAGCCCAAGGTCCGTCACCAAGGCCAGCTGGCGCACGATGTGGGCGTTCTCGAACAGCAGCACCCCACCGAGCGCGGCGCCGTCGATCGACAGGAGGGCCGCGGCGACCCGCTCGGCGGAGACCTCGAGGGTCGCACCCGCCTCCAATGTTGCGATCGAGCTCGCGACCGCCTCGCGACCACGGCGCTGCTGGTCCAAGGCGTCGGTAAGCTCATGGAAGCGAGTCACGTCGCGCTTCACGCCGACGTACGCCGTGACGACGCCGGCCGCGTCGACGACCGGGGTGATCGTGGCCTCCTCGGTGAACAGCGAGCCCTTCTTGTGGCGGTTGATGAGGACGCCGGTCCAGGGGCTCCCGGCGGCCAGGGTCCGCCACATGCGTCGGTAGAAGCTGGCGGACTGCCGGCCGCTCGAGACGATCCGCGGATTGCGGCCGATGAGCTCCTCCCGTCGGTATCCCGTGACCCGCTCGAACGCCGGGTTCACGTACACGATCCGGGTTTCGGCGTCGGTGATGACGACCGCATCGGTCGCCTGCTCGATCGCCGCGCTGAGCTTTGCCTCGGCTGTCATCCGCTCGTCCTCGAGCGTCAGGTCCTCGGCCATCATCGCCGCGCCGCTGACCTCGCCGTCGCGGCCGTACCAGGCGGTGACGTGGAGCCGGACCCGGCGGAGCTCGCCGGTCGCCGTCAGGAGGAGCGTCTCGATGTCGCGGTCGAGGGTTCGCGTCGCGACATCGGCTGCGTAGGCGGCGCGGAGGATGACCCGCAGGTGCTCGGGCACGAACAGGTCGAACCAGTCGCTGCCAATCGTCTCGTCGGCGGTCCGGCCGGTCGTCGTGAGGAGAGCATCGTTCGCGAATGTCACCCGGCCGGCCGTGTCGATCGTCCCGGCTAGGAGATCCACCCGTCCCAGCATATCCAGGAACCGCCGGCTGGAGGCCCGAACGGCCTCGAGCGCCTCTTCCCGACTCGTGACATCGCGGGCTGTGCCCTCGAGCGCCACGATCGCCCCCGACCCGTCGCGGATCGCGGTGTTGTGCTGCTCCGTCCAGATCACCGTCCCGTCGCGCCGAATCCAGCGCAGCACCGTCGGCGCGGCGCCTGGCCCCGTAGCCACGCCGGTCAGCAGCTGCCGATCGTCGGGATGTACCAGCTTGAACCCCAGGTCGGGATCGGCGTAGTGGTCCTCCGGCGTGAACCCGGTGATCGCTGTGACCGACTGGCTGACGTACTCGAATCCCCGATCCGGCGCCAGGCGGTAGCGATAGACGATGTCCCTGCTCCGCTCGGCGAGGAGCCGGAACGCCCCGTCCTGGAGGCCGCCGGGCGACACGTTCGCCCCGCCCGCCTGCCTCCGGCGCAGTGTTCCAGGCACCTCGCCGCTCCCGTCCTCGGCTCGCTTCGTGGTGGGCACCTCCCCGACTGATTCCGCGAGGAGGTCAATTCGCGCGTCCATGGCCAGATCGTCGGGGCCCAGGGTGGCTGCGAACATCGGCGGCTCGCGTCGGTCCACTCGGCGTGTCGGAAGCGGGGATCGGCCCATTCCGGGCGGCGCTCAGGTTCGTCCGATGCTGGGGTCGGATGCGTCCGACCCGTTGGTAGCGAATCAGATGAGCCCGTGTTCCCGTGCGTACAGTGCCAGGTCCACGTTGCTCGCCAGCCCGAGCTTCTCGAGCGCATTCGTTCGGTGCGTGCTCACGGTCTTGACCGAGATTCCCAGCTGGGCGGCGATGTCGGCGTTCCGGACACCGCGAGCCAGCAGCCGGACGATCTCGAGTTCGCGGCTCGACAGGCGTTCGTGCGGCGCCCTCCCCGGGCCGCGGCCCGTGGCCTGATCGAGGAGGACGTCCTGGCCGGCGTCGCTCAGGAAACGACGACCGGCGGCGACACGCCGGATGGCGGCCTCGATCGTCTCGAACCCGGACTCCTTGTTCAGGTAGCCGAGGGCGCCGGCCTCGAGGCAGCGAAGGGCGAAGTCTCGCTCCGCATGCTGACTGAAGACGAGCACTTGTTCACCCGGCGAGACCTCGAGGATCCGCTCGATCAGACCCAGGCCGCCCCCCGGCATGTCGAGGTCCAGGATGACGACGTCGTGGACGACAGATCGCACGAGCGCGAGCGCAGTGGGGCCGTCCGCGGCCTCTCCCGCAAGGGTCAGGTCGCCCGCTCGTTCCAGGATCCGGGCAACCCCGCCTCGGACGACGGCGTGGTCATCGACGACGACGACTCGGATCAAGATCCCCATGCATCGCTCCGGGCAGCGTGGTCAGCTGCTCGGGACTGATGATAGGCAGTCCGGACGCCATGTCGGGGGCCGAACGGCCCCCGTTGGACGCCCGCCGGCGATCTACGCTCGGCGCGACAGTCGGACCAGCCCAGGAGCCGCCATCGGCATGCGTCCGTCCCCGACTCGCATCGCCGTCGCGTACGCCGCCGCGGCCGCGGCCTGGATCCTGCTGTCCGATGCCATCGTGGCGGCCCTGGCCCTGCCGGCGACGCTGCAGGCCCAGATCAACGTGGCGAAAGGCTGGGGATTCGTTGGCGTGACGGCCACGATCCTGCTCCTCCTCGTCCGGCGGGAAGTTGCCCTGATCCGGGCCCACGGAGACCGCTCCGCGGAGTCGGCCCGCGTGGCGGAGCGCCTCGCGACGACGGTCCGCCTCATGCTTGCTGCCGAGGGCGCCATCGTGCGGTCTGCCTCACCTCGTGAGCTGCTCGAGGGGATCTGTTCGGCGCTCGTCGGCGACGGCCGATTCGGGCTGGCCTGGGTCGGGATTCCCGAGCCGGATGGCAGCGTCGCTGTAGCGGCATCGGCGGGTCCCGATGTCGGCTACCTCAACGGGTTGACCATCCGGTGGGATGGCGGGCCCCTCGCCGACGGACCAACTGGCACGGCCATCCGGGAGCGTCGCACGGTTGCCGTCGACGACACCACGAGCGACGTGCGGGTGGAGCCGTGGCGGGCCCGGCTCCTCGAGGCCGGCTTCGGCGCGACGGTCGCGGTGCCCATCGTCGTGGATGGCGCCTGCCGAGCGGCGATCAGCGTGTACTCGGCCACGGCGGCCCGGTTCGGCCCGGCTGAGCTTGCGGAGCTTGAACGCGTGGCGGCCGACACCGGCCACGCGCTGGTGGCGTTCGAAGTGGCGGCGGCACGGGACGCAGCAGTTGCCGCAGCGGCTGGGGCAGCGGCGGAGCGCGAGGCCGTGGCCGACCGCTACGCGCGCCTCGTGGAGGCCTCGCCGCTCGCCATCGTGATGACCGACCTCGATGGGATCGTCCACGCCTGGAATCCCGCGTCGGAGCGGCTGTGGGGATTGCCTCCAGAGGCCGCTCTCGGGCGCTTCGCCCCCTGGATCCTGGACGACGAGCGCAGCGCGTTCCTTGCGCTCCTCGCCGACGTCGCAGCCGGTGGCCGTCAAGTCGGGGACATTCGCCACCGTCATCGGGCCGACGGAACCGAGGTGATCGTGCGTGTCGCGAACGCCCGGGTCGCCGACGCCGACGGCCGGCACCGGATTCTCTTCATCTCCGAGGACGTCACGGCCCAGGTCGTCGCGGAATCGGCGCTCTCAGCGTCGCGGGCACGGCTCGAGGACATCCACCGTCTGGACGAGGAGCTCCGGACGGCCGCGACGGTCGCAGAGATCGGGGCGGCCGGAGCGCGGCATGCGCTTCGGGTCCTCGGCCTCGACAGTGTCGCGGTGAGCGCGTATGACCGGACGGGGATCTGGGGGACGGTCGTCGGCCTCGAGGGACGTGGTCCGTCGGAGTTGAACGTGACGCCCGGGAGGACGCTCCGGATCGCCGACGTCATCAGTGCCCATCTCGCGTCGTCCACCGAGATCGTGACGTGGCCGAACCTCGCCGACGCTGCGGACGACGTCCTCGAGGCGCCGGTCCTCGTCGCGGCCGGCTACACGACGGGCGCCTTCGTCCCGCTCGTGGACCGCGGCCGGACCGTCGGCCACCTGATGGTGCTCTCGAGACGGCCACGGACGTTCAACCCCGAAGAGGTCGACGTCATGCTCGAGACCGCCGGCCCGCTTGCCATCGCCGTCCGACTTGCCGACGAGCGAGCATCGGCGGAGCGCCGACAGCAACGGCTCGAAGCCCTCCACAGCCTGGACCGGGCGATCCTGGAGGGCGAAACGGTGGATGCGATCGGCGAGATTGCCGTCCGCCATCTCGTCGATCTGCTCGGGCTGCCCAGGATCGCGATCGTGCGCCTCGACCTCCGCGAGGGGACGGCGGCCCTCCTCGGGATGGGCGGCACGAGGCCAACTGAGGGCGCGCCAGGCCGGCTGCCACTGGAGGCGCTCGTGCCGCTCGCCTCGCGGCTCGCGACGGCGGACGGCGCCGTGACGATCGACCTCGACGCCGAGGCGCACCTCGGCAGCGTCCTCGCCGCGGCGCGGGAGGTGGGGTTGACGAGGGTCACGGCGCTGCCGATCCGCGACGACCGGGGCGAGCTCATCGCGATGCTGAACCTCGGCCAGCTCGACACGACACCCCTGACGACCGAGACGCTGGAGGTGGCCGAAAGCGTGGCGGCACAGCTTGCCGTCGCCCTGCGCCAGGCGATCCTGCGGACCGAGCTCGTCGAACGGGAGCGGAGGATCCGAACCATCCTGGAGGGCTCCCCGAACCCGATCCTCACGGTCGGTCCAGACCTGGGGATCAGCTACGCGAACCCGGCCGCCGACATTGCCTTCCGAGCCCCCGATGGGCTCGTGGGTCGAGAGATCTCCGAGCTCGTCCCGGAGACAAGACGGGATGATCACCGCGCCGGGGTCCGGCGGTGGTTCGAGTCCCCGGTCGCCGGCCATCCCACGGGCGGGCGGGCCATCGACGCGCGCCGGCTCGACGGCACCACATTCCCGATCGTCATCGAGCTCGCCCCGATCGAAGGCCCCGGCGGCACGCAGGCCGTGGCCACGATCGTTGACCTGTCGGACCGTTTGGCGCTCGAGCGACACCTTGCGCAGGCCCAGCGGATCGACACCCTTGGCCAGTTCTCCGGCATGCTCGCCCACGACGTCCGGAGCTACATCAGCGCGATCGGCTGGTCGGCCGAGGCCCTGGCCGCGGACCTTCCTCCGGACTCGCCGAGCCGGACCGATGTCGCCCTCATCGAGCGGGCGGTGACCGAGGCCCGGGACATGATCCGCTCGGTGCTCGAGTTCGCTCGGCCCGAGGGCCAGGGTGGCGCCACCGATCTGGTCGCCCACATCGAGCGGATCGGCGGCATTCTCAGCCGCCTGCTCGGCCCGGACGTCACGATCGAGGTCGAGCTCGAGCCAGGGCTTCCGCCGGTCGCGATCGCTCCAGCGTCGATGACGCAGGTCTTCTTCAACCTGGCCACGAACGCCCGGACGGCGATGGCGGGCGCCGGTCTGTTCCGGGTGCGCGCCGCGATCCTCCAGGCGCCGCCCGACGCCGAGCTCGATCGGCCCACGGACGCCGAACGGCCCCGGACGGTCCGGATCGAGATTTCCGACACCGGCGTGGGCATGGACGAGGAGACGACGCGCCGGGCCTTCGATGCATTCTTCAGTCGACAGGGTCGGGTCGACATCGACGACGGCGTGGGACTTGGCCTCGCCAGCGTGTACCTCCTCGTGGCCCGGGCCGGCGGCGACGTCAGGATCGAGTCGGCACCCGGCGCCGGCACCACGTTCCGAATGGACTTCCCGGAGGCGGTCATTCCGGTCACCTAGCTGAAACCCGCACGTTTGTTCGATTCCGGCTATGCTTCGCGCCTTCGAGCTCGATGGGCGCTCCGGTCAGCGCCCCGGCCCAAGCCGCTGATTTCGATCCACCCACCGCCCTGACCGGGCCCCGCGACGAACGCGGGAGGGCCCCGTCAGGAGCACAACACTCGTGTCCTTCGATCAACTCGGGCTGACGCCCGAGCTCCTCCGCGCTGTCGCGGACCAGGGCTACACCGAGCCCACCCCCATCCAGGCCCAGGCGATCCCCCACGTCCTGGCCGGCCGCGACGTCCTCGCGGGCGCCCAGACGGGCACCGGCAAGACGGCCGCCTTCGTCCTGCCGATCCTCCAGTACCTCCACGCGACGCCGGCGGCCCGCCCGCCGGTCTCGCCGCGCCCCGGCCAGCCGCCGCGCCGATTGCCGCGCGTCCTCGTCCTCGTCCCGACCCGCGAGCTGGCCCTCCAGGTCGAGGAGAGCGTCCGGACCTACGGCGCCCAGCGCCCTGTCCGGTCGGTCCCAATCTACGGCGGCGTCGGCTACGAGCCCCAGTTCCGGGCCCTTCGCAGCGGCCCCGAGATCGTCGTGGCGACGCCAGGGCGCCTCCTCGACCACATGAACCAGCGCACCGCCGACCTCTCGGGGGTCGAGATTCTCGTCCTCGACGAGGCCGACCGGATGCTCGACATGGGCTTCATCCGGGACATCCGCAAGGTCCTGGCCGTCCTGCCGCCGAAGCGCCAGAACCTCCTCTTCTCAGCAACCTTCAACGACGACATCAAGGGGCTGGCCGCAGGCTTCCTGAACGATCCGGCCCACGTCCAGTCGACGCCCCGGAACACGGCCACGACGCTCGTCCGGCAGCTCGTCATCCGGGTCGACCGCGAGCGCAAGCGCGACCTCCTGCGCGAGCTCGTCGCCCAGGGCCGGATTGACCAGGCCCTCGTCTTCACCCGCACCAAGCACGGCGCCAACCGCCTCGCCGAGCAGCTCGAGCGGGACGGCATCAAGGCCGCCGCGATCCACGGCAATCGCAGCCAGTCGCAGCGCGTCCGGGC
>SCUO01000140.1 GCA_004297395.1 Chloroflexota bacterium | reverse complement strand
CCCACATTGTTGCCGACGATGGAGTGCTCGTTCTGCAGGTCGTTGTGCAGCCCAAGGCCCTTTTTCGCCAAGTGCTCGCGGATGATGGCCATGCCCAGATTGGTGCCGTCGCGACCGCCGTATTCCTTGCCCACGGGATAGCGGTAGTGCCCGGCGGCATCGGCGAGGCGCTTGGCTTTTTCGAGCAGTGCTTCCCACTCGGCATTGGGCAGGCCGCCACGCTCCCAGTCGGTGCGCGCGTCCTCGCGGCGGTGGTCGAAGAAGCGGATGTTGTCGTCCTGGTTTTCCAGGGGTTTGATCACGCGCTCGATAAAGTCATCGAGTTCGAGCAGATAGTCGGCAAGGTCCTGGGGGATGTCGAAGTTCATGGTGTGGCCTCGGTGCGAAATGGACGAAGAATCAGCGCGTACTACTTGAACACATGCATGGCGAGGCCGATGTCGCGCCCGGCCTCCAGCGCCTGGGCGAACGGCAGGTCGGCGGCGCGACGGATCAGCTGCTTGGTCAGGCGCAGAGCGTCGTGATTGAAGCCCGCGAGCTGCTCGGCCATGGCGCTCGCGGTAGCCAGCAGCTCATCCGCCGGCACGATGCGGTTGATCATCCCGAACGCCAGCGCCTGGTGGGCATCGATGTTGTTGCACAGGGTCAGTAGTTCGAACGCCGCCTTGCGGCCGATCTGATGCACCAGCGTCGGCGCCACCCCGGCCGCGGCCATGCCGAGCTTGACCTCGGGATAGCCGAACCTGGCGTTGTCGGCGGCCACCACCAGATCGCAGCTCACCGCGAGATTGCAGCCGCCGCCCATCGCATAGCCCTGCACCGCGGCGATCACCGGCGTGTCCATGCGCTGGATGGTGCCGTAGAAACGGATGGTATCGTCGAGGCGTGCGGCGATCTGATGGCCCGAGGGCGCGGCCTTTTCGGATGCTTCGCCACCCGCCGTTCCGGTTGTCCGGTTGCCACTGCCCAGGTCCGCGCCGGTACAGAATGCGCGCCCGGCGCCGGCCAGCACGATCACCGCCACGTTGCGATCCGCTTCGGCGGCACGCAGCGCGGCGGCAAGTTGGGAGACCAGCGCGTCGTTCATCGCATTGAGTTTTTCGGGCCGGTTCATGGTCAGGTAGCGGATCG
>SCUO01000078.1 GCA_004297395.1 Chloroflexota bacterium | reverse complement strand
TACGACACGACCACCGGGAAGACCAAAACGCTGACGGGACCCGGCTACACCACCCCGATCTGGTCGCACCGCGGCACGTACCTCGCCGCGACCCGGACGACGGCCTTCGGGACCGATGTTGTCGTCCTCAACGGACGCGGCTCTGAGCTGCTGCGCGTGACGAACGACGGGCGGAGCTTCTCGCCGGTCTGGTCGCCGGTCGGCGACGCGATCGCCTATCTGACGATCGAGCACGGCGTGACCGACCTGTGGCTCCAGTCGATTGACATCTCGACCGCGCCGGTGCTCGATGGCGAGCGGATCCAGATGACGCTCTCGGCCGGCCTGGATGCCGGATCCCGGGCGGACTGGTGGGTGCCGGAGGACCAGATCCCGACGCCGCCACCCACGCCGACCCCGGCGCCGACCGTCGCCCCGTCGGTCGTCGGGCCATCGGCTTCGGCGGCCCAGTGACCGGGCCGACCGGGGCGTCGTACCTCGAGCGCCTGGCGGATCGGAGCGCCACCAGCGGCACGGTCCTGTGCCTGGGGGTCGACCCTGATCCGACGGCACTGCCGCCGGGCTTCGCCCCGAACCTGGCCGGGGTGGAGCGGTTCGCCCGTCTGCTCGTCGAGAGCGCGGCCCCGTATGCCGCGGCGGTCAAGCCGAACCTGGCTTTCTTCGAGGCCTTCGGGAGCGCCGGGCTGGCAGCCCTGGAGCGGGTCCGGGCGGCCGTTCCAACGGGCGTCCCGGTCGTGGCCGACGCGAAGCGCGGCGACATCGGGTCCACCGCGGCTCGCCAGGCGGTGGCGCTGTTCGACGCCCTCGGCGCCGACGCGGTGACGGTCAACCCGTACCTCGGGGCCGAGGCCGTGGCGCCGCTGCTCGAGCGGCTCGGGCGCTACGCCTACGTCCTGTGCCGGACGTCCAACCCGGGCGCGGGCGAGCTCCAGGGCCTCGAGGTCGTCGCCGCCGCCGACGCCCCGCCCGAGCCGCTGTGGGCCCGGGTGGCGCGCCGGGCGGTGGGCTGGGGCCCGGGCGGGACCGTGGGCCTCGTCGTCGGGGCCACCGCGCCGCTGGAGCTGGCGGCGGTCCGCGGGATCGCACCCGGGCTCGGATTCCTTGTCCCCGGCGTCGGCGCCCAGGGCGGTGACGTCGCGCCGGTCCTCACCGATGGTCCCGCGACTGCCCCGCCGGCGGGCGGGCACCCGGGCGGTGGCCTGCTCGTCAACGTCTCGCGGGGTATCGCCCAGGCGGCCCTCGGACCGGCCACCGATGGTGCGCCGGCCGACCCCGGGGAACGCCTTGCCGAGGCCGCCGCGAGCTGGGCTCGCCGATTGCCTGTGCTACCCTAGCGGCCGTCCTGCGGCCGGGTTGTCGCAGCGCTTCTGAGAGCACATCCATGCCGTTCCTGAACAGCTTCGGGCCCCTCGAATTGATCATCATCCTGGTGATCGCCCTGCTCGTCATCGGGCCGGGCAAGCTGCCCGAGGTTGGGGCCGCGCTCGGCAAGAGCATCCGTGAGTTCCGCAAGGCAGCCACGGATGTGAAGGAGGCCACGAGCCTCGAGCCGGCAAAGGGTGTCGATGCGGCGAGGGCCACCGTCCCGACCGAGGCGCCCCGCGCGTCCGCCGTTGCGCCGGCCGTGCCGGCTCCTGCGCCGGCCGCCAGCCCGTCCGGCGACGGCCCCGCACCCGCGGTCGCCGCCGAGCCGGTTGGCGTCGCCCCTGGGGCCCCCGACCAGGACACTCCGGCCTCGTAGCCGGCCGCGACCACCCAACACGGCCCGCGCCGCGGCATGACCAGCGATGAGGGCGCGACTCCGTCGTCGGCGGACCGCGACCCGGAGCTGACGCCGGACGACGCGCCGCAGTCCGACGACACCAACGCCGCGGCGTCGACCGGGCCGGAGGTCTCGACGGCGATCGTCCCGGCCTCCACATCCGGCGACGGCTCGCCCGGCGAGGCCGGCGCGGTCATGTCGCTCGTCGACCACCTGGCCGAGCTTCGCAACCGGATCGTCTGGTCGGTCCTGGGGATCGGCCTCGGGGCGATCGTCGGCTTCGCCTTCGGCGAGCAGCTCATCTCCTTCCTGAGCTCGCCCCTTCCGGTCGAGACGCTCTACACCACCGGGATCGGGGACGCCTTCGCGATCCGGATCCGGATCGCGATCGTCGTCGGGATCATCCTGGCCATGCCGGTGATCCTGTGGAACGTGTGGCGCTTCATCGCCCCCGGCCTGACCGCCGCCGAGCGCCGCGCGATCCTGCCCTGGATCCCGGCCGCGCTCGTGTTTTTCATCATCGGCGTATCGATCGCCTACGCCGTACTGCCCTACGCCGCGGCCTTCCTCATCAGCTTCCAGACCGACGAGCTCCAGCTCCTGCCGACCGCCCGCGAATACTTCGACTTCGTGAGCACGCTGTTCCTGGCCTTCGGGCTGCTCATGGAGTTCCCGATCCTGCTCGTCGGCCTGTCGCGGGTCGGGATCGTGACGTCGGACCGCCTGCGACGGTCCCGACGCGTGATCGTCCTGGCAATCGCCATCTTCGCGGCCGCGGCGACCCCGGGTGGTGACCTCATCAGCCCGATGATCCTGGGGCTGACCCTGTACCTCCTGTTCGAGGGGACCGTGGTGGTCATTCGCCGGAGCGGCCGCTGAGCGGACGCTGAGCAGCCGCCGATGGCAGCCGAGCCGGCGAGCAGCGACTGAACCGCCGGGCGGCGAGGGTAGACTGAGGCCATGGCGAGCCTGGATCCCGATCCCGGGGAGGTCGAGCGCGGCGACGGCGGCGACGGCGACGTCGATCGGCCACCGCTTCCGTCACTCTCGGAGCACGGCCACGTCGTCATCCTGAGCGGCCTGTCGGGCGGCGGGAAGACGGCCGCTGCGAAGCTGTTCGAGGATCTCGGCTACGTCGTCGTCGACAACCTGCCGGGCGAGCTGCTGCCGAACCTGGCCGACCTCGTCTCGGGCGATCCGCAGCGCTACGCCCGGGTCGCGATCGTGCTCGACGTCCGGGCCGGCAATGCCGAGACCGCCTACCGGGCGATGCGGGGGGCCCTCGAGGGCCGCGGGATCCGGCCCCAGGTCTTCTTCCTCGAGGCCCGCGACGACGTCCTCATCCGGCGCTTCTCCGAGACGCGCCACCGCCATCCCCTGGGCGAGGGCCGCGGGATCGCCGCAGCGATCGCCGACGAGCGGCGGCTGCTCGATCCCGTCCGGGCCGAGGCCGACATCGTCCTCGACACCTCCGACCTGGCCCTGCGGGAGCTGCGCGAGCGGCTGTTCGCCCGCCTCGGCGAGGTGGAGCCCGACCGGATGGCGATACAAGTCATCAGCTTCGGCTACAAGTTCGGGCTGCCGCTCGAGGCCGACCTCGTCTTCGATGCCCGCTTCCTGCGCAACCCGTACTACGTCGAGGAGCTGCGCGACCATTCCGGGCTGACCGAGCCTGTCCGCGACTACGTCCTGGCCCAGCCCGGGGCGTACCGCTTCCTGGAGCTCGTCGAGGGCTTCCTGGACTTCTCGATCCCGGCCTTCCAGGCCGAGGGCAAGAGCCGCCTCACGATCGCCATCGGCTGCACCGGCGGCCAGCACCGTTCGATCGTCCTGGCCGAGGAGATCGTGGCCTGGCTCCGGGCCCACGGCCACGGTCCGGTCGCGATCTTCCACCGCGAGCTGGAGCGCGGGTGAACCTCGACCGCGAGCCTGAGCGCCGGTGAACATCCGCCGCTGGCTGGCGCCGGGCATCGGCGTCAAGCGCTGGCTCGGGGTGGTCTTCCTGGGGCTTCTCCTGCTGGCCCTGGGCGTCGCCCACGTGATCCGCCAGGTCTCGCAGGACCTGCGTCCAGGCGGCCTGGCCCAGGTCCTCATCGACGCCGTGACCCTCCAGTTCCTGCCCTACGTCCTGCGGGGCTTCGTCGTCGGGGCCGTCGGCGTCGCGGTCGTGCTCCTGGGCGTGGCCCGGGTCGTGCGGGCCGTCACGGAGCCGCTCCGGCCGGCCGACGAGGAGCAGCCGCTGGTCGAGGTGATCTACCAGAAGCGCTTCCTGGCGCGGGGCCCCCGCGTCGTGGCCCTCGGCGGCGGAACGGGCCTCTCGGCCCTGCTCCGGGGCATGAAGGAGCACACCAGCAACCTGACCGCGATCGTGACGGTGGCCGACGACGGCGGATCGTCGGGAGTCCTGCGAGAGGAGCTCGGGATCCCGCCGGTCGGCGACATCCGGAACTGCATCGCCGCCCTGGCCGACGCCGAGCCGCTGATGAGCGAGTTCCTCGGCTACCGCTTTCCGGGCGGCCGGGCGACCGTCGGCGGGCCGGTCGAGACCCAGCCCGGCGGCCTCGGCGGCCACGCCATCGGGAACCTCCTCATCGCCGCCCTGACGGCGGTCGAGGGCGGGGACTTCGAGGAGGGCGTGCGGCGGATGAATCGAGTCCTGGCCGTGCGCGGCCAGGTCCTGCCGGCCTCCCCGACGCCGATCACCCTCCACGCCCGGACCCGCGACGGGCTCCTGGTGGCGGGCCAGTCGAACGTCATGCGAACGGGCGGCATCGAGCGCGTCTGGATCACGCCCGGCGACGTCGCCGCGTCCGAGGACGCGATCGCCGCGATCGCCGAGGCCGAGCTCATCGTCCTCGGACCGGGCTCGCTCTACACGAGCCTCCTGCCGGTCCTCCTCATCCCCCAGATCCGCGATGCCGTGGCAGCCGCGAGCGCGACCCGGATGTACGTCTGCAACGTCGCGACCCAGGCCGGCGAAACCGCCGGCTACGACCTCGCCGACCATGTCGAGGCGCTCCTTGCCCACACCTCGTCCGATCTCGTCGACCTCGTCCTGGCCAACGACCGTTTCGATGCCCACGTCCCGGACAGCTGGGGGGCCGAGCCCGTCCGGCTCCGCTGGCCGCCGGCGTCCCAGTCGCCGCCGCGGCTCGTGACCGACGCCGTGGTCGCCGCCGACAACGCCCATCACCACGATCCCGAGCGACTCGCCGCCGCCATCCTGCGGGCCGCCGAACGCGAGGCTCCGGCCCGGCGCCACAGCGGCGCGTCGCGGACCGCCTGACGCCGAGGGTGCGATGACGGCGGCCGACCGCGATCTCGTCTCGGCCCTCCGGGCAGAGCTCGCGGCGATCGATCCCGCCCGGCCCTGCGACCGAGATGCCGAGCGAGCGGGGCTCGACGCGGCCTCCGGGCGCCTGGATCCGGTCGTGGCTCGCCTGGCCGTCCGGCTGGGACGTCACGGTCCTGCGCCCGGCCCCGCCCGGGCCTTCGACTTCCCCGCCCGTCCCGAGCACTGCCGGATGGCCTATCTGCGGGGCCGCTTCCTGGCCCGAAGCTCGCTCAGCCTGGCCGGCGGGCGGACGCACCTCGAGTTCGTCGTCCCAGCCGAAGAGGCGCCGGTCCTCGCCGGCTGGCTGTCGCTGGCCGGGATGCCGGCGTCGTGGCGGCTCCGGCGCGGGCGCGGGGTCGTGACCTGGAAGAGCGGCGAGACCGTCGGCCTGTTCCTGCGACGGATCGGTGCCGGCGCGGCGATCCTGGAGCTGGAGGCGCGCCAGGTGTCGCGCGCCCTGCGGGGCGAGCTGAACCGCGTCCTCAACGCGGAATCGGCCAACCTCCTCCGCTCGGTGGCGGCCGCCGGCCGTCAGCTGGCGGCGATCGACCGGCTCGAGGTCGACGGACGGCTCGCCGTCCAGCCCTATGTCGTCCGGCTCGTGGCCGAGGGCCGGCGCGAGACGCCGGAGGCGACGCTGACCGAGCTGGCCGAGCGGCTCGGCCTGCATCGGAGCGCCGTCCAGCGGGCCCTCGACCGGGTCGAACGGCTGGCACTCGACGCGGAAGGGGTTCCGGCCGCGCCTCTGGCATGATTCGGCCATGCGCCACGTGATCGTCGCCGCCAACTGGAAGATGAACACCACGCCGGCCGATGCCGGCGAGCTCGCCGCGACGATCGGGGCGCGGACCCGCGAGCCGGACGTCGTTCGGGTGATCTGCCCGCCGTTCGTCTGCCTCGCCGCGGTCCGTGATGGGCTCGCCGGGCCGGACGTCGTCGCGGCCGACGGCTCCGGTGTGGCGGTGGGGGCCCAGAACGTCCACCACGAGCAGGCCGGCGCGTTCACCGGCGAGACGAGCGCCGCGATGCTCGCCGGGCTCGCGACGTGGGTCATCGTCGGCCACTCCGAACGGCGCCGCGATGCCGGCGAAACCGACGAGCTGATCGGGCGGAAGCTGCGCGCGGCCCGCGCCGCCGGGCTGCGCACGATCCTGTGCGTCGGCGAGCAGCTCGACGAACGCGAGGCGGGCCGGGCCGAGGCCGTCGTCGATGCCCAGGTCCGGGGCTGCCTCGATGGCGCCGACCTCGCCGCCCTCGGGGTCGAGGATGGCCTGCCGTGGCTGACGATCGCCTATGAGCCGGTCTGGGCGATCGGCACCGGCCGGACGGCGCGGGGCGCCGACGCCGCGGCGATGGCCGTCCGGATCCGGGCGACGCTCGCCGCCCTCGGCATGCCGGGCGGTGGTGACGGCGTGCCGGTCCTGTACGGCGGCAGCGTGACATCGAGCAGCATCGGCGAGTTCCTGGCCGAGCCCGACATCGACGGCGCCCTCGTCGGCGGCGCGTCGCTCAAGCCGGACGAGATGGCCGGGATCGTGGCCCGGGCCGGACTGACCGCTGCCGCCCGCCGTGGCCCGGCCGACTCCGGGTCGCCGGCCGGGCCCGCGCCGCTCGCGGCCAAGACGACCTGATGGGGGCGCGGCCGCGTCCCATCGTCCTCGTCATCCTCGACGGCTTCGGGATCGGCCGGAACCCCTCGGCCGATGCCATCGCCGCGGCGCCGATGCTGGCCTGGCGCGGCCTCCTCGCGCGCTGGCCGCACTGCGCCCTCGAGGCGTCGGGCCAGGCGGTCGGCCTGCCGGCCGGGCAGATGGGCAACTCCGAGGTCGGCCACCTGAACCTCGGGGCGGGCCGTCCCGTCCTCCAGGACCTGCCCCGGATCGATGCCGCGATCGGCGACGGCTCGTTCTTCGAGCGCCCGGCCCTCGTCGAGGCCTGCGCCCGTGCCCGTGCGACCACCGGTCGCCTGTCGATCGTCGGGCTCATCGGTCCCGGCGGCGTCCACGCCCACGATCGCCACCTCGTTGCCCTGGCCGAGCTCGCGGCCCGCAAGGGTGTCCCACGGGTTCGCATCCACGCCCTGCTCGACGGCCGCGACACGCCGCCGCGCTCGGCGATCGAGTTCGTGCCGGACCTCGAGCGGCGATTGGCGGCGGCCCATCCGGACGTCCGGATCGCGACCGTCGGCGGGCGCTACTACGCGATGGACCGCGACAAGCGCTGGGAGCGGACCGAGACCGGCTACGATGCGATCGTCCACGGGGTGGGGGAGCATGCGCCGTCGGCGGCCGCGGCCGTCGAGCGGGCCTACGAGCGCGGCGAGAACGACGAATTCGTCCGGCCGACGGTCATCGACGGCCCGGACGGTGTCGATGCCGGGCTGGGCGATGGCGAGGTCATCGTCCACCTCAACTTCCGGGCGGATCGAGCCCGCCAACTGAGCCACGCCCTGTCGGAGGGCACGTTCAGCGACTTCGACCGGGCGGCGCCCGACGGTCACCCGGCCCCGCTGGACCTCCACGTCGTGACGATGACCGCGTACGAGGCCGGCCTGCCCGTGGCCGTGGCCTTCCCGCCCGAGGAGGCACGCTCCCTGGCCCAGGCGGTGTCCGAGGCCGGCTGGCGCCAGTTCCACGTCGCCGAGACGGAGAAGTACGCCCACGTGACCTACTTCTTCAATGGCGGACGCGAGGTCCCGTTCCCGGGCGAGGAGCGGCTCCTCGTGCCGAGCCCCAAGGTCGCGACCTACGATCTCCAGCCCGAAATGAGCGCGACCGGCGTCACGGACGCCCTCGTGGCAGCCATCGGCTCGAGCTCGTACGACGTCATCGTCGCCAACTACGCCAACGCCGACATGGTCGGGCATACCGGCATCTGGGGGGCGACCGTGGAGGCCCTGGCCGCGCTGGATGCGTGTCTCGCCCGGGTCGTCGCGGCGATCGATGCGGCCGCGGCGGCGGACCCGGGCAACCCCGGACCGCTCCTCGCCGTCACCGCTGATCACGGCAATGCCGACGAGATGCGCGACGCGACGGGGGCCACGGTCACGGCCCACTCCCTCAACCCCGTCCCGTTCCTCCTCGCCGGCCGGGCGGTGGAGGGCCGGCAGCTCCGCGACGGGGTCCTGGCCGACGTCGTGCCGACGCTCCTCGAGCTTGCCGGGCTCCCGCCCTGGCCCGGCGTGACCGGACGCTCGCTGCTGGAGGCCTGACCGGCGCCAACGACCCGCCTGACCGATGCCGCGGTCACCCTGTGCTACGATCCGACGCCGTCACTCCCGGGGAGTGACGCTCTCACCCAGGAGGACGAACCCCGTGAATCCCGCCCTGGCCGCCGGCCAGCTCATCGTCTCCGTCGCGCTGTGCCTGGCGATCCTGCTCCAGGCCCGGGGTGCCGGCCTGTCCGGCGCATTCGGCGGTGATTCGGCGGTCTACCGCAGCCGGCGCGGGATCGAGCGGCGGCTCTGGCAGTTCACGATCATCCTGATCGCCCTGTTCGTCCTGTTCTCGATGGCGTCCTACCTGCTGGACACGACGGCCTGAGCGTGGCGCGGCCGTCGAGGACGGACCGGGCAGCTTGGTGACGCTTCGCGATCGGGCGGTCGTCGGGATCCTCTCGCTCGTCCTGGTGGTCCTGACCGGCGCTGTCGTCGCACCGTCGTTCGTCCCGGATCGCCCGGTCTCCACCCCCGAGCCGAGCCTCGTCCCGACACGTCCGTATGTCGAGGGGGTCCTGGGCTCGGCGACATCGGTGAGCCCCTTTTCTGCGCGGACGTCGACCGAGCGGATGCTCGTCGCGCTCGTCTTCCGGGGCCTCGTCCGGCTTGGTCCGGACGACACCCTGGTCGCTGACCTGGCAGAGCGCTGGGAGGTCGATGCGACGGGCGCGACGTGGACGTTCCACCTTCGTCCCGGGCTTGTCTGGCAGGACGGCCAGCCCATCACCGCCGATGACGTCGTCTTCACGATCCGGGCCCTCAGCGACCCCGACTACGCGGGCCCCGGGGCCGAATCATGGCGCGAGGTGACCGCGACCGCGCCGGATGCCTCGACGGTCGTGCTGACCCTGGCAACGCCCCTGGGCGGCTTCCTCGAGGCCGCCACCCAGCCGATCGCGCCCCGGCACCTGCTGGCGGGCGTCCCCGCCGCGGACCTGCCGGACGACCCGTTCGGGCGGCGGCCCGTCGGGTCCGGCGCGTTCCGCCTCGTCGTCCTCGATACCCGGCACGCCGAGCTGGTGCCCGCGATCCCGGACCTGATCGAGCCGGACGAGGGCCGGCCCGACCCCGGCACGCCGGCCCCGACGGATTCCCTGGCGACCCCCGGGCCGACCGTACCGGGCGGCGCGCCGCTGCCCTATCTCGACGGCATCGAGCTGCGATTCTTCGCCGATCCGTCCGGTCTCGCCAGCGCCTGGGCGGGCGGCCAGCTGGACGGCGCGTCGGGGCTCTCGCCGGCCGATGCCGAGGCCCTCGCCGAACGCCCCGACGCCCACCTGCTGCGCTACCCGACGACCACGCTGCTGGCGGTGACCCTCAATCTCCGGCCTGCCCACCCAGAGTTCCGCGACGCCGCCGTCCGCCGGGCCCTCCTCACGGCCATCGATCGCGACACGATCGTGGCCACGATCTTCGGTGGTGCGGCGAGCCGGGCGGATTCGCCGATCCCGCCGACGAGCTGGGCGTTCGATGCGACCGCCAGTCCGACGGTGGCGTTCGACGCCGCCGCCGCGCGGGCCGGCCTCACCGCAGCAGGCTGGACCGAGGCCCCGGGCGGCGGCTGGATCCCGAAGGGCAAGACCGAGCCGCTGGCGATCGAGCTCCTGGGGCCCGAGGAGGCGGCCAACCCGACCTCGTACGCCGTGGCCGAGGCGGTCGCCGCGGACTGGCGCGCGATCGGCCTGACCGTCGAGCACACGACCATCGCCGCGACCGCCGTCCTCGGCGACCAGCTCCGGGCCGGTGAGTTTTCGGCGGCGGTCGTCGGGATGGGGATCGGCCTGGATCCGGACCTCTACCCGCTCCTGGCGTCCAGCCAGGTGACGGCCAGCGGCGCGAACTTCGCGGGTCTCCAGGATCGGGCCCTCGACGGGCTCCTCGTGGCGGCTCGGGCGCCGGGTGCGGACGACGTCCGCAAGGCCGCCTACGTCGCCCTCCAGGCGAAGCTGGCGAGCGGTGTCTACCTGTTGCCGATCGCCTTCCGCGACGAGGTCGTGGTGGTTCGCGACACGCTGCAGGGGCCCGGAATCCGGGCCATCGGGAGCCCCGGGGACCGGTTCTGGGATGTGCTAACATGGCGCCTCGCCGACGACCGGTGAGCGCTCGCGAACCGGCCCGATGGGTCCGCGCCGAGGTGGCGGAACGGCAGACGCGCTAGCTTCAGGAGCTAGTGTCCGCAAGGGCGTAAGGGTTCAAATCCCTTCCTCGGTACCATCCACCTCAGCCCCTCGAAGGATCTGATCGACCCTCGGCGAGACACCTGATGCCCAGGTGGCGGAATTGGTATACGCGTACGTTTGAGGGGCGTATGAGGCAACTCATCCGGGT
>SCUO01000139.1 GCA_004297395.1 Chloroflexota bacterium | reverse complement strand
ACAGGCTGAACACATCGGGCAATTCTCCCTGAGGTTCCTAGGGTCGGTAAAATTAAATTGTCTGTATTGTTATCAGGTTAAGCAAGATAACTCAACTATAACATTATATTTCGACGCCATCTTGGGAAGACGGTTGCTGGACCGGGAGTCCCACGATCAGGGATGGCAGCCATGGCGCAGGGTTGGTCTCCTGACCGGATGTGGACAGAACGAACCCCTGGGGAGTGCGCGGATGATCGATGTAATCGAGGGCGACATCACCGCGCTGGCGGTGGATGCCGTGGTGAATGCCGCCAACAGCCGGCTCGCGGGCGGTGGCGGGGTCGACGGAGCCATTCATCGCGCCGCGGGCCACGACGCCTTGCAGGCAGTCTGCCGCGCGCTGGGCGGCTGCCCCACGGGCGAAGTGCGGCTGACGCCGGGCTTCGCGCTGCCGGCGCGGGCCATCATCCACGCGGTGGGGCCGGTCTGGCGCGGCGGCGACGCGAACGAAGACGAGTTGCTCGCGCGCTGTTATCGCAATGCCATGGCGCTTGCGGCCGCCGAACGGTTGCGGTCGCTCGCGTTTCCCGCCATCAGCTGCGGCGTGTACGGCTTTCCGCCCGAGCGCGCGGTGGCCATTGCGGTGCGCGAAGTGCGCGGTGCCATGAAGCGATCCACGAGCGTCGAACGGGTGATCTTCTGCTGTTTCGACGCTGCGATGGCGGCGCGCTACCGGGCCGAACTGGCGCAGAGCGGATCTACATCTCCGCCATGACTTCAATGCCGAGCAGGTCCAGTCCGGTGGCGAGGGTGCGCGCCCCCAACTGACACAGCGCCAGACGACTCGCCCGCAGCTCGGGTGCGATCTCCGGCTTCAGGATCGGGCACTGCTCGTAAAAACTGGTGAAGGTGCTGGCCAGTTCATAGAGGTAGTTGCACAGCATATGAGGGTAGGCCTCGGCCGCCACCTGGTGCAGGACTTCGCCGAATCCCAGCAGGGCGAGGGCGAGGCGGCGCTCCGCCGCCGTGGTGATCGTTATGGAGTCGGGAGTCGCGTCGGGGGCGATGTCCGCCGCGCGGCGGAAAATGCTCTGGATGCGCGTGTAGGCGTATTGCAGATAGGGCGCGGTGTTGCCGTCGAAGCTCAGCATGCTGTCCCAGTCGAACACATAGTCGTGGGTGCGGGTCTTGGCGAGATCGGCGTATTTGACCGCCCCGATGCCTACTTTGTGGGCGATCTCGGCGTGGGTCGTTTCCGCCAGCGCCGGGTTT
>SCUO01000012.1 GCA_004297395.1 Chloroflexota bacterium | reverse complement strand
CCTCGAGGCCAAGAAGGCGATGGGCACCGTCCCGCTCGGCTCGGTCATCGAGATCTGGTCCACCGATCCGATCACGAAGACCGACATCGGCGCCTGGTCGGCCAAGGTCGGCCACGACTTCCTGGGCGCCCTCGCGGCCGAGGGTTACGACCGGGTCTTCGTCGTCCGCCGCAAGTAGCCATTCCCGCCCCGGCGTCGCGGGCGCGCGCAGGCGCCCGCCGACCGGGGACCTCACCACCAGCAAGCCAGGAGCCGTCGCCAGGATGACCGCCTCCGTCGCGACCGAGCCACGACCCGCCAGCGGCACGAACCCCGTGCCCCGGATCCTGGTGTTCTCGACGAACAACATCTCCGACCCGGGTATCGACCTTGCCGGCAGCTCCCACATGCACTACTCCCCGGGCGTCCGGGTCATCGGCCTGCCGTGCACCAGCGGCATCCGCCCGTCATGGATCGTGGGCGCCCTCCAGGCCGGCTTCGACGGGGTCTTCGTCGCCTCCGATGGCGACGAGTGCGCCTATCTCCACGACTGCTCGAAGCGGTCCTCGGCGATCGTCGCGGCCGCCCAGGCCTCCATGCGGGAGCGGGGCATCGACCCCCAGCGCCTCCGCCTGGCCGCCATCTGCTCGGTCTGCTCCGAGCCCTTCACCAAGCACGTCCAGCAGTTCTCGGCCGCCCTGGCCGAGCTGGGACCGGTGCAGCGATGACCCTCGTGACCCGCGACGACCCGGGAACCTCGGCCGGCGGCGCCTGCCACGTGCCCGACGCGACGAGCCGCTACGACGTCCTCGTCGTCGGCAGCGGCATCGGGGGCATGGAATCGGCCCTCAAGCTCGGCGACATGGGCTACAAGGTCCTGCTGGTCGAGAAGGAGGCCAGCGTCGGCGGGAAGATGATCCTGCTCTCGAAGGTCTTCCCGACCCTCGACTGTGCCAGCTGCATCTCGACGCCGAAGATGGCGGCAACGATCCACCACCCCAACATCACCGCCCTGACCTACAGCCAGGTCGACGGGATCCGCCGCTCGGCCGACGGCCGCTTCCACGCATCGGTCACCCGGAAGGCCCGCTACGTCGACGAGACGTCGTGCACCGGCTGTGCCCTGTGCGAGACGGCCTGCACCGTGGCCGTCCCCGATCAGTTCAACGCCGACCTCGTCGCCCGGCGCGCGGCCTACATCGCCTTCCCCCAGGCCGTGCCGAAGAAGGCCGTCATCGACCGGGCCGGCAGCTCGCCCTGCTCGTACGCCTGCCCGGCCGGCATCCAGGCCCACGGTTACGTGTCGCTCATCCGGAGCGGCGAGTACGAGAAGGCCTACCGCCTCGTCCTGGAGGCCACGCCCCTCGTCGGCACGCTCGGGCGGGCCTGCTACGCGCCCTGCGAGGCGGAATGCACCAGGGGATCGCTCGAGGGCACGCTCCCGATCCGCCGCCTCAAGCGCTTCGTCGCCGATGCCCACGATCCGGACCGCGACGGTTCCGGCATCGAGGTCGCCCCGCCGAATGGCCGGCACGTCGCGATCGTCGGCTCCGGACCCACCGGCCTGACCGCCGCCTGGCAGCTCGCCCGGAACGGCTACGCGGTGAAGATCTTCGAGGCCGCGCCGGTCGCGGGCGGCTTCCTGCGCCTGGCGATCCCCTCGTATCGCCTGCCCGAGGCGGTCGTGGAACGCGACATCGACAACGTCCGGGCGATCGGGGTCGAGATCGTGACCCACACCCGGATCAACGACCTCGCCGCGCTCAAGGCCGATGGCTTCGATGCCGTTCTCGTCGCAACCGGCACCCATCGCTCGACCGGCCTGGGCGTGCCCGGCGAGGATCGCCTGGGCGTCCTTGGCGGGACCGACTTCCTGCGCCGGGTCAAGCTCGGCCGGCCGATGGGCCTGGCCGGCAAGCGGGTCGTGGTCGTCGGTGGCGGCAACGTGGCCATGGACGCCGCTCGGACCGCCCGGCGCCTCGGCGCCTCGAGCGTGACCGTGGCCTATCGCCGCGGCCGCGACGAGATGCCGGCCCACCACGTCGAGAGCGCCGACGCTGAGCGCGAGGGCGTCGAGTTCAGCCTCCAGGTCGCGCCACTCGAGGTCCTCGGCGACGCGGATGGCGCGGTGAGCGGTCTGCGCTGTGCGCGGATGCACCTCGGCGAGCCCGATGCCTCTGGCCGCCGCCGGCCCGAGCCGATCCCCGGCAGCGAGCTGGTCCTGCCCTGCGAGCTCATCGTCAGCGCCATCGGGATGACCGGCGACCCGGGTGCCTTCGTGCGACAGGTTGCGGCCGATGCCCGCGGCCTCCTGGCCGCCGACCCGGTCTCGGGCCAGACAGCGCTGCCCTACGTCTTCGCCGCCGGCGACGCCGTTCATGGCCCGACCGACATCACCCGAGCCGTCGGCGAGGGCCGCCGGGCCGCCCACATGATCGATCGCTGGCTCACCGGCGGCAGCCTCGACGGCTTCGACGATCGCCTGGCGGTGGTCGACAAGGCCGCGGTCATCGCTCGCCAGAAGGCCTTCGCCGTGCGGGCCGCGACCGCCGACGGCACGACCCTCGTCACCGCCCCGACGGACTTCGCCGAGGTCGAGGCCCCAATGACGGAGGCCGAGGCCCACGAAGCCGCCGGCCGCTGCCTCGACTGCGCCGTCTGCTCGGAGTGCCGCGAGTGCGTCGCAGCCTGCCCGGTCGACGGCTGCATCGACCTCCACGCCCGGGACCAGCACGAGGAGGTCGAGGTCGGCGCGGTCGTCGTCTCGACCGGCTTCAAGCTGTTCGCGGCCGACCTCAAGCCGGAGTACGGCTTCGGGACATTCAAGAACGTCATCACCGGGATGCAGATGGACCGGCTGCTGGCCCCGACCCGTCCGTTCAACACGATCCTCCGGCCCGGCGACGGCAAGGTCCCCGAACGGATCGCGTACGTCCTCTGCACCGGCTCGCGTGACGAGACCGTCGGCAACCCGCTCTGCTCGCGCTTCTGCTGCATGTACTCGATCAAGCAGAACCAGCTGCTCATGGGCGCCCTGCCCCTGGCCGACGTGACCGTCCACTACATGGACATCCGGGCGCCGGGCAAGCGCTACGACGAGTTCTACGAGGGCGCGAAGTCCATGGGCGCGACCTACATCAAGGGCCGCGTCGCCGAGATCACCGAGACTCCGGAAGGCAACCTCATCCTCCACTACGAGGACATCGAGAACGGCGGCGCGATCACCCAGGCCGAGTACGACCTCGTCGTCCTGGCAGTGGGTGTCCAGCCCAACCGCGACGCCGAGCAGCTGTTCGAGGTCGAGGAGCTGGCGCTCGACGAGTGGCGCTACGTGGACGAGCCCGACGAGGACCTCAACCCCGGCCAGACCAGCATCCCCGGCGTGTTCGTGGCCGGCGCCGCCTCGGGCGCAAAGGACATCGCCGATTCGATCCTCCACGCCGGCGCGGCCGTGGCCCAGGTAGCCGCCCACCTCGAGACCGCGAAGGCCGACGCCGAGATGCTCGATGCGGTTCGGAAGGCGATGGTGCCGGCATGACCGACCAGCTCGTGCCCGCCCAGCCGACCCCGACGACGGCGGTCATGGAGCCGCCGCTCGCCGACGCGGCCGGCGGGCGCCGGATCGGCGTCTACGTCTGCCATTGCGGCGGGAACATCTCGGACTACGTGGATGTCGAGAAGGTGATCTCGGACATCCAGGACAGCGGCGACGTCGTCGTCGCCAAGACGGCGATGTTCGCCTGCTCCGACGCAACGCAGCAGGACATGGTCGCCGACATCCAGGCCCAGGGCCTCGACGGGCTCGTCGTCGCCTCCTGCTCGCCGAAGCTCCACACCTACACGTTCCGGGCGGTCGCCGGGCGAGCCGGGCTCAACCCCTACGAATACAGCCAGGTGAACATCCGGGAGCAGTGTTCGTGGGTCCACACTGACGACCGCGAGGCGGCCACGGCCAAGGCCACCGCCCTCGTGAATGCCGGCATCTCCCGGACGCGGCTGACCACGCCCCTCGAGCCGATGGTCGTCGAGACCCTGCCCCACACCCTCGTCATCGGTGGCGGCGTCGCGGGCCTTCGCGCCGCGGTCGGGCTGGCCGACATCGGGCTCCGGGTCACGCTGGTCGAGCGGGAGCTGCAGCTCGGCGGGTGGGTCGGCGGATTCGGGGCGATGTACCCCCACGGCCGCGACGGCCACGAGCTCATCGCGACCCTCGTCGCGGAGGTCCGGAGGCGCCCCGCGATCACGGTCCTGACCGGGGCCGAGGTCGTCGGCAAGGCCGGCAGCTTCGGCAACTACCTGGTCAGCGTCAGGATCGGCGGCGACGGTGCGGCCGCCCTCGAGATCGCGGTCGGCTCGATCGTCGTCGCGACCGGCTTCGAGAGCTACCAGCCCGAGGCCGGCGAGCTCGGCTACGGCATCGATGGCGTCGTCACCCTGCCCGAGTTCAAGGCCCTGGTCGACGGCTCGGCCGGCGCCGCCTCCGGCGCCCCGGGCGCCGCGGGCTCGGCGGCCAGCGGCAGTCCACTGACATGGCACGGCCGGCCCGTCCGCAGCCTGGCCTACGTCTACTGCGTCGGCAGCCGCCAGCCAGCCGACGTCGAAGGCGCAAACCAGTACTGCTCGCGCTTCTGCTGCGCGGCGACCGTCCAGACTGCCGTCCAGGTGGCCGGCCTGGACCCCTCGATCCGGCAGTTCCACCTGTACCGCGACATGCGGACGTATGGCAAGTTCGAGCCGCTCTACACCGAGGCCCGCAAGACTGGCTCGGTCTTCCTGAAGTTCGCGGCCGAAGAGCCGCCCGAGATCCGGCGCGAGGCCGGCGGCGGGCTCACCGTGACGGTTCGCGACCTCCTCACCGAGCGCACCGAGCTGGCCATTCCGGTCGATCTCGTGGTCCTCGTCACGGGCATGGTGCCGCGGGCGAACGAGGAGCTGGTGAACGTCCTGAAGCTGCCGGCCGGCAGCGACGGCTTCTTCAACGAGATCCATCCCAAGCTCCGGCCGGTCGAGACCGTCGTCGACGGTGTCCTCATCGCCGGCGCCTGCCAGGGTCCCAAGACCTCGGCCGAGAGCGTCGCCAGCGGCCTGGCCGCGGTGACCCAGAGCGCGGCCATCCTCAAGAAGGGCTACACCGAGCTCGATCCGCTCGTGGCCACGGTCCACGCCCCGGCCTGCACGGCCTGCGGCGACTGCCTGACCGCCTGCCCGTACGACGCGATCTCGATGTCCGAGGGCCCCGACGGTCACGTCGCGGTCATCAGCCCGACCGGCTGCAAGGGCTGCGGTGGCTGCGTCCCGATCTGCCCCGAGAACGCCATCGACCTCCTCGGCTACACCGACGCCCAGGTCAGCTCGATGATCGAGAGCCTCGTGGAGGTGCCCGCCTGATGGCAACCCTGAACCGCGATGTCCGCGAGGTGGTGCGCGAGGAACCGGTGATGCGCGCCCGGATCCTGGCCGCCCTCGACGACGGACCGATGACCATCCCCGAGATCGCGAGCGCCATCGAAGCCCCGGCCCACGAGGTCGTCTTCTGGGTCATGGGCATGCGCCGCTACGGCTGGCTGGCCGAGATCAAGGGCGCCACCGTCGATGGCTACTTCCAATACGAACGAACGGGACGGGTGGCCTGATGACCGCGACCGCAACGGCACCGACGACCGTCGACCTCGGGCTCTACTCCGACATCCAGCGCTTCGGCGCGACCGACATCAGCGCCTGCTTCAGCTGCGGGACCTGCACGGCGAGCTGCCCCCTGTCACAGACCGACTCGACGTTCCCCCGCCGAGTGATCCGCTATGCCCAGCTCGGGATGAAGGATGCCCTCCTGTCGAGCAAGGAGCTGTGGACCTGCTACGGCTGCGGCGAATGCGCCGAGACCTGCCCGACGCAGGCCGACCCGAGCCAGCTCATGGCCGCGACCCGGCGCTACGCGATCGCGTCCTACGACCGGACCAGGGTCGCCCGGACGATGTACACCCGCCCGGTCGTGGCGACGGCCTTCGCCGTCCTGCTGGCCGCGTTCTTCGCCCTCTTCATGTACGCCGCCCACGGCCCCCAGAGCGGTGAATCGCTGGCGATCTTCGAGTTCATCCCCGAGGCCCTGATCCACAACACCGGGATCGTGGTGATGCTCCTCGTCGTGCTCGCCGGCCTGTCCGGGATCGCCACCATGGCGCGCCGGATCGGGCGGCGCGAGGGCGTCGGCTGGGCCACGGTCTTCGGGAGTCGCAGAGCACTGACTCGCGCCGGTCGCGCGGCCTGGTACGCGATCGGCCGCGAATCCCTCGGCCAAGCCCGCTTCCGCGAGGACTGCGAGGCCGACGCCGCGAACCTCGAGGCCGTCCCCTGGTTCCGGCGGCGCTGGCTCGTCCACGCCCTGACGGTGTGGGGCTTCCTGGGCCTCCTCGCCGCGACCGCGCTCGACTACGGCCTTGCGCTCCTCGGCATCAAGGAGACCGGGACGCCCGTCCCGCTCTGGTATCCCGTCCGGCTGCTCGGGACGGCCGCGGGCGTGGCCCTCCTCTACGGCACGACCGTCCTGATCGTGGATCGCTACCGAGCCGCGAACCGGTCGGTCAAGCGCTCGACGACGGCCGACTGGATGCTCCTCGGCCTGCTCTGGGTGACCGGCCTGACCGGCTTCGTCCTGGAGCTCGCGCTGTACCTGCCCGAGCCTCCGGCCTGGGGCTACTGGGTCTTCCTGGTCCACGTCGCCGTCGCCCTCGAGCTCGTCCTCCTGGCCCCATTCATGAAGCTGGCGCACGCCGTCTATCGGCCGGTCGCCCTGTTCTTCGTCGCCCTGGCAACACAAGGAGATCAGCCATGACCCAGACGCTGCCGCAGGTGGGCCACGAGCACCACGAGCGGCTCCTCCTGCATGTCGATCAGCTGCCCGTGGTCGGCGACCGGCTCCTCGCGGAGTCGGCGGCCGAGCTCCGCGCGGACGTCGACGAGATCAGCGCGTTCCTGACCGGGACCCTCGTCCCCCACATCGACGCGGCCGAGGCGACGCTCTACCCGGAGCTCGAGCGGATGTACCAGAACCGCCACTCGATGTCGCCGATGCGGCGCGAGCACGTCGAGGTCAAGCGCCTCGTGACCGAGTTCGCGAAGCTCACGGCCGAGGTCGACGCCGGGCACCTCAGCCTGGGCCGGACCCTCGCCCTGCGGCGGGTCCTGTTCCAGCTCTACGCGCTCCTCAAGATCCACCTCGCCGAGGAGGAGGTGTACCTCCGGATCGTCGACCACGGCGTCACGACCGACGTCGCCGACCTCCTCGCCGCCGCCATGGAGCATCCCGGCTTCCGGACGGCCTGACCACATGGGCTGCCGCCGCGCCAGCGGCGGCGCGCAGGTGGCGGGTGCCGCGGGGGGCGGCCCCGCTTCCGCTGCCCACGCTCGGCGCGCCGTCGCGGCAGCGGCGGCGCGCCGGCATGCTCACGTGGTGCTCCGCGACGACGGATCAGCGACCGGCGATCGGCGTCGGCCGACCAGCGACCCCGTATCCTCCGCCCCGTATCCTCCGCCCCGTATGCTCCGCGCAGATATGAGCGAGCCGCGCCCGACCCCGAGCACCGACGCCCAGGCGATCGCCTCCGATCGCGATCCGGCCGGCGTCCCGGTCCATCGCGGCTGGGCCCCGCTCGGTGGCCACCACCGCTGGATGGAGCCGTTCGTGATGGTCCTCCTGGCCGGCGGCGCCGCCCACGGCTATGCCATCGTGGGCGAGCTCGCCGGTCTCGGGATCACGAACGGATCGGTGGACGTCGGCCAGGTCTATCGCGTCCTCCGCGACCTCGAGGGGGCGGGCCTTGTCAGCTCGACCTGGACGACCGGCTCCGGGCCTGCCCGTCGCGACTACAAGCTCACCGACGCCGGCTACGCCGCCCTCGACGAATGGGCTGCGGTCATGAAAGAGCGGACCCGCCTCGTCGGCGAGTTCGACGCCCGCTACCTCGAATCGGTGGCCGCCCCGCGGCGATAGCAGCGGCTCCCCGCGCCGGCCATCGCCGAGCCTCGACCCGGGCCGAGCCTCTCCGGCCTCTGCGGCCTTTCCGGGCCCTTCCGGCCTTCCGGCCCGTTCGGCCTTCCGGCCCTCATCCGCCCCGTCGAGCCGGCGTCCCTCGGCCCTACGACCCTGCCCAATTCTCGTCCCGCGGGCGTTAGGCGACGGATCGGCGACCGGGATGCCGACCCACTGCATGCGGTGCATGGTCATGCAGGCACGCTCCGCCAGTTACCCGGGAGTCGGCGGCCAAGGTTGCATGGTCATGCATCGCCGTGAATACGGAGCGACCGGAGCTGATATAGCGCCCCCCGGGCGAGAATTGGACAGGAAACATGGCTTGGCGCCACGGAAACGCGGCCTGGCGCCGCGAGGACGCGGCCTGGCGCCGCGAGGACGCGGCCTGGCGCCGCGGGGACGCGGGACTCGGCGTGGCGCCGCGGGGGCGTGGCTTGGCGCCGCGGGGACGCGGGACTCGGCGTGGCGCCGCGGGGGCGTGGCCTGGCGCCGCGGGGACACGGGACGCAGCTCCAGCCCGAGCGCGCCGACCAGCTGGCCGCAGGCCCCTACAGCGGCTCCGTCATGGCGTGGTCGATGCCCTGGGCGAGGAGCGCCTTCTCCGCCTCGCTCAGGTTTCGATCGAGGACGCCCAGGTAGAGCTCCTCCTCGGCCAGGTGGACCTTCAGGATCGCGTGGAGGCGGTACAGCGCGCGGCGCAGGGCCATGCCCTCGACGGCGCTCCAGCGGCAGCCCTCGGCGTGCTCCCGGTAGCGCCCCAGCTCCTCGACCAGGCGGAGCATCGCGACGTGCTCGGCGCGCATCGGGGCCATCGAGTGGCGGCCCTCCATGAGCTCCTCGAGCCGACCGTACAGGGTGCCCTCGATGGCCTGCATGTGGGGCACGAGCTGGCCGACGATGAACGCGTACTCCTCCTCGAACAGGGCGTGGAGGGCGGAGCAGTCGATCGTCCCGACCGCCTCGGCCAGCGTCAGCAGCCGGTCGACGTGCGGAACCAGCCGGGCGTGGTGGTCCTCGCTCGTCGCCCGGAGGGTCGTCATCAGCGGCCCGCGGGCACGGCCGAAACCCGTGCCAGCTCGTCGGCGATCGAGGTGGCAAAGGCATCGATCTCGTCCCAGTCGCGGAAGTCGCCCGCCGGCAGGAGGTCACGCGTCGCCGGCATCGCCCGGGTGATCCGCTCCATGAGCCCGATCGGCTTCTGGCCGGGGTCGTAAGCGCCGAAGAAGATGCGGTGCTCGAGGGCGTCGACGAGATCGCTCAGCGACGCGATCTCGCGCGGCGCCTGGCGGACGTCCCGGCCCTCGGCGTCGACCCTCGCGGTGCCGACCGGCCCGCTGCTGAAGAACCAGGTTGGGTGGGCGGCGAGGGTCTCGCGATGGCGATTCACGAAGTTGTGCGCCTCTCCGAGCCAGCGGAACGCGTAGATCGCGCTGCCGACGACGAAGGCATCGTAGCCGCCCACATCACGCGACTCGTCGGCGGGCCTGGCGGTGGCGTCGAGGCCGAGACGGGTCAGGGTGGTGGCGATCCGCTCCGCGATCCCGCGGGTGGCTCCGTGATGGGTCGCATAGGCGACGAGAACGCGCATCCTCAGCTCCTCTCCTCCCAGGTGGCGCGATGATCCGATCCCGGTTCCGTCGACCGCCAGTGCCGTCCGGACATGCCGGACGGACCATCGTCAGGCCGGCCCGCCGAAGGGCGGGATCGCGCCGCGACCGCTGACGCCGCGACCGCTGTCGTCGCGCTCGCCGCCGCGGCGCTCCTCGCCGCCGCGGCCCTCCTCGCCGTCGCCTCGGTCGCCATCGTCGGAGCCGAGGACCTCGGGCGGCAGCACGGCCGTCTCCTCGGGCTCGGTCATCTCGGGGCCGCCCTCGATGGCGATACGGGGCAACCAACGCAGGAACGGCGGCAGCCACCAGTTCCAGTCGCCCAGCAGCTGCATCGAGGCCGGCAGCAGGACGCTCCGGACGATCGTGGCATCGATGAGGACGGCCACCGCCAGCCCCAGGCCCAGCTGCTGGATGAACACGAACTTCAGGGCCACGAAGGCGGCGAAGACGACGACCATGATCGAGGCCGCGCTCGTGATCGTGCCCGACGTCACCGAGATCCCCCGGGCGACGGCGGCGCGCGACGCAAGCCCCCGGTCCCGGGCCTCCTTGATCCTCGTCAGGATGAACAGGTGGTAGTCCATCGACAGCCCGAACAGGATCGTGAAGATGAAGATGGGAACCCAGCTCTCGATGACCCCGCCGGCGGTGATCCCGAGCGGCTCGGCCAGCCAGCCGTCGTGGAAGACGAGGACCATGACCCCGAATGCCGCCCCGGTCGAGAGCAGGTTGAGGATGATCGCCTTGATCGGGATGACGATCGAGCGGAAGGCGATGAGCATCAGCAGGAATGACAGGCCCAGCACGAAGACGAAGATCCGGGGCGTGCCGTCGACATAGACCTGGGTGACGTCGAGGGCGATCGCAACCTGGCCGGCGACGAGCATCCGGACGCCGTCCGCCTCAAGGGCGCCGAAGATCGCCGGGCGAAGGTCGTCCCGGACGGTTCGCACGATGTCCCGGTTGGCCTCGTCGTTGCGGTTGCCGCCGAGGGTGAAGCTGATGAGCGCGGCATTGCCGTCCGCGGAGAGGCGCTCGCGGGGCGGGCCGCTGACGCCCGGGATCGCGAGCACGCGGTCCTTGAGCGTGGCGATCGCCGCTGCCACGTCCTCGCGCACCGGCTCGGTGACGACGACGTCGAGGCGGAGGTCCTGGCCCTGGGGCCACTTCTCGTTGAGCAGGCGAATGCCGGCCACGCCGTCGATCGTCGAGGGAAAGCCGGTGATGTCGGTCAGGCCGATCCGGAGATGCAGGATCGGGAACGCGAGCGCGACCAGGAGCGCCGCCGATGCCACGAGCATCCGGACCGGCCGGGCCATGACCGCGGTCACCAGGCGGGCCCAGACGCCGCTGCCCTCGGGCCGCGCGGCGCGGGCCTCCAGCCAGGCCAGCGCGTCGCCGCCCCACATCCGCGGGCCACCCAGCGGCAGGCGCCGGGCCAGCCTCGGGATCCAGGTCGCCGGGCGGCCCAGGCTCACCCGGTCGCCGACGATCGCCAGGGTCGCCGGCAGGAACGTCAGGCTGCCGATGATCGAGACGAGGACGACCCCGATCGTCCCGACCGCCATCGAGGTGAACAGGGTGATCCCGAGCGTGAAGAGGCCGGCCAGCGAGATCATCACCGCCAGGCCCGAGAAGAACACCGCCCGGCCCGCGGTGCTGCTCGCGATCTCGATCGCCAAGGGCACAGTCTGGCCGTGGCGCCGCTCGGTCCGGAAGCGGGTGACCATGAACAGCGAGTAGTCGACCGCCACGGCGAGGCCGATGAGGACGATGAGCTGGGTGGCGTTGGCGCTGACCGCCGAGAAGTACTGGCTGTACAGGCCGACGAAGCCGAACGCGGCGGCGAGGGCCGTGAGGGCCAGGATCAGCGGGATGAAGCTGGCCACGATCGCTCCGAACGCCAGCAGCAGGATCAGGAAGGTCAACGGCAGGGTGATCCGGAGCGAGCTGTCGAGGTCGCGGGTGATGAGGTCGTTGAAGTCGCGGTTGATGAACGTGCCGCTGACGATGTGGATCCGGGCGTCCGGCAGCGTGGCCCGGGCGGCGTCGACGATCGGCTCGACGGGGGCGAGCAGGGCCTCGACCGCGGGGTCCTCGCCGGGCACGTTGCCGACGACCTGGACGGTGCTGCCGTCGGGCGAGATCAGGCCGGCCTCGGGCGGTGCGGAGAAGGGGTCGACGAGCTCGTCGAAGGTCGGGCTGTCGACGCCTTCGACGCTGGCGCGGGCGGCCCCGAGATCGGCGACGAGCTCGGCGATCGCGGCCTGGAAGGCCGGATCGGTGGCGGCGCCGGGTCCGCCATCGATGACGACGACGATGCGCTCACCGGGGACGACCGGCTCGCCGGCCCCGAACGTGTCGTAGGCCTCCTCCGCCTCCAGGCGCGGGCCGCTCGGATCCTCGTTGACATCGATCGTCTTCGTCCCGCCCGCCGCCAGGCTGGCGGCGAACAGGCCGAGCGTCAGGACGAACCAGGCGACGAACACCGGCCAGCGATGGCGGGCGCTCCACATCGCGACCCGGACGGTCCACGGCTCGCGCAGGATGCCTGCCTCCCGCGCCACATCCCCGGCGATGGCGATCCCCTCCCTACCCCGAACTCGCCGAGACTCCTGCGCTCGGCACTGCCTTGCGGTTCCGAAGCGAGGACGGTACGGCATCCGGGGCGAATCCGGGGCGAATCCGGGCGCGGCCACCGTCCCGGCCGGGCCGGCCTGCTGCCGGACGCCACCTTGTGCGGGCGGGCCCGGGTGTGGAACGATTCGCGCGCCTGCCTGAGGTGAGACGCCCGTGATTCCCGAGGCCCCGTTCCTCTTCTCGATCGCCGCCCTGAGCGCCAGCCTGGCCGGCCTCGCCGGCCTCGTCGCCGGGCTCCGTCGTGGCACGGACGTTCGACGGATTGACCTCTTCCGGCTGCGCCAGATCGTTGAGTTCAGCTTCGCCAACGTCATCCTCGCGCTCGCGACCGTGCCGGCGTCGCAGCTCCTCGAGGACATGGCGACCGTCGCCCGCGTCATGTCGGGGATCGGCCTCGCCTACGCGCTCGTGACGGCGACCATCCTCGTCCTGCGGATGCGGCACTGGGATATCGCGTGGACCTTCGGCTGGCAGGTCGCGGTCGTGGCGCTCAATCTCACGATCATTGCCGCGGCCGTGATCGCCATCTCGAGCGGCAGCTTCTGGGCCTACGAAGCGCTCCTCATGGCCCTCCTCGGCCGGCCGATGGTGGCGTTCCTGCTCGTCCTGGCGTCCCTCGAGGCGCAATGAGCGGTGCCCCGGCCCGTTTTCGTGGTCACCTGGCTGGCCCGGCTCATCGTCCTCGACGCAACGAGCGTCCTGGTCCTCGGGCCGGCCCTCGTGGCCGGCATCCTGAGCCCGGTATTCTTCCCTGGCCTCGGGGCCTGGCTCCTCGGGTGGCGCCGCTGAACCGACGGAGACCGGCATGACCGACACCCTCATCCCCGAGATCGACGAGGCCCGCGCCGAGGCCGAGCGCCTGCGGCCGAGCCTCCGGACCCGCCTGTTCATCGACGGCGACTTCCGCGACGCCGCGAGCGGTCGCCGCTTCACGTCCGAGAACCCGGCCACGGGCCAACCCATCACCGAGGTTGCGGAGGGCGGTCCGGCCGACGTCGACGCGGCAGTGGCCGCGGCCCGTCGGGCGGCCGACGACGGTCGCTGGTCGCGCCTCGGCCCGGGCGATCGGAAGAAGCTCCTCATCGGTTGGGCCGATCGAATCGAGGCCCACGCTCGCGAGCTCGGGCTCATCGAGACGCTCGACGCCGGCAAGCCGATCGCCGACACCGTGGCCCTCGACATGCCCGAGACGGCGGCCTGCATCCGCTGGCACGCCGAGGCGGCCGACAAGATCTACGGCCAGGTCGCGCCGTCGCCCGAGGGCACGATCGCGACCATCACCCGCGAGCCGATCGGCGTGGTGGGCGCGGTCATCCCCTGGAACTACCCGGCCCAGATGGCGGCCTGGAAGCTGGGTCCGGCCCTCGCGACCGGCAACACCGTGGTCATCAAGCCGGCCTCGACGACCTCGCTCAGCCTCCTCCGGATCGCCGAGCTGGCGTCCGAGGCGGGCCTTCCGGACGGCGTCCTGAACGTCGTCACCGGCCCCGGCGACACCGTCGGCGAGGCGATCGGCCGACACCCCGACATCGACTGCGTGGCCTTCACCGGCTCGACCGAGGTCGGCCGCCGCTTCCTCCACTACAGCGCCGACACCAACCTCAAGCGCGTCCTCCTCGAGCTCGGTGGCAAGAGCCCCCAGGTGATCTTCCCGGACGTGACCGACTTCGCGGCCGTGGCCGCCCAGGTCGCGATCGCGATCTTCTGGAACATGGGCGAGAACTGCTCGGCCGGCTCGCGCCTCGTCGTCCATCGATCGGTCAAGGACCGACTCCTGGAGGCCGTTGCCGCCGAGCTGGAGTCGTGGCCGGTGGGCGACCCGCTCGACCCCGCGACCCGGGTCGGGGCGCTCATCTCGAAGGGCCACATGGAGCGGGTCCTGGGCTACGTCGCGGTCGGACTGGCCGAAGGCGCCCGGATCGTCACCGGCGGCTCGCGGGTGCTCGAGGAGACCGGCGGCTGGTTCGTCCCGCCGACCATCTTCGACGGCGTCCGGAACGACATGCGGATCGCCCAGGAGGAGATCTTCGGGCCGGTCCTGTCGGTCATCGAGTTCGAGACCGAGGCCGAGGCCGTTGCGATTGCCAACGACACGTCGTACGGGCTGGCGGCCACGGTCTACACCCACGACCTCGATGTCGCCCATCGCGTGGCTCGCAACCTCCGGGCCGGGGTCATCGGCGTCAACACCTACTCCGAGGGCGACATGACGATGCCCTTCGGGGGCTACAAGCAGTCGGGCTTCGGCGGCCACGACAAGTCGCTCCACGCCCACGACCAGTACACCGAAATGAAGTCGACCTGGATCCAGCTCGCCGAGAGCTGAGCGCGCGGTCAGCGGCGGAGGGCCCCGGTCGACGCGGGGGCACGTAGCCCCGATCGTGACGATGGGATCGTCATATCGGCGCCTTGGGGTCGTCGTAGCGGGTCGGCTCGGGGCGGAACGCCCCAATGCACGCTCGATGGAAGGTCGACCACGCTCACCTCAACCGACGCCGCGACCACAACCGATGCCGTAGCCCGGAACTTGACGATGTGGTCGTCACGGCATGGTCGAAGGTCGGCCGGCGGGCGTGGACGAGGAGCGCGGCCCTCGCATCGATGTCCGCCGCGACGATGTCCGCAGCGGTGAATCAGGCTCGGCGGCCGCGGCGGCGCTCGGCGAGCTGTCGGAGCCCGAGGACCAGGCCCGCAACGAGCAGGCCCACGACCAGGACCACGATGAGCGCGGTCGGCACCTCGCCGACCGACGCCGAGGCAGGCGGCACGATCTGCGCGGGCACCGGCGTGGCGAGGCCTGCGTCATCGGCGTCGCGCACGGCGGTCCTGGGCGTGGCGGTCGGCGTCGATGCCCCAGGCGGCGAGGGAGAGACGACCGGCGTCGGGGTCGAGGTCGGGACCGGCGTCGGCGCGGGCGTGGGGGCCGGGGTGGGCAGAGGCGTCGGCGCGGGCGCCGGTGGCGACACTGGCGGAGCCGGCGTCGCTGGGGGCGCGGCCGCGGCCAGCTCTTCGTCGGTCAGTGGCTGGATCGAGACGAAGGTGCCGTCCCAGATCATCGGCAGCGGGTCGTAGTGCCAGCGGGTGTGGTAGGTCCGCAGCTGCTCGACGGTCAGGGTCGTGTTCGGCGGCATGTCGTAGCCGCCACTGCTCTGGAGCCCCCACAGTGGCCCGGTCACGCTGACGCTCGTGACCTGGAAGCCGGTGCCCGCGGTCGGATCGGCGGTCGCGGTGAAGCCGTTGAGGACCCAGCCGTGATTGCCGTGGGCCACGAGGAGGGCCACCGGCCTGCCCGTCATCCGGATGCGGCGGACGGCCGCCTCGATGCTCGCTCCGAACGAATCGGTCGACACCAGGCGGTAGCGATCGTCGACGAAATGGCGCATGCCGGCCGTCCAGCCGGCGGGATCGATGCCGGCGCTGAGCGGCAGGTCGTAGCGGTTCTGGGTCCGCATCCAGTCGAAGTACGCCGTCTGGGCGGCCGAGGAATGGTCCTCGGTGCCCTCGATCATGTTCCTGATGATCTGGATGTCCGCGGCGGTGCAGTACAGCCACGAGGCCTGGGTGGTGAAGACGCCGTCGCGGTAGAGGTTGACGCCGCCGGTCCACGGCGACAGCCCCTCCGCGGTCAGCGGCTGCTGGGCCTGGTGCGTAGCTGCACCACTCTGTGCGGCGCCCGGTGTTGGCGCCGCGAATGGCGCCAGCGCGCCGGCGGCCACGACGAAGATGGCGAGGATGATCGTCGTCGGCGGCACCCGGCTGGACGACTGCGATCGACGACGCCACGGCGAGCGGCGTGACGATCGATCCCCGAGCTCGATCATCGGGTCATGGTGCCCCCGATCCCGGATCCTCGCCATCACGCGTGCGCCGGAACGCGACAGCGCGCGCGGTTCGCGTATTGACCCGCGTGCTCGCGCTGGGCGAGGATGACAGTCCGCCCGAGCATCGCCGAACCACCGCGGGACAGTCGCGGGCCGACGGTCGGGCCCCATGGAGGGGATCGCATGTCGCGCGTCATTCGTCGTCCCCGCGGCACCCGCACGGCCCTGGTGGCCGTCGGGACGGCCGCGATCCTGCTGGCTGGACCGGCCGCCACCGCCGCGGCCAAGGCCGATGCCGGCGAGCTCGGCTTCCTGTTCGGCCTGTCGTCGGCACCCGATGGGAGTCTCCTCGTGGCCGACGCCACACAGGGCATCGTCCGGATCAAGGGCGACAGCCGGACGCTCGTCGCCTCGCTCCCCGGGGCGGCCGACGTGGATGCCGTGGGGGCGGCCGACTTCTACGCCATCACCGGCGGTGGTGCGCCTGACACGGGCGAAGCCACGCTGTACCGCGTTTCGAACGGGCAGACGAAGGTCGTCGCCGATCTCGGCGCCTTTGAGGAGACGGTCAACCCGGATGGGCTCGAGATCAACCCCAACCCGTTCGACGTCGAAGTCCTGAACGGCGGCGGCGTCCTCGTCGCCGACGCCGGCGGCAACGACATCCTGTACGTCGACAACAAGGGCCGGATCGACTGGGTCGCCACGCTGCCGGAAGCAATCGTCTCGACGGCGAACGCACAGGCCCTCGTCGGCTGCCCCGAGGCGTTCATACCGGACTTCCAGTTCCTGTGCGGGATCCCGGCGATGCCCGCCCAGGCGGTCGCGACGTCGATCGCGATCGGGCCGGACGGGGCCGTCTACGCCGGTGAGCTGAAGGGCTTCCCGGCGCCCGCCGGCGAATCGAGGATCTGGCGGATCGAGCCCGGGACGCTCCATGCCCACTGCGGCACCGAGGGCGAGACGCGCTGCACGGTCGTCGGCGACGGCTTCACCTCGATCATGGACCTCCAGTTCGGACCCGACGGGACGCTCTACGTCACCGAGCTCGACGAGGCGAGCTGGGCGGCCGTCGAGATCCTCCAGGCCCCGACCGGCGGAACCGTCAACGCCTGCGAGTGGGGCGCCTTCCCGTTCGCCTGCGAGGAGGTCGCGACCGACCTGCCGATCCCGACGGCAACGACGATCGGACGTGACGGAACGCTCTACGCGACGATCTGGTCGCTCATGCCGGGCCTGGCCGACGTGGTGGCCCTGCCGTAGCGCTCGCGAACGCCCCCCGGCTGGGTATGCGCCCCGCCGGGACAGCTCGATAGCCCGAAGCCCCGGCCCTTCGGCCGGGGCTTCGACGTCGATGGCTGGCTGATGGGCGGAGGACGGCGACGAGGCCGCAGTGGCGGGTGGCCTACGCCGCCGTTTCAGGCTCCACCGGCTCGACCGGCAGGTCGGTCGCGCGCTTCATGAACCGGGCGATGTACGCCTGGCGGCACCCCATCCGCTGGGTCGCGAAGATCACGCTGAAGACGACGCTCAGCGCGACCGCGACGAGCACGAACGGCAGGATCTTCTTGAGCATCTGGCGCACCTCCCGCGCTGGACATGCTTCGCCCACGTCGGGGCGCCGGTGGGTGGTTCCATCGAAGCAGGTGGCGCGACGGCGCGCCAGAGCCGGACGGCCTCGCGCGACCCTGCCGATGTCATGCGCCTGCGATGCCGGGCGGGCCTGCGCCGCACCGCCCGCAACGGTCGGCAGCGCATCATCCGGGGGCGTCATTCGGTAGGTAACACTTCCGGATGGCGCAATTCCATGTCTGGGGCCGACGACTCGCCCATATCGATGCGGGACATCCCAGGAGGCCAGCCATGACCACGATGACCGCCGTCCGCGATCCGGTCGGCAAGATCGACCCGGAGTTCAGCGATCCCGCCGCCTCGCCGACGCCCTGGTGGGAGGTCCGTCAGGTCCTCGAGACGGCCCAGGTCTACTGGCTCTCGACCGTCCGCGGCGATGGCCGGCCCCACGTGACGCCCATCGCCGGCGTGTGGGTGGATGACGCCGTGCATGTCGCGACCGGCGACGACGAGCAGAAGCAGCGCAACCTGAGGGGCAACGTCCATACCGTCCTGACCACCGGCTGCAGCGGGTTGGTCGGCACGGACGTCGTCGTCGAGGCCGACGCCGACGAGGTCACCGATCTCGGGCGCCTCCAGGTCGTCGCGGAGGCCTATGCCTCGAAGTACCGGAACACGTTCCCGTACGAGGTTGGCGAGGGACATCTCAAGCTCCGTGACGCCAGGGACAGCGTCATCCGCTGCTATCGGCTCCGCGCCAACAAGGTCTTCGCCTTCAAGAAGGACGACCCAGTCGCCCAGACGAAGTTCCTGGCCGACGAGGCCTGAACGCGTGGCGGTCGCGAGGGGCGGTCGCGGTCGCGCGGCGGTCGCGGTCGCGGCGGTCGCGCCGGCCGCGGCGGTCATGAGGGCTCACACGACGGCCCACAGGACGTTCCGGGCCGCGCTGCCCGCGCTGGCCGCGCGGGCCGTGGCCGCCCCTGCCGAGCCGCGCCAACCGCGGCGCCGCCCACATCCGTTCCTGATCCGCGTGCACGCATCAGGCCCTTGGGCGAGCCGGCTCGGGTTGCCATCGGCGGCTGGCCGCGGACGCAGCTGAAGGCCTCGAGGCCCCCGTCATGCGCCTGATTCATCGATTGCTGGTCATTCACGTTCCGCCGACCCCTCGCTTCGACGCGGATCGCGCTGGGCCACGCTCGCCTGTGGTGATTCCGATGCGCCAACGGCATCAAGGGCGGCCCGAGGGGCCGGCGACGGTGCGTCGGGCCGGCGGGTCAGCGTCTCGTACGATGGGGCGGTGAAGTCCATCGAGGTCACCGTCCAGACCGGAACCCGGCGCGGGCTGTTCGATCTCACGGCCGAGTGTGCCCGCTTCGTCGCCACCGAGGGCGACGGCCTGCTCAACGTCTTCGTCGCCCACGCGACGGCCGGCGTGGTGGTCACGGAGCTCGGAGCCGGCTCGGACGAGGACCTCGTCGCGGCCATGGATACGCTCCTCCCGCGCGACGATCGATGGCGGCACCGCCATGGCTCCCGTGGTCACGGCGCGGATCACGTCGTGCCGTTGCTGGCCTCGCCGTCGGTGATGATCCCGGTCATCGGCGGGCGGCTGGCCCTTGGGAGGTGGCAGTCGATCGCCCTCCTGGATCCCAACGCCGACAACGACTCCCGGACCGTCCGCCTCACCTTCGTCACGGGCTGAGGGGCCCGGCCCGGCGCCTCCGCCCGAGGGCCCGGCGCCTCCGCCGAACGCCCTCGGTCCGGCGCCTCGGCCGGGTCGGAGGCCGCGGCCAGGGTCGGCAGGCCTCAGCTGGGTACGACCGTGATGCCGCCGCAGAGCAGGACGGATCCGTCGATCGAGCCGCCACCCGACTGGATGAGATCGCCGGTGCGGGCCACCAGCCGACCCTGCTCGTCGAGGAGCGCGAGGCGGTCGCCATTGACGACGGCCGAATAGCCGAACGGGAAGATGGGCCGGTTGAGCTCGCCGGTTCCCGGCGTCTGGAGGGCGATCCCCCAGGCCGCGTGGGGCACGAGGACACCCGTGATGAGCGCGTCCATGCAGGCCTGGGCCGGCCGGTCGGCGGTCACCACCTGGACGAACTGAGGAGGCGTCGGGCCCTCGCTGCCGCAGGCCCCGACGCCCAGCGCCAGAGCGGCGGCGAGAGCGGCGGCGATCACCCGCGACTGCATGTCAGTCTGACGCCGTGCCGGCCCCGCCGGTTGCGTAGTCGGCCTCGCCGCAGGCGCTGACCCGGCCCTCCTACGGGAACGGCAGGTGATCCGAGAGGGTCACGACCCGGACGGGATTGGTCATGGGGGCCAGTTTCGTAGCCCACTTTGGATCGTTCGTGACGAGGTGTCCGACCTGGGCGGCAAGGCCCGTCCCGACGACGAGAGCGTCGGGCGGCGAGAGGCGCTGGGCAGCCCGAAGGAATGCCGCGTCCTGCGCAACCTGGAGGTCGACCGGCACGGCATCCAGGTTCGGGTGGTTCCGCAGGAAGGCGAGAAGCGTGTGGTTGCCCGGTGGACTCGCCCGCAGTGGCCGGACGAGCAGCTCCATGACGGTGATCATCGAGACGATCGCGGGGTTCCGGCCCGCCGCGACGAGCTCCTCGAGGAGATGCTTCGTGAGCAGGTGAGTCACCTCCGACGCATCGAGGTAGGCGGCGACCGCCGTCGTGTCCAGGAGGATCCGGTCCCCTTCCGGAATGGCAGCCTCGATGCTGGCGAGGCTCACGGCTTGGCCCGTCTCCGGCTTCCTACTCGCCCCACGCGGCGTGCTCCTCGCGCAGGAATGCGATGACGTCCTCGGTCGTCCCGTAGGTCCCCGTGAGGCTTCCGGCGAACTGGTGCCTGACGAGGATGACCCGCGCCGTCCCGGGCTGCGCGGGATCGGTCTCGAAAACGAGGATGTCGTCCGTTCGGGCATCGAGAGCATCCACGATCGCCTCGGGGAGCGTCAGCTGGTTCTTCGCCCGAAGGCGCGCCTCGGCTTCGACCGGCCTCGTGAGCGTCACGTCCATCATTCGGAGCACCTGTCTTCGGTAGGAAGAGCCTACCTTGGTACGACGATGTGGTCAAGATCGAACTGTCGGGTTCGATGTCGCACTCAGCGGTCCGCGCGGGTGATCGCCAGGATCTCCTCGCCCCAACGGGCCAGCTTGGATGGGCCGATGCCCTTGACCCGGCCAAGGGCCGGCATCGTCGTCGGGCGGCGGTCGGCGATCTCGATGAGGAGCGCATCCGAGGCAACGACGAAGGCCGGCACCCCGTCCGACTGGGCCGTGACGGTTCGCCACTCGCGGAGGGCGGTCATGAGCGGCGAATCGTCGTCGCGGGCGCGGGCCCGACGGCCGGCGTTCATCGGGGCGCCGGGCAGGACCGTGACGCGGCCCTGGACGGAGCGACCCTCGAGGGCGGACAGGAACCGGCTGGGCCGGCGGCGGCCGGTCTCGCGCCGTTCCGCCCATGACAGCTGGAGGTGGCGCCGGGCGCGGGTGAGGCCGACGTACAGGAGCCGGCGCTCCTCGGCGATCGCCTCGTCCGTCTCGGCCTGGCGGATCGGGAGCGTGCCCTCCTCGAGCTGGGGCAGGAAGACCGCGTCCCACTCGAGCCCCTTCGCCCGATGGAGGGTCAGGAGGTTCACGCCGTCGGTGCCGCCCTCGGCCTCGGCGGCGGCACGGGCATCGAACTCGGCGACGAGCGCGGCGGCATCGATGTCGTGGCGCGCGGCGACGGCGTCGGCGGCGATCTCGAGGACGAGGGCGAGGTTGGCGTCGCGGTCGCGGGCCTCGGCTCCCCGCCCCGCGTCGTCGGCCTCGAAGCCCAGGTCGGCCCGGAGCCTGGCGTCGAGCGCGGCGAGCAGCTGGGAACCGGCGAAATCGGTGAGCCGTCGCAGGATCCGGATCGCGTCGCGAACCTCGCCGCGCTCGAAGAACCGCTGGCCGCGAACCCGGAACGGGATCCGGGCCTTGGTCAGGGCCGCCTCGATCGGGGGGATCTGGGCGTTGATCCGGACGAGCACGGCGATCTCGGAGGCAGCGACCTGACCGCCGGGCGCGGTGCCCGCCATCAGCTCCCGGATCCCGGCAACCAGCAGGGCCAGCTCGGCGTCGGCATCGGCCACCCGGCGGATCCGTGGCGCCGGACCGGCCGGCATCGTGGGCACGAGGCGTTTGCGTCGACCCTCCGCCGCCAGCAGCCGGTTGGCGAGCTCCAGGATCTCGGGCGAGGAGCGGTAGTTCCGCGACAGGGTGATCTCGCGCGCCCCCGGGTGTCGCTCGACGAACCCGGTCAGGAAGTCGGACGTCGCGCCGGTGAAGGTGTAGATCGTCTGGTCCTCGTCGCCCACGACGCACAGGTCGTCGCGCTCGCCGAGCCAGAGCTCGAGCAGGCGCTGCTGGAGCGGGTTGGTGTCCTGGTACTCGTCGACGCTGAACCAGCGCTTCCGGGCCCGGACCGTCGCGGCGGCGTTCGCGTCGGTCTCGAGGAGGTCGACCGTCTCGACGAGGAGGTCGTCGAAGTCGATGCGCCCGGCGCGAGTCTTGGCTCGCTCGTAGTCGATGAAGACGCGCGCCACCAGGTCGCCGGGGATCGGCGGCTCGCGGCCGGCGGCCTCCGCCTCCTGCTCATAGGCCCCCGGCGTGATCCGGCGGGCCTTGGCCCACTCGATCTCGTCAGCCAGGTCCTTCGACGGGGTGAAGCGGTAGTGGCCCGGCAGCTGGCGGGCGAGGCGGGAGATGATCGCGAGCTTCGAATCGAGGATCTCCGGCAGCGGCTGGCCGTCGTGGCGGGCCGGCCAGAAGTGGCGGAGCTGGCTCAGGGCGTGGGCGTGGAACGTCCGCGCGGTGACGCCCGGCAGGCCGAGCGACCGGAGCCGATCGACCATCTCGGTCGCGGCCTTCTCGGTGAAGGTCACGACGAGGACCTGGTCCGCGGGGACCGCCGTGGTCGCGATCGCGTACGCCGTCCGGCGGCTGATGACCCTGGTCTTGCCGCTGCCGGCGCCGGCGTGGATGGCCACCGGACCGGTCACCGCCCGGACGGCGGATTCCTGCTCCGGGTCCAGGTCGGCGAGAAGGGCTGCAGGGTCCAGGTGAACGGGCACGCCCCAAGGGTACGGGCGGGCGCTCACCTCCGGGTTACGCGACGGCGTTGATCCGCGGCGGGTCGGGCGGCGCGGTCGGAATGGCGGGCTCGGCCGCCATGATCGGGTGGGCGTCTCGCACCAGCTCCGGCGTCTCGGGGCTTCTGCCCACCGACGACGGTGACACCATCAAATCCGGGGCCAGGTGGGACATAAGCCCCTCAGAAGGGGCTCGACCGGCCGCGATCCACGCGCGAGCCGGTCGTAGACGAGCCCGCCACGGCCAGAGGCAGTCCCCTTATTGGCCCGGAAGTGCCCGATTTGACGGTGGCAGCATCACAGGCCGTCACAAGCGGCCGGCCGGCTGGAGGCAGCCGTGGCGAGGCCGAGGTCTTGTCCTGGCCGTGACAGTGGCGGCGTCACGGGGCGCCTCAGGGGCCGTTTTTGAGGCAGCAGCAACCCCTGGCCTGTGCGGCGCCGGTCGCGCCTGCGACCCCAGTTGCGAGAGCCTTGCGGATGAGGAGGTGGCGTATGACCACCATGACCCCCACGATGACTCCCCGGACCATCTCGGACCAGGAGCTGCTGGCCCTCGAGCGGCAGTATTGGGACGCGATCAAGGAGCGTGACGCACGGATCGCCGGTCGCCTGACGGCCGAACGCTCCGTGATCGTCGGCGCGAGCGGCGTCTCCGAGGTCGACCCGCGGTCGATGTCGAAGCTCATCGAATCCGCAACGTACCGGATCAAGGACTACCGCATCGACCCGCAGACGACGCGAGTGACGCGCCTCTGCGACGACGCGGTCGCGATCTCCTACGGCGTCCACGAGGAGGTCGATGTCGACGGCAAACCCGTCAAGCTCGATGCCTTCGACTCGTCGGTCTGGACGAAGACCGACACGGGCTGGGCATGCGTGCTCCACACGGAGTCGATCAAGGGCGATGCCTTCGGCCGCGACCGCTCGACGAAGCCCCTGACCTCCTGATCAAGATTGGCGGCGGCGTACCGGGCGCGGCGATTGCCGCCGCGTCGGGTGCGGCGACACGACCCTGCGAGCGCCGGTTGGTCCCCGCGACCACCGGCGCTCGTCGCTGTGTCCGGCGGCGCGAATGGCGACGCGGGCAAGGAACGTAGCCAACGGCCCTTGCCGGCGACGGCCGCCGCTGTGCAGGCTGCAACTCGATCCGGATTCGCCGGTGGCCGCGACGGCGATCACGTTGTGCCCCGCGAGTACCTGTCGCTGACCCTGAGCTTCGACCACGACGTCGTCGAGGGCGCGCCGGCCGCGCGGTTCACGGCCCGGCTGAAGGAGCTCATCGAGCGCGGCTCGATCCTGGGCGAGATGCTGGAGCCGGCGGCGCCGCACCCGGGGTAAGGTGGGCGCCCCCCCAGGAAGGAGACGCCATGAACTTCAACGGCATCCTCATCGGCTCCGAGGACCCGCGGCGCCTGGCCGACTACTACACGAAGCTCCTCGGCGAGCCCGCCTGGGACGGCGGCGGCTACACCACCTGGACGCTGGGCAGCGGCAGTGTCAGCGTCGGGCCGCACAGCGAGGTCCACGGTCGGAACGCGGCCCCGGGCCGGATCATCTGGAACATCGAGAGCGAGGACGTCCTGGGCGACTTCGCCCGCTTCCGTGACGCCGGCGCGATCGTGATCCGCGAGCCGTACGACTTCGAGGGAGCGCCCGGGACCTGGATCGCCACGCTGGCCGACCCGGACGACAACTACTTCCAGCTGCTATCGCCGTTCGATCCGAGCTCGATGACCGGCGGCTGAGGGACCAGCGTTCGGCGGCGATCAGGCGGTCGATCGCGAAGCCGTAGAACAGGAGCTGTGGCTCCCTGGCCCGGATGAACTCCACGAGCGCGGTGACGCCCCGCTCGAGCTCGGCGAGCCTACCCGGCCGGATGTCGGACCGGTCGATGTAGACGATCGTCTCGGTCATCGGGCAGCCTCCGGGGTCGGGATCTCAACCTCTACGCGGCGACGAAGCTCGCGAGCTGGATGATGGTGGGGCCGCCCGGACCGACCGTCGCCGGCCAGCGGCGGTCGTTCGTGACGATGACCGCCGCCCCGACATCCGTCGCGGTGGCGATGGCGATCGCGTCGGGCATCGCCAGGTTCGTCGTCGCTCGCACGCGAGCTGCCTCGCGGGCGATCGGGAAGGTGACATCCACGAGCCGGATGCCGTCGAAGTACCGCAGGAACCCCTCGACCGATGCCACCGCAGCCGGGCCGACCCGGAACGGCCGTACGAGGAGCTCGGCCGCCGTCAGGGTCGAGAGCACGGCCGGATTGCGCCCGACGGCCAGGCAGCCATCGAAGAGCCACGCCGCGGCCGGGCTCACGGCCTCGGTACCGGCCAGGTAGGCCAGCGTGACCGACGCATCGAGGGCGATGAGCGCGTCGGGGGCGACGGCCCGCTCGAGCGCCCGGTAGTCGATGGTCACTCCCAGCCCTCGCGAACCTCGGCCAGGGCCGTGGCCGGATCGCCGTACACGTCGCGAAGCGCCCCGGCATAGCTCGACCGGATCCGATGCAGGCGGATCGTGTCCGGGTCGGCGGGGTCGATCTCCACGGCGAACCGCTCCCCCTCGGCGAGCGCGCCGGCCTGGACGACCGGGTCCGGGATGGTGAGCTGGTTCCTCGATCTGAGCCGAGCCTCGGCGATCACACTCGATGTCGTCATGTACGAACGATATCGATCGAATCGCACAAGGTCAAGAACGTGGATCGTGCGTCGCAGTTCCGTGTCCATCGGCCAGCCGTTTTGATCCGCTCAGCACTCACCGACGGCGGCGGGCTTGGCGAGCATGCCCATACTGGAGGTTCGAGAAGGCGATGAACTTCAACCTGCGTGCCCGCCGGCGCACGACGCTCGTGGCAGCCGCCGCATCCGCGGCCGCCGCGGCACTCTATCTCCTGGTCGGCCTGGAGGCCGTCCAGGTCGTGACCGATGCACCCGCCACGTCCGACGTCCGGACGTTCGGGCTGACGGCGGGCGCGGCCTTCGTGGTCCTCGCGATCCTGCTGTTCGCCTTCGAACGGCCGGTCGTGTGGCTCCTCGCAGCGCTGTTCCAGGTCGGCGTCATCGCCATGTACGTCGCGGTCGCTCCGCAGCGGGATCCACCGGTCGAGGTGTGGGGTCTCCTCATCAAGGCCTGCCAGGTCGTCATCCTCGCCGGGGTCACGATCCTCCTCCTGCGGCGACCGCACGACGCGGGGGGGCCGGTCGCGCTCCACCAGCGGCGCATATGACCGGCAGCGCCCGACTGCGATCGATCCCCAGGCGACTGATAGCACGGCGGCCGGCGAGGACCGTCGCGATCCTCACCCTGTCGCTGGCGCTCGCGGGCTGCGCGAGCATCGTCCGCGGCCATGCCGAGATCGGGCCGACCGCCGGCGATACGATGGAGCTCGGCACCATCGAGCCGTCCTCGGCGGGCCGGACCGTCCACGTCGAGGTCGACGTCACCGCGGGTGCCGTTCGCCTCGAGCTCGTTGGGCCTGACGCCACCGTATGGACTGCGACCGGTTCGCCGGATACCCCGATCCGCGGCGACGTGCCGATGCCAGCAAATGCGGGCCCGTGGCAGGTGCAGCTGACAGCCCTCGAGCCGCCCGGAATCGCCGACTACCGGATCGATACCCGCTGAACCGCAACCGCGAGGGAGAGCTCCATGTCATCGCTTGCCAATCGCCGCGTCCCGCGGGCACCACTCGTGCTCGCGGCGCTCCTCGTCACCGCATCGGGCGTGGGGATCGCCAGCGGCGGCAACGGGTTCTACGCCTCGTACCCGGCCGTGCTCGCCGGGATGGTCGGGCAGGACGTCGTGAGCCTGCTCGTCGCGGTGCCGCTCCTGCTGCTGGCGGCCAGGTCCGCCGCCCGGGGTTCCGTCCGTGGGACCCTCATCCTCGCCGGCATCCTGTTCTACCTCGCGTACGGCTACAGCTACTACGTGCTCGGCGGCTTCAACGCCCTGTTCCCCGTCTACATCGCGATCGTCGCGGTGAGCCTGTACGCCCTGCTGGCGCTGCTCGTCGGCCTCGACCCGATGGCGGTCGCGACCCAGGTCCAGCCCGGGTTGCCGCGCCGAATCGTCGCCGGGTTCCAGCTCGGCGTGGGCCTGCTCTTCGTCGTCATGTGGGGCGGCATGATCGTGTCCCTGATCGCGTCGAACAAGCAGCCTGACCCGGTCCCCCATGGCGTGGTCGCCCTCGATGGCATGATCCTCCTGCCGGCGCTGCTGATCGGTGGCTGGCTGCTCTGGCGCGCGGCTGCCTGGGGATTCGCACTGGGGGCCATCCTGCTGACAAAGCTCGCATTGACCGGCGGAACGCTCGCCTTCACGACCGCGCTCAGCTGGGTCTGGAGCGGAGCCATCGACGACTTCAACCTGATCCTCCTCATGATCTTCGGGGCCATGGCGGTGATCGCGACGGGCCTCGCGGTGCCGTACCTGCGGCACATCGGCGATGGGCCCATCGCCTCGCTGCGCCTGGGAATCACGATCGGGGGGCGTGGCTGACAGCTCGGCTGCCGTCGTGCTTCCGCCGGGCAGGGCGGGATGGTTTTCTGCGAGGGCGTCGGGCGGTACCCTGTCCGCCTCAGTCGAGGAGGAGCCATGGCCCGAACCCCAGTGCCAGCCACGCTGCAGGACGCGGCCTCGATCGCCGCCATGCGGAGGCAGTGAGGCCCCGGCCGTGATCGACACCCTCGAGCGCGGACGAGCCGCCATCGGGCGCCACGCCTGGACCGAGGCCATCGAGGCCTTCTCAACGGCAGACCGCCAAGGCAGCCTCACCCCCGACGACCTGCGATCCCTCGGTCACGCCCAATGGTGGACCGGCCATCCGGACGAGGCGGACGAGGCGTTCGAGCGATCGTTTGCCGCCCAGGTGGAGACCGGACACCCCGCCGAGGCCGCCGAGGTCGCGATGGAGCTCGCCTACCGCGCCTTCCGGAGCGGCCGGGAATCGGTCGGCGGCGGGTGGCTCGGGCAGGCCGCCCGACTCCTGGCGGACATCCCGGAGTCTTCGTCTCACGCCTGGCTCCCCACGTTCGGCGCCTTCAACGCCATCATCCAGATGCGCTACGACGAGGCGCTGGAGCAGCTGGATGCGGTGATGGCCCTGGCCCGCCGCACGAACAACCCCTCGGCCCTCTACTTCGGGGTCAGCCTCAAGGGCTACGCCCTGATGTTGACCGGGCGGTGGCAGGAGGGCATGACCCTCATCGACGAGGCGGCCGCGGCGGCGGCGAGCGGCCAGCTGGACCTGCGCGTCGCGAGCGACATCTTCTGCACGACGATCGCGGCCTGTCGGGAAGCGGGCGACCTGGAACGGGCCGGACAGTGGGCGGACGAGGGCGAGCGCTGGATGAAGCGCAACGGCTCGGGCGGCTATCCCGGCGTCTGCCGCGTCCATCGGGCCGAGCTCAAGATGCTCCGCGGGGACTGGGCGGGGGCCGAGGTGGAGGCTCGCCAGGCCTGCACGGAGCTGGAGCAGTACCGGCTGAGCGACGCCGTCGGCTATGCCCAATACGCAATCGGCGAAATTCGCCTCCGGATGGGCGACCTCGAGGGTGCCGCGACCGCCTTCGACCGGGCCTACGAGCTGGGCCATGACGGGCAGCCCGGCCTGGCCCTCCTGCAGCTCGCCCGGGGCGAGGTCGCGGACGCCGGGAAGTCGATCGCTCGGGCCGTGGCCGCGGCCGCCGGCATCGGCGGACCGGCGGATCGCCTCAAGCGGGCTCGCCTCCTGCCCGCTCAAGTGGACATCGCCCTCGCGGCGGGCGACCTCGAGACCGCTCGCCTGGCGGTCGAGGAGCTGGAGACGATCGCCGCCGACTACGGGCGGCCCCTCTTCCGGGCCGGCGCGATGACGGCCCGCGGCGAGCTGCTCCTGGGCGAGGAGAAGGCGGCCGAGGCGACGCCGATCCTCGGCCAGTCGTGGCGCCTGTGGCAGACGACGGACCTGCCGTACGAGAGCGCCCAGGCCCGCCTCCGCTATGCCGAGGCGCTCGCGGCCGACGGCGACCCCGCCACGGCCCGCCGCGACCTGCTGGCGGCGCGCTCGACCTTCGAGCGGCTGGGCGCCGCGCTCGACCTCCAGCGAGTCGACGCGCTCCTGGCGGGCGACACGGTCGGGGCGGCCGGCGCGGGCTCCGGGGCGGCCTCGGGTCCCGCCCACGCCGCGGTCCGCGTGACCCGGACCTTCATGTTCACCGACATCGTGACCTCGACGGACCTGCTTGGCGTCATGGGCGACGAGGCCTGGACGGAGGTCCTCGCCTGGCACGACCGCGAGCTCCGGGCAGCCTTCGCCGCCCACCGCGGCGACGAGGTCAGCCACACCGGTGACGGCTTCTTCGTGGCCTTCGAGCTGGCGAGCGACGGGATCGCCTGCGCCGTCGACATCCAGCGCCGCCTCGCCCGGCATCGTCGCGAGCACGGCTTCGCGCCCTGGGTCCGGATCGGCCTCCACACCGCCGAGGCGACCCGCCGCGGCCGCAACTTCGCCGGCCAGGGAGTGCACGTGGCGGCGCGGGTGGGCTCGGCCGCGGGGCGCGAGGAGATCCTCGTGTCGACCGAGACGGCGGCCGCCGCCGCGCCAGTCCCCTACCCGCTCGGCGAACCCCGCGCCGTGGACCTCAAGGGCATCCGCGAGCCTGTCGAGGTCCGGGCGATCGACTGGAGATGACGGGAGGGTTGCATGACCGCCGACAAGCGCGCCCCGATCGTGCTGCGGCCCGGCGAGGGCCGGGCGATCGACCTCGGCAACTTCGTGATGTCGCTCAAGGTGAGCGGCGACGAGACGGGGACCGCGTTCTCGCTGCTCGAGGCGGCCGAGCCGGCCGACTTCGGGCCGCCGATGCACATCCACCACGACTGTGCCGAGGCGTTCTTCGTCCTTGACGGTGCGTACCGGATCTTCGTCGAGGCCGACGAGTTCGACTGCCCGGCCGGGTCGTTCATCTACATCCCGAGCGGCTTACGCCACGGCTTCCGTGTCGGGCCGCTGCCGAGCCGCAAGCTGAACCTCTACGCGCCGGCGGCGATGGTCGGCTACTTCGATGCCCTGAGTGCAGCGATCACGAGCGGCACCGCCGACCCCGCGCGCCTCGACGAGATCGCCCGGGCGAGCTCGATGGAGGTCGTGGGACCGGTACCGGAGGGCTACCTCTGACGTCCGGGCGTCACCGAACCCGGCGGTAGGTGCTCTCGGAGCGGCGGGCGACGCGAAGCACGATCACGACGGCGTCCCCGTCGTCGATCGCGTGGAGCACCCGGACGTCGCCGATCCGGATCCGCCAGAAGGTCGAGCTCTCGAGCTTCGTCGCGCCGGGCGGTCGCGGCTCGAGGGCCAGGGCCAGGATCGGGCCGCGCAGGCCGGCGGCCACGCCCGGCGGGAG
>SCUO01000077.1 GCA_004297395.1 Chloroflexota bacterium | reverse complement strand
GAAGTAGTACGTCCCGGCCGCGATCGGCCCCACGTCGAAGACGACGGTCGAGGCCGTGATCGGGTCGTGCCGGAACACGAGCTCGCCGTCGAAGCCCTGCTTGGTCCGGATCGCGACGTTGTGGGCCTCGCCGTCCTTGTTGACGAGGACGAGCGGGAACTTCTCGTCGGCCGGGATGCGGAGCTCGGACGTGCTGAACTTCTGGTTCTGGGCCGTGACCACGATCGCGCCCGGCGGGAAGCTCGGCGGTGGGGTCGCGGCGCCACCGCAGCCAGCGAGAGCGACCACGGCCGCGAGGGCCAAGGCGGCGGGGAAGGTGGCGAGCCGGTCGAGCCGGAAGGGGCGGGCGAGTGACGGGCGCACGGAACGGGACTCTCCTGATTGGGCCGTCTGGCATTGGGATTGCGGACGCGCAGCGCGCATCCTACCGTGGTTCCGACGCACGATCAGGAGGCAGGGATGGAGACGAGACCGCTGGATCAGCGGGGGATGATGGTCCTGGGCGTGGTGCTCCTCGCGGTGGGCGTGCTCGCCCTTGCCGGGCGGAGCCTCGGCTTCGATGCCTTCGAGATCGGCTGGCCGCTCTTCGTGATCGGTCCGGGCCTCGTCCTCTTTGCCCTCGCCGTGAGCGCGAGGGGCGCCGCGGGCTCGGCGCTGGCGATCCCGGCCGGGATCGTGACCATGGTCGGGCTGGTCCTGGCCTTCCAGAACGCCACCGGCCTGTGGGCCACCTGGGCCTACGCCTGGGCGCTGGTGGCGCCGGGCGGCGTGGGCCTCGGCCTCACGGCGTATGGCATCGTCACCGGCCAGCGGGAGTTCGCCCGCGCCGGCCTGCCGATCCTCGGCGTGGGATTGGCCCTGTTCCTCGGCTTCGGGCTGTTCTTCGAGGGCGTCCTCGGCCTCAACGGCGCGGCGATCGCCGGGGCGGAGACGCTGCTCGCCGGCGGCATCGTCGTCCTGGGCGTTGTCCTCCTCGCCGGCGGCTTCCTGGGGCGCGGCCGAGCCGCCTGAGCCCGCCGCTGGTCCCGGCGGCGCGTGAGGTCGGGCCGGCCGCCCTCACCGGACCTCGACGACCAGGTATCGAACAGCGCCCCGGGGCGTCCGGATGTCGACCTCATCGCCCGCCGCGGCGCGGAGGAGGGCCGCCCCGACCGGTGAATCGACGCTGAGCCGGCCCGCTGCCGGATCCGATTCGGTCGATCCGACGAGAGCGTAGGTGATCGACTCGCCGGCGTGCTCCACGACGACGGTCGAGCCGATCCGGGCGCGCGGCCGCCCGTCGTTGCCGGCACTCGCCCCGGCATCCGCCCCGGCACCTGGCCCGGCGTCGTCGGTCCCCGACGCGTCGATGAGCACGGCGTTCCGGCGGCGTTCCTCGAGGAGGCGAATCCGGCCCTCGAGGAACGACTGCTCCTCGCGGGCCGCCTGGTACTCGGCGTTCTCGCGCAGGTCGCCGAGCTCGCGGGCCGCCTTGATCCGGGCCACAACCTCGGGCCGCCGGAGGCGGGACAGCTCGTCCAGCTCGGCCTCGAGGCGAGCCAGCGCATCGGCGGTCAGCGGCACGGCCGCGGCCCTCGCCGACGGTGGGACGATCGGCATCTTCACCGGCCTCGGCGCGCGCGTCGCGGGTTCACGCGGCGGGGCGGCCCGTCCAGGGACGCCGGGCGGGGCAGGCGAGCGGCGAATGACGCCGCTGCCGCGCTCCTCGACCCGGGCCCCGTCGGCGTCGCCCGGCGGAACGTCCACGACCCGGCGGGGCGGCGTCGGTGGCGCGGCTTCTTCCGGCAGCATCGAGCCGGTGATCCCGTGGACCTGCCGCTCGCCGGTCGGGCGGCGGAGGTTGGCCCAGGGCAGGACCAGCGACCCGTCCGGACGACCCGGCGGCAGCGACGGGCCGACGGAGGCCGCGAAGGCATCCAGGACCGCATCGAGCGATTCCTCGGGCGCGTCGGTCTCGGCGAACCACAGCCGGGTCCGCTCGATCCCGTGAAGCAGGTGGAGCCAGTGCCCGTCGGCATGGGGGCGCCGATCGCCGAGAACGTGGTGGGCGAGGGCCAGGACCCGACCACCGAGGCTGCCGGGCGTTGCCCCGGCATACAGGAGCGTCGCCGTCGGCAGCCACAGCGAGGCGAGGCGGGCGGCGAGCGCCTTCGACGTCGGCCGCTCGCCGTCGAGGCGCAGCCCGGGCACCCGCTCGATCCACTTCCCCAGGCTGGTCATCTCGATCGGGGGGCGCGGCAGCGGCTCGGTCAGCTCGACGAGATAGACGCCAGCGGCGCGGGTCGTGAGCGGGCGGCCCCAGCGGACCGGGCCGTCCGGGCGGAGGCCGATCGAGCGCAGGAGGTCCGCCGGGGTCGCCGCTGCCATGCTTGCCTCCGGCCACGATTTCGCCCGCCGGATCACGTGACGGGCCGCGGTATCGTCGCATCATCACCGCTCCACCGTCGCGAGGCCGTCCGGACACCGTGCGCCGCATCCCGATCACCGCCGCCGCCGCCTTCCTGCTGCTCGTGCTGGTCATCGCCGGCGTCGAGACCGGGCTGGTGGCGCTGCCGGGCGGACCGACCACGGGCCCCGTCGCCGCCGCCTCACCCAGCCCGTCGGAGACAGAGCTGTCGAGCCCGCCCGCCGCGACCCCCAGCCCGACGCCGGAGCCGACGCCGACCCCCCAGCCCACACCCCCGCCACCCACGCCGCGACCAACCGGCATCGACGAACCGGGCGTCGTCGAGCGGCTCCAGGCGGCGCTCGACGCCGGGCAGGTCGCCCTCGCCGCCCCGGGCATCCAGGCCAGCGTCGTCTTCCCCGATGGGCGCGTCTGGACCGGCGTCTCCGGAGTCGCCGACCTGGCGACGGGACGGGCCCTGGGCCTCGACACGCCCTTTGCGATCGCCTCGATCAGCAAGACCTTCGTGGCCGCCGAGGTCCTGCTCCTTGTCTCGGAGGGCCGGCTGTCGCTCGACGACGCGCCGGCGCGGCTGCTCCCCAAGACGCGGGTCGCGGGCCGGGCGATCGATCCCGGGATCACCATCCGGATGCTGCTCGACCACACCAGCGGGCTCGGCGACTACCTCATCAGCGCGAAGCTCGATGCGGCCGTCCGCGCCGATCCCCTCGCCGTGTGGACACCCGATCAGGCGCTCGCCTACGCCCGCCGTCCGGTCGCTGCGCCGGGCCAGGGCTACCACTACGCCAACACCAACTACGTCCTCCTCGGCCTGATCGTGGAGGGGGTCACCGGGCGGACGCTGGCCCAGGAGCTTCGGGCCCGGTTCTTCGAGCCGCTCGGCCTCGCGAGCGCCTCGTACCAGGGCTTCGAACCGCCGGCGGCCGAGCTCCCGACGGCGTACCGCTACGGCTCCATCCGCCTCGACGCCAGGCCCCAGGACGTGACCGACGGCACGGCCATCCGGCCATTCACCTCGATCATCACCGCCACCGGCGCCGCCGGCTCCCTGGCCATGAGCGCCGCCGACCTCGCCCGCTGGGGCCGGGCCCTCTACGGCGGCGAGATCCTGCCCCCGGAGCTCCTGGGCCTGATGCTCGCCGACGCGGGCATCACCCGGACCCTCGATCCGGCCTACCCCTACGGCCTGGGCGTCCAGGCGTTCATGATCGACGGCCGGGTCACGTACGGCCACTCGGGCCGCCTCGTCGGGGCGCGGAGCATCCTGCGCTGGTTCCCGGTCGAGGGCGTCGGGATCGCCATCGTCACCAACGAGAGCCGCTTCGACGCCACCCCGGTCCTCGTCGAGATGCTCGCCATCGTGGCGCCCCACGATCGGATGCTGAGCCCCCGGCACCGCTGACCGCCCGGGGCGGGTCGTAGCCCGGGTGCCCGGGCCCGGCAACCCCGGTGCGCCGGGGAACCGCTATCGAGACCAGCGGTACCACCGCCGCGCGTCCTCCGGTACCGATGGGGCTGTCGCCCGCGCGCGCCCGGCAGGACGATGGCGGGACATCGCTGGGGGCGCCTGATGCAGCTCGAGGCCTTCACCGCCGGGGGGATTGCCAGCGGCGCCGTCGAGGCGACCTGGTCGCCGCGCGACGACCTGGAGTCGGAGCAGCCGTTCGACCTCGACGGGACCACCTGGTACCCGCTCGCCGGCGGCGCGGCCGAACGGCGCGGCCGGGTCCACCTGGAGCCCGACGAGCTCCTGGTCCTGTGCTCCGACGAGCAGGAGCTGCCGATCCACTCGGCCTGGCACCCGGTCGAGCTCGATCTCGGGCCCTACCGGATCACCGGTGAGCTGCCGACCCTGCCGGGCTTCGATCCCGGCCGGGCGCTCTCACGACCGGGCGGCCCGTTCATCCTCATCCGGGACGTTCGCCTCGAGCTCCTGGCCCGGCCGGACGCCGGCCGGGTGGAGCGGCCCCACGCGCTCGTGAATCGCTACGCCGTCGAGCGGGTGGCCGCCGACATCGATCTCGGCCACTTCTTCCCCGGCGCCCTGTTCCTGAGCGCCTCGGGCCGGCCACTGTCGTAGGGGCCGCGGCGGGCGAGCCGCTCCGCACGAGCCGGTCCGCGCTAGGAGGTCAGCGCGACGCGATCAGCGGGAGCCGCTGCCCGAGCGGGGTCGGCCGGGACTGCGGTGAGCGTAGTGGTGGGTCCGGCCCGGGCGCCCGGTCGATGGCCCCCGGAGCGGCTCTGGCTCTGCGTTGCGGTCCGGCACGAAGCCCGCCTCGACGGTCCACGGGATGGCCTTCTTGAGGAGTCGCTGGACGCCCCGGAGGAGGTCGGCCTCGTCGATCGAGACGAGGCTGACCGCGTCGCCGGTCGCGCCGGCCCGGCCCGTCCGCCCGATCCGGTGGATGTAGTCCTGCGGCTCCCACGGGAGCTCGAAGTTCACGACGTGGGGCAGGTCCTCGATGTCGAGGCCGCGGGCGGCGACATCGGTCGCCACGAGGACCCGGACGGTGCCGGCCTTGAAGCCCTCGAGCGCCCGGGTCCGCTCGGGCTGGGTCCTGTCGGAGTGGATCGCGACGGCCTCGAGGCCGCGCCGGTCGAGGTACGTCGCCAGCCGCGTCGCCCCGATCTTGGTCCGGGTGAAGACGAGGACCTGGCGCCAGCCGTTCTGGGCGATGAGGTGGGCGAGGAGGGCCTCCTTGCGGTCGCGGTCGACCGGGTAGACGAGCTGCCGGATCGTGTCGACCGTCGCGTTCCGTGGCGCGACCTCGACTGTCGCCGGGTTCCGCAGGATCGTCCCCGAGAGGCGCCGGATGTCGTCCGAGAAGGTCGCCGAGAACATCAGGTTCTGGCGGCGCGGCGGGAGCAGGGCGATGATCCGCTGGATATCGGGCAGAAAGCCCATGTCGAGCATCCGGTCGGCCTCGTCGAGGACCAGGATCTCGACCTGGCCGAGGTTGACGCCCTTCTGGCCGACGTGGTCGAGAAGGCGACCCGGCGTCGCGACGAGGATCTCCACCCCGGCCCGGAGGGCCTTCGTCTGGGGCTCGATGGGGATGCCGCCGAACACGACCGTGGCCCGCAGCGGGACCGTCCGGCCGTAGGTCTTGACGCTCTCGTCGACCTGCATCGCCAGCTCCCGCGTCGGGACCAGGATCAGGACCCGGACCGGGTGGCGGGCCGGCGAGAACGAGGTGTTGGCGTGGCTCCGGAGGCGGTCGAGGATCGGCAGGACGAAGGCCGCGGTCTTGCCGGTCCCCGTCTGGGCCGCCGCCAGGACGTCACGGCCGGCAAGTACGAGCGGGATGGCGGCGGCCTGCACCGGCGTTGGTTCGGTGTATCCCTCCTCGGCCACGACCTGGACGAGATCGGCCGACAGGCCGAGCGCTGTGAAGGGCAAGATGTCTCCTGGTTGCCCGGGCCACGATTCGCGAACTTGGGCGAGGCGAACGGCCGAGGGGCGAGGCGAGGATAGCCCATCGGGCGCGATCGGGGCGATCGCGAGGCCTCTGCGTTCCTCATACGATGGACCCATGAGTGCCCGGGCGACTCGCGCCACCGACGTCCTCGCCCGCGCTCGACTCCCGTACCGACTCCACGAGTACGAGGCGCCCGAGCGGCACGGCACCGAGCGCGACGAGCGGCCGAGCTACGGTCGCGAGGCAGCCGCGGTGCTCGGCGTCGGCGAGGACCGGATCTTCAAGACGCTTGTCGCCTCGATCGACGGACGGCTCGCGCTCTGCGTGGTGCCGGTGTCGGCGAGCCTCGACCTCAAGCTCCTCGCGGCGGCGCTGGATGGCCATCGCGCGGACCTGGCCGATCCAGCCGCGGCCGAGCGCGCCACCGGTTATGTCATCGGCGGGATCAGCCCGCTCGGCTCGCGACGCCGACTGCCACTGGTCCTCGATGCCGGCGCCGCCGACCACGCCACGATCCTGGTTTCCGCCGGGCGGCGCGGCCTGCAGGTCGAGCTGGCGCCGGCCGACCTCGTTCGCGCCACCGACGCGCTGGTTGCCCTGATCGCCCGGCGCGCCGGCTGAGTTGCGTACGGGGCACGGCGACGGATCGAGCTCGCCCCGGCCCCGCCGCGTCGTCCTCGCCCGCCACTCGCTCGCGTTCCACGGCCCCGGCCCCGCCGCGCCGTCCTCGCCCGGCTCTCGCGGCCCGGCACTCGCTCGCGTTCTCGCCCTCGGCCGCGCCGCTGCGGTCCGGACTCGCCCGCGACCCCACCGCCCCGGCCGCGCCGCGTCGTTCTCGCCCTCGGCCGCGCCGCTACGGTCCGGACTCGCCCGCGACCCCACCGCCCCGGCCGCGCCGCGTCGTTCTCGCCCGCCACTCGCCGGCCGAGTGGTAGTTGGTTCACGGTGAGCCGACTACGGGCGCGTCGGGCCGCCGATGCCCCGTCTCCGTTCACGTCGACCGGCGCCGGTCGTGCGTCAACTCCCCGCCGATCCCCTGGACCGCCCGACCGGCAACCACCACTCACCCCACGAGTGAGCGGCGAGTGGTCGGAGCCGGAGGGCAGCACGCCGCTCGTCCAAAGCGCGATCCCAGCAGGAGACCTCGAATCGCACCAGAAACTACGAAAAACGAAACCGAGCATTGACAATCAGTAATCGGATATGCGATAACGTGGCCCGACACTCCACAACCCAAGGCATCAGGACCAAGGACCACACCGCATGCCGCACGACGTCATCTCCACCTGTCCCGTCTGCTCCGGCGAGCTCGCGGTCACCCGGCTCCACTGCCGGAGCTGCGGGACCACGCTCGAGGGCGACTTCAGTGTCGGCCGGTTCGGCCGGCTGACGCGCGAGCAGCTGGCCCTGCTCGAGAGCTTCCTCCGCTCGCGGGGCAACCTGCGGGACATGGAACGCGAGCTCGGGCTGTCGTACCCGACCGTCCGCTCGCGGCTCGAGGCCCTGGTCCGGGCCCTCGGCTTCGGCCCGCGAGCGGACGCGGATGAGCCCGAGCCCGAACCGGCCGTCGACGCAGCAACTACCCGGGCCACGCGCCAGGAGATCCTCGAGCGCCTGGCCCGTCACGAGATCAATGCCGATGAGGCCGCGGACGCGATCCGCGCCCTCGGGAAGGACGCCCGATGACCACGACCACGAACGGTGCCGCCCTCGAGCACGAGATCGGCGCCACCGGCCGGTTCCACCTCCGCCAGGCCTCCGGGAGCATCCGCCTCCGGGGCGTCGACGGCGCCTCCGCCCGCGTCCGCGAGCGCAACGGTCGAGCCCTCGCGGACCTGTTCCAGGTCGAGGCGGGCGATGGCCAGCTCTCGCTCGTGACGCCCGACCGAGTTGGGCTGGATGTCGTCTTCGGTCTCGGCCGCCGCTCGTCCCCGGACCTCGACGTCGAGGTCCCGCGCAACGCGATCATCTCGATCGAATCGGCCAGCGCCGACCTCGAGGCGAGCGATTTGGTCGGCCGGCTCAAGCTCCGGACCGCGTCCGGTGACATGAACCTTGATGGCCTGGCCGGCAGCCTCGAGCTCGATTCCGTCTCGGGCGAGGTCCGCGTCGTCGCCGCCGGGGCGCTCGACCTGCGCGCCCGCACGATCTCCGGCGACCTCGCTGTCCGCGGCCCGAGCCTCGGCCGGGCCGAGATCGGCACGACCTCGGGCGACGTCCGGATCGACGCCGACCTGAACGGCGGCGGTCCCTACGGCATCGAGACGGTGAGCGGTGACGCGACCATCGTCGGCCGGATGGGTCTCCGCATCGAATCCCGGACCGTGACCGGCGAGGTCCGCAGCGAGCTCGCCCATCGCCGGGAATCCGGCCCTGGGCGGAAGCAGCTCATCGTCGGCGACGGGAACGTCCCGTTCACCTTCCGCTCCGTCTCGGGCGACCTCCGGGTCACGACGCCACGGGACAGCCTGCCGACCACCGTCACGCCGGACCGGCGCCCCTCCAGCCCATCCACCGCAGCGACGCCCGCCACCGGTGGGCCGGAGTCGGCGCTCGCGGAGCCGGTCGCGCCCCGGGACGGAGCCGGGAGCCGCGAGGTCGCCCGGATGGACGTCCTGCGGGCCCTCGAGCGCGGCGAGCTGAGCGTCGATGCGGCGATGCGCCGGATCGCCGAGATCGAGGAGGCCTGACGTGGAGCCTGCCATGGAACGCGTCCTTCGCCTCGTGGCCGAGGGCCGGCTGACCGCCGAGGAGGCGGGCCCGATCCTCGATGCCATCGGTTCGGCCGATCGACGCCGGGGCGCGGCCGCCCCGGCCGGCGAAGGGCCCGCGCCCGATCCGTCAACGGGGGGCGAGACGAACCCGCGCTACGCGCGGATCGAGGTCCGCGACGGCGGCAAGCGTGTCGTCGACCTCCGAATCCCCGTCTCGCTGGGGCGGTTCGCCCTGGGCCGCATTCCCGGGCTCTCGACGGACCAGCTCGGTGAGATCGAGCAGGCGATCGCGAGCGGGGCCCGCGGCCCGATCCTCGATGTCGAGGACGCCGACGGGGACGGCGTCCGCATCGTCCTCGAATGACATGACCATGCCAGCCGGCAAGCAGACCATGGAAGGGATGGACTGATGCTGCACTTCACGAACCCGGCCGAGGACCGCATCCGCGACCTCCAGGCAACCGCCGCCGACCTCCGCACCGAGCGGACGCTGGCGGCCCGGGAACGGCCTGACGGATCGCCGGGGCTCCGCTTCCGGATCGGGACGGCGCTCATGGCTGCCGGGGCGGCCCTCGCCGGCGGCGCCAGCCCGGCTTCGGCGAGCCGCGCCGGCCGCTGAGCCAGGAATAGACGTCTGAGCCTGGCTCCGGGCGCGTCGGAGCAAGCCGACGCTTGCGGACACCGAAGACCCGCGCTCCCATCGGGCGCGGGTCTTCCTCGTTCTTCAGGGCAGGTGACCGGCGGAGCGGATCGGCTCCCCGGTGCACCCGACGCAGCCCGCGCGGGTATCGGTGCTGATATTGCCCGCTCGGGGCACGGTGGCGAGGTTGCTGCGGCCGCGACTGACATCCGCGGTGAGCGCAAGGTCCTGGACCCAGAGGGTCGCTGGCCTGCGGCCGGACTCGGGAGCCGGGGAGCGGTGCTGTCCCGTCATCGGTTCAGGCAACCTCCTGATGGATCCATCGTACGACCTCGGTGCAACCCCCGGGTTGAAGCCGAGCAGTCCCGTCGCGGTACCATCGCCGCCATGTCCACGACCGCCGACCGCCTCCCGTTCACCGGCGATGACGACGCCGATCGCTACCTCGCCCAGGAGCCGCTGGCGCTCCTCATCGGCTTCGAGCTCGACCAGCAGGTGACCGTCCAGAAGGCCTTCTTCGGGCCCCACGAGTTGCGGCAGCGGCTCGGCCACCTCGACGCCGCCCGGATCGCGGCTATGCCGGCGGAGGATCTCGACAAGGTCTTCCGGACGCCGCCGGCGATCCACCGCTTCCCGAGCGCCATGGCCGCCAGGGTCCAGGCCCTGTGTACCGTCGTGGCCGAGGCGTACGGCAACGACGCGGGCCGCATCTGGGGCGAGGCCCGCGACGGGCGGGACCTCCGCGATCGGCTGGCCGAGCTGCCGGGCTTCGGGGCGATGAAGGTGTCCGGGACGCTGGCGATCCTGGCGAAGCGCCTCGGCCTCGACCTGCCCGGCCTGGCCGACGTCCTGCCCTCCCATCCGACGCTCGGCGATGTCGATTCGCCCGAGGCGCTCGCCCGCTACCAGGCCGGCAAGCGAGCGGCGAAGGCGCTGGCCCGCGAGGCCAAGGGCTCGCCCAGGGCCTGAGGCGCGCCCCCGGCGATCGTCACCCCACGGGTCCGGCGCCCGCTCAGGGTGCGGTGATCACCACCGGCACCCGCCCCACGTCGATCTCGAGCACGCCGCCCGGGGCCGCCATCTCGACCCGCTCGACCGCGCCGCCGCTGCGCTCCACGGGCACGGTGCCGACGAGGACGCTCGGCACGCCGGTCTCGACGAGGACCCGGACGGCGGCGGGCTCCGCGTCGCCCGGGAGGTGAAGGCGCTCGTCGTCCAGCCACGCCACCCAGGTCGTCGCCGTAGATCGCTCGAACTCGAAGCGAACCACCCAGATGTCGGGGTCGCCCCAGCCAATCCGGATGGTGCTGGACGGCCCCTCGACCGCGGGGATGAGCAGCTCCAGCGCCCGCAGCGCCGGCCGCGGATCGCCGGCCTCCCGGAGGCGGCTGAAGAACTGTCCCTCGTACGGCAACGAGCCGCCGGGCGATCGGAGCGTGACCGTTCGGTCCTGGATGCCGCCGTAGACGGCCGTCCCGACCCCGGCGACGAGGAGGCGGTCGGCCGGGGCGATCCCGGTCGCCCAATCCTCGAGGTTGCCGATGTTGATGCCGTCGGCCCCGGCGAGGCGGGCGACCGCCACCTTCCGCGCGACGCTGATCGCCATCTCCCGCTCCAGCCAGGCCATGGCCGTGGCGTGGTCGACATCGCCCGGGTCGGCGACGGCCCCGAGCCACCGCACCACGGCGTCGCGGTCGTCGGCGGTGGCCGGGTGGAACGGCCTGACATCGAAGGCCACGAGCGGCGACATCGGGAACGCGTCGCCGATCCAGATCGGGCGGGGGTAGCAGTCGGCCTCGAGCAGCTGAACCCGGATCCAGGCCAGGGTCGACACGAGCTCGGTCGCGTCACCGAGGGCGTGGACATCCACGATGTCGTAGTCGTCGCAGGCGCTGAGGATCGCCTCGATGTCGCTCCGCGAGTGGCGGAACGGCCGGTCGATCGACCACCGCTCGTCGGCTTCCTCGAGGCCTGGGTTGCCGTCGAAGACGTCGATCGCCATGATCGCGACGAGGAGCACCTGGGCCTCGGGGTCGGCCGCCCGGACGGCGGGCGTGGCGGTCCGCAGGAGGCGGAGGTAGTCCACGGCGGACGGCGGCCAGAAGCCGGTGAACTCGCGCTCGATGCCGTACTCGTGGACGGGGGCCAGGAGCCCGGGCGCGTCCCCGCTGCCGTCGCCGTCGTAGCGCTCGACGAACGCCCCGACGAAATCGGCGTAGGCGTCGAGATAGCGATCCTGGGGCATCGGGTCGCGCTTCGGCGTACGGGCGGCCCACGGCGAATCGGCCGAGATGATGAGCTGGAGGTCGAGGAAGCCGGCCGCCTGGTATTCGGCGACGAGGTTGTCGAGCGGGGCCCAGTCGCGTTCGCCCTCGCGCGGCTCGATGTTGCCCCAGACGCCGAACTCGAGGGCCGGCTTGGCTCGGTGGGCCCCGGTCAGCGCCGAGGCCGCAGCGAGCCCGGGGACCCCGTATTCGAGGCCGACCGAGAAGCCGCCCGACCGGCGGACGGGCGCGGCCGTCGGCTCGCCGCTGGACGCGCCGCTCGGGGCCAGGCTGGGCGCGCCGCTGGGGGCGTCGCTCGAGCCGCCGCTCGGGCTCGGCGTGCCCTGCGGCCGGCATGCGGCCGCGCCCAGCACGACGGCCAGCAGCGTCACGGCCGCGGCCACGGCCCGGCCCGGGGCATGACCGTGCCCGCGACGTCCGCCCGGCTGCTCGATCCCCGGCACGAGGCCGATGTTGACGCCCGACACGCCGGGTGGCAAGATCGTTGCATCCTCAACTACCTGCCCTTGGCCGGAAAGCCGGCGCGGGGCGCACGAGGGATCGAACCGATCGCCATGGACCCAGCCATTCGCCGAGCCCTGTCCCACGGGCACGTCATCGACATCACGACCACCGGGCGGATCACCGGCAACCCGCGCCGGATCGAGATCGTGTTCCACGTCCTCGATGGCCGGATCTACATCAGCGGCACGCCTCGGGCCGACCGGGTCCGGGCGTGGCTGCGCAACCTCGAGGCCGACCCGCGCCTGACCGTCCACCTCAAGGCCATCGTCCAGGCGGACCTGCCCGCCACGGCCCGGATCATCACCGAGCCGGCCGAGCGCCGCGAGGTCCTCGAGAAGATCGCCCGGATCTGGCGCCGCGAGCCCGAGGAGATGATCGCCCACAGCCCCCTCGTCGAGGTCTCGATCGAGGGCTACACCGCCGACCGCGCGGCCTGATCAGGCGCCGCCCAGGCCTTGCCCCGGCAAGGGCTCAACCCGGCAAGGGCTCAACCCGGCAAGGGCTCAACCCGGCAAGGGCTCAACCCGGCCGATCGTCGCGCACCACGAGCCCGCCCTTGATCACGACGGTCGGCCGCTCGAGAGCGGTGACATCGACGACCGGGTCGCCGTCGACCGCAACGAGGTCGGCGAACCGCCCGACCTCGAGCGAGCCGACCCGCTCCGACCAGCCGAGGCACTCGGCGGCATCGACCGTCGCCGCCCGGATGGCCTCGATCGGGGTCATCCCGTAGCGGACGAGGTAGGCCAGCTGGCGGGCATTGCGCCCGTGGGGGTAGACGCCGCTGTCCGTGCCGTAGGCCATTCGGACACCGGCCCGGAGCGCCCGCCCGAAGCCGTCGCGCTGGGCCTGGGTCGTGGCCGCGTTCTTCTCGAGAGTCGCCGCCGGCCAGCCGTCGCGCCGGCCGACCTCATCGATCCAGTCGCCGTCGTAGAGATCGGCCACCAGCCACGTCCCGTTGGCGACCATTGCGTCGATCCCTGCGTCGTCGATGAGCGAGCCGTGCTCGACCGAGCGGACGCCGGACTCGGCTGCGACCCGGATGCCGCGGGCGCCGTGGGCATGGGCCGCGACGAAGACGCCCAGCCCGGTCGCGGTCTCGACGGCCGCCAGGACGAGGGGCGCCTCGAGCTCGACGTCGTCGACGGCCGTGCCGCGGGTGAGGACCGCCCCGGTGACGATGAGCTTGATGACGTCGGCCCCGCGCTCGACGAGCCAGGCAACGATCCGGCGCATCTCGTCAGCGTCGCGGACGACGCCGCGTCTGAGCTCCTCGGGGATGGCGACGCCGGGTTCGCCGGTGACTTCGCCGCCGCCGCCGGGGCGGGTGATCATCGCGCCGGCGCACTGCATCCGGGGCCCGGTCACGTCGCCCGCCTCGATCCGTCGGCGCAGCTCGACGTCGAGGAGGCCGCGGTAGGTGCCGACATCGCGGACGGTCGTGAACCCGGCCCGGACGGTCGCCAGGGCGTTGGCTTCGCCGGCCGCGAGCTCGGATTCGGCGGTCTCGTCGATGGCCGGCAGGCCCGCGAATTCCATCTGGCCGATGAGGTGGGCATGGGCGTCGATCAGGCCGGGCAGGACCGCCAGGCCGGTCAGATCGATGACCCGGGCCGTCCCGGGGGACGGCCGGGCGTCCGCGGATCCCAGGAGCGCCTCGATCGTCCCGTCGCGGACCACGAGGGCCTCCTCCCGCCACGAACCCGTGGTCGGGTCCAGGATCCGGCCGCCATTGACGAGCACGAGGTCCGAGGACATGCTCGGAGGGTACCGGAGGTCGTGATGCGGACGGCCGGCCTGATGCGCGGATCGGGCCATGCGGCCCGAGCCGAAGGGCCGTCGAGCGGTCGCCGGGCGGCGCGAGGGCGTCCTATACTCGTCTGGCTCGTCCCAGCAATTCCTTCCAGCAATTCCTTGCAGGTAACGGATGGCATGAGTGCCGCGATCGACGTCGAGGTCCACAACCCGTCCGGGCTCCACGCCCGCCCGGCGGCCGTGTTCGTCAAGGCCGCCGCCGCAATCCCTGGCGACGTCCGCGTTGCCAACCTGACGACGGGCAGCGCCGAGGTCAGTGCCAAGAGCATCCTCGCGGTACTCGGCCTGGGCGTCTCATCGGGCCACCGGATCCGCCTCCGGGTCGATGGCGACGGCGAGGTTGCCGCCGTGCGGTCGCTCGCCGATCTCGTCGCCGGGGGCCTGGGCGAGGCCGTTGCCGGCGATGCCTGAGACGCGGCTGCGGGGGCTCCCCGCGGCTCCCGGGATCGCGATCGGGCCGGTCTGGCGGTATCGCCACGGCGCGGCCCGCGGGGTCCCGCTCACGAACGTCCGCGAGGCTGCGGACCGGGCAGCTGCCGAGCTTCTGGCCCTGGCCGAGCGCGTCCGGGCGCTGGGCCGGAGCGACGAGGCCGAGATCTTCGATGCCCAGGCCCTCATGGCCGTCGATCCGATGCTGCTCGAGGAGGCCGAGGCTCGCGCCCGCGCCGTCGGCAGCCCCGATCCGGACGCCTTGGCCGCCGCTGTCGAAGCCGTGGCCCGCGCCGCCGCCGAGACACTGGCGGCCCTGCCCGATGCGACCCTGGCGGCCCGGGCAGCCGATGTCCGCGACGTCGGCTCGCGGATCGCCCGGATCGTGGCAGGAAGGGAGATCGACCTGCCGGACCGACCCTCGATCGCGGTGGCCGACGACCTGCCGCCGTCGATCACGGCCGAGCTGCCACCGGGCTCGCTCCTGGGGATCGCCCTCGAGAGCGGGTCGCCCGTCAGCCACGCCGCGATCCTGGCCCGGGGGCTGGGCATCCCGGCAGTCGTTGCGGTTCACGGGCTCGTGGCCACGACCGATGCGGTGGAGGCCGCCGTCGATAGCGCGGGGCCCGATGGCGCGGGCACCGAGGGCTCGGGCACCGATGTCGCCGCTGCCGAGATGGTCAGCGAGGGTGCTCCCGCCGCGACCGGCGACGAGCCGGCCTCGGCCTCGATGCTGATCGTCGGCATCGATGGCGAATCCGGGGCGGTGATCCTCGCCCCGTCCGCGGCGTCCGTGGCCGAGCTCGAGGCTCGCCGCGAGCAGCGCCACCGCGACGACGAGGTCGCCCGGGCGCTCCGTGGCCGGCCTGGCCGGACCGCGGACGGCGTCGCCATACCGCTGCTCGCCAACATCGGCCGCCCCGAGGACGCGGCAAGGGCCCTCGCGGCCGGCGCCGAGGGCGTGGGCCTGTTCCGGACCGAGTTCCTGTTCGTCGGGCGGTCGGATGCGCCATCGGAGGACGAGCAGGTGGCCGCCTACGCCGCGGTTCTGCGGGCCCTCGGGCCGGGCCGGGCCGTCGTGATCCGGCTGGCCGACATCGGCGGCGACAAGGGCATCCCGTACCTCCACCTGGCGCACGAGGACAACCCGTTCCTGGGCGTCCGGGGCCTGCGCCTGTGCTACGAGGACCGGGCCCTCATCCGGACCCAGGTCCGGGCGATCGCGCGCGCCGGCGCCGCTGCCGGCGCGACGAAGAGCGACAAACGCGGCGAGAGCGCGATCCCCCATGTCATGGCCCCGATGGTGAGCACCTTCGAGGACGTCACGATGCTCCGCGAGATCGTGGCCGACGCCCTGGCCGGGCTCGACGCGGAGGGCACGGCGCGGGCCGAGCGGCTCGTCGTCGGGATCATGGTCGAGGTCCCGAGCGCGGCCCTCATGGCCCCGGAGCTCGCCACCGGGGTCGACTTCTTCAGCATCGGCAGCAACGACCTGACCCAGTACGTGCTGGCCATGGATCGCACCAACGCCCGGCTGGCCGCTGCCGCCGACGCCCTCCACCCGGCGGTCCTGCGGGCCATCCGGGCGACCGTCGAGGGCGCCGCGACGCGAGGCATCCCGGTCGCCGTCTGCGGCGAGCTGGCCGCCGATCCCCTCGGCGCCGCGGTCCTCGTGGGTCTCGGCGTGGACGAGCTGTCGATGGACGCCGGGGCGCTCGACGGGATCCGGCTGATGCTCAGCCAGGTGACGAGCGCGGAGCTCCGCGATCTGGCCGCGTCGGCCCTGCGGGCCAGGTCCGCGGCCGAGGTCAGGGCCGCGGCCGCGCGAGTGCTGGAGGACTCCGGGGGCAGGCCGCGGTCCTAGCCGGACTGGCGCGGCTCGGCGAACGCCCGGACCCGCCCGGGAGCGGCACCTCAGGCGGTCCGATGCGCCGTGGTGGCCCCGGCGCCGCCGCCGGATGCCAGGCGAAGGATCCCCTCGGCCGTCTGGCGGTCGGTCACGAGGCGGCTGACGAACCCAGCACGCAGCGCCCCGAGGAGCGAGTGCTGCTTGTTCGAGCCGGCCGCGACCGCGATCACCTGCGGGATCCGGCGCAGCTCGTCGATCGAGATCGCAATCGTCCGCCGGCTCCACTCGTCCTCGATGATCGTGCCGTCGCCCCGGATCAGGTGGCCGCTCACGTCGCCGACCACGCCGAGGTCCCGGAGCCGCCCCCGACCGGACTCGTCGAGCCGGTCCATGACGGTGCCGTAGCCGGGCAGGATCGTGGGACCGCCGCTGACGCCAACCAGCGCCGCGTCGAGCGAGGCCCAGTGGCGGGTCGTCGCGGCGACCGCGCTGTCGCGCAGGAGGGCCTCCTTCGTCTCCTCGTCGTCGAGCATGCCCGGGGCGTGGAGGTAGTGGACCTGGGCGCCGAGGCGGTCGGCGATCCGGCGCGCCAGCTCGTTGACGTCGAGGTAGCGGTTGCGCGAATCCCAGCCACCGACGACGGGCACGACCGTCAGGTCGACCAGGCCCCGGCGGGGGAGGGCCGAGGCGAGGGCATCCAGGGTGTAGCCGCCGGCGATCCCGAGAGAGCCGCTGGCCGGCAGCCAGTCGGCAACCCGTTCGGCGGCGGCCACGCCGCACAGCCGGGCCGCGGCCGAGGGGTCCGCCTCGTGGCCGGGCGTCAGCCAGACCTCGATGCCGAAGCGATCGGCGAGCTCGCGGGCCAGTGCCGGCTGCTCGTCGGTCGGCGGATCGATCGAGATCCGAACGATCCCGACCTCGCGCGCTTGGGCCAGGATCCGGCTCACCTTGGAGACCGAGAAGCCGGTCATCTCGGCGATCTCGGGCTGGCGCAGCTCGCGCGCATAGTAGAGCTCGGCGACGAGGCGCAGGACCTCGCGATCCGCCGACGGTGACGGTCTCGTGGCTCGCTCGGAGGCTCTTGCCATTCGATCCTCCCGGTGACCGCGGGGCGCCTGAGCGGAATCGGGCGCGATCGACCTTGACAGCGTCCCGATGCGGAAGGTATACACACATCAGGCGGCGCGTGCAAGAATGTGCCGCAAAGATTCTCTCGCGAACGGCAGTCCCCCGAGGAGGCCATGCGGGATTTCCGGGTCCTGGTCGCGGCCCACGGCGGTCTCGCCGACGCGTTCGTTGCGAGCGCAGCGCTGATCTGCGGCGAGCTCGAGGACGTCCACGCGGTCGGCCTCCTGCCGACCGATTCTCCCGAGTCCTTCGGGGAGCGGCTCATGGCCGCGGCCGGCGACCCGAGCGCCAACCTGCTCATCCTGACCGACCTGGCGGGCGGCACGCCCCACAACGTCGCCCTCGTGGCGACCCGCCGCCTGCCCAAGGCCGTGCTGATTTCGGGCGTCAACCTGGCCGTCCTCATCGAGGCGGTCACGAGCATCGACACGCTCGACGGCGAATCCGTGGAGCGTCTCGTCGCGAGCGGCCGCGAGGCCCTCGTCGACGCGGGCCGGCTGTTTGCAGCGAGGCAGCGATGACACCGGAGCGCGGGCGGGCCTGGAGGACCCAGCCCCGATCGAACACCGCTGGCCGCGACGGCGGCTGGTTCAGGCCCCCCAAATGGAGGACTCGATGGCCCTGAAGCTCGTGCGAGTCGACGACCGGCTGATTCACGGCCAGGTCGTGGCGGTCTGGCTCAAGGCGGTTGGTGCAGATCGAATCGTCATCGTCGACGACCGCACCGCGCAGGATGCCTTCCTGAAGGACGTCCTGATGCTGGCGGCGCCGCGCGGCGTTCCGGTCGAGGTGCACGGGCTGGCCGAGGGCGCCGTTCGGGTCGCCGAGGTCGCCGAGGACGAGGAGCAGGCATTCGTCCTCATGAAATCCCCCCTGACAGCACTCCGCCTGCGCGAGGCGGGGGTCAAGTTCGACGTCCTCAACATCGGTGGCATGGGGTCCGGACCGGGCCGCAAGCCGCTGTACAAGAACATCTCCGCGAATGCGGAGGAGATGGAGGCCATGCGCAGCCTCGAGCGGCTTGGAACCCGCGTCGAGATGCGCATCGTGGCGGACGACCGGCCCGTGGCCTTCAGCTCGGTGGACAAGGGCGGGTGACCGCCAGAGCCGGTCTGTGGAGGGTAGGTATGCGAACGACGCTGCGACGCGTGCTGGGGGTCGGGCTGATCCTCGGCGCGCTCATGCTCGCCGTGCCGTCGTCGGTCCTCGCGGCCGAGGGTGACCAGAAGATCACGGTCAGCCTCATCCAGGCCGCGCTCATCGGCTTCGGCTATTACCTGTCGCAGGGCCCGTGGCTCTTCGGCATGGGGTTCTTCACCCTGTATCGGCCGCTGGTGGCCGGATTGATCGTCGGCATCATCCTGGGCGACCCGGGCAAGGGCACGCTGGTGGGCGCGGCGATCAACCTCATCTACCTCGGCTTCATCTCGGCCGGCGGCTCGATCCCGGGTGACCCGGCCCTGGCCGGCTGGGTGGGCACGACCCTGGCCCTGGCGGGCAACCTGGACTATGGCGCGGCCCTCGCGCTGGCCGTCCCGATCGGCCTGCTGGGAACCGTCATCTGGAACGCCCGGATGACCGGCGACACGGTCTTCGTCCACTACGCCGACCGGAAGGCGGACGAGGCCAACATCGGCGAGGTGGCTCGCGCGAACTGGCTCTATCCGCAGGTGTACCTGTTCCTGATCACGTTCGTGCCGGTCTTCCTGGCCGCGAACTTCGGCGTGACCTTCGTGACCGACATCCTCAACGGGCTGCCGGTCTGGGTCCTCAACGGACTCGCCGTCGCCGGCGGCGTCCTGCCGGCCATCGGCATTGCGATGAACATGCGGTTCATCTTCCGTGGCGCGGTCATCCCGTACTTCTTCCTCGGCTACTTCCTGTACGTCGTGACCGCAGGCAGCCTGTCCATGGCGGTCATCGCGGTCATCGGCCTCGCCCTGGCGGCGCTCCACGTCTACTACGTGGGCGATCGCGAGAGTGGCGCTGCCCTGCAGGCAGCCGCAGCGGGCAAGTGAGGGACGACGATGACTGCTGACCTGAAGCCCGAGAAGATCACCAAGGCCGACGTCCGCTGGTCGTGGGTCCTCTGGACGTTCTTCTCCCACGCCAACTACAACTACGAGCGACTCCAGGCGACGGCCTTCGCCCATGCGATGACGCCGATCATCCGGAAGCTCTACAAGACCCCCGAGGACATCGCGGCCGCCCTCAAGCGGCACCTCGTCTTCTTCAACACCGAGCCGAACGTCGGCGGCGTCATCCATGGCGCGGTCATCGCCATGGAGGAGCAGCGGGCCAACGGCGCGGACATCGACGACGACGCGATCAACTCGGTCAAGTCGGGCCTCATGGGCCCCCTGGCCGGCATCGGTGACACGATCAGCCAGGGCACGATCACCCCGATCCTGCTCGCCATCGGCATCGGCCTCGCTGGCTACAAGACCGGCGCGACCGACCTCACGACCCTGACCGGGAGCCCCCTCGGGGCCCTCTTCTACATCGTCTTCGAGACGGTGATCATCCTCGCCATCGCCTACTTCACCTACATGCAGGGCTGGATTCGCGGGCGCGAGTTCGTGACCGACACCCTGCGGTCCGGGAGGCTCGACCGGCTGATCTCCGGCGCGAGCGTTCTCGGCAACGTCGTCCTTGGGGCGCTGGCCGCCTCGTTCGTTGCGGTCAACCTGGCCCCGACGATCGGCGTCGGTGTCGGCGGCGAGCTCTCGTTCGGGCCGTTCCCGGCCGAGGGCACCGGCGGGACACAGCTCAACATTCAGACCGACATCCTCGACAAGATCCTGCCCGGTCTCCTGCCGCTCGGCCTCGTCCTGCTGACCTGGTGGCTCCTGAAGCGAGGCCTGAACCCGATCCGCCTGCTCGTGATCTACCTCGTGATCGCGCTGGTTGGCGCCTTCCCGTTCTTCGGCCCGCAGCCCAACTTCGTGACCGACTCGTGCGGCTCGGCGATCTTCCAGCCGTACGGCAAGTGCGCGGCGCCTGTCGCGCCGACCGAGTAACCCGGCCGACCTTCAACGTTCCGCAGCTGCGGCCCGGGCCACCGGCCCGGGCCGCATCGTGTCGGGGAGTCCGATGACCTCGTTCCAGTTCGGGATCGGCGAGCGCTGGGCGCTCGTCGCGGCGATCGGCTACACGATCGTCAACGTCATGCTCCGGGCCGCCGCGCCATCGATCGATTCGGTGCTCGGTTCGCTGATCCGGCTCGTCCCGGTGCTGGTCGTGGCCTGGATCATCGTCCTCCGCGACGGGGCCCGCGAATTCCGGCCGAGCCGGCCCGAGTTCATCGGCCGCCGGCCCATCGGGCTCCTCCTCGCCGGCGGGGCCACGAGCTTCGTCCTCGGCAACATCCTGTACTTCGGGGCGCTCCGCGAAGGCGGGCTCGGGATCACCGTCGGCGGCGTCCACGGCGGCGTCGTCATCGGCGGGATCTGGATGACGGCCCTGTTCCTGCGCGAGCCGCTGCGTCGGGCCCAGCTCGGCGGGGCCGGGGTCATCGTCCTGGGACTGGTCGCGATCGGCTGGGCCCAGACCGGCGGGTCGATCGGCGAGCTGTGGTGGCTCGGCCTGGTCTTCGCTCTCGGCGCCGGCACGACCTACGCCGCGGCCAACGCCGTCAGCCGGATGGTCCAGCGGCGCCGACCGATCGTGTTCGTGACGCTTGCCGCATCCAGCCTCGGCGGATTCGTGCCCCTGGCGCTCATCGTGGCCGGGCGCGAGCTCGCCTCGCCGGGCTCGGTGACGTTCGATCCCGGCTCGGCCGTGGCGGTCTTCCTGGCCGGCTTCGCCAATGCCGTCGCCCTCGGCGGCCTGGCGATGGCCGTCCGGACCGCATCCGTCGCCTCGGTCAACACGATCAGTTCGTCGAGCGTCGTCCTAAGCTTCGCCGCGAGCGTCCTCGTCTTCGGCGAGACCGGCTCCGCGCCGATGATCCTCGGGATGGTCCTCGTGACGGCCGGGATCCTGGTCGCCCAGCTGCGCCGAGGCGGCGCCGGCGCCTCCGCGCCTCCGGCCGCGATACGCCCCGATGCCGCCGCGGGCTGAGCGCGCCCTTGGCGTCGGCGAACCCCGGCCCTACCCCAGCCCTACCGCTCCGATGACGCTGGCAGCGTCACATCCAGGCCTTGGCGGGCGATAGCCTGCGTCGACGAGGCCGCCTGTGGCCCGTTGTCGCCAAATTCGGGCTGTGGTGACGCTGGCAGCGTCAAGAGGCTCGACAAGCGGCGGCTGGCGCACCTTGTCGGGATCCCTACCCCCGATTTGACGGTGGCACCGTCATCCGGCTCGGCAAGGCCCGCGCCGGCTCGGCAAGGCCCGCGCCGGCTCGGCAAGGCCCGCGCCGGCTCGGCAAGGCCCGCGCCGGCTCGGCAAGGCCCGCGCCGGCTCG
>SCUO01000076.1 GCA_004297395.1 Chloroflexota bacterium | reverse complement strand
GCGGCGAACATCGGGGGCACCGCGACCCTCATCGGCGACCCGCCCAACCTGCTCATCGGTTCGGCCGCCGGCTTCGACTTCATGACGTTCGTCGAGAACCTGGGTCCGGCCGTCGTGGTGATCCTTGCGGTCTTCATGGTGACTGTCGTCCTCCTGTATCGGCGCGAGCTCGTCATCGAGGGCGACGTGCCGGAGGCGGTGCTCGCCCTCGATGAGCGCGAGGTCATCGCCGATCCGCGCCTCCTGCGCGTCGGTCTCATCGTCACCGCCGGGACGCTCGTCGGGCTCGTCCTGGCCGGGCCGCTCGGCTACGGCGCCGCCACGGTCGCCCTGACGGGTGCGGTGGTCCTGATCCTGGTCACCCGAACGGACGTGGAGTCGATCGTCCGTGAGATCGACTGGGTCACGCTGCTGTTCTTCGCCGGGCTGTTCATGCTCGTCGAAGGGCTCGTCCATGCGGGCGTGGTGGCGGCGATCGGCGACCTCCTCTTCGACCTGACGGGCGGCGACCAGGGTTTCGCAACGATCGGGCTGCTGTGGGTGAGCGGGATCGCCTCGGGGATCGTCGACAACATCCCGTACACGGCGACGATGATCCCCGTCGTCGGGCAGCTCGGGCAAGACGGGCTCGCCCAGGAGCCGCTGTGGTGGGCACTCGCGCTGGGGGCCTGCCTCGGCGGCAACCTGACCCTCATCGGGGCCGGGGCCAATGTCGTCGTGGGCACCCTGGCGGCGAAGGCCGGCCATGCGATCCCGTTCATGACCTTCGTCCGCATCGGGGCGATCGTGGTCGTCGAGTCGCTGCTCGTCTCGACCGCCTATCTCTGGATCCGCTACCTCGCTTGAGGCGGCACCTCGGGCCCGGGGTCGGATCCGGCCGATGGCCCGCCGTCGGACGAGGCCGCGGTGGTCTCCGGGGCCGGCGAGACCTGCGAGTCCGGCGGGACGGCGGGGGCGGGAGGCGGATCGGCAGCCGCCACTGACGGATCCGCGGCGCCGGCGTCGACAGGCACGCTCAGCCGGGCGAAGAGGTGGCGGTAGACATCGCGCGCCGCGGCCGTGATCGGGAGCGCGAGGATCGCGCCGAGGAGCCCGGCCACGGCCCCACCGACGACGAGGGCGAGCATCACCGCGCTCGGATGGAGGTCGGTGGCGTCACCCTGGATCTTGGGCACCAGGACGTTGTTCTCGACCTGCTGGATCGCCAGGTAGAGGAGGAACGCTGCGCCCGCAGCCTCCACGCCGGCGGTGGCCGCGATGAGGATCGCCGGGACCGCGGCGATGATCGGGCCGATGATCGGCAGGAGCTCCAGGACCCCGGCAATGACCGCCAGGAGGACCGCGAAGCGACTGAAGATCGGATCGACGAAGGTTCCGAGGGCCAGGAGGCCGGCGAAGGTCGCGATCCCGACCGAGAGGCCCAGGAGGACCTGCCCCCGGACCCACGAGCCGAAGACGCGGGCGACGATCGCGATGACGGCATCGATGTCCGCCCGCCATTCGGGCGGGATCGAGGCCTGGAACGAGCGCACGAGCGAGGGCCTGTCCTTGAGCAGGTAGAACGCCCAGACCGGCACGATGAGGAAGGCAAAGATCGTGCCGACGAACCCGGTCGTGGCCCGCAGGACGGGGAGGATCACCGCGGGATCGAAGCCGATGTCGCCTGCGGCCAGCTTCGCCAGCCACTCGTCGACGGCGTCGCGGATGGCCGGCGGCAGCTCCAGCCCGCGATACACGGCCCCGAGTCGCTCCAGCTGCTCACGCAGCTGGTCCACCAGCCCGGGCAGATCGGAGGCGAACTGCCGGATCTGATCGACCAGGGGCCGGAGCATGAGGTTGAGGCCCTCGACGACGAGGAACACGGCTGCCGCGTAGACGATGAGGATCGCGAGCGGCCGCGGAAGGCCGAGGCGGGCCAGCCGCTCGATCGGCGGGGCGAGGAGGTAGACGATCAGCAGCCCGACGATGAAGGGTCCGAGCGCCTCGCGGCCGGCGTACAGCACGCTCCCGCCGATCGCAGCCGCGGTGGCGAGCAGCGCCACCCTCGGGGTCATCGGGGGGAGGCGTCGGGCGGTGGCGACCATCCTTCCGGCAGACTAGCAGAGCCATGGAGCCCACCCAACGTCCACCGGTAGCGCCGGGCGAAGCCGTCGAGCCCCGCGGGGCCGTCGAGCCGGCCGGTCCTGTCGAACCGAGCCGAGCGAACCCCCCGGCCGAGCCGCGACAGCGCTGGCGGGTCCGATTCCGGCGCCGGCCAGACGCCCCGCCGCTGCCCCAGCGCGAACAGCTCGCCGCCTGGGAGGCATCCCTCGTCGCGGGCGGCCTGCCGCTCGTGGGCCTCGATCTCCCGGTCCCTCGACCACGGATCGTGGTCGCGGTGCCGCTCGGCGTCGGGATGGCCGCCGAGGGCGAGCTCCTGGACCTGTTCCTGGTCGAGCGTCGTCCCGTGAACGAGGTTCGCGCGGCCCTCGCGGAGACCCTGCCCGCCGGCCACGAGCTCGTCGACCTCCACGACGTGTGGCTCGGCGAGCCGTCGCTTTCCGGGCGGGTCGTCGCGGCCGACTACCGGGTCGAGGTCGTGACAACCACCGACACCCCGGACCGGCCGACGCTCGAGACCGCCATCGGCCGGCTCCTCGGGGCCGCGACGCTGCCCCGGACCCGCGACAAAGGGGGCCGGTCGGTGGGCTACGACCTGCGACCGCTCCTCGCCGGCATCGATGTCGCCCCGGCCTCGCCCGGGCAGCCCACGACACTCCTGGTCCGGACCCGCTTCGACCCCGAGCGGGGTGTCGGGCGGCCCGAGGAGGTCCTCGCCGCGATCTCGGAGCTCCTCGAGGTGCCGTTGGAGATCGGTTCGATCGTGCGGGAGCGCCTCATCCTCGCCGGCGACGACTGAGGACGACGGATCCAGCGTCACTGGCCGTTCGGGGCAGCGGGCGGGTGTGGGCTCGGCTCGTTGACGCTCCCGCCGAACTCGCCGTACACTCCGTTTTCGCGCCTCGACCAGGTCGGGGTGCCCCACCCTGTCTCCACAGGCCGCGGTCGTCCAGCCGCGCGACCGCCAGCCACGTCCGCAGAGGATCCATGTACGCAGTCATCGAGACCGGCGGTAAGCAGTACCGCGTCGAGGTCGGCACGGAGCTCGAGGTCGAGCTCCTCGAGGTCAGCCCCGGCGACGCGATCAAGCTCGACCGTGTCCTGCTCGTCGCCGACGGCGAGACCGCGGCCATCGGCCGCCCGCTCGTCGAGAACGCGTCCGTCGCGGCGGAGGTCCTCCGCCAGACCCGCGGCGAGAAGCTCATCAACTTCAAGTACGGCCCCAAGACGCGTCGGCGTGTCAAGAAGGGCCACCGCCAGGAGCTGACCGTCCTCCGGATCAGTGACATCGTGTTCGGCGGTCGCAGCGCGGCCAAGGACGCGGCGAAGGCGGCCGAGGACAGGAAGACCGAGCGCCAGCGCCTCGAGGAGGCTGCCAAGCGCCAGGCCGAGGCGGACGCCGCACTCGCGGCGAAGCTCAAGCCGGCTGCCCCGAAGGCCACGAAGGCCGAGGCGACCGCTGCGGACGCCAAGAGCGCACGGCCCGGCCGGGCGAAGGCAGCCGCCAAGCCCGGGGCCAAGGCGGACGCCGCCCAGGCCCCGACGAAGGCCGCGGCGAAGGCCGCGAAGCCAGCAGCCGCGAAGGCCAAGGCGGACGCCACCGCGAAGCCGGCAGCGGAGCCAACCACCGACAAGCCCCGGCGCTCCCGCGCCACGAAGAAGGACGAGTAGGCGAGATGGCTCACAAGAAGGCCGGCGGCACCTCGAAGAACGGCCGCGACAGCGTCGGCCAGCGGCTCGGGATCAAGGCCGGCGACGGCCAGCTCGTTCCGGCCGGGGCGATCATCGTCCGCCAGCGCGGGATGACCTTCCTGGCCGGCAAGGGGACCGGCCTCGGCGACGATTACACCGTCTTCGCGACCGAGACCGGCAAGGTCAAGTTCGAATTCGCGACGAAGAGCAAGAAGCGCGTCCGGGTCATCCCGGTCGAGGCCGAGGCATCGGCCGCGGCCGAGGCCTGACCCCACCACGCCTGAGCGGCGACCACCGGCGGGGCAGCGTGCCCCCGCGCGGACGGCGTCGAGGAGAGCACCTGTGAAGCCCGACATTCATCCCAAGTACCACCAGGCGACGGTCCACTGCGGCTCCTGCGGGACCGAATGGACGGTCGGCTCCACCCGGACCGAGCTGCGCGTCGACGTCTGCGGCAACTGCCACCCGTTCTACACGGGCAAGCAGACGATCATCGACACCGCCGGCCAGGTC
>SCUO01000122.1 GCA_004297395.1 Chloroflexota bacterium | reverse complement strand
CTCACCACCTTGCTGGACCGCACCGGTTGCACACATCGGGCGGTTCCCGACGGGCGCGCGGCCATCGCCGCCTGCCGGGAACAGAAGTTCGACGTCATTCTCATGGACGTGCACATGCCCGAGATCACCGGGATTGGCGCCCTGCTGCAAATCCAGCAACCCGGCATGCTCAATGCGGCAACCCCGGTGGTGGTGCTGACCGCCGACCAACTGCTCGATGCGGGGCGCGAGCTGGGCCGGGTTCGGGTGGAGCGTGTGCTGTGCAAGCCCTACGACGAACGCCAACTGCTGGAGGCATTGCTCCACCTCTCGGGGCGCGTGGGCGCACTCGCCGCCGAATGGTTTGGCAGCGGCGACAACATGCCCAGGGAGCTCTATTTCGATGAAGTCGAGCGTCTGGTGTCGCGCATTCATGAGTCCCTGGCCAACGCCGATCTCGACGGCGCCCGCGAAGCCTGTCATCAACTGGCCGGTATCGTCGCGGTCTATCGCCTGGGTGACATCGAAAAGTTGGCGCGCATTCTCCACGCGCTGGTGCGCGTCGGGGATGCGGCGCGCGCCACCGCGATCCTGGCGGAACTGCGCCAGGAGAACCTGACCGCGCGCCAGCGTGCCTGTCCGGGGACGGTCTAGCCAGTAGTTGAAATCCTCGTGGAACCATGCCGTCAACCGCGCGACCGCCGGGGCGGCGGTAACGGCCGTAGCGAGGACGGCTACGAAAGCGCGCTCAGCCCGGCAAACTGCATCACCAGCCATTTGGGGCCGCCGCTGCGGAAATTGACCTGGACCCGGGCCTGCGGACCCAGACCTTCGAAACCCAGCACCACGCCTTCGCCGAATTTTTGGTGCGCGACCCGCTGCCCCAGCACGAAGCCGGTGCCGTTGTCGGCGAGCTTCGCGGTGCCGCTGGAGGGTCGGGTGGCGTAGCTCACGGGCCGCGCCGCGAAACTGACCGGCCGGGTGATGGTGGCGCGCAGGCGCACTTCTTCGAGCAGCTCCGCCGGAATGTCACGCAGAAACCGCGAGGGCGTGTTGAACTGTTCGCGGCCGTGAAGGTTGCGCGTCTCGGCCCAGGTCAGATACAGCTTGGTCATGGCGCGGGTGATGCCCACATAGCACAGCCGCCGCTCCTCTTCGAGGCGCCCGGGTTCGTCGAGGGACATTTTGTGGGGAAACAGGTTTTCCTCCACCCCCGCCATGAACACCAGCGGAAATTCGAGCCCCTTGGCGGAATGGAGCGTCATCAACTGCACGGCGGCGGTATCGCCCTCGGCCTGGGCGTCGCCCGCATCGAGCGCGGCGGCATCGAGAAACTGCGGCAGCAGGGGTTGGTCCGGCGCTTCCGGGACAAAGGCACGGCAGGCGCTG
>SCUO01000114.1 GCA_004297395.1 Chloroflexota bacterium | reverse complement strand
TGCGCCTTCAAAAAGCTTATCCAATACTTTTAAATAAAACTCACGTCCAATTATTTGGGCGTGTGTAGCGCCTTCTTCCTTCCTCCAAAAAAATGCCCTATGTTGTGGCATTACATATAAATTTTTATCGCGATAACAAATGTCATCCCGCGGAGGAATAAATTCAAAATAATCCGGTGGGTACAAACAATCCGCCTCCGCTGAGATCACAAAGCGGGTCTTGGCTTCCCTACATGCAATTTGAACCTGTCGAAACATATTAAAGCCCGATGCCCCAACATCCCCAACCACAATATTCTTACCGAAATCGATTGGTTTATGGGTAACACTGATAATGGGTAGTCCTCCGCTCACTTTTAAAATATTATCCTTAATCCTATCTTCGAATTCAGGTTTTTCATGATTAGATGAATAATAAATAATAGTTACTTCATTCATAATCAAATAAATTCTTTTGCATACTCCGCTAGTGCACTCTGCCAATCTCGCATTGCTGAAAGACCAGACTTTTCTAATTTCTTAATAGATAAAACTTCACTGCCAGTCTTTGGATACCCTGACGGAAACAATTTACAAAACTCCTTATCTGTAACAGGAATAATCTCAATTTTTTTTGATAACCCAAGAAGTTTAATGAATTCTTTCAGCACTGCTAATCTGCTGGCACTCCCTTTTCCTCCTGAATTGTATGTTCCGTATTCTGGTCTTTTTTCAACTATGTTTTTTAGAGTCATTGCAAAATCCATTGTGTAAGTCGGGTTGCCGTACATATCATTTATTCCATAAAGTTTTTTAGCACCTGACTTTGCTAATTTATATATTTTATTGATAAATTTTTTATCTACCTCTGGCCCGCCTCCCATTGCCCATCCCGCCCTGACTATATAATGCTTCTTGTATTGCTTCACTGCGAGCTCTCCATAATACTTGCTTCTACCATAATGGTGGAGGGGGTTAGCCTTATCTTCCTCTTTATATATTTTCTTTTTTCCATCAAAAATTCCAGCAGTTCCAATATAGACAATTGGAACATTAAGCGTCTCGGCAAGATGTGCCATATTAAGAGTACCTGTATGATTTGTCATATAAGCATCGCCGGGATTAAATTCTGCTCTGACCAGATCGGTTTCCGCAGCAAGGTGAAGAATGACATTGGGTTTGGATTTTGCCCAACTCATTACCTGATCAAAATTTCTCACGTCTAGTTCAGTACTATTAGTAAGTAATAGATCATGATCCTTAAACACCTTACTCACCGAGGTGCCAAGCATACCTTTTGAACCTGTAACAAGGACACGCATAATTAATTATGAATTATGAATTTTTAATTTCGAATCAAATTCTAATGTCATATAAAATTTTATTGGGACTCATTTTATTCCGTGATGGTTAAACACTTTTATTAATCTTTCGCTTACCAGAGGAATTTTCAAGCCATTTTTGCCATGTATAAAAATGTCGAGGGTTGGAAGTCTTTTAC
>SCUO01000138.1 GCA_004297395.1 Chloroflexota bacterium | reverse complement strand
TCGCGCCGGTGCACCAGCGTCACCTTGCTGCAGAGGTTCGCGAGGTAGAGCGCCTCCTCGACCGCGGTGTTGCCGCCGCCGATCACCGCGACTTCCTGGCCCTTGTAGAAAAAGCCGTCGCAGGTGGCGCAGGCCGAGACGCCACGGCCCATGAATTTCTGCTCCGAGGGCAGGCCGAGGTAGCGGGCCGAGGCGCCGGTGGCGATGATGAGCGCGTCGCAGCTGTAGGTGGCCGCATCGCCTTCGAGCACCAGCGGCCGGCCGCCCAGGCGCGCGCGGTGGATGTGATCGTTGATCACCTCGGTCTCGAAGCGCTCGGCATGCCGGCGAAAGCGCGCCATCAGGTCCGGCCCCTGCACGCCCTGCGCGTCCGCCGGCCAGTTGTCGACATCGGTGGTGGTCATGAGCTGTCCGCCCTCGGCGATGCCGGTGACCAGGACGGGCTTCAGGTTGGCGCGCGCGGCATACACCGCGGCCGTATAGCCGGCGGGGCCGGATCCGAGGATCAACAGGCGAACGTGGCGAGCGGGCATGGTCCTGGCACGGGAGGGCGCTGCGGCGGGATTCGACGGCGATTTTAGCAAAGCGCTGGCGCGTTGTTTGCTAACATTCCGGTGCGACCCTCCACTGGGGGAGGGCAAGGCGAGGCATTGCATGGTGATCAAGGTTTCGACGACCGTTTTGCGGACCGTGCCGCTGTTCGCGGGCTTTTCCGACGAGCAGCTGGCGATGCTCGCCCAGGCGGTGACGCGACGCAGTGCGCCGCGCGGGGCCATGCTGATGGGCGAGGGCGACGCCACCGATTCGCTCTACATCGTCATCTCGGGACGCCTCAAGGTGATGATGGGCGATGCCGACGGCAAGGAAGTGATCCTCGCGCTGCTCGGTCCCGGCGAGATCGTCGGCGAGATGGGGCTGATCGACGACAGCCCGCGCTCGGCGACGGTGATTTCGATCGAGCCGAGCGAGCTGCTCGCGATCAGCAAGCGCGAGTTCCACAAGTGCCTGGCCGAGAACTTCGACATGGTGATGGGCGTGATGAAGGGCCTCGTGCGCCGCCTGCGCGAAGCCGACCGCAAGATCGGCAGCCTCGCGCTGCTCGACGTCTACGGGCGCGTCGCGCGCCTGCTGATCGACATGGCGGAAAACGTCAATGGCCAGCGCATCGTCACCAAGCGCCTGCCCAAGCAGGACATTGCCAAGATGATCGGCGCCTCGCGGGAGATGGTGAGCCGGGTGATGAAGGACCTGCAGATCGGCGGCTACATCGAGCCGCGCGGCTCGACCATCGTGCTGCGCGACAAGATCCTGCTGCCGGAGTGACCGCGGAGGTCGGCGCGGCGCGAGATGGCGGCAGTCAACAAGACCCAGGGCGCACCGCTCCCGGCGAAGCTCGCAAGCCTGCTGCGTGAGGCGAAGTGGCTGGTGCTGGTGGCGCTGGCGG
>SCUO01000075.1 GCA_004297395.1 Chloroflexota bacterium | reverse complement strand
CTGATGGCCGTTGGCCTCGACTGGTCCGCTGTCGGATCCGTGATCGTGACGCACAAGCACCCCGATCACTGGGTCGGGCTGTCCTCCGCGCTCGAGCACGCTGCAGATGCCGACGTCTTCGCCGGCGCCGCGGATATCCCGCACATCGCCGCTCCGCGCCCGATCATGGCGGTTGGCGCCGGTGACCGAGTCATGGACCTCGCGATCATCCCGACGCCCGGTCACACGCCGGGCCACATTGCCGTTCATGACGAGGCCGCGGGCGTTCTCGTCGTCGGCGACGCCATCGGGTATGCGGAGGGCCAGGGGTTCGCTCTGCTTGGGACAAGCGAGGATGTACCGCAGACGCGAGCATCGATGGACATCCTGGCTCGCCTGTCTTTCGACGCATTGCTGGCGGGGCATGGGGACCTAATCGTTGGCGGCGCGTCCGAGAAACTGGCGGAGTACCTCGCGGAAACCTGAAGCCCGTTCCGACATCTGGTTCGCGTCCAAAGACGTCGGCACGGGCTGGCGGGCTCACCCCTTCTTCCCGAAGCCGGGCATGGCCGTCGCCTGTCGCATCCACGACGCAATCTGGCCTTCGTCAAGGTCGTCCACGGATTCGAGCTCGACCCCGCGCGAGGCTTTGCCCATCCCGATCGGCGTGACCGGCGGGACCGGCGTGAGGGACGTCCCGCGCCCGAACACGAGCTTGACGTGGCCGGCGAAGCCGCCGCAGGCGAAGCACCAGCCGTCGCCGACGCCGTACCAGGCCATGCCCCACTTCACGGAACGCTGCAGGCCCGGCAGCGTGCTGGCCGCCAGGGCATCGACGCGCTCGGCGATGGCGCGGTGCGGCTGCGGCAGGCTGCTGATGTAGTCGAAGACCGGCTTGTCGCCGACCGCGGCCTTCGCTGGGCTCGCCCTGCCGGTCATGGCGGCCGGCAGGGTGGCGAGGACGTTGTCGTGGGCGCCCGTTCCGGCGGCGCCCTTGCCTGCCTTCGCCGTCACGGTGTTGACCTCCTGGTCATCCGCATGCCGCCTGGAGGGCCCGGTCGAGATCGGTCCACAGGTCCTCGACGTTCTCGATGCCAACGGACAGGCGACACAGCGTCGGGCCCGCGATCGCGGCGTCGCCGGCATACCGCGCGCGACGCTCGATGAGCGTCTCCACGCCGCCGAGGCTGGTGGCATGGGTCAGGAGCCGCAGGCCGGCGAGAAACGCGTCGGTCTGCTCGACCGTCCCGGCAACCTCGAACGACACCATCGAGCCCGAGCCGAACGGCAACACGCGAGCGGCGCGCTCGTGCTGCGAATCGCCGGGCAACCCCGGGTAGTTGACCCGCGAGACGTGCCGGTGCGAGCCGAGCCGGCGCGCGAGCTCGGCGGCCGACGCCTCCGCCCTGTCCAGGCGGACGGCGAGCGTCCGCAGGCCGCGCAGGGCCAGGAAAGCCTCGAGGCCGCCCGGGATCGCGCCGTGGTCGTGACGTTGGGTGGCGAGATGCCTGGCGTGCGCCTCGTCGCGGCACACGGCCGCCCCCAGGAGCAGGTCGGAGTGGCCGCCGATGAGCTTCGTCGCGGAGTGCATGGCGATGTCCGCGCCGAGGTCGAGGGGCCGCTGGCGGAGTGGCGTCGCGAACGTCGAATCCACCACCGTCAGCGCGCCCCGCTCGCGCGCGCCGGCAGCGATCGCCGGCACGTCGGCCACGACCATGAGGGGGTTGGCGATCGATTCCACCCAGACCATGGCCGCCTCATCGGCCGCCTCGAGGATCACGGCCGTGTCGTCCGGCGGCACCATCCGGACGCGGAGGCGGCCCGCGGCCGCCAGCCGCTCGAAGACGTTCCGCACGCCGTAGTACGTCACTGACGAGAGCACCACCGTCCCGCCCAGCGGCACGAGGTCGGCGATCGCCGTGGTCGCGGCGAGGCCCGAGGCAAAGGTCACGGCGCGGCCGCCATCGAGCGCCCCGAGGGCGGCCTCGAGCGCGCCCCAGCCCGCGTTGCCGTCACGGCCGTATTCCAGGCTCGCGTCGTGCACGTATGTCGAGCTCATCGTGATGGCCGGGTTCACAGGGGCGCCGGGCACCCGCGCGGGCCGGCCGGCCTGCACGGCGAGGGTGTCGGGCGTCCAGTCCGGGTCCAGGGTCAGGGGCGACGCGTACAGCAGATCGGTCATGGGTGTCCTCCTCGGGGCGCGCCCTGAGGGTAGCGGTGGGGATGGCCGCGCGTCCCGGGCGCACCGCCGCTCGAACCGAGCCGGGACCGTGACGAGCAGCGGGCCGCTACAACGGGGCGAGGAAGGCGATGGCGACGACGGTGATCGAGGCGACGATCTCGACCATGCCCACGTGGATCGGGCGAAGCGGTCGCCGGGCCCGGGCCAGGCGTCGCTGGACGACGGGCAGCGCGAGCGCGCGGATCGCGAGGGCAGCGGCCAGGGGCAGGTACGCGGCCGGGAGGAGGAGCGCCGCGAGCACGGCGAGGACCACGTGGAACGCGATCGAGAGCGCAGCGAAGGCCCCGTTGCCGCGCTCCCGGAGGACAGACCGGACGACGAGGACGGTTCCGATGAGGTAGCCGGCGGCGACCCCCGTGGCGGGGACGACTCGGGCGAGCTCGAAGGCACTTGACACGTACGCCGCGGCCGGCACGAGCACGAGCGCCTGGGCAACCTGGGCGAGGCTGTTCGCGAGGTCGCGACGTGTCCCCGGACGCGCTCCGCCGAACACCACGAGCGCAGCGGGAGCGATCACGACGACGGCCAGCACCAGCGCCGGGAAGGACCAGGCCAGGGGCAGCCCGAGGACGGCGAACGCGGCACCGTACACGGCGATCGGGGCCCGGTAGATGGGCGACCGGCGAGCCCTGGCCCAGGCCTGCAGCGCGGCCGATCCGAGGTAGCCGGCGAGCGCGGCGCCACCGAGGGCCAGGTGCCACGGGTCGGGGCGGCTGGCGGCCACGCCGAGCAGCAGCGGCAGGAGCAGCATCGCCCAGGCGCCGTGCTGGCGCGGGATCCAGGCATGCCGGGCCGTGGCCGGCCGGCGTTCCGAGGGGTTGTTCGGGCGAGCTGCAGGCGTCAGCCCTTGATCCAGATCTACCTGTGCAGAAGTTGGCGAGTCGGTCAAGTCCGAGTTCCTCTCGGAGGCGGAGCAGGCCCGTATGGTCGCCGGCAAACGCCGCCTGCGCACACTACGCGACTGCGGACCAGGCAACGGGTCGGGCCGTCACCAGCGCGCATGCCTTGTGGGCGACCGGCGTCGCCGCTATCGTGAACCGCCGATCGAGCAGGCGGAGGAGGGGTCCCCCATGATCCGACGAGTGGTGCTGGCCGCGGTCGTCGCGGTCGTGGTTCTGAGCGGGCTCGTGGCGACGGGCGCGGCGGCTGCCGAGACGGCCCCACTGCCGCTCTCCATGGCGGCGGTGGGCGACTCGATCACCCAGGCCGCGAGCAGCGCCGGGTCGCTCGGCGTCGACGCGCCACAGAACTCGTGGGCGACGGGCACGAACGCGACCGTCAACAGCCACTACCAGCGGCTGGTGGCCATGGGCGCGCCGATCGTCGGGACGACTGCGAACCTCTCGGTCAGCGGGGCGAAGATGGTCGATCTGAACGCCCAGATGCAGGCGGCGGCGGCCGTCCAGCCGGACTACCTGACCGTCCTCATCGGGGGCAACGACGTGTGCACGGACACGGTTGCGCAGATGACCTCGGTCGCCACCTTCCGGGCCCAGTTCGAGACCGCGATGACGACCCTGACGACGAGCTCGCCGGAGACCTCCGTCTATGTCGCCAGCATCCCGGACGTCTACCAGCTCTGGTCGCTGTTCAAGGGCAGCTTCCTGGCCCGGTTCGTCTGGTCGGCCGGGGACATCTGCCAATCGCTGCTCGCCAACCCGACATCCACCCAGGGGGTCGACGTCCAGCGTCGCCAGGCGGTGCGGCAGCGGAACATCGACTTCAACACCCAGCTGGCCGAGGTCTGCGCCGCCTTCGCCGCGCGCTGCCGGTTCGACGGTAACGCCGTCTTCAACACCCAGTTCGCGAAGAGCGACGTCTCGGGCGATTACTTCCATCCCTCGATCGCGGGCCAGGCCAAGCTGGCCGCGGTGAGCTGGGCCGCCGGCTATGCCTGGACCGTGACCCCGCCGCCGCCCGCCGCCGACATGTGGGTCGGCAGCCTGTCCGGGACCGCCGCCTCGAGCGGCCGGACGTGGACCGCCACCGTGACGGTCGGGGTCGTGGATGAGCATGGCTTGCCGGTCGCCGGGGTGACGGTCAGCGGCAGCTGGTCGGCCGGATCCGGGGCAACGAGCTGCCTGACAAGTGACAACGGGAGCTGTTCGCTGGTGAGCTCGGCGCTCAACAAGAAGGCAGCCAATGTCATGTTCAGCGTCGGCGACCTCGCGGCCACAGGTTGGACGTACGCCCCGTCGTCGAACGTCGCCTCGAGCGTCGTCGTCGCCAAGCCCTGAGGCCGGCGGACGATCAGGCAGGTCGGTCCGGCGGGGCCGGGGCAGGCAAGCGGCCCGGCTCGCCTGGCTAGCGCGCGACGAGCGTCGCGCCGTCGACCATGGCGTCGGCGTCGGCCAGGCAGGGAGCCGGATCGGCCGCGGCGCAGGTCACCGTGATGTCGTAGACGGCGCCCTCGACGATCGCGACGTAGGCCCGACCGGTGATCGTGCCGGAGGCCCCCTCGCCGTCCTGGGCGTGGTAGTCGATCACGAGACCCGGCGTCCCGAGCACCGTCCGCTCCGAGGTCCGGACGTCCGTCGCCCCGATTTGCTCGAGCTGGCCCGTGATGAGCGGCGTCAGCGTATCGAGGCCGAGGCCGGGCATCGGGAAGGTCACGGCCGTGACGTTGCCGATCGGTTCGGTCCCCTCGTACCCGATGCCATAGAACAGGAAGCCCTCGAACGCGCCACTGGCGAGCAGCTGGCGGATCGTCTCGGCGGCTTCCGGGTTGGTCGCGACCAGGGCATCGATCTCGGCCTGCAGCCCGACCTCGGTCAACTCGATCTCGTGCCAGCCTGACGGCAGCGGGATGCGGAGCTCGGCGGCGCCGGGGCTGACGATCGCCGTCGGAGTCGGGCTGGGACTGGGGCTGGGGCTCGGGCTCGCCGCGCCACTGCACGCGCCCAGGACGAGCGCGAGGGCGATCGTGACCGCGGCACTCGCCGTTGCGGCGCGGAGGCGGCGCCGGGGCGGTTGGCTCGGCATGGGCTGACTCCCGTGGGTCTGGCCGGGACGCGACGCGGGCCCATTGTCGCCCCGCCCGGCGACCTCGTCCACGGCCGCATAAGCGACCTCGTCCACGACCCCACGGCTGCGACGGACCCGGGCGATACTTCGGGGGATGCGGATCTACTTCGCCGGGCCGCTCTTCTCGGCCGCCGAACGAGCCTGGAACGCCGAGCTCGCCGCGGCCCTCCGGAACGGCGGCCACGAGGTCTTCCTGCCCCAGGACCAGGAGAAGGGCAAGACCGCGGCCGGCGTCTTCGCCCATGACGTCGGTGGCATCGACTGGGCCGACGCCCTCGTTGCGATCATGGACGGCCCGGACCCGGATTCGGGCACGGCCTGGGAGGTCGGCTACGCCTACGGGACGAAGAAGCCGATCGTTGCCGTTCGGACCGACATCCGGCGCATCGAGGGCAGCGGCGGGTCGGGCTACAACCCGATGCTGACCGAGGCGGCGACCCTCCGCGTCGATCTGCCCTGGACGGGCACGGACGACATCGCCGCGGCCGTCCTCGGCGCCCTCGCCGAGCTGGAGGCCGCCCGGTGACCCACCCCCTCGTGGAGCAGCTCCGGTTCGCCAGGTCGGAATGGCGCCGCGGGCTCCGCGGGGTGCCCGAGGTCGACGGGTTCCGCCGATTCGAGCCGATGAACTCGATCGGCTGGATCGTGGGCCACATGGCCTGGCACGAGCAGCGCTACTGGCTGACCCGGCTGGCCGGCCGAACGCCCGAGCCGATCCTCAACGAGGTGGCCGCGAACGGCGGACCGGCGACGACGCCGTCGCTGGCCACCATGCTGGCGGCCTGGAAGCGGGTGACGGCGGCCGCGGATGTCGAGCTCGATGCCTTCGACGAGCCGGCGATGCTCGGCCGGCTCCCCGGCTCGCCCCCGCGCCAGGTCGGGACCGCGATCCTCCGGGTCACCTACCACTACTGGTTCCACACCGGCGAGATCCTCGCCATCCGCCAGCTCCTCGATCACCCGAACCGGCCGGAGTACGTCGGCGACATCGATCGTCGGGCACCGTACCGGGGGACGACGGGGTGAGCCGGCCGTACGTCCCGCAACCGGTCCTCGACGCCGCCCACGCCCGGGCCGCGGCCCGCGCCGCGCGGGACTGGCCCGAGGCCGACCGCCTGCGGGCCGAGATCGAGGCCGCCGGCTGGCGCGTGGTCGACCGCGGAACCGACTTCCGGCTCGAGCCCCTTCACCCGCCCGACGTCGCCGACGAGGTCGGGGTCCGCTACGGCCGGAGCGAGGCGGTGCCGAGCCGGCTCGGCGAGCCGCCGACCTGCCCGGCGACGGTGATCCTCGTCGCGACCGACCAGCCCGACGACCTCGACCGGGCGATCGCGGGGCTCCGCGGAACCTCGCCGCGGGGGACGCAGGTCGTCATCGTCGCGGACGCCCCCGATCCGGCCCAGGCGCATCGGCTGCCGATTCCTGGTCCGGCGGACGGGGAGCTCGAGGTCGACGTCGAGGTCGAGGTCGAGGTCGTCCGGACGAGCGCCCGACTCGGCTGGGCGGCGGCACTCAACGTCGGGCTGCGGCGCGCCGCCGGCGAGGTTGTCATCGTCATGGACACGAGCGTCGAGCCCACGGGAGACGTCGTCACGCCGCTCGTCGGCGCCCTGGCCGACCCGGACGTCGCCGTCGCCGGCCCGTTCGGGCTGCGATCGGCCGACCTCCGGCGGTTCGAGGAGACCACGAACGGCGACGCGGCCGCGATCGAGGCCTACCTCCTGGCCGTGCGGCGCGCCGACGCCGTCGCGGCCGGGCCGCTCGATGAGGCCTTCCGGTTCTACCGCAACCTCGACATCTGGTGGAGCCTCGTCCTGCGGGAGCGCGGGGAGGGGACGGCGCCGCGTCGCGCGATCGTGGTGGCGGGGCTGCCGCTGCGGCGCCACGAGCACCGCGGCTGGACGTCGACGCCCGAGGCGGACCGGGACCGCCTCTCGAAACGAAACTTCTACCGGGTCCTGGACCGCTTCCGGGACCGGGCCGACCTCGCGGTCCCGTAGCCGGCCTGACGCGCGGCCGGCGCCGTCTGACGCCGCGGCTCAACCGCCCTTCGACGGGTCGATCAGCCGGAGCTCGGTGGTTCCGTCGGCCAGGTCCACCGGTTCCATCCCCAGGGCACGAAGGCGCTCTCGGATCTCGTCCGCCCGCTCCCAGTCGCGGCCTGCCCTGGCCTGCGCTCGCTCGGCGAGCAGGGCATCAACGCGAGGCTCGAAGACGGCGGCCGGTGGCTGCGGCTGCCAGACGCGATGCAGGTCGAGGCCGAGCACGGCATCCGCATCGAGGACGAGCCAGCGTCGCTCGTCGGCCGGGAGGTCCGCCCGGAGTGTGGCGTGGATCGTGGCGACCGCGGTGGGCATGTCGAGGTCGTCGTCGATCGCGGCCACGAAGCGCTCGTGGAGCTCGCGCCCGGCCGGCGAGAGCGGAGCGGCCGGTGAGCCGGCCCGATCGACGACCACCGGCTCGGCCTGGCCGTCTGGCAGGGCGTGGCCCCTGACGCCCGCGGCGCTGCCGGTCGGCCGGTCGGCCGCGCGGCCCGCGGCGAGGACCGCCGGCGCCGCCCATGGGCCGTTGTCGGCTGCCGGCCCCAGGGCCCGGAGCCGGGACCGGAGCGCCGTGAGGGCCGTGGCGGCGGCCGCAAGGGATTCCTCGGAGTAGTCCAGCCGGCGCGAGTAGCGGGCCGTCAGGCACAGGTAGCGGAAGGCCAGGGCCTCGATCCCGTCGTCCGCCAGCTCGGTGACCCGCTGGAAATTGCCGGCCGATTTGGCCATCTTCCGGCCCGACGTCATGAGGAAGGCGCCGTGAATCCAGAGATCGGCCGGCGGCCCGCCGACGATCGGGCCCGACTGGGCGATCTCGTCCTCGTGGTGGGGGAAGACGTTGTCCTCGCCGCCGGTGTGGATGTCGAAACGGTCGCCGAGATGACGCATCGCCATTGCCGAGCACTCGAGGTGCCAGCCCGGGAAGCCGTCGCCCCAGCGCGACGGCCACTTGAGGAGGCGACCCTCGCCGGCCGCCTTCCAGAGGGCGAAGTCGGCCGGGTCGCGCTTGTCGCCCTCGACCTCGCCCCGGTGGCCGGCCCGCAGCGCGTCGAGGGTGTTGCCGGACAGGCGGCCGTAGCCGGGCCAGGTCGAGACGGCGAAGTAGACGTTGCCGGCCTCCGTCCGGTAGGCGTGGCCGAGGTCCTCGAGCCGCTCGGCCAGGGCCAGCATCTCGGGGATGTGCTCGGTTGCCCGCGGGTAGACGTGGGCCGGCAGGAGGTTCATGACCGCGGCGTCGGCGTGGAAGGCGGCCTCGTAGGCGTCGGCGATCTGGCCCGGCGTCTTGTCTTCCAGGCCGGCCGCGACGAGCATCGGGTCGTCGCCCCGGTCGAAGCGCTCGTCGCGGAGGTGGCCGACGTCGGTGATGTTCTGGACCTGGCGAACCGCCATCCCGTGGTACAGCAAGGCCCGTCGGATCAGGTCCGGCATGAGGAAGGTCCGGAGGTTCCCGACGTGGGCGTAGCGGTACACGGTCGGGCCGCAGCTGTACATCGTCACGGGCTGCCCGGGCTCGGGAATCCGGACGGGCCGAACGGTCCGGGTGAGCGTGTCGGCGAGCTGCAACATCTGGCTGCGGGGTCCTCCGTGCGGCGCCATCGTAGGGCGACGCCCCGACGTCGGAGGATTGTCGGGTGGAACGGACCTCCGAGCCCTAACGAAACCCCGACCCCCTCGTTTCCCGTCGGAGAGGCCTCGAGGCACAGCATCGTTCCCCCGGCGGTGTAGCACGAGGCCTCTCATGATTCCCGGCGCCGGCCCAAGCCGGGAGGTCACGCTGCCCGCGCTCCTGGCTGCGGCAGGACCCGCCCCTATACTCCAGAACATGCGCCGGTTCGTGTGCGTGGCCGCCCTGCTCTTCGGCTTCTCGGGCGACAGCTACGCCTGGACCGTCCGGCCTCGGCTGCCGGTGCCGATCGAGCGTCCCGTCCGCCTGGACGAGCTTGGTCGGACGCGCCGGACACCCCGCTGGTGGCAGCCATGAGCGGCCCTCGCCGAGCCCGGCTCGTGATCGCGGCGGGCGTCGTCGCGATCCTCGTCGCGGTGGGCGGGCTGGCCGGCGACAGCGGCCCGGCACAGGACGCCCGGGCGGCGGCCGGTGACGAGGTCAGCATCCTGTTCGGCCTGCCGAACACCCTCGACCCAGCGCATCAGAGCGACATCGGATCGGCCGCCTTCGGCGCCCAGCTGTACGAGACACTGACCACATTCGACACGTCGCTGACCCTCCGGCCGGCGCTGGCCGGCTCGTGGGACATCTCCGACGACGGGCGCCAGATCGTCTTCCACCTCCGCGACGGGCTGACCTTCTCCGACGGGTCGCCGCTCGGCGCCGAGGACGTCGTCGGGAGCTGGCTCCGGGTCATCGATCCCGACGATCCGTCGCTGCTGTGGTCCCTCCTGCTCGATGTTCGCGGTGCATTCGACTACGTGTCCGGCGCGACGTCCGATCCGGACGACGTCGGCATCCGGGCCGCTGGCCGGGATGTCGTGGTCGATCTCGTGGGCCCCGGCGCGGACTTTCCATCAGTCGTCGCCAGCCCGACGTTCGGGATCGTCCCGGCCGCGGTCTGGCGCGACGGCGAGGCCATCGACGGCGGCGTCTCGGTCGGGAGCGGCGCCTACGTCGTCGCCTCGGTCACCCCGGACGAGTACACCCTCGTCGCCAACGAGCGCTACTGGGCCGGTACCCCGGCCATCCGGACCGTCCACCTGCTGACGAACATCGGTGGCCGCAGCGAGGTCGCCGCATTCGAGGACGGCGAGCTCGACTACACCTCGATCAGCTGGTATGACGCGTCCTGGATCCGATTCGACGCCCGGCTTGGGCCCCAGCTCCGGCTCGTTCCGTCGTTGTCGCTGTCGTACGTGGGGTTCACGACCACCGCGCCGCCGTTCGACGACGAGCGTGTCCGCCAGGCGTTCGGGGCGGCGGTGGACTGGACCCGCATCGTCGAGCTGGGCTCGGCCGGCGACGAGATCCCGGCCGACAGCATGGTCCCGCCCGGGATCCCCGGCCGGGGCGACCGCAGCTGGATCCCGGCCCACGACCCCGAGGCGGCCCGGGCCCTCCTGGCCGAGGCCGGCTATCCCGGCGGCGCCGGCTTCCCGGAGATCGGGTTCGCGGCCGGCGGCCTGCCGTATGCCGAGAGCATCGTGGCCGACCTCGAGCGCGAGCTGGGCGTCGCGATCCGGATCGAGGAGTACGACGACCACTTCGGTCGCCTGCACCAGGACCCGCTGCCGATGTGGACCCTCGGCTGGGTGGCCGACTACCCCGGCCCCAACGACTTCCTGGGCGTCCTGCTGGGCACCGGCAGCTCCAACAACTACGGGCACTGGTCGTCGCCGACGTTCGACGCCGCGATCGAGGACGCCCTCGCCACCCGTGACCCGGACGAGGCCCTGGCGGCCTGGGAGCGGGCCCTCGGCGCCGTGCGCGACGAGGTGCCGGCCGTCCCGATCGCGTACGGCGACAGCTGGGCGCTGTCCCGGGAGGGGCTCCTCGGCGCGGGCCAGAACGGGATGGGCATCCTCCGGATCGGGGGCATGGCATGGCAGTGAGCCGACGACGCTGGCGGCTGCCGCGCGTCGCGGCGGCCGTCGTGCTGGCCATCACCATGGGGCTCGCGGTCGCGAACCCCTCGTTCGCCGTGGACCCGGTCCTGCCACGCCCAACCGCGAACGTCGTCTTCCTCGAGCGGATCGTGTTCGATGGCGAGGTCACGATCTCCGGCGACGTGACACGGATCGAGATCGTCATCGATGTCGAGGGCAGCGGTCGCTCGTTCGTGGCCGAGGTTCTCGTGCCGGACGGTGGGGGCAGCTACACGGTGGGCTACGTCTTCGAGACGCCCGGCGGGTCGCTCTTCCCGAACCAGACAGTCAAAGCCCACTTCCGGGCCACGCTCGACGACGGCCGGACGGTCAGCGGACCGACCGTCGCGGTGGAGTACGACGACGCCAGGCTCGACTGGAATGTCCTGGCAGGGGACTTCGTGACCGTTCACTGGACAGCCGGCGGGTCGGCCTTCGGGCGGCGGGCCCTCGAGATCGCCGATGGCGCCGTTCGCGAAGTGAGCGACCTCCTGGGGGTCACCGAATCGGAGCCGATCGACTTCTACATCTACGCCAGCAACGACGACTTCTACGACGTCATCGGCCCCGGCGCCCGGGAGAACGTCGGCGGCGAGGCACCGCCCGGGACCAGGACGCTCTTCGCCCAGATCTCGGGGACGGAGATCAACGATCCCTGGGTCGCGAGCGTGGTGCCCCACGAGCTGACGCACCTCGTCTTCGAGACAGCCGTCTCGAACCCGTACCACTTTCCGTCACGGTGGCTCAACGAGGGCCTGGCGGTCTACCTGGCCGACGGCTACACGAGCGGGGACCGGTTCGACGTCGAGGCGGCGGTCAACAGCCGGACGCTCATGCCCCTCACCGCACTGACGGGACAGTTCCCGACGACCAACGAGCAGTTCGGGCTGGCCTACGCCGAGAGCGCCTCGGCGGTCGACTTCCTCGTCCGCGAGTACGGCCAGGACGCGATGGTCGAGCTCGTCCGGAGCTTCGCCGACGGGGTCACCGACGACGAGGCGTTCGAGGCGGCGCTGGGCGTGGATGTCGCCGGCTTCGAGGCGGCCTGGCTGGCGGACCTCGGGGCCGAGCCGCCGGAGCCCCACGGTCCTGTCGAGGCGCCGGCCGGACCGGTGCCCCCGGACTGGGTCGGCGGCGGCGAGGTCCCCGGGCCGATTGCGACGGCCTCGCCCGGCGCAACCGAGGTCCCTGCCGCTCCGACGCCCGGCAGCGACGACCGCGGCGACGTGACGGGCCTGCTCCTGGCCCTGCTCGCCGCTGGTCTCGCGACGGTGGGCGCGGGGATCTGGCTGGCGCGTCGAGAGCGCGCCACGCGGCACGCCGCAGCGGTGGCGGCGATCGTGCCCCTCGTCGCGCCACTGTCGCCGGAGGACTCCGCGGTCGCGCCGGCTGCGGGGGACGATGGCGCCCCGTCGGGCGAGCTGGCCCCGACGCCAGGGCCCGAGCCCACGCCGCCCGCGCCGCCCGCGCCCCCCGCGCCCCCCGCGCCCCCCGCGCCGACGCCGCCCGATGACGCGGGGGACGGCGGCCGGCCATGACCGCGGTCGTCGCCCGGCTGCGGGCTCTGCCGAGCTGGCAGGTGACGCTCAGCGGCGCCCTGTTCGTCCTGGGCTTCCTCATCGCCGCCCAGCTGGCCGCGGAGGGCCCGCGCGTTCGGTACACCAGCCAGGAGCGGGCGCCGCTCATCGAGACCGCGCTTGGGCTCCAGGACCAGCAGAACGCGCTCCAGGCCCAGATCCTCGACCTCCGGGCGCGGATCGTCGAGCTCGAGGCCGAGGAGCCCGGCTCGGAGGCCCTGGTCCGCGAGATCAACGCCGCCCTCGAGCACGCCCGGCTCGCCGGGGGGCTCGTCCAGATCACCGGCCCGGGCATCATCTTCCGCCTCGAGGATGCCGAGAACCCGGGCACGGAGCGCGATTCGCTCGTCACGGCCCGCGACATCCGAACGCTCGTCCAGGAGCTCTGGCTCGCGGGCGCCGAGGCCATCTCGATCAACGGCGAGCGGGTGACGACCACCACCGCGATCCTCGATATCGGCAACGCGATCCTGGCCAACTCGGCCTACCTGGCGCCGCCGTACGAGGTCCGCACGATCGGCGCCGACGACCTCTACGAGCGCCTCACGACATCGGCCTCGTTCGTCGAGTTCGTGCGCTCGCGGATCGAGCCGTACGGGCTGCGGCTGTCGTTCTCCGAGCTCGACGAGGTCACCGTGCCGGCCTACGCCGGCACGATCCGCAGCCACTACGCGCGGCCCGAGCCCTCGGCGAGCCCGATCCCATGATCCGTCCACAAGCCCGCTGGTCGATGACGATCGTGGCCCTGATCCTGGGCATCCTCGTCGTCGCCCAGCTCCGGAGCCAGGCGGCCAATCCGGGTCTCAGCGACCTGTCCGCGCAGGAGCTCACCCTGGTGATCGCCAACGTCAGCACCCGCAACGAGGGCCTCCGCTCCGAGGTCGCCGACCTCGAGCAAACGGTCGCCTCGCTGACCGATGCCCACGACCGCGGCGTCAGCGCCCTGGGCGAGCTTCGCTCGGACCTGGCGGCCCTCGAGGCCTGGGCCGGGCTGACCCCGGTGACCGGGCCGGGCGTCTCGATCCGGGTGACCGGCGCGATCAGCGGCGAGGGCGTGGAGGATCTCCTCAACGAGCTTCGCAACGCCGGCGCCGAGGCCATCGCCGTCGAGGATGTCCGCGTGGCACCGGGCACGGTCGTGTACGGCGGGCTCGGATCGCTGTCGGTGGAGAACACCCCGCTCGTCGACGGCTTCGAGATCCGGGCCATCGGCAGCCCCCAGATCCTGACCGGCACGCTCACCCGGGCCGGCGGCGTGATCGCCCAGCTGGGCGCCACGTACGAGGGCCTCACGATCAGCGTGACGCCGCTCGACGCGGTCTCGATCCCGGCCTCGGACCGGGATCTCGTCCCCGGCCACGGCAGCCCGAGCCTCTGATACGCTCGGCCCGATGACCGGCCGACCCGTGCTCGAACTGCTCCTGGGCGACATCGTCCGCCTCCGACGGACCCACCCCTGCGGTGGCACGACCTGGCTCGTCGACCGGCTCGGGGCCGACATCGGGCTGCGCTGCCAGACCTGCTCGCGTCACGTCCTCCTCGAGCGGCGGGCCCTCGAGTCGCGCTTCGCCGGGTTCGTGGAACGGGGTGATCCGGCGATCAGCGCGGCCGCCCGGCCGGCAGTCGCGCGCCCCGGCCCGACCTCGGCCGCGTGACCCTCGAGCCGCCGGTCAGCGCCGGCGGAACGAGCACCGCCGCAGTCCTCCGGAACCGGCCGTTCCTGTTCCTGTGGCTGTCGCAGCTGGCCACCCAGGTCGGCTCGAACATGGCCCTCTACGGCCTCACGGTCATCGTCCTCGAGTCGACCAACCTGAGCTCGGCGGTGAGCGCCCTGTTCCTGACCTTCCTCGTCCCGGCGGTGCTCCTGTCGGCCGTCGCCGGGGTCTACGTGGACCGGGCGGATCGCCGCCTCGTCCTCGTCCTCACGAACGTCCTGCGGGCCGTGGCGATGGTCGCGATCTGGTGGGTCGGCGGCAACATCGGGCTCATCCTCCTGCTCAACATCGCCGTCTCGGTCATCACCGTCTTCTTCGCCCCCGCCGAGGCGGCGATGATCCCGTACCTCGTCCCACGCCACCAGCTGGTCAGCGCCAACGGCCTCTTCACGCTGACCCTCAACGGCGCCTTCGCCCTGGGCTATGCCCTCCTCGGGCCGCTGGTGGTCAAGGTCTCGGGCGGCCCTGAGCCGGTCCTCCTGGTCGTCGGCGTGCTCTACGGGATGGCTGCCCTGCTGTGCTGGACGCTGCCCCGGAACCCGGCTCTCCGGGTCGCGGGCGAATCGGCCGGTGACGCGGTCCACGAGGCCGGCGAGGCCGCCCGTGGCACGTTCGCCCAGCTGGCCGAGGGGATGGCCTACATCCGCGGCCACCGGGCCATCGGCTGGTCGCTCGTCTACCTCGGCATCGCCGCTTCGCTGGTCGGCGTCATCGGCGTCCTCGGGCCCGACTTCGCGGCGGACACCCTGGGCCTCGGGGCCGAGGACCTGTTCGTGGTCGTCCTGCCGCTCGGCATTGGGATCGTCATGGGCGTCCTGCTCCTGAACTCGTACGGGCGCTACATCCCGCGCCGCCGGGCGATCGAGGGTGGCCTGATCGCCCTGGGCATCCTCCTCGCGGCGATGACGGTGGCCGGCCCGTTGAGCCGGGCGCTCCAGCGAGTGGATGCGCCGCTGGTGGACCTGTCCGCGGTGACCTCGCTCATCGCGATCGTCATCGCCATGGCCTTCGTGGCCGGGATCGCCTACGGCATCGTCGCGATCTCCAGCCAGACGCAGCTCCAGGAGGACCTGCCGGAGGAGGTCCGGGGCCGGGTCTTCGGCGTCCTCAACATGCTCGTCTCGGTCGGCAGCTTCCTGCCGATCATCATCGTCGGCCCGATCTCGGATCTCGTCGGGACGACGAACGTGATCCTGGTCGTCGCGGCCGGGATCTTCCTGTCGGGCCTGGCCTCGATCGTCCGGCGCGGCCCGCTGGCCCCGGCCGAGAGCCGGGCCACGGCCGGGATGATGGTCCCGGGCACGGCCGTCGACCCGATCGGGATCGCGATGCGGACTGACGACGACCGGCACGCGCTGCCGCCGGACGATCCGGAGGCGTTCGGTGAGTGAAGCGAGCGCGGGTGCCGATGGCAGGACCAGCGGGGCGCTCGATGCAGCGTCCACCCCTGCCACCTGGCGGCTGCTGTCCCTGCTGACCCTCGGCGGGGGCATCGCGGTCGGCGCGGTCGCCGCCTCGGGGGCCGGTGCGCCCCTGCTGGTCGTGGCGGCGGTCGGCGTCGTGGCCGCCGAGCTCGTCCCCATCCTCGGCGCCAGCCGCCGGCCACCGATCCCGCCCGACCCGGTACCCAGGGATCCGGTCGTGCCGCCGCCGACGATCAGCGTCGTCGTCGCCGGCCGCGACGAGGCCAACGTCCTGCCCCAGCTCGTGGCCGACGTCGCCGCCCAGGACCATCGCGCCGCAGATGGGCGGCCGCGCTTCGAGCTCGTGGTCGTCGACGATCGCTCGACCGACGGGACCGCCGAGGTGGTCCACGCCGCCGCCCGCGAGCATGGCATCGACGACGTGACCACGGTGATCCGGCGGGAGGGCACGGATCTGCCCGACGGCAAGGGTGCTGCCCTGACCGCGGCTCAACCCGATCGCTGTCGCGGTGACGTCGTCCTGGTCCTCGATGCCGACGCCCGCATCGGGCCGGGCTTCCTGCGCCGCCTCGCCGGGTACGTTGCCGCCGGTGCCGACGCGGTCACCGCCAGGCGCCGGATCCTGCACGCCGATTCGTCGTGGCTGGCCGGCGCCCAGGCCGACGAGCAGAACCAGGACGGCGAGCTCCAGCGCGGCCGCTGGGCGTCCGGGGGCTGCTCCGAGTTCCGCGGCAACGGGATCGCCCTCCGCCGATCGCTCCTCGCCTCGGTCGGCGGCTGGCGGGCGCGGGCCCTGACCGAGGACATCGACCTCTCCAGCCGGATCGCCGCGGCCCATGGCACGACGGTCGCCTGGGCCCTGGACCTGGAGGTCTGGGAGGAGCCGGTCCGCACCTGGTCCGGCCTGTGGCGCCAGCGGCTTCGCTGGAGCGAGGGCGGTCTGCGGCGGATCCTGGAGCACGGGCCGGCGGTCATGCGCAGTCCGCGCCTGTCGTTCCGGGCGCGCTTCGACTTCGCCGCCTACGGGGCGCAGCTGCTGGCGCCGCCGCTCATCATCGGGGCGGCCGCCGGCGCGGTCGGGACGGGCCGGCCCGGCACGGCCCTCGCGCTCGTCGCCACGTACCTGGCCGCGGGCGGGGTCCTGGCCTTCGACGCCCTCCGCTGGGAGGTGCCACCCGGTGGGCCGCCGCTGCCGATTCCCGAGCGTCTCGGGCGGGCCCTCAGGGCCGCGGCCTTCGGCGTCGTCTGGCTGGGCGCGATTCCCGGCGCGATGTGGCGCCTCGGCACGCGTCGGGGCCACGTCCGCTACGACAAGATGCCCCACGCCGGGAGCGAGCTCGCCCGATGAGCGGGAGTCGAGTGGCGAACAAACCGCCGATGAGCGCCCGTCGACCGGCCGATGAGCCGGCGATGAGCCGGGGACGAGCGGCAGGTGAGCGGCAGGTGAGCGGCAGATGAGCAGCAGGTTGGCCCACGGCAATGCCGAGGTGCGCGCGAGGTGAGCGGGAACGGCCGGATCCGGCGGGCGATGGTGATCTTCACCGGCGGCACGATCTCGATGCGCCACGATCCCGTGGCCGGCGGCAACGTCCCGAGCCTGTCCGGCGCAGAGATCCTGGCCCGGACCCCCGGCCTCGAGGACATCGCCGAGGTCGTCCCGCTCGACCTCGGCCGGACGCCGGCCAGCCACTTCACCTTTCCGGGCCTGTTCGAGATCGCCGCGGCGATCCGCGCCGCACAGGCGGACCCGGCCATCGACGGCGTCGTCGTCGTGCAGGGGACCGACGTCATCGAGGAGACGGCCTTCTTCTGGGACCTCGTCCTGGACGACCCGACGCCGGTGGTCGTGACCGGGGCGATGCGCTCTGCCTCGGAGCCGGGCTACGACGGGCCGGCGAACCTCCGCGATGCCGTCACCTGCGCCGTCGACCCTCGGCTCCGGGGCGAGGGCGTCGTCGTCGTCCTCGCCGGCTCGATCGACGCGGCCGACGACGTCACCAAGACCCATGCCACGGCCCTCGACACGTTCCGGAGCCTCAACGACGGGCCCCTGGGGCAGGTGGATCCCGACGGCGTCTCGATCAGCCGGCGGCGCGGCCCCCGCCGCCACGTGGCGGCGACCTCGGCCGCCGAACGCGTCCGGCTCATCACCGCGCACGTCGCGATGGACGGCTCCCTCCTCGCCGCCGCCGTCGGGGCCGGCGCCGACGGCCTGGTCGTGGAGGCGACCGGGGCCGGCAACACGACCGGCGACCTCCTCGATGCCGCCGCGCGGGCGATGGCGCAGGGGATCCCGGTGGTCCTCACGACCCGGTGTCCGGCCGGGGCCGCCGGCACCGGCTACGCCTTCCGGGGCGGCGGCGCGACCTGGGTCCGGGCGGGGGCCATGCTGGCCGGCACGCTCACCGGCCCCAAGGCCCGGATCGCCCTCGCCCTCGGATTGGGTGCCGGGCTCGGCCCGGTGGACCTCGGCGCCCTCCTCGCCGGCCCGACCCCAGCGCGAGCCGGCGCCTGATGCCGCTCGATGCCCTCGTCACGGGCTCCCGGGTCGCGACCCTCGCGGGCGACCATGGCTTCGGCTGGGTCGAGGCCGTCGGGATCCGGGGCGGCCGGGTCGCCTCCGCCGGCAGCGCGGTGGAGCTCGAGACCCGGGCCGACCCCCACACCCTCCGGATCGAGCTCGAGCCGGGTGAGATCGCGATCCCCGGGCTCATCGATGCCCACCTCCACCTGGTCGAGGCGGCCATCGCCGCCGAGCACGTCGATCTGACCTTGGCGCTGACCCTCGACGACGGCCTGGCGATGCTGGCGGCGGCCCACGCGGCCCTGCCGGCGGGCGCCTGGCTTCTCGGCGCGGGCTGGGACCAGCGGCGCTGGGGCCGCTGGCCAGCGGCGGCGGACCTGGAGCGCGCGGCCCCCGGTCGCGCCGCCGCGCTCTGGTCGTTCGATCACCATGCGGTCTGGGCCAGCCCGGCCGCCCTCGCGATCGGCGGCGTCGACGCTGACCTGTCCGACCCCGATGGCGGGATCATCCGGCGGCTCGCCGACGGGTCACCCGAGGGCGTGCTCCTCGAGAACGCCTGTCCCCTCGTCAGCGATCGCGTCCCGAGCCCGACCGAACCAGAGGTCCGCCGGCTCGTCGGAGCGATGGGCCGGCAGCTCGCCGCCCTGGGCGTGGTCGGGGTCCACGATCCGGGCAACATCACGCCAGATCCGGCGCTGACCGCTTTCGATGCCTACGGTGCGATGGCCGATGCGGGCGACCTGCCGCTCCGGGTCCACGCCTGCCTTCGCTCGGAAGGGCTCGAGGTCGCGGCGGCGCGAGGGCTTCGCAGCGGCCAGCGGCTGGGGTCACGCCCGGACGGCCGGGCGACCGTCGGCTGGCTCAAGCTGTTCGCCGACGGGACGCTCGGATCGCAGACCGCCGCGCTCATCGACCCGCGGACCGGCACGGCTGACGACCGCGGCGTCTTCCGGACGCCGCCGGAGCTTCTGCGCGACCTGGCCGAGCAGGCGGCCGAGCTCGGGATCGCGAGCCAGGTCCACGCCATCGGCGACGCCGCCGCGCGGGCGGCCCTGGAGGCCCTCGCACCGACCGTCGACCGGGTCGCCCTCATGCCCCGCGTCGAACACGTCCAGCTCCTCCACCCGGACGACCTCGGGCGATTCGCGGCCGGCGGGATCGCGGCGTCGGTCCAGCCGGTCCACCTCCGCGAGGATGCGGTCACGGCCCGGCGCGACTGGGGCGAGCGGGCCGAGGCCTGGGCCTATCCCTGGCGGAGCCTGCTCGAGAGCGGCGCCGTGCTCGCCTTCGGCACCGATGCCCCGGTCGAGCCGATCGACCCGTGGCCCGGCATCGCGATGGCCGTCCTGCGCCGGGATCCGGGGTGGGGGAGCGACGCTCCGGCCTTTGGGCCCGATGAGGGACTGACCCTCGAAGAAGCCCTCCGGGCGGCGACGATCGGGCCGGCGACGACCGCCCGCGAGCCCGACCGGGGCCGCCTCGTCCCGGGCGCGCGAGCCGACCTCATCGTCCTCCCGGCCGCGCCGCGCGAGCCGGGCGAGGAGGCCCCGCCGAGCTTCGCCGACGTCCGCCCCCGGCTCGTGATGATCGACGGCGAGGTCGCCTTCGAGGAGTGAGGCGCCTGACGTGACGCGTCCGCGTCAGCCCCGCGGACCGGCCAGCCGCTCCGCGGCGTCGTGGAACAGGCCGTTGAGGATCCGCGAGGTCGACGGGAAGGCGTGGATCGTGTCGGCCAGGACCTCGATCGGGACCCGGGCCTTGATCGCCAGGACACATTCGTGGATCGCGGCCGAGGCGTCGAGGCAGGCCATCGCCGCGCCGATGAGGGTCCGCGAGCCGCGGTCGACGAGGATCGCGACGTGTCCCAGGTCGGCCTCGACGCCGTAGCCGCGGGCCGAGGTCGCGAACTCGGCCACGAGCTCGAAGCAGTCGAAGCCGGCCGACGACGCCTGTTCCGGGGTCAGGCCCACGGACGCTGCCTCGGGGTCCATGTACGTCGCCCGCGGCAGGGCCCGGTAGTCGGGGGCGACGTCGTCGCCGAGGGCCATCCGGACGGCGATCTCGCCCTGGTAGTGGGCCTGGTGGGTGTGGAGCTCGGGCCCGGCCGGGTCGCCGATGGCCCACAGGCCGTCGGCCAGTCGCAATCGTCCGTCGCGGGGGAAGGGCGTCCGGCCGCTGGCGTCCACGCCGTAGGCCTCCAGGCCCAGCTCGTCGAGATCGACGTCCCGGCCGACCGCCAGGAGGATCGCGTGGCCTTCGGCCGTCGAGCCATCCGACAGCTCGATGACGTGCGCCCCGTCCACCCCGGCGCCGGCCCTCGCGGCCGCTGCCCGGACGTTGAGCCGGACATCGACGCCGTCGCGCCGGAGTGCTTCGGCGATGACCGCCGAGTTGCGGGGATGGTCGGTGGGGGCCAGGCGCGGGCCGGACTGGACGATCGAGGTCGGGACGCCGAAGCGGGCATAGACCTGGGCCAGCTCGCAGCCGGTCGGCCCGCCGCCGAGGACGAGGAGCGAGCGGGGAAGCTCCCGGGCGAGCGTCGCGTGCTCGTTCGTCCAGGTCGCGATCGCCTCGAGGCCGGGGATCGGCGGCCGGCGGGACCGGGAACCGGTCGCGATCACGACCTCGCGGGCCTCGAGGCGGTGGGTCTCGCCATCGTGGGCGACCTCGACGACCCCGCGCGCGGCGATTCGGCCGATGCCCCGGTAGGTCGTCGCCCCGGCATCGCGGAGGCCCCGGACGTGCGAGGCGTCATCGGGCTCGGGGGCGGTTTCCGGGCGATTGACCATGTAGTCGCGCCGGCGCGATGCCCGCGGCCAGTCATACGTCGCCGGGTTGGCGCGGTGCTCGGCCGCGGCGTGGAGGAGGGCCTTCGAGGGGACGCAGCCGATGTGGGGGCAGCTGCCGCCGAACCAGCGGCGGTCGACGATGGCCACGGTAGCGCCACGGCCACGGGCCGCGTAGGCCGCCGATTCGCCGGCCGGACCGGCGCCGATGATGACGAAGTCGAAGACCTGGTGGGTCACCTGGTCCCTCCCGCTGGTGTCGATGGTCGTTCCGGGACGCCGCGCTGGCGCCGGGCCTCGAAGGCGAGGATCGCCGCGCTGGCCGAGACGTTGAGGCTGTCGGCGAGACCGAGCATCGGCAGCCGAACGGCCTCGATGTCGGGCCCGAGCCAGGCCTCGGACAGGCCGGTCGCCTCGCTGCCGAGGATGATGGCCAGGGCGCCGCGGAGGTCCGCGTCCGTGTAGAGGGTGGCCGCGTCGACGCGTGCGGCGACCAGCCTGACGTCACGGGCACGGAGCCAGTCGAGGGCGGCGCCGGCCGACGTCGCCGCGAAGGGCACGCTGAAAACGGTCCCGATGCTCGCCCGGATGACGTTCGGGTTGAAGGGGTCGGTGCCGCCGATCGCGATGACCGCGTCACAGCCGGCCGCGTCGGCGGTTCGCAGGACGGCCCCGAGGTTGCCCGGCTTCTCGACGTCCTCGGTGACGAGCACCAGCGGCGAGTCGCCGATCGCGAGGTCCTCCAGGCGCGTCGACGGCGCCCGGACGACGAGGATCACCCCGTCCGAACGATCGCCGTAGGCGAGCGCCTCGAAGGCCCGCTCGGAGACCTCGAGGGGGGTCACGCCCGCGGGCCGAAGGGCGGTGACCGCGGCCAGCGCATCCTCGCTGCGGAGCAGCGGCGGGCAGATGAACGCCGACTCGACCACCACCCCGGCCTCGAGCGCCCGCCGGCACTCCCGGGCGCCGTCGACGAGGGCCAGCCCGGTCGCCGTCCGGTCGCGCCGCTCGCGGAGGGCGGCCGCAGCCCGGATCCGGGGGTTGTGGGTGCTGTCGATGGCAGGCATCGCGCGCATCATCGCCCGTCGCCGCGGAGCGGGTCGAACCGGGCAGCCGCGCCCAGCCGCAGGACGGCGCCGCTCTGGGCCTCCAGGCCGAGGGCGAGGGCCTCGATGTCCCGGGCGTCGGCATCGGTCGAGGTGGCGAGGGTCATCGCCAGCCGATCCGGGTCCCAGCCCGGCGTGTGCGCGGTCAGGAGGCAGAAGGCGTCGGGCCCAACCACGCCGGCGCAGGCGTCGAGGAGCTCGACGAGCCCGCCCTCGAGCTGCCAGCCGGCCCTGCCGCCGCGGCCCCTGTGGCCGTACGACGGCGGGTCCAGGATGAGCCCGGCGTAGCGGCGTCCTCGCCGGGCCTCGCGCCGTACGAAGGCCAGGGCGTCGTCGACGATCCAGCGGATCGGCCGCTCGGCGAGACCGCTGAGCTCGGCGTTGCGGCGGGCCCAGGCGACCGCCGGCCGCGAGGCGTCGACGTGGACGACGTGGGCGCCGGCCGCGGCGGCAACGAGGGTTGCGAGGCCGGTGTAGGCGAACAGGTTCAGGACCTCGGGCGGATCGCCGGCCGGGGCAGCGTTTCCCGGGAGCGCCGGGCGGTCGATGCCGAGCCGGCGGCCGATGGCGCGGCGGAGCCAGGCGGCGTTGGCAAGGTGCTCCGGAAAGAGCCCCACCTGCCCGCCGGCCGCAGGCCGGACTTCGATCGTCAGGCCCTCGATCTCGACGGCGTGGCCGACCTCGTCGAGCGCCGTCCCGTCGGGCGACCACCAGCCGCTCCCGGGATGGTAGACCGCGGCGTCCGCCCATCGCTCCGGGGCGCGCCTTGGTTCCGCCGCCGCCGGCGACGGCCGGTCCGTGACGAAGTCGCCGAATCGCTCCAGGCGGCGGCCGTCCCCGGCGTCGATGAGGGCGTATCCGTCGGCTGGCACGTCGCCATCATCGCCGGGTCGGCGGATCGACGCGGCCCGGATAAGCGCCCGATAAGCGGCCGCTGCTAGCGTCCCACCCATCCACCGCCGCCCGCCACAGGGAAACGAGGGTCGGGCGTGAACCAGATAGCAGGGCGGCGGCGAAGCGTGGTGCTCGTCCTGGCGGGGAGTCTTCTCCTTGCCATGGCGGCGCCGGGGGTGGCGTCGGCCGCCCAGTCGGTGACCAAGGTCCGGATATCCGGGGCGGAGTGCGAAGCCGCCATGGCGGCCTCGGGCGAATCGGCAAGGAATGCGTGCTTCATCGTGGCTGAGACCGGCGGCGGCTCCCAGGGCGGCGTCGTCGCGACGGCCGGCTGCTATGTGCCGTCCGGCTACACCCATTGCGGATCGACCTGGATCAAGAACCAGTCGATCCTGCTCGTCTGGTCAGTCACCGCTACGGCAACCTATGTCCGGAACTCGTCGACCGGCAAGGTCTGGTGGACGTCGGTCACCTGCACCCAGGCGGCCATCGGCTACACGGTCAGCATCAACTGGTGCGGGAGCTACCACAACGGCCAGCCGGACACGAACTACGGCTCGAACTTCGACGTGGCGTTCATCTGGAAGGGCTCGCCGATCACGGTGAGCCACGGCATGCGCGCCTCGATCAACGGCAAGACCGGAGCCCAATGCTGCATCCAGATCTGGTAGAGGAGGAGACGTCGATGCGGCTCAGTCGGGGCTGGATCATCGTCATCGTCATCGTGGCCGTCGTCGTCGCCGGCTGGATCGGGGCCAGCGGGGTCCTCACCTCCGGCGGCTGACACGGCGAGCAATCGAGCACGGCCCTCCGGTTATCTGGCGGCTTCGGCCGGAGGGCCGCGCTACCTCTTCCACGCGGCGCGGGTCACTCGGTTGGGATACCGGGGCCCTTCGGCACTGGCCGAGACTCGCCCCCCTGTCGATGCTGGCCCTAGGCGGGGCGCCCCTGGCACATCCACCCCCGACCCGTGTGCCTTGAGGGAGGACCATCGTGCGTCGCCTCGCATCAGTCGCTGTCGGCCTGGCGGCCTTCTTGCTGCTTTCGGGAGTCACTCTGGCCGGCTCGTCCCCGAGCATTCCGAGCGGTGGCGTCTTCTCCGCCTGCTACGACGCGGGAGGAAACGTCAAGCTCATCGACCCCGCGATCACCAAGGTCTGCCCCAGAGGCTGGTCCGGTCCCGTAGCGTGGAGCCAGACCGGACCCTCGGGTCCCGAGGGGCCGGCCGGCCAGCAGGGCGACGTCGGCCCCGTCGGCCCAAAGGGCGACCAGGGGGTTGCCGGTCCGGTCGGCCCGCAGGGCGACCAAGGGGTTGTCGGTCCGGCCGGCCCGCAGGGCGAGCCCGGCCCGGTGTTGCCCGGTATCGACGAACTGAATGGCCTGCCGTGTGATCAGGCCCACCCTGGGCGGGAGGCCCGAATCGAGGTCGTGTACGGCGCGAACGACGCCGTGTCGATGGTGTGCAAGACGCAAGCCATGGTCACCGTGAGCGTGGCAGTGGAGGGGTCCGGCTACCTCTATAGCGTTCCGCCCGGGATCAGGTGTGGGGCGGCTGACCCGGTCTACGGCGGACTGCAAGGAACCCAGTGCTCAGCCGAATTCCTGTATGGCTCCACCGTGCGTATCAATAGCGTCGGCCCCGTGTGGTCGAGCGATACGACATCGTTCGACGCTCTGACGCAGGATGCGTCGCTTACCGTGAAGTTCGAACTCGTTCGGGCTGTGGTCATCACCATGCGGAAGGCCGCCAGCGACCCCGCCTGGGGTGGCAAGATCGCTGATGGCGTCAGGACTCTCGAGTACCGCATGCTTTCCTACCAGACGGAGTTCATCTACCGGGTGCCCTTCTTTTCGGTGAATCGGGAGTTCGGAGACGATGACGTCCTCTTCACCCCCAATGTGGGCGTCACGTGGAGCGGGCTTGACGAGGTCCTCCCGGGCGAGGGAGGCCTTGAGATCGGCGTTCTTCACCCGTGGACCGGAGACAAAGAGGTCACCTTGACCTACGCCGGCCAGTAGCGCCGCCGATTCCGGCCTTGCTCACCTACCAGGCGGCCACCAGCGGTGGCCCTTCGTCGGACGGGGCGACGCATCGAGTGGCCAGACCCTTGTACCCCGATGCCCCGAGCCCGGCCACTCCGCGGACCGATCCCTCCGGCGACGTAGCCCGCGGCCCGCCGAAGGGCCGTGCTACCCTTTCCCGCCGCGGGCGGTTAGCTCAGTTGGTTAGAGCACATGCTTGACATGCATGAGGCCACTGGTTCGAGTCCAGTACCGCCCACCACCCGGACCGCTGGGCAGGGGAGCGCGGCGGTCCGTGGGGTATCCTCCCCTCGATAGCGAACGCGATGAGCGGGACACGCCCCGACGGGATCGGTCCCAGAGAGCCGGGCCATGGCTGGAAGCCCGGCGACCGACCGGCGACGGCACCACCCGCGAGCGACCGGAGAACCGGCCCGGGTCCGCCCGTTAGCGCGGCACGAGAGCGACCCAACCTCGGCCTCGGGGCCTCGGTTGGGTTGAAGGCGGGTGGAACCGCGGGAGGCATGACCTCTCGTCCTGTCGGACGGGAGGTCGTTTCGATTCTTGAGAGAGGCAGGTCAGGCGATGGTTGAGCAGGCAGGGGCGGACGAGGAGCTCCTCGAGGCGCCCGCGCGCGGATCGGCCGACGAACTCCTCGATGCCGGCGCCCACGACGCCCTCGACGCCATGCGGCACTCCGCCGCCCACGTCATGGCCGAGGCCGTCCTGGACCTCTTCCCGGGCGCGAAGCTCGGGATCGGGCCGGCCATCGCCGATGGCTTCTACTACGACTTCGACCTGCCCCGGCCGTTGACGCCCGACGACCTCGAGTCGATCGAGGCCCGGATGCGGGAGAGCATCGCCGCCGGCCACCCCTTCGTCCGGAAGGAGATCCCGCTCGACGAGGCCCGGGCCGTGGCGGAGGGCCAGGGCCAGACGTACAAGGTCGAGATCCTCGACGACCTCGCCCGGCGGGCGGCCGAGGCCGGCGAGCCGCCGCCCGTCACCTCGTTCTACGAGCATGGGCCGTTCAGCGACCTGTGCAAGGGGCCTCACGTCGCGAGCACCGGCAAGATCGGGCCCTTGAAGCTCCTCTCGGTCGCCGGCGCGTACTGGCGCGGCGACGAGAAGCGGCCGATGCTCCAGCGCATCTACGGGACGGTCTGGGAGACGGACGCGGACCTCGAGCGCTACCTGTGGCGCCGGGCCGAGGCAAAGAAGCGCGACCATCGCCGGCTGGGCGTCCAGCTGGACCTGTTCTCGTTCCACGACGTCTCGCCAGGCTCGGCCTTCTGGCATCCCAAGGGCCAAACGATCTGGCGGACCCTCGAATCGGCCATGCGAGAGCTCCAGCTCCGGCGCGGCTACCAGGAGGTCTCGACGCCGATCGTGGTCAGCGAGCGGCTGTGGCGCCAGTCGGGCCACTGGGACCTCTACCGCGACAACATGTTCCTCGTCGAATCCGAGGGCCAGACCTTCAGCCTCAAGCCGATGAACTGTCCGGAATCGACGTTCATCTATCGCTCCCGGCTGCGCTCCTACCGCGACCTGCCGCTGCGCTTCAACGAGTACGGCCGGCTGCACCGCAACGAGCGCTCCGGGACCCTCTCGGGCCTGACCCGGGTCCGCCAGTTCATCCAGGACGACGCCCACATCTACGTCCGGCCGGACCAGCTGGCCGACGAGATCGTGGCCCTCCTCGGCGAGGTCCGCGAGGCCTACGGCTGGTTTGGCCTGAAGCCGCGGTTCAGCTTCGCCACCAAGCCGGACAAGGCGATCGGCGACCCGGCCCTCTGGGAGCGGGCCGAGCGGCTCACGATCGAGGCCTTCGCCGCCGCCGACATCAGCTACGAGCTGAAGCCCAAGGACGGCACGTTCTACGCGCCCAAGATCGACATCTACATCGACGACGCCCTGGGCCGCGAGTGGCAGATGGCGACGATCCAGATCGATCTCACGATGCTGCCCGAGCGGTTCGACCTGACCTACATCGACGAGCACGGCACGGAGCAGCGCCCGATCGCGATCCATCGGGCGATCTACGGCTCGCTCGAGCGCTTCATCGGCATCCTCGTCGAGCATTTCGCCGGGGCCTTCCCGCTCTGGATGGCCCCGGTTCAGGCGGTGATCATCCCGATCGCCGATCGCCACCTCGAGGCGGCCCGCGAGCTGGCGGCGGTCATGCGCGTTCGCGGCCTGCGGGTCGAGGTGGACGCCTCGGACGGCCGGATGCAGAACAAGATCCGGCTGGCCCAAGAGCAGAAGGTCCCGTACATGATGGTCCTCGGCGATCGCGAGATCGAGGCGCGGACGGCCTCGCCGCGGACGCGCGCCGGCGAGCAGCAGCCGGCCGATGGCTGGGAGGACCTGGCCGCCCGCCTGGCCGCGGAATCGAGCGCCCGCCGCCCGGACTGAGCCCTGGCCGGGACCGGCGCCTGGTAGGAGCGAGCGACCGCCGCGGAGGCACTGCCCGGGGCCGCGTTCATTGCCCCTCCGAAAGACCCCGTGGTATAGTCCCGCGGCGGTCAGGGGCGCCAGCGCTGCTGTGTCCGCACGATCGATTTACTGAACGCCGGAGGAACAACCATCAGCCGAGACCTGCGCATCAACCAGATGATCCGGATCCCACAGGTTCGGGTGATCGACGACGAGGGCAATCAGCTGGGTGTCATGCCGACGCCGAAGGCTCTCGAGATGGCGCAGGAACGTGGCCTCGACCTTGTCGAGGTCGCCCCGATGGCCTCCCCGCCGGTCACCCGATTCCTCGACTTCGGCCAGTACAAGTACGAGCTGACGAAGCGGGAGAAGGAAGCCAAGCGGCGCCAGCGGTCGGTGACATTCAAGGAAGTCCGCCTCTCGCCGAAGATCGGCATCGGCGACTTCGAGACGAAGGTCCATCGGGCGATCGAGTTCCTCGAGGAAGGCGATCGAATCAAGGTCACGGTCCGGTTCAGGGGTCGCGAGCTGACCCACCCGGAGCTGGGCCGGAACCTGCTGGCGAAGTTCACGGATCTGGTCAAGGAACACGGCGTCGCGGAACGGACCCCGGTCCTGGAAGGCAAGTCGATGTTCATCACGATGGCATCGACCCACAAGCCGAAGGGGTCAGAGGTCCCGGCAAAGCCCGGCCGAGCCGCCGACGAAGAGGCTCCGTCCGGAGCCACGGACACGGCACCGGCCGAGGTGAAGGCCTCGGGCCCGACGCCACAGGCGGCACCGGAGGCCGAGGCCAAACCGGCCGCGACACCGGCAGCACCGGTGGCGACACCGGCAGCACCGGCGAAACCGGCCGCGACGACCGCAACGACGACAACGAACGCGAATGGCCCGGCGGCAACGCCGGCACCAGCACCAGCACTGGCCCCGGCCCCCAGGCCGGCAGCACGACCGGCCCCCCAGCCGGCAACGACGGGAGAGTGACGGCAGCCGTGCCGAAGATGAAGAGCCACAAGGCCGCCCAGAAGCGCATCGGCGTGACTGGCGGCGGCAAGGTCGTCCGGGTCAACGCCTGGCGCGGCCACCATCTCGAGATCAAGTCGTCCCGGCGGACCCGCCGCTACGCGGGCAAGTCGGTGATGAGCGCCGAGCACGCGAAGCAGGTCAAGCGCCTGCTCCCGTACCTCTAGGAAGAGCGGAACCTCATGGCACGAGTCAAGCGCGGCGTCACCGCCCACGCCCGGCACAAGCGCCTCCTCGACGACGCCGAGGGTCGCAAGGGGACCCGCTCGCGGCTGGTCAAGCCGGCCCGCGAGGCGCTCATGCACGCCCTCGCCTACGCGACCCGCGACCGGAAGCAGCGCAAGCGCGACTTCCGCGGCCTCTGGATCATCCGGATCAACGCCGCGACCCGCGCCCACGGGCTGCCCTACGGCAAGTTCATCGCCGGCCTCAAGCGGGCGAACGTCGAGATCGATCGCAAGATCCTGGCCGACATCGCCGTGCGCGACGAAGGCACGTTTACCCGCATCGTCGAGGTGGCGAAGGGCGCCTGACCAGGCCGAGCCCGCCGCCACCGAGCCCTCGACGTCGGACGACGATCGGGGGCTCGTGATTCGAGGCCCGGCGACCCTCTACCATCCAGCCGAACCCCACGAGGCAACCCCGCACCGATGGACCTGGCCCAGCTGACCCGCGACCTGGAGGACCTCCGCAGCGAGGCCCTGGCCCAGGCCGCCGCCGCGCCCGACACGACGGCCGTGGAGGCCCTCGAGATCGAGCTCCTCGGCAAGAAAGGCCGCCTGACAGGCGTCCTCCGGGGCATCGGTGGCCTGCCAGCCGAGGATCGGCCGCGGGTCGGGGCGATCGCGAACGCCGTTCGCGAGGCCATCGAGGCCGCGCTCCGCGAGCGCGGAGCGGCCCTCCGCGGCGGCGAGCTCGAGGCACGCCTCCGACGCGAGCGCCTGGACGTCACCACGCCGGGCCGTCCGCTCCGCCGAGGCTCGCTCCACCCGAGCATCGAGGCGATGGCCGACATCGCCCGGATCTTCGCCCAGTTCGGCTTCGTGGTCGTCGAATCGCCCGAGGTCGAGGACGACCTCAAGAACTTCCAGATGCTCAACATCCCGCCCGACCACCCGGCCCGTGACCTGTGGGACACGCTCTACGTTGACCAGCCCGGGAATCTGCTCCGAACCCACACCTCGCCGGGCCAGATCCGGGTGATGCAGTCGATGGCGCCGCCGATCCGGGTCCTCCTGCCCGGCCGCTGCTATCGCTACGAGGCGGTCGACGCCAGCCACGGCTTCGAGTTCTTCCAGGTCGAGGGCCTGATGGTCGACGAGGGCACGACCCTGGCCGACCTGAAGGGCCTCCTGGACCAGTTCGCCCACGCCATGTTCGGGGCCGGCAGGAAGACCCGCTTCCGGCCTGGTTACTACCCGTTCACCGAGCCGTCCGTCGCCTTCGACGTCGAGTGCCTGGTGTGCGGCGGCCCCGGCTGCCCGGCCTGCGGCCGGACCGGCTGGATGACGATCCTGGGCGCCGGCATGGTCCACCCGGTGGTGCTCCAGTACGGCGGCCTCGATCCCGAGCGCTACCAGGGCTTCGCCTTCGGGATGGGCCCGGAACGGATCTCGATGCTCAAGCACGGCATCACCGACCTGCGGCTGTTCATGGACAACGACCTCCGCTTCCTCGAGCAGTTCCGATGAGAGTGCCGCTGTCCTGGCTCCGGGAGTACGTCGACGTCGAGCTCGAGCCCGAAGCGCTAGCCGAGCGGCTGACGCTCCTGGGTATGGAGGTCAAGTCGATCGAGCGGCGCGGGACCGAGTGGCGGAACGTCGTCGTCGGCGAGCTGCTGTCGGTGGATCGGCACCCGCGCGCCGATCGGCTGTCGCTGACCCGGGTCACGACCGGCGGCGGCGAGCCGCTCGAGATCGTCTGCGGGGCGACGAACATCGCGGCCGGGGATCGGGTCCCGGTGGCGCTTCCGGGCGCCGTCCTGCCGGGCGACCGGCGGATCGAGCGAACCGAGAAGATGGGCGTCACGAGCAACGGGATGCTCTGCTCGGGCGACGAGCTCCGCCTGACCGCCGACGCCGACGGGATCCTCATCCTGCCCGCCGACACGCCGCTCGGCGTGGCCCTGGCGGACCTCTACGGCGACGTCGTCCTGGATGTCGACGTCAAGCCGAATCGCGGCGACGCCCTCTCGATCGTCGGCCTGGCCCGCGAGATCGCGGCGGTGACCGGCGCATCCATCCGCTTCCCCGACAGCACCGTCACCGAGGCCGGACAGCCCACCGCCGAGCGCCTCCGGGTCGAGGTGGCAGACCCGGCGCTGTGCCCCCGATTCGTCGGTCGCTGGGTCGAGGGCGTGACCGTAGGGCCGTCGCCGGCGGCGGTCCAGATGCGACTCATCGCCGCCGGGATGCGACCCATCAGCAACGTCGTCGACGCCTCGAACTACGTCATGGTCGAGCTCGGCAAGCCAATCCACACGTTCGATGCCGCGGCCGTCCACGACGGCCGCATCGACGTCCGCCTGGCCCGACCCGGCGAGCGCCTGGAGACGCTCGACCACGTCGACCGCGAGCTCCATCCCGAGACCCTCCTCATCGCCGATCCCGCCGGCCCGCTCGGGCTGGCCGGGGTCATGGGCGGGGCCGATTCGGAGGTCTCGGCCGGGACGCGGGACGTCATCGTCGAATCGGCGATCTTCGACCCGATCAGCATCCGCCGGACCGCGTTCCGCTACGCCCTCCGGTCCGAGGCGAGCCTTCGGTTCGAGAAGGGCCAGGAGCACCGCCTGGCTCGGATCGGGGCGGACCGGACGGCGCGCCTGGTCGCCGAGTGGGCCGGTGGCACGGTCGCGCCGGGAGCGGTGGACACGAACCCGGTCGAGCCGGAGCGGGGCCGCGTGGCGTTCCGTCCGGCCCGGGTCAACCGGCTCCTCGGAACGGCGCTCGACTCGACGGACCAGGCGGCCCTACTCGAGCGGGTGGGCATCGAGATCGACGGGTCGGCTGACGCCCGGGGAGGCTCCGCGACCGAGGTCCAGGTCAGGGTCGCCGCCGGCGACCGGCCGCTCAGCGTCGAGGTCGATGCTTCCGAGGTCCTCGTCGCCCTCGTCCCGACGTGGCGACGCGACCTCGAGATCGAGGCTGACATCGCCGAGGAGGTCGCCCGGATCCACGGCTACGAGCTGGTCCCCTCGACCCTCCCCTCGACCCCGATGCCGTCGTTCCGGTCGTCGCCGCTCGAGCTCCGTGACGGGCTCCGCAGCGCCCTCGCCGGCGCGGGCCTGACCGAGATCGTGACCCATGCCCTGGTCGCGCCGGCAAGCCTGGAGCAGGTGCGGTGGCGCGAGCCGATCGATGTCGCCGACGGCGAGACCGAGGCCGGCGGCGTGCCGATCACGGTCACGAACCCGCTCTCGGCCGACCACTCGGTCCTGCGCCAGTCGCTGGTCGCAAGCCTGCTCGAGACCGTCTCCTCGAACGCCCGGCGGGGCCGGTCTGAGGCCGCTGTCTTCGAGGTCGGCAAGGGCTACGGCAGGGTCGGCGAGGAAACCCGCGAGTGGTGGCGCCTGGGCCTGGCCCTGTGGGGCCCGTTCGACCCGCCGGCCTGGAACCGGCCGTCGCGCGACGCCGATCTCGACGATGCCAAGGGCGTCATCGGCTACCTCACCGGCGTGCTTGGGCTTCCCGCGCCCGCGTACACCCCGGTGCCGACCGAGCCGAACCTCCATCCCGGGCGGGCTGCCGAGGTCGTGGCTCGGAGCACCAACGGCGCGATCGGCCTGGCCGGGCGCGTCGGCGAGATCCACCCCGAGCTTGCCGAGGCCTTCGAGATCCGGGGCCGGGTCGTGGTGGCCGAGCTGTCTGTGCGTGGCCTGTCCGCCGGCCAGCTCCCCGTGCCGCGGGTCGCGGCGCCCTCTCGTCAGCCCGACGCCGAGCGCGACGTGGCCGTGGTGGTCTACGAGGACCGGCCGAGCGGCGAGCTCGAGGCGGCCATCCGTGCCAGCGCCGGCCCGCTGCTCCGCGATGTCCGGCTGTTCGACGTCTACCGTGGCGCGCCGCTCGCCGCCGAGGAGCGGAGCCTTGCCTTCCGGCTCCGGTTCGCCGCCCAGGACCGGACGCTGACCGAGTCCGAGGTGGAGGCCTCGATGGCCGCGGTCATGACCTCGCTCGCGGCGGCCGGGGGTCGAATCCGGAGCTGAGCCGGCCGCCGTCGGCCACCCTAGGCGCGCGCTTCCGGGTCACGGGTCGCCAGTGTTCGGGTGCGCGGTGGCACCGATCCGGTTGCGGCGGCAGAAAGTGCGCTGCTACCCTGTGGCCGCCCGGGAACGGCGGCGACCGACCAGTCGCTCGGAGAGCCCGCGGCGGGGGAGTGGGAGCGCCGTGGACATCATCGAGGCCATCACGTCGATCGACCTGATCGACCTCCTGGTCTTCTTCGCCTTGTTCGGGATGTTCATCCTCGGCTTCATGCAGGGAATCATCCGGCGCCTCCTCGGTACCGCCTCGATCCTGATCTCGCTCCTCGTGGCCGCCCAGCTCCGCGCCCCGCTGGGTGACTTCCTGGCCCGCAACTGGACCCAGTACCCGACCGAGTACAACCACATGATCGCGTTCGGGACAGTGTTCCTCGCCGGCAGCGTGGCCGCCACGATCGCGATCCAGCTGTTCTTCCGGCCGATGCCGCTCTTCGCCCAGTACCCGGTCATCGACGAGATCCTCGGCGGCGTCATAGGCGTGCTCGAGGCCGGCCTGATCCTTGGCGCCTTCTTCCTGATCACGGATCCGTTCTTCCTCACCGTCGGCGCCGAGCGCACGACGGCGGAGTTCCCGTTCATCCGCGAGGTCCACGAGGCGTTCGACGGCTCGCTGACGGCGACCATCGTCCGGGATCGGATCGCGCCGTTCATCCTGCTCGTGTTCGGCATTGCCTTCCCGCCGGCCGTGAAGGACGTCTTCGCGCCCTGAGCGACGCTCGCGGCACAGCGACGGGCGCGTTCCCGCGCGAGCGCCTGTCCGGCTCCGCGATCGAGGCCGCAGAGGCCCTCCTCGGCGCGCTGCTGGTCCGGGATGCCGCGCCCGGCACCGAGGCCGGCGAACCCGTGGCGGGGGAACTCGAGGGCGGCGGTCCGAAGGTCGGTGGCGGCCGTCGCGTGGCCCGGATCGTCGAGGTCGAGGCCTACCTGGGCCCCGAGGACCGGGCCTCCCACGCCCGGGCCGGGCGAACGGCGCGCACGGCGCCGATGTTCGGACCGCCGGGCGTGGCCTACGTGTACCTTGTCTACGGGATGTACGACTGCCTCAACGTGGTCACCGGGCCGGACGGCCAGGCCGGTGCCGTGCTCATCCGGGCCGTGGAGCCGATCGAGGGCGCCCCGGCGATGCGGGCGTCGCTCGCCGCGCTCCGGGTCGCCCGCCGCCGCGGGCCGCCGGTCCCGCCCCGGGGCCGTACCCGTTCCGTGCCGGACCACCTCCTGGCCGGCGGTCCGGGCCTCGTCGCGGCGGCCTTCTCGATCGACCGGAGGCTGACCGGGCACGACCTGTGCGACCCGGCCACGAGCCCTGTCCACCTCGAGGCCGCCCCCGCCGGTGCCCGGCCGGTCGAGGTCGTGCGCGGCCCCAGGATCGGCGTCGCCTACGCCGGCGAGCCGTGGACGGCGCTGCCGTACCGCTTCGTCGACGCCTCCAGCCCGTCGCGCCGCCGCCGGCCGGCCTGATCGTGGACCCCCGCTCGGTCACGCTCCTCGAGTTCCCGCTCGTCCGCGACCGACTCGCCGGGCACACCTCGTTCCCGCCGAGCCGGCGGCTGGCCGACGCCCTCGTCCCCGAGGCGGACCCGGTGCTCGTCGCCAGGGGCCTCGACGAGACCGATCAGGCCCGCGCCCTCCTCGAGGAGCGGCCCGGCGTCGGGATCGGGTCGGCCCACGACATCGGGCCGTGGATCGAGCGGGCGGCCCGCGGCGGGCGCCTGGATCCGGCCCACTTCCTCGAGATCGCCGAGACGATCGAGGGGGCGACCCGCCTGCATGCCGCCCTCGTCGAGGATCGTCGCCCGCTGCTGAAGGGGCTCTCGCGCGAGCTCCACGCGCTGCCCGCCGTCCGTTCGACCCTGGCCCGGTCGTTCGATCCGGTGGGCGAGCTGCTGGACACCGCGTCGCCGCGCCTGGGCTCGCTCCGGGCCGCCGTCCGGATCGCCTACGACCGCCTGCGCCGACGGCTCGACACCCTCGTCGGCTCGGAGATCGCCGGCGCCCTCCAGGAGCCCATCGTCACCCTCCGCAACGGCCGCTACGTGGTCCCGGTCCGGGCCGACGCCAAGGCCCGGGTCAAGGGCATCGTCCATGACGCCTCGGGCTCCGGGCAGACGCTGTTCATCGAGCCGCTCGTGGTCGTCGAGCTGGGCAACGCCTGGCGGGAGGCGCAGCTGGCCGAGCACGAGGAGGTCGGCCGGATCCTGGACGAGCTGTCGGCCCTCGTGGCCGCCCATGCCGGGCCGCTCCGCGAGACCCTCGCCGCCCTCGCCCGGTTCGATCTCTGGGCGGCCAAGGCCCAGCTGGCGGCCGACATGGACGGGGTCCGGGCCGAGACCGCCGACCGGCCCGAGGTCATCCTCCTGTCGGCCCGCCACCCGGGGCTCACCGGGCGCGTCGTCCCGATCGACATCCGGCTCGGCGACGGCTTCACGGCCCTCGTCGTGACAGGGCCGAACACCGGCGGCAAGACCGTGACCCTCCGGACGCTCGGCCTCCTGAGCCTCATGCACCAGGCCGGGCTCCACGTCCCCGCGGCCGCTGGGAGCCGGCTCCCGGTCTTCAGAGACGTCTTCGCCGACATCGGCGACGAGCAGTCGATCGCCCAGTCGCTGTCGACCTTCTCGGGCCACCTCCGCTCGATCATCCGCATCGTGGCGGCCGCCGGCCCCGGCACGCTCGTCCTGCTCGACGAGCTCGGCGCGGGGACGGATCCGACCGAGGGCTCGGCCCTCGCCCAGGCCCTCCTCGACCACTTCATCCGGGCCGGGTCGCTCGTCGCGGCGACGACCCACTATGCCGAGCTCAAGGCCTACGCCCATACGACCCCTGGCGCCTCGAACGCCGCGGTCGAGTTCGACCTCGAGACGCTGTCGCCGACCTACCGGTTGACGATCGGGCTGCCGGGCGGCTCGCAGGCCTTCGCCATCGCCGAGCGCCTGGGGCTGCCGGAGGCGATCGTGGGCGACGCGCGCTCGCGGCTCAGCGACAACCAGCGGGCCTTCGAGGCGACGCTCGCCCAGATCCGCGAGAGCGAGGGCGCCACGGCCGATGCCCTGGAACGAGCCCGTGCGGCCGAGGCGAAGGCGGCCGACCTCCTGCGCTCGGCGGACGAGGAGCGCCGCCGGGCCCGCCGGGAACGCGACGAGGCCGTCCACCGGGCCCGCGACGAGGCCGATCGGATCGTCGACGAGGTCCGGGCCCAGGTCGCGGCCCTGCGCCGGACGCTGGAGCGGGGGCACGTCGGCACGCCGGCGCTCGACGAGGCGATGGCCGGCCTCGAGGGCCAGCTCGATCGACTCCCGGCAGCGGCGCGTCCGGCCCATGAGGCCGTACCCGCGGGGCCTCGGGCGTGGCGGGTGGGGGAGCGGGCACGGAGCCGGTCGGGCGGCTGGGAGGGCCGGATCGCCGCCCTGGATCGCGATGGCAGCCGGGTCACCCTGGAAGCCGGCGGGATGCGGGTCAGCGTCACGATCGACGATCTCGTGGAGGCGCTGACCCCCGAGCCGGCCCTGGCCGGGGTTCGGAGCGGCAACGTTGACGCCATCCGCCTCGGCCGGGCGCGGACGGTCCCGTCATCCCTGGACCTGCGGGGCGCGCGGGTGGAAGAGGCGCTCGAGGCCCTGGATCGCTACCTCGAGGACGGCTCGCTGGCGGGCCTCGACCGGGTGACGGTGATCCACGGCCTCGGCACGGGCGCGCTGCGCGATGCCGTCCGCTCGGCCGCCGCGGCGCACCCGCTCGTGAAGGCGGTCCGGGCTGGCGAGCGCGGCGAAGGCGGCGACGGGGCGACGATCGTGAGCCTCGGCTGACGCCGAGCCTCGGCTGCGCCAAGGCTTTGAGCCTCGGCTGCGGCCGAGGCTTGAGCCGTGGCTGACGCGAGGACTGCCGCCTTGGGCTGACGCCCCGGGGCTGACGCCCGGGGCTGACGCCCGGACGACGAATCAGGCGAGCCGTCAGGCTCCAGGTCGGCGCGACGGCCACGACCCGCGCCGCCTGGTCAGGCGCCGCATCCGGCGCCGTCGAACGAGCGGAAGCATCCCGGCGGGTGGCAGGAACAGCAGGAAGAACTGCAGGCCCAGGCTTGGCAACGGCAACGGCGACGGTGTCGGCTTGCCGGGCCCTCCGCCCCCGCCGCCACCACCGCCCCCGCCCCCGCCATCCGGGGTCGGCTCCGGCGTCGGCTCGATGCACGGTGTCGGCAGCGGCGCCCCGGAGGGATCCGGCGTCGCGAACGGGTCGAACGAGGTGCCGGGCTCGCAGATCGGCGGCTCGAGCGGAGCGCAGACCGCGGTTGGGGCGAACGTGCCACCCCAGGACTTGCCGAACGGCGCAAAGCTGTTGTTGTAGAAGTAGCTCGTCAGCGTCCCCTCGGGACCTCCTGCGACTCCCGCCCCGCGGGCGGCCCGGGCCGCCCATTCCTGGGTGAACGGCTGCCATGCCGGGAACCGCGGCTCGACGCGGCTGAAGTCCAGGAAACCCTTCCTGACCATCGGGCCGGTGCAGCCGTCCTGCCACAGGAGGCCGGTTGCCTGGTCGATGTCGAGCTCGACATGGAGGTCATCCGTCCGAGTGGGGACGGTGCCCTCGATGAACAGCTCGGTCACCGTCTTCGTCGTGTACGGCCCGGGCAGGAGCCCGCTGAACGCATCGACCTCGGCCGTGACGAGCCCGGCCGGCTGCTTGAAGTCGGCAACCGGCAGGCCCTGGCTGACCTCGGTCAGGATCCGGGACCACAGCGGCGCGGAGGAATCGAGCGACAAGCTGCCGGTATTGGGGGTGCCGTCCGAGTTGCCCATCCAGACCCCCACGGCCAGGGCCGGCGCAGCCGGATCGTCGGGCGGCGCCAGGTAGCCGTACGCCAGCACGTCCTTGTTGTCGGACGTCGTGCCCGTCTTGTAGGCCGCCGGCCGGCGCTCGCCGTTTTCCAGGATCGCCCAGTCGGCCCAGTACGGGTTGACCGCCTCGATGGTGTTGCCCTGGAGGATGTCGGTGATGATGTAGGAGGCCTGCTCGCTGGCCACCCGCGTCCCCAACGGCGTCCCGGCCTCGGTCGGGTAGATCACCTTGTTGTCCGAATCGCGGACCTCGAGGATCGCGACCCGGGGCATCAGGATGCCGCCGTCGGCGATGGCGCCATAGGCGCTCAGGAGCTCGATCGGGTGGATCTCGAGCGTCCCGATCGACATCGAGGTGACCGGGAACGCGTCCGCCGGGAAGACCATCCCGAAGTCCTTCATCCGCTGGAACAGGTGATCGAGGCCGTTCGTCAGGCCGGCCTTGATCGAGGGGATGTTGAGCGAGAACTGGAGGGCCGAGCGGAGACGAACCGGGCCGCGTTCGCGGCTGTCCGCCTGGGTCGGGGTGTATGGCTGCTGGCCCCCGAAGTCGGTGACCACGTCCATGAACATCGTGGCCGCGGTCATCGTCCGGTCGTCGATGCCGGTGATGTAGTTGATCGGCTTGATCGCCGATCCGGGCTGCCGGCCCTTGCCGTCGGACAGGACGTCGAACTGCGGCTGGTAGAGCGGATCGCCGGTGCCGTAAAAGCCGGCGCTGCCGGCATACGCCAGGATCTGGCCGGTCCGGTAATCGATGATCGCGGCGGCGCCGTTGTGGATGTTCCGCTCGCGGAGGGCCGCGATCCAGGCCTTGTCCGCTTCCGGGAGCTCGTAGCGGGTCAGGATCCTGCCCATGTTGACGGCATGGGTGGCCCGGGCCGAGAGGTACAGCCACTTCTCGACGGTCTGCTGCATGTCCCAGTCCAGGGTCGTGACGATCCGGTAGCCGCCGGTGTCGACCTTCTCGCAGGTCGTGGCGTTCTCCTCGCCACATAGGATCGCCCCGAGCTGCTCGCGGACCCGGACGACGAAGTGGCCGGCCTTCCAGGGCGTGGAGCCCTGGCGGGCGAGGACGACCGCCTCTCGCTTGGCGGCCTCGTACTCGGCCAGCGTGTGGGCCTCGTGCGACAGGACACTCCGGGTCTTCATGAGGTCCAGGATCCGGTTCCGCCGGACCACGACCGCGCTGTCCAGGGGGACCACGAGGCGGACATTGGCCGCCGGGCAGTCCTCGCCGTCGGCCGGAACGATCGTGCACTCGCGGTTGGCGTTCTTGACGAGGTCGAACTCCGACGGCGACTGCGGAATCGCCGCGAGCAGCGCCACCTGGGCCAGCGTCAGCTCCTCCATCGGCACGCCGAAGTAGCCCTTGGCCGCGGCGCCGATGCCGTACAGCTGGTTGCCGTAGAAGTTCTGGTTGAGGTAGGCGGTGATGATCTCCTGCTTGCCTTCCTCGCCCGGGTACGCCTGGGTCAGGCGGATCGACTGGATGATCTCGCGGGCCTTGCGCTCGTAGACCGAGCCCTCGAACGCCTCGGCCGGCAGGAGGCGGGCTCGGACGAGCTGCTGGGTGATCGTGGAGCCGCCGCGGGGCTTGCCCTGGAGGGTGTCGAGCGAGGCCGAGATGAAGCCGCCGAGATCAAAGCCCGGGTTGGTCCAATAGTCCTTGTCCTCGATGGCGGTGGTCGCGTCGAGGACCTCGAGCGGGATCTGCTCGAAGGCCACGATCTCGCGCTTGCGCTCGCCGAGCCGGGCCAGCTCGACCGTCCCGGTCCGGTCGTAGATGATCGAGGGCTGGTCGAAGGCGAGCTGGCCGAGGGCCTCGTTGGGATCCGGCAGGTCGCGGGCGTAGTAGGCATAGGCGCTGACCGCGGCGATGAAGCCGACCGATCCCAGGGCCAGGAAGCTGCCGAAGAGGATGATCGGGATCGCGAGGGCGGCTCGGCGGGCAGGACTGCCGCCGCCGCGCCCCCGACGGGCGGCGCCACTGCGGCGGTGCCGCGCTCGCCGTGCGAGGCTGGTCTGCATGACTCGGGTGACGATACCATCTGTGCCGTGGAGGACCTTCCCACCGATCCGGCCCGCCTCGTGACGGCTCGCACCGGCGTCCTGTGACGTCGACCGGGCCCGTGACATCGTTCGACCCTGGCCTCGCGGGGCTCCTCGACGAGCTCCGCTGGCGGGGCATGCTCCACGCCGCCTCCGACGGCCTGGAGGCGCGGCTGGCCACCGGCCGCCCGATCAGCGGCTACAACGGCTTCGACCCGTCCGGACCGTCGCTCCACATCGGCAGCCTCGTGCCGGTCTTCGGGCTGCTCCACTTCCAGCGCCACGGCGGCCGGCCGATCGCCCTGGTCGGCGGCGGGACCGGGATGATCGGAGATCCGTCCGGGCGCTCGTCGGAGCGGAATCTGCTGGACGTCGAGACGCTCGAGGCGAACGTCGCCTCGCTTCGGGCCCAGCTGGAGCATTTCCTCGACTTCGAGGGGCCGCGCGGGGCGGTCGTCGTCAACAACCTCGACTGGCTCGGCTCGATGTCGATGATCGACTTCCTGCGCGACGTGGGGAAGCACTTCACCGTGCCGTACATGCTGGCCAAGGATTCGGTCCAGATCCGGCTCGAGCGCGGGCTGTCGTTCACCGAGTTCAGCTACATGCTTCTCCAGTCGGCCGACTTCCGGCACCTGCATCGGACCCAGGGCGTCGAGATGCAGATGGGCGGCGCCGACCAGTGGGGCAACATCACCGCCGGGCTCGAGCTCATCCGGCGGACGGCCGGTGATGCGACAGACGGGGCACCGCCGGCGTTCGGGCTGGCCTATCCCTTGCTCCTCACGCCGTCGGGGACGAAGTTCGGCAAGAGCGAGGCCGGTGATTCCATCTGGCTGGATCCCGCGATGACGACGCCGTTCGCCTTCTACCAGCACTGGCTCAACAGCGACGATCGCGACGTCGGCGTGTACCTCCGCTGGTTCACGACGATGTCGCCCGACGAGATCGAGGCGCTCGATGCCGAGGTCGTCGCCCGGCCCGGCGCGCGGGCGGCCCAGCGGGCCCTGGCCCTCGATGTGACCGCGCGGACGCACGGCGCCGACGTCGCCCGCCAGGTCGCCGCGGCCAGCGAGGCACTGTTCTCGCCCCGGGCGATCTCCGACGTGGACACTCTCGCGCTCCTCTATGGTCAGGTCGACTCCTTCACGTTCACGCGAGCCGACATCGCTGGGACAGCGCTAGCGATCAGTGTCTCCAGCAATTCCTACCGCTCGAACAGCGAAGCCAGACGCGCGATCCAGCAGGGCAGCCTCTGGATCAACGACGTCCGCATCAACGATCCCAACGATCCCGTGCCAGAGCCAATCGCAGACGAATTCCTTGTCCTGAGAACCGGGACACGACGAAAGCGGATCGGGCGAATCGCGAGATGACCCCTCGGATGGATCGGACCTTTCCGACTCGTTCCCCCGCGACCGCCGGGCGACTGCACCGGACGCCTGATGAGCCACCGTCGTGGATGAGCAGCCGAATCCGGTCGCCGTTGAACGTGCGACTGGTCTCCCTCGCAGTCACCTCGGCCGCGATCGCTGTCGTCGGGCAGGCCGGAAGTCCGTCACGGGCCGCCGTCGCCGGGGTCAAGGACAGCCGGCGCGGATCTCGTCGGCCGTGAAGGGCGTCGGCAGCAGTCCCGATCCCAGGACGGGTGGATCGTGATCGGCGGCAAACATGTGGCGCATCGTCGTCCACGTCGCGCGAATTGCGGACTTCGGGGCACCAGGAGGCCTAGCGGACGACGACGTCCCTGATCGAGAGGACGGCACCAGGCTCGACGGCGTCGACCGTGAAGATGAGCCACGCGGCCACCCGCTCGGTGCCGGCCCGCCAGCCATGGTCGTAGACGTTCCAGAACGGCCGACCATCCGGCTCGAGCGAGCGGACGACGAGCTCGATGCGGCTCGAGAGGATGATCATGCCGGCCGGCATGTCGTCGACGATGGCAAACGACGACTCCGAGAGGAGTCCGTTCGGCAGCCGGAGCTCACCGAGGAGGATCGCCTGGTCGCCGATCGCCGCGACATGAATGTCGAGGTGTCCGATCCGCAGCTCGGTCGCGGCAGCGAGGCCGTCGGCGGAAGGCGGGGGCACCGGTGTGGCGCACCCCAGCGGAGGCTCGCCGGCGCAGGGGATGTCCCTGTAGCCGTTCGAAATGGCCGACGAGGCCTGGAGCCGCGGCTCGTCGAGACATTGGGCGCCGGTCGCGATTCCGCTGCAGCTCATCGAGACCTCGACGACGACGCCCGTTTCGAGCGTGACGAGGACATCGACGGGCGGGCCTCCGCTCCGAGTCTGGAGGATGATCTGCCCGTCGCGCGTCTCCGGCGTTGGCTCCGGGAGGACGTCGATCGCCACGATCTGGTTGGCATCGACCTCCAGCCTGGAGGCGGCGAAGACCGTCATCGCCGCGCAGCGAGCTGCGCTGAAGACGTCGCGACAGGGGGCCGGCTGGCGCCCGGCGCACCCAGCGGCCACGCCCGCGATGATGAGCAGGAGTCCGAAGGCGGCTCGACGGCGCATTACCCAATGATCGGCTCCGGTCGGTCGTCCGGCAATCGGCGGAATCCGCAAACGAGCGCTCCGGCGGACGACCTCGCACGTGGCCGCCCGGCCGACCACGGATCAGCTCGAGTGTCGGCTCCTGAGCGCCTCGAGGGTGGCGCTCGGCGGCAGGCCACGCTCGGCCATCAGCACCAAGGCGTGGTACACGAGGTCGGCTACCTCGCCGGCCAGCGCGGCGCCGGTCCGTGAGCGGTCCTGCGCGTTGCCCTCGGCGATCGCGTCGTCCTTGGCGGCGATGAGGACCTCGGTCGCCTCCTCGGTGACCTTCCGGGCGGCGGCATCGACGCCGCCGTCGAGGAGCAAGACGGTGTACGAGCCGGCTGGGCGCCGCTCGCGGCGATCCTCGATCGTCGACCACAGGGTCTCGAGCCAGGCGAAGCCCTGGGGCTGCGGGTACGTGACCGCGATCTCGGTCGGTGGCTCGGCTGGCGCGGCGGCGGTGTCGACCGCCTCGGCGCCCGAGACCGCGTCCGGCTCGCCCGCGGGCGCCGCGTCGAAGCAGCTTCGCGTGCCGCGGTGACAGGTCGGACCGGCTGGGCGGACCGTGGCGAGGATCGCGTCGCGGTCGCAGTCGAGATCGAGGCGCACGACCCGCAGGGTGTTGCCGCTCGTCTCGCCCTTCCGCCACAGCGTCTGGCGCGAGCGCGAGTAGAAATGGAGCTGGGCCGTGGCCTCGGTCAGGGCCAGCGCCTCGACGTCGGTGTAGGCGACCATGAGCACGCGGCCGTCGGCCTCGTCCTGGACGACCACCGGCACGAGCCCATCGGGACCCCAGCTCGGCTCTCGGATCATGCCGCCACCCCCTGTGTTGTCCGGACCGGGATCCCGGCCGCCTGGAGCGCCCGCTTGACGTCGGCGATCGCGTGGATCCGGCGATGGAAGATCGAGGCCGCGAGGACCGCGTCAGCGCCGCCGTCCCGAACCGCCGCGACGAAGTCCGACGGCGCCGCCGCGCCGCCCGAGGCGATGACCGGCACCGTCACCCGCGAGGTGATCGCCCGGAGCAGCTCGGTGTCGTAGCCCGACTGGGTCCCGTCGCGGTCGATCGAGGTGACGAGGAGCTCGCCGGCACCGAGCTCGGCAGCTCGAACGGCCCACTCGACGGCCTCGAGGCTCGTGGTCTCGCGGCCGCCCTTGACCAGGACCTCCCAGCGCGGGCGCGCGTCGGGCCCACCTCGCCCGCCGGGATCGGTCCCCTCGGTCACTTCGATCCGCCGGGCATCGATGGCGACGACGACCGCCTGGCGCCCGAACCGCGCCGCGCAGCGGGTGACCAGCGACGGATCGGCGGCCGCGGCGGTGTTGAGTGAGACCTTGTCGGCTCCGGCCCGCAGGACGTCGCGCATGTCGCGGACGGTCCGGACGCCGCCGCCGACGGTGAGCGGGATGAACGCCCGCCGCGCGGTCCGCTCGACGATCTCGAGGAGCGTCCGTCGCCCCTCCGGCGCGGCCGTGATGTCGAGGAACACCAGCTCGTCGGCGCCCTCGTCGGCGTAGCGCGCGGCGAGCTCGGGCGGGTCGCCCTCATCGACGAGATCGACGAAGCGGGTGCCCTTCACGACCCTGCCGTTGGCGACATCGAGGCAGGGGATGATGCGACGCCGCAGCACGTCAATCGCCTCCGGCCGTGCCGCCGGCCCCGACGGGGCTGCGCTCGGCCCCCGCCCCGACCGCGAGCGCGGTCGCCCAGCGGACGAAGTTGCCGAGCAGCCGGACGCCCGCGCCCCCGCTCCGCTCGGGATGGAACTGGACGCCCAGGACGTTGCCGCGGTCGACGGCCGAGACGAACCGCCGGCCGTGCTCGGTCTCGGCCAGGGTGATCGCGTCGGCGCCGGGGCCCTCCGGCCGGCCGGCGTAGGAATGGACGAAGTAGAGGTCCGTGGCGTCGGCCAGGCCGGCGAAGAGGGCGTGCTCGTGGCGCCGCTCGACCTGGTTCCAGCCGATGTGGGGCAACGTCGGGGCGTCCTCGAGAAGCGCCGTCCGGCCCGGGATGACCCCGAAGGTCGCGGCCCCGTCCTCGTCGCTGCCATCGAACAGGAGCTGGAGCCCGAGGCAGATCCCGAGATACGGCTTGCCCAGCGCGATCCAGCGGAGGAGCGGATCCACGAGCCCGGCCCGGCCCAGCCGGCGCATCGCCGGCGCCGCGGCGCCCACGCCGGGCACGACGACCGCCTGGGCGTCGGCGAGGTCTCCGGGACCGGTCGCGACCCGGACCTCGGCCCCGACGAAGGTCAACGCCTGCTCGATGCTCACCAGGTTGCCGGCGCCGTAGTCGACGACGGCCACGCGGAGCGACCCCGCCGCGCCGCTCATCCGAGCGAGCCCTTGGTCGACGCCACGCCGGTGCGGCGAGAGTCGACCTCGCAGGCGGAGCGGAGCGCCCGGGCCAGGGCCTTGAACGCGGCCTCGGCCAGGTGGTGGTCGTTCCGGCCGGTGCCGCGGACGTGGAGCGTCGCCCCGGCGGTCCGGGTGAAGGCCTCGAGGGCATGTTCGACCAGCTGCGTCGACAGGGCTCCGATCTTCACGCCCCGGAACGGCAGGTCGATGACCGCGTACGACCGGCCCCCGACGTCGATGACGGCCGTCGCAACGGCCTCGTCCATCGGGACCGCCGCGTCGCCGAAGCGCTGGATCCCGACGCGGTCGCCGAGCGCCGCGGCGAGCGCCGCGCCCAGGACGAGGGCGACGTCCTCGACCGTGTGGTGATCGTCGATTTCGATGTCGCCGGTCGCCTGGATCGAGAGGTCGATGAGCGAATGATGGGCGAGCGAGGTCAGGAGGTGGTCGTAGAAGCCGACGCCGGTCGCGATCGAGGCTTCGCCAGTGCCATCGAGGGCCATCCGGACGCTGACGTCGGTCTCCCGCGTTCGACGCCGCAGGGCGGCGACGCGCCCGGGGCCGGCCTCGAGCGTCTCGAGCTCGCCGAGGGGCGTGGTCATCGGGCGGTCTCCTGCAGCTCGCGGGCGGCCTCGATCAGCCGGTCGTTCTCCTCGATGCTCCGGACCGTGATCCGGAGGCAGTGGTTGAGCGGGTGCCCGGCCCCGAACGTTCGCGGCACGAGGCCGCGGCGCAGCAGGGCCTGGGCCATGCGATCGGCGACCTCGGGCGTCCCGAAGTCGGCCAGGACGAAGTTCGTGACCGAGGGGCCGACGCGCCAGCCGGCGACCGAGAGCTCGGCGGTCAGGCGCTCTCGCTCGCCCTCGACGCGATCGAGGTTGGCGGCCAGGACCCCGTCGTCGAGCAGGGCCTCGGTAACGATGTGGACCGATGGGACCGCCACCGAGCCCGGCGGCCGGTACGGGGCGAGGCGTTCGATGATCGGCGGCCGGGCCACGGCGAACCCGACCCGGAGGCCGGCCAGGGCATAGGCCTTGCTCGCGGTCCGGATGACGATGAGGCGGGGGTACATCTCGCGGAGGCCCACGAGCGAGCGCCCGGTGAACTCGGCGTAGGCCTCGTCGAGGACGACGATGGGCGGCCCGGCTGCGGCCGAGTCGTTGGCGTCCTCGAGGAGCCCGGCGAGTAGCGCCTCGATGGCGCCGTCCGGTTCGGGCAGGGCGGTCGGGTTGTTGGGGCTGCAGAGCCACACGACGTCGGCGCCGCGGGCAGCGGTCCGGACCCCCGCCACGTCCATCGCGTAGCCGCGCTCCGGCCCGAGGCGGGGCACGGCCCGGACGGTCGCGCCGCGCTGCTCCGTGTCGACCCGGTACATGGCGTACGAGGGCGTCGGGATGACGGCCACGCCCCCAGGTGGCAGGAAGGCCTTCGAGATGAGGTCGAGGATCTCGTCCGCCCCGGCTCCCACCATGACCTCGTCCGTGCCGACGCCGTAGCGGGCCGCGGCGGCCGCCACGAGCCGCCGGTAATCCGACGGCGGGTACTCGGAGATCGGCCGGTCGAAGGCGTTGGCCGCGAGCAGCCGGATCGCGAGGTCCGGCGGGGCCGGCGAGGTGTTGAGGTCGAAGCGGGCCACGCGCTCGATCGGCACGCCGTAGCGGGCCGCGACCTCCTCGTCGGTCGCCTCCCAATGGTAGGCGATCGGCGCGGTCGGCGAGGTGAACGTCACGGGGGTCGGGCTCATGCCGGGTCCTTCGCTTCCTCCCGGAACCGGATCTCGACGGCCTGGGCGTGGGCATCCAGGCCCTCGGCCGCGGCCAGGATCGTGATCGTCGGCCGGAGTGCCGCCAGCCCCTCGCGCGAGATCCGCTGGACCTGGATGAACTTGCCGAACGTCTCGACATCCAACGCCCCGCAGCCGCGAGCCAGGCCGCCGGTCGGCAGGACGTGGTTCGCGCCGGTCGCGTAGTCGCCGGCCGATTCCGGGGCCCATGGCCCCACGAACACCGAGCCGGCGTTGCGGATCCCGGCCACGACCGGCTCGGGATCCTCGACATCGATCGAGAGGTGCTCGGGAGCGTAGGCGTTGACCACGGCGACGGCGGCGTCGAGATCGGCCACGAGGACGATCCGGCCGTGCTCGCCGAGGCTCCGGGCCAGGATCTCGCGCCGCGGCGCGGACGCGAGGAGATCGTCGACGGCGTGGGCGACCGCGTCGCCGAAGGCCTCCGAGGTCGTGACGAGGATGGCCGGCGAATCGGTGCCGTGCTCGGCCTGGGTGATGAGGTCGGCCGCGATCCGGAGGGGATCCGCCGGGGGTTCGGCCACGACCATCCCCTCGGATGGCCCGGCCGGGAGGTCGATGGCGGTCCGGCCGGCGAGCTCGAGCTTGGCCGCGGTGACCCAGGCATTGCCGGGCCCGACGATTAGATCGACCGGCTCGATGCCCTCGTCCGGGAGCCCGAACGCGAGCGCCCCGATGGCCTGGGCGCCGCCGGCGACGATGAGGGCATCCACCTCGAGCAGGCCCGCGGCGCCGAGCAGGACCGGGTTCACGCTACCGTCCGGCCCGGCCGGCGAGGCGACGACGATGGAGGTCGCCCCGGCCACCCGGGCGGGGACGACCGTCATGACCAGCGACGAGGGGTAGGCCGCGACGCCACCGGGGACATAGGCGCCCACGCGGGCCACGGGCACCCAGCGGCGCTGGATCTCGACGCCGCGAATGATCTCGGTGACCGTGGAGACGGGTCGCTGGCGCTCGGCGAAGCGACGGACGTTGGCGATCGCGGCGAGGAGGGCAGCCCGGGCCGGAGGCTCGAGATCGTCGGCGGCCTTGCCGAGCTCGTCGCGGCCGAGGACGAGGCGCCCGTCGGCGAGGCCGCCGCCGAAGCGGCGCGATGCGTCGGCCACGGCCGCGCTGCCGCCGCGCTCGACGTCGGCCAGGATGGCGCGGGCTCCCTGCCGGACCGCCGGGTCTGGCACCGCGCCGCGGCTGGCGAGGGCGACCAGGCGCGCATCGCGGGCAGCGTCGCCACTCGCGGCTCGGAGATCGAGGCGGGTCAGGAGCGGGGTTCCGGTGGCTCCCGTGGCTCCCGGAGCTCCCGCGGCTCCCGGCGCTCCGGCTTCCTCCCGGGCTGGAGTTGTTGGCGCGGCCTGCTGGGCGGTCACGGGACGATCTTCTCGATCGGGAGGACGAGGATCCCGGACGCGCCGGCGGCCTTGAGGCGGGGCAACAGCCGCCAGACATCGTCGGCGCCCACGACCGAGTGGATCGCGATCATGCCCTCGTGGGCCAGCGGGATGACCGACGGCGATTCCAGGCCGGGCAGGAGGGCTTCGAGCTCGGGCAGGTGGGTCGCGGGCGCGTTCATCATCACGTACTTCCGGGCGCGGGCCGCGATGACCGCCCCGATCATCGTGTCGAGGGCCTCGATGTCGCCGGCCCGGCCGTTCGTCGTCGTCGCGTTGGTGACGAGGACTGCCTCCGAGGCGAGGACGTCGTCGATCGCGCGGAGGCCGTTCATCTGGAGGGTGGAGCCGGTCGAGACGAGGTCGACGATCGCCTCGGCCAGGCCGAGGCGCGGTGCCACCTCGACTGCGCCCGACAGGGCGATGACCTCGACCGGGACATTCCGCTCGGCGAAGAAGGCCCGGGTCACGTTCGGGTGGGCCGTGGCGACCCGGAGGCCGGCCAGGTCGCCGATGGCCTGGATCGGGGCATCGCCGGGCACCGCCACCGCGAGCCGGCAACGGCCGTAGCCAAGGGCTCTCGTCACCGGCAGCGCGCTGCCCGTCTCCGCCAGGAGGTCGCGGCCGGTGATCCCGAGGTCGGCGACGCCGTCGCCCACGAACTCGATGACGTCGGACGTCCGGACGAAGAGGATGTCGAGGTCGAAGTTCTGGACGCGGGCCACGAGGCTCCGGTCGTGCTCCTCGAAGATGAGGCCGGTGTCGTGGAGCAGGGCGAGCGTCGGCTCGACCATCCGGCCCTTGTTGGGGATGGCCAGCCGGAGTCGGTCGCGGCTCACCGCTCGACGGCCCCGGTCGGGTAGGGCAGGGTGCCGCGCTCCCGAAGGCGGTCGAGGACGAGGCGATAGCCCCCCTCGCCGTGGTTGAGCCACGAGGCGATTCGGGTGATCGTGGCGGTGCTGGCACCGGTGCGCTGGCTGATCTCAGCGTAGTGGAGGCCCTGGTCGAGCAGCCGTGCCACGTTCCAGCGGAGGGTGAGGTCGCGGAGCTCGTTGAGGGTCAGGAGGTCGCGAAAGAAGCGCTCCGCCTCGGCCCGATCCTCCAGGCTCAGGAGGGCGTCGATGAGGGCCTCGGCTTCCTCGGTTTTCCAGTCATCCGCCACGGTCGGGTGCCTCGCATGCGTGCAGGACTTTTCATATGGTAGCGTTGTAGCGTAGTAAAACGCTACCATGGTGATGTGAACTTGGCAAGCTTCGATCTGCTGGCCGCGATCGACCTCCTGGGCGGCCGGGTCGTGCGCCTTCGCCAGGGCGACTTCGCGCAGGAGACCGAGTACTCGGACGACCCGGTCGCGGTCGCCATGGCGTTCGTCGAGCGGGGAGTGCGCTGGCTCCACGTCGTCGACCTCGACGGGGCGAGGGCGGGGGAGCCGGTTCACGGAAAGGCCATCGCCTCGATCGTCGCAGCCGTCGCGGCACGTGCCGAGGTCGAGGTGGCCGGCGGCCTTCGGTCGGCCGCCGCCATCAGCCGCGTTCTCGGGACGGGGGCCGCCCGCGCCGTCATCGGTTCCGCGGCTCTTGCCGATCCCTCCTTTGCCGCTACCGCCGTCGAGCGCCATGGCCCCGACCGGATCGCGGCCGCCCTCGACATCCGAGATGGCCAGGCCGTCGGGAACGCGTGGGCGAGTGCGGCCCCACGACGCCCGAGCGACCAGGTGATCGCCGAGCTAACGTCGGCCGGCCTGGAATGGTTCGAGGTGACGGCCATCGAGCGCGACGGCTCGCTCGAGGGTCCGAACCTCGCTCTCCTCCAGTCGATGATCTCGCTGGCCGGCCACGGTCGGGTCGTGGCCGCAGGTGGGATCACGACGGTCGAGGATCTGCTCGCGGTCCGGACGGTCGGGTGCGCCGGTGCAATCGTCGGACGCGGCCTGTACGAGGGAACGTTCGACATCGATCAGGCAATCCGCGCCACGCGGAGCGCCGAATGACCAGGACGAGGGACGCCGGTCCGGATCTCGTCGGCACCACGCCCGATGCGATCGCTCGCGTGGTCGTCATCGTCACGTCCGATACGACCCGCACGTATCCGAAAGACGACGAACCCGAGCTCCCGCGGTGCCGCGGTGAGGGCCCCTCGGTTCACCCCAGAGCCGACGCTCGCCCCGGCTGAGACTCCCTGGCCATCGGCCGGTCCGCACCGAGGTGGCCGAGGCGAGGTAGCAGCTGGAGCGCCGAACGGCGCGGTTCGTGTCAAATGCTACCCGCGGTGGCGTTCGTCGCCGCTGCTGGGGGGAATGCCATCGTCCCGAGCGTGGCCGATCACCAGGTTCGTGACACGTGCGTCATCTGGGCCGCAAATGACGCAGGACGGCTGACGAACGCCACGCGGGGTGGCATCTGGCAGGTAGTCGGCGCTGGTCACGCAGATCGAGCCAGCACCGGGCGCGCCAGGCACGCCGCGGGCTGCGCAGGCTCGGACGAGCCGAGCGGGATCAGACGCGGAGCGGCAGCCGCGCCACGCCCTGAGCGCGCCAGCCGCGCCGCGCGCCGAGTGGGATCAGACGCGGAGCGGCAGCCGCGCCACGCGCCGAGCGCGCCAGGCGCGCCGCGCGGAGCAGGTTCGGGCGCGCCGAGCGCCGGACGCTGTCCCGGTGGCTCAGTGCCCGGCGGCCGCCTCGTCCTTGCGGTGCGCCTCGATGACCTTCTCGGCGAGGTGCGACGGCACCTCCTCGTAGTGGTCGAGCGTGGCCGTGAACGTGCCCCGTCCGCCGGTGATCGAGCGCAGCTCCGTGGCGTAGGAGAAGAGCTCGGCCTGGGGCACGGACGCGTTGATGACCTGCATCCCGTCTTCCGTGTCCATCCCGAGGACGCGGCCGCGACGGCCGTTGAGGTCGCGGTTGACCTCGCCCATGAACGTCTCGGGGATCCGGACCGCGATCGTCATGATCGGTTCGAGGAGGACGGGCTTGGCCTGGTGGACCCCATCCTTCAGCGCCATCGAGGCCGCGATCTTGAACGACAGCTCGTTGGAGTCGACGGTGTGGAACGAGCCGTCGTAGAGGGTCGCCTTGAAGTCGGACAGGGGATAGCCGGCGACGACGCCCTCGGCGGCCGTCTCGCGGATGCCCTTCTCGATGCCCGGGAAGAACTGTCGGGGCACGGAGCCGCCGACGACCTTCTCGGCGAACTCGACGCCGCCGCCGGGGTTCGGCTCGAGCTCGATCCAGACGTCCCCGAACATGCCGTGGCCGCCGGTCTGCTTCTTGTAGCGGCCGTGGGCCTGGGTCTTGCCCCGGATCGTCTCCTTGTACGGCACCCGCGGCGTCTTGGTGACGATCGCCGCCCCGAACTTCCGCTTCAGCCGCTCGATGATGACCGAGGTGTGGGCCTCGCCCATCGTGACGAGGATCTGCTCGCCGGTCTCGCTCCGCTCGACCCGGGCGGTCGTCTCCTCCTCGAGCATCCGCTGGAGGGCCGTGCCCATCTTGTCGAGGTCGGCCTTGGTCTGGGGCTCGATGGCGACCATGAGCGTCGGGGTCGGGAACGCGAGCGGCGCCAGGACGAAGGGCTTCTCCTTCGTCGAGATCGTGTCGCCGGTGGCGGTCACGGCGAGCTTGGCCACGGCCCCGATCTCGCCGGCCTTGAGATCGCCGATTGCCTCCTGCTCCTTGCCGTGGAGCAGGAGGAGCTGGCCGATCCGCTCGTCCTCGCCTTTGGCCGAGTTCCAGACGTGGGCCTGCGAGTGGAGCGTGCCGCTGAGGACCCGGAGGTACGTCAGCCGCCCGACGAACGGGTCGGCCGAGGTCTTGAAGACGCGGACGAGCACCGGGCCGTCGGGGTCCGGCGGTACCTCCACCGTCGCCCCGGACCGATCCTGCGCCTGGACCGGTGCCTCGTCAGCCGGCGAGGGGAGGTATCGGACGATGGCGTCGAGCAGGGCTCGTAGGCCCACGCCCGTCGCGGCCGAGCCCACCAGCACCGGCGCGAGGACCGATTCCTTGACGCCCTTTCGGAGGCAGGCCTCGAGCTCGGCGTCGGAGATCTCCTCGCCCTCCAGGTACTTCGTCAGGACGTCGTCGTCGGCCTCGGAAGCAGCTTCCAGGAGCTGGTCGCGGCGGCGGGCGACCTCGGCCTCGAGCTCGGCCGGGATCGGGATCTCCGTCTCCTTCGCGCCCTCGCCGGTGTAGGCCTTGCGGTGGACGAGGTCGACGAAGCCGGAGAACTTCTCGCCCGCCCCGATCGCGATCTGGAGCGGCGCGATCTTGTTGCCGAACGACGCCCGGATGGCATCGAGCGCGGCCGTCGGATCGGCGTTCTCGCGGTCGCACATGTTGATGAAGAAGCAGGCCGCGGTGTTCGTGGCCCGGCCGATGGCGACGCCCTGCTCCAGGCCAGCCTCGACCCCGCCCCGCGCGTCGACCACGTAGATCGCGCCGTCGGTGGCGTGGAAGCCGGACACGACCTCGGCCGCGAAGTCGAGGTAGCCGGGCGTGTCGACGATCGTGATCCGGGTGCCATCGTTCTCGAACGTCGCCACCGCGAGGCTCAGCGATTCGCGTCGCTTCTGCTCCTCGGGCTCGAAGTCCAGGTGGGACGTGCCGTCGTCCACGCGCCCCAGGCGCGGGACCGCCCCTGCGCGATGAAGGAGCTGCTCGCCGAGCGTCGTCTTGCCGGAGCCGGCATGTCCGGCCAGGACGACGCTCCGAAGGTGGGGGAGGTCGACGTTCTTCATCGTCATCGGACGATCGGTCCTCTCTGCTGTCAGGTGGCGATTCGGAGGGGACGTCGGGGCCTGCGGAGGGTACCCGGAGGCGGTCCGGCCATCATAGTCCGGTATACTCCGGCCCGATGTCGGGACATTCCAAGTGGTCGACGATCAAGCGCCAGAAGGGTGCCAACGACGCGAGGCGCGGGGCACTCTTCACCAAGGTCGCCCGCGAGATCATGGTCGCGGCCCGGGCCGGCGGTGGCGACGCGGACGCGAACTATCGGCTCCGACTGGCGATCGACAAGGCTCGCTCGGTCAACATGCCGATGGACAACATCAAGCGGGCGGTCGAGCGGGCGACGGCTTCCGGCGAGGGCGAACAGTTCGAGGAGATCGTCTACGAGGGCTACGGGCCCGGCGGCGTGGCGATCCTCGTCGAGGCGGCGACGGACAACCGGAACCGGACAGCCAGCGACGTCCGTTCGATGTTCACCAAGGCCGGCGGCCAGCTGGCCGGCAGCGGCGCGGTGGCCTGGCAGTTCGAGCCACGCGGCCTGATCACCATCTCGACCAACGGCCACGACGCCGATGAGGTCGCCCTTGCGGCGATCGATGCCGGGGCCGCCGACGTCGACACGTCCGACCCGTCGGTCATCGACGTCTACACGGATCCCGGCGACCTCGAGCGGGTCCGCAAGGCGCTCGACGAGGGTCACGTCACCGTCGAGCATGCCGAGCAGACGATGATCGCCAAGACGACCGTCGAGCTCGATGCCCACCGGGCCCGCCAGAACCTGCGGCTCATCGAGCTGCTCGAGGACCTCGACGACGTCCAGCGGGTGACGGCCAACTTCGACATCCCCGAGGACGTTTTCGCCGAGGTCGCCGGGTGAATCGGGCGGCCCAGCCCGGCTCGGCCGTCCGATGATCGTCCTGGGCATCGACCCAGGAACCGCGGCCATGGGCTGGGGGATCATCGATCGAACGGGGGGGACGCTCCGGTTCGTCGAGGCCGGCTGTCTCGAGACCTCCCCTGACCTCGGACTTCCAGACCGGCTCCTCGCCATCCATCGATTCCTCGGCGAGCTCATCGCCCGCCACGAGCCGTCGATCGTGGCCGTGGAGCGGCTGTTCTTCTCGCGCAACGCCCAGACCGCGTTCGCGGTGGGCCAGGCCCGGGGCGTGGTCCTGCTGGCGGCTGCCGAATCGGGCAGGGTCGTCCGCGAGGCGACGCCGTCCGAGGTGAAGGTGGCCGTCACCGGCTCCGGGACCGCGGACAAGGAGCAGGTCGGGCGGATGGTGGCGGTGGTCCTGGGGCTGGCTGCCCCGCCCCGGCCGGACGACACGGCCGATGCCCTGGCGGTTGCCATCTGGGCCGCGAACTCCGAACGGCTCGGGGCCCCGGCCGCGGCCGCGCCCGGGGCGCCGGTCATGGACCGGGCGGCGGTCGAGCCGATGGCCCGCGGCGAATCGTCGTACGAGCGGGCCGTCCGCGAGGCGCTCGCCCGCGACCGCAAGGCCGCGAGCCGCTCGTGATCGCGTCCGTCGAGGGCATTGTCGGCGCGGTCGCGTTCGATTCCCTGGTCATCGAGGTCGGTGGGATCGGCTACCGGGTCTTCGCCTCGCCGTCCGTCCTTGCCACGGCCACGCCCGGCGGCCGACTCAAGCTCCACACCTACCACCTCGTCCGCGAGGACCAGCAGGCGCTCTACGGCTTCCGGACGGTGGAGGAGCTGGGGTTCTTCAACCTGCTGTTGACGGTGACGGGCGTGGGGCCGAAGGTCGCGCTGGCGATCGTGGGGTCGCGGGCCACCGCCGAGCTGCAGCTGGCGATCCTCCAGCAGGACCAGGCGATGCTCGTCGCGATCCCCGGGATCGGGCGGAAGCTCGCCGAGCGGGTCATCTTCGAGCTCAAGGAGAAGGTCGCCGCCGCGGGTGTCGCGGCCGCCTCGACGGTGGTCGCCGGCGTTCCGAGCGGGGACGGCGACGTCGTGGCCGCCCTCCAGGCGCTCGGCTACTCGCTAGGGGAGGCGCGGGAGGCAGCCAGGATCGCCATCGCCGGCTCGAAGGTCGGCGATTCGCTCGAGGACCGGGTCAAGACCGCGCTCCGGGCCCTGGCCCGCGACTGACCGGCCTCGCGCGGCGACCGAGCGCCCGGCTTCGCAACCCGCGTGACGCTGGGATCGTCAAATCTGGGGTATCGACGGCGATAAGGAATCCGCAGCGTCGCCCAGGGCTCCGTTCTGAGCACGATCCGGTCTCGGCCCTGCACCCGACGGCCGACTGAGCGGCGCTCATGTTGTTCGTAACCCCTGATCGACGCTGGCAGCGTCATCGGGCCATCCAAGGGGCGGCAGCGGTGCGAGTTGGGCCCCCGGCCCAGCGACCAGCCGGATCGGGGCACGTCCGGAGCATGTAGAACACCTGTACGATATGGCCCGGCCGATGCTACAATCCGCGACGTGACGGACGACGCCCTCCGCCTGCTGGCGGCCGACGCTGAGGATCCCGCGGAAACCGCCATCGAGGGCTCGCTCCGGCCGCGCTCGCTGGACGAGTACATCGGCCAGCGCGAGGTCAAGGCCAACCTCGGCGTGCTGCTCCAGGCGGCCCGGGCCCGCGAGGAAGCCGCGGACCATATCCTCCTCTACGGCCCGCCCGGCCTCGGCAAGACGACCCTGGCGACGATCGTGGCCCGCGAGCTCGGGGTCAACATCCGCTACACCTCCGGCCCGGCGATCGAGCGGCCCGGCGACCTCGCCGCCGTGCTCACGAGCCTCGACGAGCGGGACGTCCTGTTCATCGATGAGGTCCATCGCCTCAATCACGCGGTCGAGGAGATCCTCTACCCGGCGATGGAGGACTACGCCCTCGACGTGATGATCGGCAAGGGGCCGAGCGCGAGGTCACTCCGCCTGACCCTCAAGCCGTTCACCGTCGTCGGCGCCACGACGCGGGCAGGAAGGATCTCGGCACCGCTGCGCGACCGCTTCGGTGCCACGTATCGCCTCGATTTCTACGCCGAATCAGAGCTGACCGAGATCGTCGAGCGCTCGGCCCGGATCCTCGACGTTCACATCGATGCCGGCGCGGCCATCGCCATCGCCCGGCGCGGGCGGGGCACGCCGCGGATCGTGAACCGGCTCCTGAAGCGGGTCCGCGACCACGCCGAGGTCCACGGCGACGGCCGGGTCACGGAGTCGGCGGCGAAGGAGGCGATGCGCCTCCTCGAGATCGACGACGAGGGCCTCGATTCCACCGACCGCAAGCTCCTGGCCGCGATCGTCCAGAAGTTCGGCTCCGGGCCCGTCGGCGTCGCCGCCCTGGCCGCCGTCCTGAGCGAGGAGATCGAGACGATCGAGGACGTCTACGAGCCGTTCCTCCTGCGGCTGGGCTTCATCGACCGGACGCCCCAGGGCCGGATCGCGACCGATCTCGCCCGCCAGCACCTCGCCGGGCTCGGCTTCGAGATCCCGCCGCCGCGCCGTGGCGAGGCCGACATGCCGAGCCTGTGGGCGGGCGCGGACGACTCGGTAGCGCGAGACCCGGGAGTAGACGCTCCGGGAGCGCTCGATCGCTGAGCCCGCGGTGGCGGGCAGGTCGGGCTCCGCCGTCGCCCCGTTCTCGGTGCTGGCCACGGCCGACGGGCCGGGCATGCGCGCCCGCCTCGGCCGCCTCGAGACGCCGCATGGCGTCGTCGAGACGCCCCAGTTCATGCCGGTCGGCACGAACGCCACGGTCAAGGCCCTCGACCCCGCCGACCTCGAGGCCGTCGGCGCCTCGATCGTCCTGGCGAATACCTACCACCTGTTCCTGCGGCCCGGCCACGAGCGGATCGAACGGCTCGGCGGGCTCCACCGGTTCATGGGCTGGGATCACCCGATCCTCACCGACAGCGGCGGATTCCAGGTCGTCTCCCTCGCCGACGCGAGGGTGATCGACGAGGACGGGGCGACGTTCCGGAGCCACATCGACGGCTCCGAGCGGCGCCTCACGCCCGAGATCGCGATGCGCGTCCAGGAGGCCCTTGGCCCGGACATCGCCGTCGCCCTCGATCACCCCGTCTACCCCTCGCGCCCGAGGGCCGAGGTCGAGGACGCCATGGAGCGAACCCATCGCTGGGCGGAGAAGAGCCTGGAGGCCCACACCCGCCCGGACCAGGCCCTCTTCGGGATCGTGCAGGGCGGCGTGGATCCAGAGCTCCGCGCCCGATCCACGCGCTTCATCGCGAGCCGCCCATTCGACGGCATCTGCATCGGCGGGCTCGCCGGCGACGAGACGCCGGTCCAGCGGGCCGACGCGCTCGATGTCGTAGTCCCGCTCCTGGCCGACGACCCGCGGCCGCGCTACCTGATGGGCCTCGGCTCGCCGGCGGACCTCCTGGAGGCCGTCATCGGCGGCATCGATCTCTTCGATTCGGTGCTGCCGGCGCGGGTTGCCAGGAACGGCCAGCTGTGGGTCCCGGGCGGGAAGTTGAACCTCAAGAACGCGGCCTTCCTCGACGACCCGCGACCCGTCCAGGACGACTGTCCGTGCCTCCTCTGCACCCGCTTCTCCAGGGCCTACCTGGCCCACCTCGTGCGGGCCCGCGAGCTCCTCGCCTATCGCCTCGCAACTTGTCACAACCTGACCTTCACCCTAGACTTCATGGCCAGGATCCGGTCCGCCCTGCGGGCCGGGACCCTCCCCGAATCGCTCGCCGAGCTGCGGGCCCGTGCGGGCCGGATAAGCCGCGGTGCAGTCGCGGTGGAGCCGGCGTGAAGCGCCATTCGCTAGCCTCGCTCAAGCGCGGAGGAACCCCCGATGGCTTCTCGAGACAGACCCGGGAAGGAAGCCAAGAAGAAGCCCAAGGATCGGTCCGGGATCCCCAAGATCCAGCCGATGTCCGAGCCGCCGATGAACGTCGAGCTCATCCGGAAGCCGCGCAAGGCCCGGTGGGACGAAGAGGACAAGGACAAGGACGAATCCTGACCCGTCGTGCGGACCCGATGTCCGCTCCGTCGGCGTCGGCAGTGACAGGAGCGTGACGGGACCATGGCGATGACGACCGAGCGGAACGGCGAGCGGAACACGTCGGACCGGAGCACGGCTGAGCGCGGCAAGGCCGTCGACGCCGCGATCCTGGCGATCGAGAAGCAGTTCGGCACCGGCTCGATCATGAAGCTCGGGGCAACCGCCCGGCAGCAGGTCGACTTCATCCCGACGGGCTCCATCGCCCTCGATCTCGCCCTCGGCGTCGGCGGCATCCCGCGCGGCCGGATCACCGAGATCTTCGGTCCCGAGTCGTCGGGCAAGACGACGGTCTGCCAGCACGTCATCGCCGAGGCCCAGAAGCGCGGCGGGGTCGCCGCCTTCATCGACGTCGAGCACGCCCTCGATCCGGGCTACGCCCGGGCCTGCGGCGTCAACGTCGACGAGCTTCTGGTCAGCCAGCCGGATACCGGCGAGCAGGCCCTCGAGATCACCGAGACCCTCATCCGCTCCGGTGGCATCGATGTCGTCGTCGTCGACTCGGTCGCGGCCCTCGTGCCGCGGGCCGAGATCGAGGGCGAGATGGGCGATTCGTTCGTCGGCATCCAGGCCCGGCTCATGAGCCAGGCCCTCCGCAAGCTGACCGGCGCGGTCAGCCGCTCGAACACCGCCCTCGTCTTCACCAACCAGCTGCGCGAGAAGATCGGGGTCATGTTCGGCAACCCCGAGACCACGCCCGGCGGTCGGGCCCTGAAGTTCTACGCCAGCGTCCGGCTCGACATCCGGCGCATCGAGACGATCAAGACCGGCACCGAATCGGTCGGCAATCGGGTCCGGGTCAAGGTCGTCAAGAACAAGGTTGCGCCGCCGTTCCGGGTCGCCGAGTTCGACGTCATGTACGGCGAGGGCGTGTCCAAGGAGGGCGGCCTCCTCGATGTCGGCGTCGCGATGGGCGTCGTCGACAAGACCGGCTCGTGGTTCACCTTCGAGGACACCCGCCTGGGCCAGGGTCGCGAGGCGTCGAAGGACTTCCTCAAGGCGAACGCCACGATCGCGGCCACGATCGAGGGCAAGATCCGGGGCAAGGTCACCGAGGTGACCCTGCCCGTGGAAGGCATCGAAGAAGCCGAATAGGCGGCGCTGCGTCGTGGAGGCGCTCAGCGGGCTCGTCGTCCTCGTCCACGCCCTCGCGGGGATCCTGTTCATCGTCGGGCTCGTCGGGCGCTGGATCGTGCTCGGGCTCGCGGAGCGGGCCGACACGCTGGCCTCGATGCGCGTCCTGACGACCGCGAGCGCCCCGTTCGAGCGGCTGGTCATCGTCGTGTCGTCCGTCGTCCTCGTGCTCGGCATCGCGGCGGCCATCGCGGTGGGCCGACCGTTCCTCGGGCCGCTCCAGGGCGGGCACGTCGACTGGCTGGTCGTGTCGCTCGTCCTGTTCGTCAGCAATCTCCCGCTCGTGCCGCTGGTCTTCCTGCCGAGGGGGCGCGTCTTCGAGGCGGCGCTCCAGGAGGCCATCGCGCGGGACCAGCTGACGCCGGCCCTGATGGCGGCCTGGCGCGATCCCGTGGTCCGGTTCGCCCACGGCTACGAGCTGACGACGGTCTCGATCGTCCTCATTCTCATGCTCACCAAGCCGTTCTGAAGGGGTGGGCACGGACCGCGAGGCACCGCCGACGCGGCGTCGGGAGAGCGTGGCCGAGAAGCGGGCACGGAAGGCCGAGATCGACGATCCGGCGGTGGTCCTCGACGCGGGGCTCCGATTCCTCGAGGCAAGGGCCCGGTCCGTGGCCGAGGTGCGGCGGCGGTTGACCCAGGCCGGCTACCGCGAGGAGCTCGTGACCGGCGCGATCGAGCGGCTCGCGGACCTGGGGATGCTCGATGACGAGGCGTTCGCGGCGGCCTGGGTCGAGTCGCGCGACCGGGCGCATCCCCGAGGCGAACACGCCCTGATGCTCGAGCTCCGCCAGAAGGGCATCGACGCGACGGTGATCGCGGCCACGCTCCGTGCCCGCCGCGAGGGTGCAACGCGTTGGGAGCAGGTTTCCGCCGGCGACGATGACGACGAGGCGATCCCCGCGCGTTCCGCCGATGCCTCGGCAGCACGGAAGCTGCTGGAACGGCATGCCCGCGCCCTTGAGCGCGTCCCGGATCCGCGGACCCGGCGCCACAAGGCGTATGGGCTCCTGGCTCGGAACGGCTTCAGCCCGGACGTCGCCTCGGACCTCGCGCGCGAGGTCGCCGAGAGGATGTCAGCTCTGTCGCAGCCACGCCTTGACAGTCCGGACGAGGACTCCGCCGTCGATCCCTGAGCAGCGCGGGTCGCTCGGTGGCCAGCCTCGGCCGCGCCCTCCACGCTGTCAGTCACCAATCCCCGTGGTAGGAGCGTGTCGCGGGCTCGGCATTCGCCCCCACCCACCTACCGCGGTGGCAGGTGATGCGGAATCAGCCCGAACCGGGTGCCCGGCGCCATTCCCCACCACCGGGGTTGGTATCTGGGCCGGCGGGCTGCCTGGTGGGGCGCAGCGACACCCGCGGGCCCGGCAGCCGACGGCGGCCGGCCACGTCGGAGGCGCGCTCGCGGCCGCTTTGCGCCCCGGTCCCGGGAGCGGATCGGAGGTAGTAGGCTACGCCTGACGGATCGCGCGCCGAGCGAAGCGCGATCTGATCTGGTCGATGCGGAGCCCAGCGTCCCGATGGCCGCGCTCCTCGCATCGGCCCTGATGGATTGACACGCGTCCGGCCGCCCAAGGCCGGATGGGAGGAGAAGATGGATAACGTCGCCATCGCCCTCGTGGCGCTGGCCGGCGGTCTTGCCGTAGGCGCCGTGCTGGGATTCCTGGCCCGGAGCCGGTGGGCAAACCAGTCGGTCAAGGTCGCCCAGGAGAAGGCCGGTCGGATCGTCGCCGATGCCCGCGCCCAGCAGAAGGACCTCATCCTCGAAGCGAAGGAGGAGAAGATCCGGCTGCAGCGCGAGGCCGAGGACGAGGCCCGCTCCCGGCGCAACGAGCTCGCCGCCCAGGAACGCCGGCTGGTCGCCCGGGACGAGCAGCTGGACCAGCGCTCGGACATGCTCGAGCAGCGCGATCGCAAGCTCCTCGAGCGCGAGATCGACATCGACAAGCAGCGCGAGGAGCTCGGCAAGCTGAACGCCGAGCGCGTCGCCGCCCTCGAGCAGGTCAGCGGCCTGTCGGCCGAGGATGCCAAGGGCATGCTCCTGGAGGCCATCCGCGAGGAGGCCGAGCACGACGCCGTCAAGCTCGCCCGGTCCATCGAACGACGGGCCCGCGAGGAAGCCAACGAGAAGGCTCGCGACATCATCGTCACGGCCATGCAGCGGGTCGCCGCCGACCACACCGCCGAGCACACCGTGACCGTCGTCCACCTGCCGAACGACGAGATGAAGGGCCGGATCATCGGCCGCGAGGGCCGCAACATCCGGGCTCTCGAGCAGGCCACCGGCATCGATCTGATCATCGATGACACGCCCGAGACGGTCGTCCTCTCTGGTTTCGACCCAGTTCGGCGCGAGGTCGCCCGGATCGCCCTGACCAAGCTCATGGGCGACGGCCGGATCCATCCCGGCCGGATCGAGGAGGTCGTGGCCAAGGCTCGCGCCGAGGTCGACCTCGTCATCCGCCAGGCCGGCGAGCAAGCCGCCTACGACGCCGGCGTGCCGGGCCTGCCGGCCGATGTCGTCAAGCTCCTGGGCCGGCTCAAGTTCCGGACCAGCTACGGCCAGAACGTCCTGGTCCACTCGACCGAGACCGCCGCCCTCGCCGCCACGATCGCCGGCGAGCTCGGGGCGGACGTCATGGCCGCCAAGATGGGCGGCCTCCTGCACGACATCGGCAAGGCCGTCGACCACGAGGTCGAGGGCCCCCACGCCGCGATCGGCGCTTCGATCGCCCAGAAGGCCGAGCTGCCGTTCAAGGTCGTCAACGGGATCGCGGCCCACCACCAGGAGGTCGAGTACGCCTGCCTGGAAGCCCCGATCGTCCAGGTCGCCGACGCAATCAGCGCGTCACGCCCCGGCGCCCGCGGCGAGACGATGGAGACCTACGTCAAGCGCCTCGAGGACCTCCAGGCGATCGCCGAGAGCTTCGGCGGCGTCGAGCGCTCGTTCGCCGTCCAGGCCGGCCGCGAGGTCCGGATCCTCGTCCGGCCCGAGGAGATCGA
>SCUO01000074.1 GCA_004297395.1 Chloroflexota bacterium | reverse complement strand
CGGGGCCGGCGCGGCCACCGCCGCCGGTGCCGGGCGTGCCGGCGGCCGCGAGGCCCGCCGCTCCCCCGCCCGTGCCGCCCTCCGCGTCGGGTGGCGATCCGGGAGGTGTCGGCGGCGCCTCGAACGCGGCCACCGACAGGTGGGTCGGCAGGCCCGCAGACGCGGCCAGTGCCCGGGCCGAGGCATCGTTGGTGATGACCTCGATCCGCTTGCCCCGGGCCTCGGCCTCGCGGGCCAGCAGCCGGAAGTTGATGCGGGACGTCGCGAGCCGCGAGCCGAGCGGCAGGACAAGCGCGATCCGCTCGTCCTCAAGGGCCCGGATCCGGGCCGCCGCCGAGGTGATCTCGTCGTCGACGTCGAGGTAGACGATCGCGGCCATCGTCAGATCCGCATCTGCTTCACGACCCGGCGCAGGGCGGCATCGAGCGGGCTGGAGCCGGCGCCGAGCTCGATCGCCTGGTAGGCCAGGCCCATCGGCGTCACGTCCTGGGCATCCACGAGCAGCTTCGTGTCGTCGGCGATCATCTCGACCTGGTCGGGCGACATGACCGTCACCTCGGGTGGCCGCGAGAACGGCAGGGCCTTCGAGAAGCGCGGCTCGGCCAGGGCCTCGCGGATCTCGGGCAGGTGCGAGCCGCCGCCGCAGAGGTAGATCCGGCCCGGCAGCTGGTCGCCCGCCGCGAGCTCCTCCATGACCAGCTCGACACCGGCTGCCCAGACCGCCACATCGTCGGCGACGATACCCCGGACGTCGGCGGCGCGGTCGCCGGCGATGCCCCGGGCGTAATCGACCTTGAGCGCCTCGGCCCGCGGGAACGGCAGCTCCAGGCGATCGGCGATCGACTTCGTGAACGCCCGCCCGCCGAGGGCGAACATCCGGGTCCCCTCGATTCCACCCTGCCGGACGAGGGCCACGTCGGTCGTCCCGCCGCCGACATCGATGAACAGCGCCCCACCCTGCTTCACCTGGTCGGCGTTGAGGACGCGGGCCACGGCGTACGGCTCGGCGACGACCTCGACGAGCTCGAGATCGAGCTTGGCGGCGACACTCTGGAGAGCCCCGAGGTGCACGAGCGGGGCGAAGGCGTCGAAGATCGCGATCTTCACGTGCCGGCCCTGGAAGCCGATCGGGTTGGTGACGGCATAGCCGTCGATCCAGGCGCCCACCACGGCGGCGTGGACAAGCCGGACGTCGACGTTGGCCAGGCCCGTCTCCCAGGTGATGGAGCGTTGCGCCTCGCGCAACGATTCGCGCTGGACACCCTCGATGAGCTTCTGGAGCTCGACCTCCGTGATCGGGATGTCCGCCCGGGACCGCTCCTGCGAGTGGGCCGTGGTGAAGCCCTTGACGAGCTCGCCGGCGATGCCGATGACGACCTGGGACGGCCGGAACCCGGCCATCTCCTCGGCCTCCTGGAGCGCCACCGAGCAGTTGTCGACGACGGCGCTGATGTCGGCCACCGTGCCCGACTGCATGTGGCTCAGGCCCTGGCGCTTCCGGCCGACGCCCTTGACCCTGCCCTTGCCGGCGTCGTCGATCTCGAAGACAAGGGCCTTCGCGAACTCGGTCCCGATGTCGAGGGCGGTGCACGCGGTGAGGGCCTCCTCGTCGCCGCTGCGCTGCCAGATCCGGCGGAGCATGGCCATCGAGCTCACGCGTTCCACGACGGGACCACGAGGCGGCCGGCCACGAGGTCGAGGCCGAGCCAGGTGAGGAAGATGGGCGAGGCGACCACGAGGACGACCCCGCCGATCGCGGCAATCGGATCCTTCTGGCCACCCCGGTAGAAGCCGTACCCGATGGCGATGAAGCCGATCCCGGCGAGGAACATGAGGATCGGCAGCGGCTGCCCGAGCGAGCTCGTCGCGGCGGACAGATAGGCTGCCTTGAGATACCAGAGACCGACCACCGCCCCGAAGCCGAGGGTCCACGGGAGCAGCTGTTCGTACGTTCGGATGCGGGCCACGAGGAGCACCTGGGCCAGGGCCGCACCGACCATCCCGACGATCCCGACCGCGGTGACCGCCACGGCGATCGTCGACTCGTTCTCCGACAGGATCGTCCCGATGACGAGCGCCACCGGGATGGTGGCCAGCATCAGGACGATGCTCGCCACGTCGTTCCAGGTGCCCCAAGGCTGGCCGCGGCTGAAGAACAGGCCGAGGAAGACGGCTCCGACGACGGTTGCGACCGCGGCGACGATCGCCGACCAGCCGGCGAGCTGCTCGATCGTCATCGGCCCTCGCCGGTGGCGGCCCGGAGCGCGGCCTCGAGCGCCGTCATGGCCTCGACCAGGCCGTCGCGGCGGGTGCCCTTGCCCTGGGCCATCTCGGGGCGGCCGCCGCCCTTGCCGTCGACGGCCGGCATCGCCGCCCGCACGAGGTCACCGGCCGCGATGCCGCGCGCCACGAGGTCATCCGAGACGGTCACGAACAGCTGCGGCTCGTCGGCGTCAAGGGCCAGGGCGACGACGCCGCTCCCCAGCGCCGCGGTCACGTCCTTGGCGACCCGCTTCAGGGCATCCATCGACTCGAACGGCGCGGCGAGCGCCGCCAGCCGGACCCCGGGGGCGACCTCCGTGGCTCGCGCGGCGATCTCGCCGGCCTTCGGGATCCCGCCGCTGCCGGCACCCGCCTTCAGGCGACGCTTCGCCTCGCGAAGCTCGTCCTGGAGGGCCGCGACCCGTGACGGGATCTGGTCAACGGTCTGGGCCGCCAGGGTCGCGAGCAGGCCCTCGAGGACCTCGGACCGCGTTCGGAGATGAGCGTCCGCCCCCGCGCCGGTCAGCGCCTCGATCCGGCGCATCCCCGAGCCGATGCTCCGGTCCGAGGTGATGACGAACGACCCGATCTGCCCGGACGCCCGGCAGTGGGTCCCGCCGCACAGCTCGAAGCTGTAGTCCTCGACCCGGATGGTGCGGACGGTCTCGCCGTACTTCTCGTCGAAGAAGGCGTCCGCGCCGGCATTGATGGCGTCCTGCATGCCCATGAACACGATGGAGACGGGCCGGTCCTCGCGGATGATGCGCCGGACCTCGTCCTCGATGGCCCGCACCTCGTCGTCGGTCAGCGCCCGGTCGAGCGGGTAGTCGAAGCGGAGGTAGTCGGGCGTGACCAGCGAGCCGGCCTGGCGGGCGCGGTCGCCGACCACGTTCCGGAGCGCCCGATGGAGGAGGTGCGTGCCGGTGTGATTGCGCATCGTGTGGGCCCGCCGCTCGGCGTCGACCTCCGCCGAGACGGTCTCGCCGACCGCCAGTCGGCCCTTGAGCGCGCCTCGATGGACGAACAGGCCCCCGACCGGCTTCTGGGTGTCCTCGACCTCGAAGACGATGGTCCCGCCGGCGCCGCCCGCCCGGAGCACCCCGCGATCCCCGATCTGGCCGCCGCCCTCGCCGTAGAACGGCGTCCGGTCGAGGATCACCTCGGCCGCGGCCGAGGCCTCGGTCCGGAGCTCCTCGTCGGCCTTCGCCTCGAGCGTCTCGTACTCAACCCCGTCGCGGAGGATGGCCACGACCCTGGCGTCCGGCACGGTCGTCGTCTCGTAGCCCAGGAACTCGGTGTCGCCCGAGCGGCCCTGGATCGACTGGTAGAGCGAGGCCAACTCGGCGTGGCGGGCCAGCTCGGCCTTCTTGCCGCTGCGCGAGCGGTCGCGCTGCTCGGCGAGCGCCCCTTCGAAGCCTTCGCGATCGACGCCGACGCCGTACTCGGCCGCCAGCTCGACCGTCAGGTCGATCGGGAAGCCGAACGTGTCGTGGAGCTTGAAGGCGACCTCGCCGGGGAGCCTGGGAACATCCGGGCCGAGGTCTTCGGGCCGCTGTCCGACCACCCGCTCGTTCGAGGTCAGCGGGATGAGCGCCTCCTCGAGGATGTCCGTGCCAGCCTGGAGCGTCCGGACGAACTGGGCCTCCTCGCGGGCGATCGCGCCGAGGATCTCGGTCCGCCGCTCCTCGAGGTGCGGGTAGGCCTGAGCCATGGTCTCGATGACCACCGCCGCGGTCTCGGCCAGGAACGGCTCGCGGCGGCCCAGGAGCCGGCCGTGCCGGACCGCGCGCCGGACGATCCGGCGCAGGACGTAGCCACGGCCCTCGTTCGAGGGCAGAACCCCGTCGCCGATGAGGAATGCGGCTGCTCGGGAGTGATCGGCGATGACCTGGTAGCTGAACCGCTCGGCCTCGAAGCCGTCCGGATCGTGGCCGAGGAGCTCGCGGAGGCGAGCGTGGATCGGGGTGAACAGGTCGGTGTCGTAGTTGGACGGGACCTGCTGGACGACGCTGGCCAGGCGCTCGAGGCCCATGCCGGTGTCGACGCCGGGGGCCGGCAGTGGCGTGAGGCTCCGGTCCGGGTGGAGCTCGTACTGCATGAAGACGAGGTTCCAGATCTCGAGCCAGCGGGGACAATGCTCCGAGTGGTCGGGGACGCAGAAGTCGCCCTCGGAGAACTCGGCGCCCCGGTCGTAGTGGATCTCGGAGCACGGCCCGCACGGGCCGATATCGGCCATCCGCCACCAGTTCTTCTCGTCACCGTTGGGGAAATCACCCCAGCGGGCGATCCGCTCCGGCGGGAGGCCGATCTCGTCGCGCCAGATCGCGTAGGCGTCGTCGTCGGTCGAGTAGACGGTCGCGGCGAGGCGGTCGCCGGGGATGCCGAGGTCGCGGGTCAGGAAGGCCCAGGCGAACCGGATCGCATCGAGCTTGAAGTAGTCGCCGAAGCTGAAGTTGCCGAGCATCTCGAAGAAGGTGTGATGGCGGGGGGTTCGGCCCACCTCCTCGAAGTCGTTGTGCTTGCCGGCGACCCGGAGGCAGCGCTGGTAGTCGACGGCGCGGTTGTAGCTGCGCTGCTCGGCCCCGGTGAGGGCGTCCTTGAACTGGACCATCCCCGAGTTGGTGAACAGGAGCGTCTGGTCGCCGCCCGGGACCAGGCTGGCGCTGGGCACGACGGCGTGGCCGCGCTCGGCGAAGAACTCGACGAAGCGGCGCCGGATCTCGGCGGCAGGCAACGGCGCGATCCGGGGATCGCGCTCGAAGGTGGGGATGGCCATCGGCCTGAATGGTAGCCGAGGCAGGCCTCCCCGCCGGGCCGCCCGGTCAGGCCGAGGCCGCCTCAGGCCTTGCTCGAGCCGCCTTCTTCGCGGAACTCGCGCCGGATCCGGCCACGGAGGCGGCGACGCTGCCAGAGCGTCGAGCCGGCGATGGCAGCGCCCACCAGGGCGCCGATCGCCACGCCCCGCATGAATTGCGACGGATCCGGGCCGCCCGGCTCTCCGGCCCCAGGCGGTCGCCGGCCGGTGGCCTTCTCGAGGGCGGCGCGAGCCTGGCGCATGACCATGTCAGGCTGCAGTATCGCGCGTCCCACCACCGGGATGGGCGTCGGGCGTACGCGTGCCATCGCGCGGGCCGAGGACGGCGACGATCGCGACCACCGCGATCCCGACCCAGGCGCACAGCGAGGCGCCGATGAGATGGAAGTCGCCGATCCTGAGCGGGTCGCCGCCGAGGCGGCCCGCGAGGCCGTCACCGGCCCAGGCGCCCAGGAACGCGGCGAGGATCAGGATCGGGACGCGCTGCTCCGCCCGACCCCGGATGAGCACGTAGATCGACACGTGGAAGATGCCGACCAGGAGCGCCAGGACCGGCGCCGGTCCAAGCGTCACGCCACGGGCACCCGGTCCCGCCGGGGCTTGGTCCCGGGGCGATCGGTCGACATTGCCGCGCGGTCGGCCGACGTCGCCGGGCGGGTGGCAGGGTGGGCCACGCGCGCGATCCGGCCGCCGCCGAGGCAGGCCTCGCCGTCATAGAGGACAGCGGCCTGGCCAGGGGCGATCGCCCAGACCGGTTCGTCCGTCTCCACCAGCCAGCGCCCGCCCCGGTCGGGCTGCCCGCCCTCGTCCGGCCGGATGGTCGCCCCGATCGGGACGGCCCGGTGACGAATCCTGACGGCGGCGCGGAAGCCCCCCGACCGGGTGCTGGGCGCGGCGTCGTCGATGAACCCGACGTCGTCGATCGTGAACGACGTCGTCTCGAGGTCCTCGCGCCGGCCGAGGGTGATCGTGTTCGTGACCGGATCGACCCGCGACACGTACCGCGGCGCTCCAAGGGCGATCCCCAGGCCCTGGCGCTGCCCGGGCGTGTAGCCGGCGGCCCCGCCGTGGTCCCCCACTCTCGCCCCGTCGGCATCGAGGACCGGCCCCGGTTCCGGCGTCCAGCCGGCCCGCGCCTGGAGCGCACCCCGGACGTCGCCGTCGGGGATGAAGCAGATGCCCTGGCTCTCGGGCTTGTCGGCCGTCGCGAGGCCCAGGTCGCGTGCGACCGCGCGAACCTCGGGCTTCGTCAGCTCCCCGAGCGGGAACCGCGCGTCGCGGAGCTGGTCCTGCCGGAGGCCATACAGGAAGTACGTCTGGTCCTTGTCCTCGTCACGCGCCCGGAGGAGCCGCGCCCGGCCGTCCGCTCCCACGACCCTGCGGGCATAGTGCCCGGTCGCGACCGCCTCGCAGTCGTAGAGGTGGCGAGCCCGGCCGAGCAGCGCCCCGAACTTGACGGTGGTATTGCAGTCGACGCACGGGCTGGGCGTTGTGCCTTCCAGGTAGGCGGCCACGAACGGCGAAAGGACGCCCGCATCGAACTCGCGCTCGAGGTTCATGACGTAGAACGGGATGTCGAGCTGGGCGGCAACGCGCCGGGCGTCCTCCGCCGCGTCCAGCGAGCAGCAGCTCTTCTTGAACTCCGAGATCGTGTCCGCCACGTCGTGGAGACGCATCCAGACGCCCACGACCTGGTGGCCCTCCCGGGCCAGGAGCGCGGCCGCGACCGAGGAGTCGACCCCACCGGACATCGCCACCAGGACGCGGCCCGGACCGCTCACCCGGCGACCACCGAGCCCGGGCCGGGGAATCGATCGGGAGCGCCGGCGGTGGCCGTGGCTGTCGCCGTGGCCGGCGCGAGGGCCCTCCGCTCGGCGGCGATCGCCGCCGCCGCGGCCCGTGCGCCGGCGACGATCCGCGGGACGACCTCCAGGACCGTATCGATGTCCGCGTCGGCCGTGGTGCGACCCAACGAGAAGCGCAGCGCGCCGCGGGCCTCGTCCTCGGGATAGCCCATCGCGGTCAGGACGTGGGACGGCTCGGCCGAGCCGGTGGTGCAGGCCGACCCCACGGACGCAGCGACACCCTCGAGATCGAGCTTCACGACCACCGACGCGCCCTCGACGTCGCGGACGACGATCGAGACGAGGCCCGGGAGCCGGTCCCGGGGGTGGCCGGTGAGCTCGACCCCGGCCATCCCGGTCAGGGCCGAGACCAGGCGGTCGCGGGCCCGCCGGAGGCGCCGCGCCGTCGCCTCGCGCTCGGCGACGGCCAGCTGGACGGCGACCCCCATCCCGACCGCCCCGGCCACGTCCTCCGTGCCCGCTCGCCGGTGGCGCTCCTGGGTCCCGCCGTGCTGCTGGCCGAGGATGTGGGTTCCCGCCCGGACGTACAGCGCACCGATGCCCTTGGGGCCCTCGAGCTTGTGGCCGGCAATCGCGACGAGGTCGGCCCCGAGCTCGTCGACCTCGACCCTGAGATACGGCGCCGAGGCGACCGCATCGACCGCCACGAGGCAGCCCCGGGGTCCGCTCGCCCGGACGCGCCGCACGATCTCGGCGATCGGCTGGACCGTGCCGACCTCGTTGTTGGCATGGCCGATGGCGACGAGGATCGTCCGGTCGGTCAGCGCGGCCTCGACGTCGTCCGGGTCGATCCGGCCGTATCGGTCGACCGGCAGCTCGACGACCTCGAAGCCGAACTTCTCGAGGTGCTGGAGCGGGTGGAGCACGGCGTGATGCTCGACCCGCGTGGTGAGGATTCGATGACCCCTGGCCTTGCCGGCCCAGGCGGCGCCCTTGAGGGCGAGGTTGAGCGACTCCGTGCCGCCGCTCGTGAGGACGATCTCGCGGGGCCCGCAGCCGAGCGCAGCCGCAATTCGCTCGTGGGCCTCGTCGAGTGCCGCCCGGGCCCGGCGTCCCCAGGCGTGGGGCGAGCTCGGGTTCCCGAACTCGGCACCGAGGTACGGGAGCATGGCCTCGAGGGCCTCGGGCCGGAGGGGCGTCGTTGCGGCGTGGTCGAGGTAGATCGGCATCGGGTCGATTGTAGGCCCGACCGACCTCGTCCCCGCGTCAGCTGACCGGGGCCTCGTTCACCGCGGCGGACTCGTCCACGCAAACGCCCGTTTGTTGCACCTGCGGAGGTGGCCGTCCTCGCCGTCTGTCGCGTTATTCCCACATCCGACGAAGGAGGCTGGGCGGCCTCCCCGCGGTAGCGGCTTCGGCCGTCGCGCGACGGAGATTTCGGGCAACCGACGCCCAGGGTCCGTGACTCGCCACTCGGCGGGCGCGAGCTTCGTCGGATGATCGAAATCTCGGTCAGCGATCGACGGGGGCGCAGCCGGCGAGCGACAGGACGCCGCCGCGGCGAGGAGTGCCGACCTGCCCGCCGTCCGCCCTGGTGGCGGCCGCACGTCCCGGATCAGGCGACCCTCGCCTCCCGGACGCCGCTGCGATCGTCCTCGCTGGGCGTTCGACGCCACCAGCTGCTCTCGAGCTTGACCGCGTAGCGCGACAGGTAGCTCGTGGCAACGACCGCCGCGACCATCGCGACGAGGACCCCGCCGAGGTCCAGGGCCCGGAATCCGACCAGGCCCACACCCCAGCCGACGATGATCCAGTGGCTGAAGTACATGGCGATGACCCGCCGGCTCCAGCCGTACACGATGCCGAGGCGCCGGTCGAGCACCGGCCAGCGGGTGACGAGGTCGCATGCGGCGAGCCAGACCAGGATCACCCCGAAGATCGCGACGGCGAACGACGCCGGCTGCCGCCAGTAGGTGTACACGTCGAAGCCCGGTCGCTGCACGAGGATGAGCCCGCAGCCGACCGCGATGAGGACCGCCCCGACCACCGCGGCCCGCCGGAAGACGGCCGGCCGATCAACCGCCCGGGTGATGATCGCCCCGAAGACCGCGCCGCCGAGCGGATACGCCAGCCAAGGGACGACCGCGTAGTAGACGTTGGGCGCCGAGCCGATGAACGGGGTGAGGGGCGCATCGAGGACGGGGTTCCCGACCGCGATCGTCCGGAGCCACGGGGCGACCAGGACCAGCAGGCCAGCCAGGCCCAGCCAGATCCAGCCCGGCTCGGACCTGACCCGCAGGGCGGCGATGGCAACCAGCGTCAGCCCGACCATGTGATGGAGATCGACCGTCGTCCCGAGCCACCACAGGGTGTACGGATAGACCTGCTCCTCGGTGATGACGCCGCTCGCCAGGCCCAGCGAGGCCGGGATCACGCCACGAAGGAGGTTCAGGACGTAGCCCAGGAAGACGAGCCACAGGCCCCGGGCGGCCAGCGATCGAAAGGAGGATCGTGGCGCCGCCCCGAGCGACGCGCCCATCAGGAAGACGAAGACCGGGGCGGCCGTCGGGCCGGCTGCGTAGCTGATCGCCTCGCCGATCGGGGTCGTCCAGGTGGGCTGGGCGCCCCAGTGCCACAGGACGTGGACGAGGATCATGAAGAAGACGGCGAGCCCGGCGGCGAGGTCGAAGGCCCGGACGCGTTCGCGGTCGGCCAGGCCGGTCACGGCGTTCAACGCGGTCGGCGCGTTCGGTCGGGACGCCTCCATCGGGCGCCACTCTACCCCGGACATGCTCGCTCGCACGGTGCGACACCGCACCACGAGCGCTGGATTCGCGGCGCCGAGGCCCTCCGGGGCCGCGATTCGAGTGCTAGGCTCCCGCCGTGCACCGCAACGTCCCGGGGGCGTTCGGCAGGCTCCGGCCGCATCCAAGGCTGCCGCGGGTCATCGCCCTCGGCCTCGTCTTCGTCATCGTCAGCGCCTGCGGGACCGCTCCCGGCGAGGCGAAGTTCTCGATCGCCGTCCGGAACGCCGGCGATCTCCCGGTCCGGCTGAAGGTGATCGTCGCGAGCGCGGGGACGCCCGACCGCGATCTCCTCATCCCGGCCAGGAGCGGCATCCTGCAGACGGCCAAGCAGGTGATGGACATCAAGGACGGCAAGCCCGACCCGGTCGTCATCGAGCTCTACACCGATACCTGCGCCCTCATCCGGAGCGTGACCGTGGGTGAAGGTCGCACCCGGATCGTGATCGAGGCGGACCTGTCGATGACGACGTCGGGTGGCGCGCCCGACAGCACCGGGGCCGTCGAGCCCGAGCGCGTCCCGGCCTGCGCGCCGAGCGAGTAGCGCCAGAGGCGCCCACGCCCCGGAAGGGGACTACGCCTCGGCCCGGCTCCGGTCGTACTCGCGGCCGCGCTCGCGCTCCCGCTCGTGCTTGGCCAGCAGCCGCTTCCGGAGCCGGATCGATGATGGCGTGACCTCCACGAGCTCATCGGCGGCGATGAGCTCGATCGCCGATTCGAGGGTCATCGGTCGGGGCGGCGTCAGCCGCAGCGCCTCGTCATGGGCGTGGGTCCGGATGTTGGTGAGCTTCTTCTCCTTGGTCGGGTTGACGTCCATGTCGCCGGACCGGGCGTTCTCGCCCACGATCATGCCCTCGTAGACCTCGACGCCGGCCCCGATGAACAGCTCCGAACGCTCCTGGAGGTTGAACAGGCCGTAGGCATTGGACGTGCCGGTCCGGTCGCTCACGAGCACCCCGGCGGTCCGGTGGGTCACCTCGCCGGCCCACGGCCCGTAGCCCTCGCCGATCTGGTGCAGCAGCGCCGTGCCGCGGGTGTCGGTGAGGAGCTGGCCGCGGTAGCCGATGAGCCCGCGAACCGGCAGGACGAACTCCATCCGGACCCGCCCGTCGGCATCGGTCGTCATCTGCTCCAGGCGGCCCTTGCGGTTCGCGATCGCGGCCTGGACCTCGCCGATGTAGTCGGGCGGGATGTCGATGGTGATCCGTTCGTACGGCTCCTGGACCTGGCCGTCGACCTCGCGCAGGATGACCTCCGGGCGCGAAACGGTGACCTCGTAGCCTTCGCGGCGCATCTGCTCGATGAGGACGGCCAGCTGGAGCTCGCCGCGGCCGCGAACCTCGAAGGTGTCGCCCGATTCGGTCGGGTAGACCTCGATCGAGACGTTGCCGAGGACTTCCCGCTCGAGGCGAGCCTTGATCTGGCGCGACGTGACGTACTTCCCCTCCCGTCCGGCGAGCGGCGAGGTATTGACCCCGAACGTCATCCGGAGGGTCGGGGCGTCGACGTCCAGGCGCGGCAGCGGCCGCGGGTCGGCCGGGTCGGTGATCGTGTCGCCGATCGTGACGTCGGGCAGCCCGGCAACCGACACGATCTCGCCGGCCGAGGCGCTCTCGATGTCGACGCGCTCGATGCCGTGGGCCGTCTGGAGGCTGGTCACCGTCCCTGTCAGGGTCACGGTCCGGCCCGGTTCAACGGCCCCGGCCGTGTCGTCTGCCTCCTCGCGGACGACGACGATCCGCTGGCCGACGCGAATCGCGCCGTTCCGGATCCGCCCCACGGCCATCCGCCCGACGTAGTCGTTGGCCGAGAGGTTCGTGACGAGGAGCTGGAGCGGGTGGCCGGGCACGTGGCGAGGCGGCGGGGTGACCCGGACGAGGAGGTCGAGGAGCGGCCGGAGGTCCGTGCCGGGAACGGCGAGATCGAGCGTCGCCGTGCCCAGCTTCGCGTTCGTGTAGACCACCGGGAAGTCGATCTGGTCGTCGTCGGCGCCGAGGTTGATGAACAGCTCGTAGACCGCGTCGAGGACCTCGGCCGGGCGGGCGTCGCCACGGTCGATCTTGTTGAGGGCCACAACGACCGGCAGGCGGCGGGCCATCGCCTTCTGGAGGACGTAGCGGGTCTGGGGCAGCGGTCCCTCGGCCGCGTCGACCAGGAGGAGGACGCTGTCGACCATGAGGAGCGAGCGCTCGACCTCGCCGCCGAAGTCGGCATGGCCCGGCGTGTCGACGATGTTGAGGCGGACGCCGTCGTGGTCGACCGTCGTCTGCTTGGCGAGGATCGTGATCCCCTTCTCCCGCTCCAGGTCCATCGAATCCATGACCCGGTCCACGACGGCTTCGTTGGCCCGGAACGTGCCGGTCTGGCGGAGCATCGCGTCGACGAGGGTGGTCTTGCCGTGGTCGACGTGGGCCACGATCGCGACGTCGCGAAGGTCGTCGCGGGCGACGCTGCCGGGCGCGTGGCCGTGGCCCTGCCGCTCGTCAGGGGCGGCGAGGTCAACGGAGCCGGGCAGCGTGGAGCGGATGGGATCGGCCATGGGAGGCCCGATTGTCGCACACGCACCGCGACCGGCTGCCCGGCGCCGTGAGGTCACGGGCGTCGTGGTAGCTCGGGCCTGGCGGGATCGCGTGTTCTGTCGCGGGCGTCGTGGCGTCGCGGCGCGCGCGTCGTGCGTCGGTGGCCGCGTGGACTCCCGCGGTCAGGCTGGGACGAGCGTCGGGTTCAGGAGCTCCTTGGCGCCGACCTCGTCATCGGTCGTGATCGCGACGTGGACCACGCCATCCCGGCGACCCACGATGAGCAGGCCGCGGATCCCGATCCCGGCGGCGGCCAGGCGCTCGGTGGCCTCGGCCAGCGCTCCGGGCCGGTCCTCGAGCTCGACCGTGATCGAGTGGCCCTCGACGAACGGCAGCCCGATCGACCGCAGGACGGCGCGCGCGGAATCGTCATCCTCGGTCTCGACGATGGCGTAGCCGACGGTGCCCGCGCCGCCGGCGGCGCAGTGGACGATGTTCACGCCTCGTTCGGCGAGGGCGTGGGCGAACCGGGCCAGCGCCCCCGGATGGTTCTCGATCTGGACCACGAACTGCGTACCCACGGTCGGACCCTCCTTCCGGGAGGATCGGCACGCCGTCGCCGGACCGCCAGTGCCGATCGTCGTGTCGCGACCCCCCTCGATGGCCGGACCAGGACCGCCGGCGCCGATCGTCCGCGACCGGGGCCACATGACGGCCGCCTGCAGCAGCGCCGGATGCGAGCCGGATGGCCTGCTAGCATCGGGCCGTGACCGTCGCCGCCGTCATCCTGGCTGCCTCGATCGAATCCGCCCTCGCCGACGCCGCCGGCGTGGCCCGCGTTCGCCGGATCGCCGATTCGGCGTGGGCCGGCGGCGCTACGCCCATCGTCGTCGTCGCCCCGGACCCGGACGGGACCGTCGCCCTGGCCCTCGCCGGCGCGCCCGTGACCCTCGGCGCCCCCGCCCCGCACGAGGGCGGCCCGGTCGCCCAGATCGTCCGGGCCATCGAGCTCGCCATCGCGGAGATCAGCGATACGGACGCCGCCCTGATCTGGCCAGCGCGGCTGTGCTGGGCCGGCCCCGAGACGGTGACATCGCTCATCGAGGCTCACGGCGTGGATCGCGAACGGCTCCTCCGCCCGGCCTTCCGCGGCGAGGCCGGCTGGCCAGTGTTGCTGCCGCTGGGCGGCCTGGCCGCGTTCCGGGCCCTGTCCCCGACGCTCATGCCGGACGACCTCCTCGCGGCCCTCGTCGAAGGCGGGTCGATCGAGGCTCGCCCGGTCGACCTCGGCGATCCCGGCACGGTCATCGATGGGGCGACGCCCCGCGACCAGCTGCCGCCCTACGAGGGCCCGTCCGAGCCCGCCGCGCCCCACGCCCACGAGTGGGGCGCCGCCGCCGCCGCGACGCCCGAGGAGGCGCCCCTCCGCGGCCCGACCCTCGCACGCGACGAGCCGGCCGAGGTCACCGAGTAGCGCGGCGACGACCTACCACGAGCACGTGACCGCGGCGGTGTCCTGCCGCCATATCCCCAGGTGGATGTAGGTCGCGGTGATCGTCAGCGGCTCGGGCTGCGGCTGGTCCGCCCGCGTCCGGACCAGCTCGGCCCGGATCGCGCCGGGCGCGAAGGCCTGTTCCGCGAGCTCGATCCCCCAGTGCCATGAGACTTCCGATTCCGCCTCGACCGCACGGGCCATCGTGGCGCTCGGGTCGACCTGGCGGCCGGACATGATGCCGGCCCCGGACGGCGGGTCGTCACCCAGGAGGTACAGCGGCCGGCCCAGGCCGTCGTCGCCGGCCCAGCCGATGACCACGACGTCACTGCCGCTCGGGAACGGGCTGCCGCGCTGCCACGCCCAGTCGTAGGCCACGCCGATCGATGGCGGCGTCCCGACGCCGGGCGCGCCGCAATCGACCTCGAGCGTCGCCCGGAGGTCGTCCTGCTGGACATCGAGGAGACCGCCCCAGCCGAACACGGACGAGCCGGTCAGCGGGACGGCCAGCAGGACCGCGGCGACGACGACGGTCGCGACGCTGCGACGATCGCGGCGCGGCGACTGCCGGATGTCGGCCACCCCGAGCCAGGCCCAGGCCGCGAGGCCGAGGTCGAACGGCACCCGGATCCGGCCCTCGGCCGAGGCGACGAGGAGCGACCCGACGCCGACCAGGCCGACCACGACGAGCAGCGGCCGGGCCGCGGCATAGGCCCACGGCCGGCGCCGATCGAGGGCCACCGCTTCGACCACGAAGACGACGACCACGAACCCGGTGACGGTGCCGAACGTCACGGCCTGGAGCCAGGATGTCGGGTCCGGCGATGGAATCATCGCGAGGATGACCGCGAAGCCGTGAACGGCCGCCATGATCTTGAGTGCGAGCGAGGTGCGGGCCTCGAGGGTGCCCGGTCGCGGGCCCAGGATCTCCGGCTCGCTCATCCCAGCGCCGCCCTGGCCCGGTCGCGGAGCTGGCCAACCGGGATCGTGGCCACGGCGATCCCGCCGATGATCAGGGCCACGCCACCCAGCTGGACGGCCGACGGCACCTCGGCCAGCAGGCCGCGGGCGAGGATGACCGTCGCGACCGGCTGGATCAGCAGGATGATCGAGACGACCGAGGCCGGCAGGCGCGGCAGCGAAATCGAGATGAGGAGATAGCCGATCGACTGGGAGGTCAGCCCCAGGACGGCCAGCCAACCGTGGCTCGGCCAGGCCGGCACCGGGTCGAGATCACCCAGCACGACCCCGGCGATGATCGCGACCACCATGGTCGAGGCCGTGGACACGGCGACCGGTCCGGCCGGCCGGCGGATGTCGTGGGTGCCCCGCCGGATCACCAGCAGGTAGCCGGCGTAGCACAGCGCAGTCAGGAGGCCCAGGCCCACGCCGAGCGGTGGGTTCTCGCCGTACGCCCCGGTCCCCACGACCCCCGAGATGAGGACCGCCCCGGCGAGGACGACCGGCGTGGCCGCGATGACCGGGCGCGGCGGTCGCTCGCCAAGGACCAGCCAGGCCACGAACCCCACGACGAGCACCTGGAGGTTGCCGAGAACCGTCGCCAGCCCGGCGCCCACCGCGTCGACCGCGTGGTGCCAGGTCAGGAGGTCGCCGGCGAAGAAGACGCCCGCGACGATCGCCAGGCGGATCGCCCGGGCCGGCAGCGGCCCGTAGCGCCGATGCTCGATCCAGGCCACGAGGATCAGGACGGGCAGGCCATACAGGCAGCGGAAGACGGTGACGGTCGAGGGCGTGACGTCGGCGTAGCGGTAGAAGATCCCGGAGAAGGCGATGCACAGGGCCCCGAGCAGGGCCGCGATCCGCGGCCTCGCCGCGATCGCGTCGTACAGGCCGGACACGGCGCCGGTAGCTGGGCGGGTGCGGTCAGCCGGCTCGGGCCGACGCCGTTCCCATCAGCTGGGCCGCGTCGGGACGCCGACGAATCGGAGGCCGAGCTCGGCGTACTGGGCCGCGTCGGGCTCGGACGGGGCGTCGAGCATGAGGTCGCTTCCGGACTGGGTCTTCGGGAAGGCCATGACCTCCCGGATGTTCACCTGGTACGAGAGCAGGGCCGCCCAGCGGTCGATCCCGAGGGCGATCCCGCCGTGGGGCGGGGCGCCGTATTCGAAGGCCTCGAGCATCGCCCCGAACATGTTCTGCATCCGCTCCCGGGTGTAGCCCTGGAGGGCGAAGCTGCGCTCGAGCAGGTCGTGGCGCCAGATCCGGACCGACCCGCCACCGAGCTCCCAGCCGTTCAGGACGATGTCGTACTGCATCGCCCGCGCTCGACCGGCAGGATCGTCCGGCGTCGGCAGGGCCGGATCGCCCGACGCGGTCGTCAGGAGGACCTCGTCCTCGGGCACGACGCCCGAGAACGGGTTGTGGGTCGCGTCCCAGCGGCCGTTCTCCACGTCCCACTGGTACATCGGAAAGCGATGGACCCAGGCGTAGGCGAGGACGTCCGGGTCGGCCAGCCCGAGCTGCGTCCCGAGCTCCGCTCGGAGCCGGCCGAGGACGTCGTTCGTGACGGCGGTCGTGTCCGCAACGATGAGGACGAGATCACCGGGGGCGGCGCCGGCCCTGGCCGCGAGGCGCTCGGCGAGGTCGTCGCCGAGGAACTTCACGATCGGGCCCTTGATCGATCCACTCGCCTCGACCGAGAGGTGCGCGAGGCCACGGGCGCCGAACCGCTTGGCAGCCTCGGTCAGCTCGTCGATCCGGCTGCGCGGGGCGTCGGCCAGGCCAGGGACGGTGATGGCCTTGACCCGACCGCCACCGGCAAGGGCCTCATCGAAGACACGGAAGCCGGAGGCCGCCGCGCCGTCCGTGCCCCGAAGCTCGGGCTCGAGGTCCACCAGCTCCATCGCGAATCGGACGTCGGGCTTGTCCGAGCCGAACCGCTCCATCGCCTCGGCGTAGGTGAAGCGCGGGAACGGCGTGGCGAGCAGAGCACGCTCGGGCACCACGGCCCGGCTGACCTCGATCGCCATCCGCTCCACGAAGTCCATGACTGTCGCCTCGTCGACGAAGCTCATCTCGAGGTCCAGCTGGGTGAACTCCGGCTGGCGGTCGCCCCGGAGGTCCTCGTCGCGGAAGCAGCGGGCGATCTGGAAGTAGCGATCCACCCCCGCGACCATGAGCAGCTGCTTGAGCTGCTGGGGGCTCTGGGGCAGGGCGTAGACCTCGCCCGGCTGGAGTCGCGACGGGACGATGAAGTCGCGGGCGCCCTCGGGCGTGCTCTTGATGAGGTTGGGCGTCTCCACCTCGACGAAGCCCGACCCGTGGTGAACCTCGCGGATCGCATGGACCAGGCGGCTGCGGAGCAGGAGCCGGCGCTGCATCGCCTCGCGCCGGAGATCGAGGTAGCGGTACTTGAGGCGCAGCGTCTCGTCAATCTGGGCGTCCGGATCGTTGATGTAGAACGGCGGCGTCTTCGCCTCGTTGAGGATCGTGGCCGTCCGGACCTGGAGCTCCACCGCGCCGGTCTCGAGCTTGGCGTTCTCGGTCCCGGGCTGGCGCAGCGCCACCTCGCCCTCGAACGCGACGACGAACTCCGGCCGCATCCGGGCCGCGACCTCGCTGGCCTCTGGCGCATCGCCGGCGTCGACGACGACCTGGGTGATCCCGTGGCGGTCGCGGAGGTCGATGAAGGTCAGCTTGCCGTAGTCGCGACGCCGATGGACCCAGCCCGCCAGGCGAGCGGGCGAGCCGGCGTCGGATGCGCGGAGGGCGCCGCAGGTGTGGGTCCGGTACGGGGTGGCGAGGCTGGCCGCGGAGCTGGGGGTTTCGATCATGGCCGGCGTATCGTAGCCGCCGCGCGAGCCAGGGCGGTATTGGCGTACGGCCCGCCCGCCGCGGGCCGGAGGGATCGAGCGCCAAACCCGCCTGGCCTCGTAGGCCCGGAGGGGTGCGTCGTGCCGCGCTCTAGGAACGGCGGTTGGCGGCTACCCTCTCACCCCGAGCAGGCAGGAGGAAATCGATGCGACGCCACCACGTGCGGCCGGACGGCCTGCCTCCGACGAACGGCTACAGCCACGCGGTCGAGTTCAGCGGGCGGTTGGTCGTCGTGTCTGGCCAGGTCCCGCTCGACGCGGACGGGCAGCTCGTCGGCGCGGATGACCCCTTGGCCCAGGTCCGCCAGGTCTTCGAGAACCTCCGGACCGCGCTCGCCGCATCCGGCGCCGCGTTCGAGGACGTCGTCAAGATCACGGTCTTCCTGACCGACCTCGCCGACCTCGATGTCTTCCGGCGCGTCCGGAACGAGTTCATCGCTGCCGACGCCCCACCGGCGAGCTCGGCCGTCAAGGTCGCGGGTCTCGTCAATCCGGCCTTCCGCGTCGAAGTCGAGGCCCTTGCGGTCATTCCGGGTCCGAGCTGACCGCGGGACCTGGCCCGCGATCCTCGGAGCCGTCATCGACCGCGCGGCCCGAGCCGCTGATGCGCCCGGTGCATCGATCGGCGCCCAATCACGCTCCGCCGACCGACCGGCTCGACCGGAATCGCGCCCGGCCACGCTCGGCTGTCGCGATTCTCATGAGCCAGCGGCATCAGGCAACGGAGCGGGGGGCGACCGGTGCGGCGCGACGGGTCCGGCGCGCTGGTCGTCGTCCCGGGCACGAGCCGACCGGACGACCGCCGCGACCTAGCTCGAATCGCGGGTGCCGTGGCGGTGCTGGCTCGTCCCGCGCTTCAGCTCGCGGGGCAGGTCGGCCACGCCGACGAGCCGCTGTGACCCGGCCTTGAGATCGCGGAGCTGGACCTGGCCGTCGGTCAGCTCGTCGCCGAGGATGACTGCGAAGTGGGCGCCGTCCCGGCCCGCCGACTCGAGCTGGCGGCCGAGCTTGCGATGACCCAGGTCCGCCCGGGCCCGGAGGCCGGCGGCCCGGAGCTCCGTCGCGGTCCGGAGCCGGCCGACGGTGTCGGCCGGATCCGCCGAAACCACGACCGCGTCGGGTGCATCGGGCGGCCCGCCGGCGGCATCAGCCTCGGCACCCGACGGATCGCCCTCGGCCTGCTCGTCGAGGACCAGGGCCACCCGATCGAGGCCCAGCCCGAAACCGATCCCCGGCGTGGGCTGCCCGCCGAGCAGCTCGATGAGGCCGTCGTAGCGGCCGCCGCCGCCGAGCGCCTGCTGCTGGCCCTCACGCCCGGCGACGTAGAACTCGATGGCCGTCCGGGTGTAGTAGTCCAGGCCCCGCACGAGCCCGGGCTCGAGCCGGTACCCGACGCCGAGGGCGTCGAGATGGGCCCGCAGGCCGGCGAGGTGCTCGGCGCAGGCCTGGCACAGGTGGTCGACGATCCGGGGTGCGGCGGCGTTGATCGCGGCCATCGCCGGATCCTTCGAATCGAGCAGCCGGAGCGGATTCCGCTCGAGACGGTCGCGCTCTGTCGGAGGCAGCGATGCGGCGTGGTCGCGGTAGTAGGCGACGAGGGCATCGAGGTACGCCGGACGGCAGGCGGGGTCCCCGATCGAGTTCAACAGGACCTCGGCGCCCTTGACGCCAACCTCGGCATAGAAGCGCAGCCCGAGCTCGATGATCTCGGCATCGATCGCGGGGCCGGCGTCGCCGATGGCTTCGACGTCGAACTGCCAGAACTGGCGGTAGCGCCCGGCCTGGGGTCGGTCATACCGGAACATCGGGCCGGTCGTCGTCAGCCGGACGGGCTGGGGCCACGTTCGCAGGCCGTGCTGGACGTAGGCCCGGGCGATGCCGGCCGTCGGCTCCGGCCGGAGGGCCCAGGACTCGCCGTCCTCGGTCCGGGGCACGATCCGGAACAGCTCCTTTTCGACGACGTCTGTGACCTCGCCGATGCCCCGCTCGAAGACCGCGGCCTGCTCGAAGAGCGGGGTCTCGATCGGCCGGTAGCCGTAGCGGTCGGTCAGCCCGCGGGCGATCTCGGCGAAACGCAGGAACCGGGCCGCTTCACCGGGCAGGAGGTCGCGCGTGCCGCGTGGCGCTCGGAAGGTGCGCATCCCCCGAAGTCTATCGGCCGTCGCGGCGCCGGACGGTGCGCGCGGCCAGGCTCGCGATCTCCTCGATCTCGGTCTGCCACGCCTCGGTGCGGCGAGATCGGTCCGCGCCGCCGCCGATGGCAACGGCCGAGAGCGCGCCGTGACCGCCTGGGATGGCGATCCTCTGCGCCTCGGCGATCGGCCACTGACCCAAGGTCGCGCTCGGGGCGCCACCCTCGTCGAGGACCGCCACGTCGGCGATCGTGGTCTCGCGGGCTATCTCCTTCGCGAGACGCTCGGCGGCGGCCGTGGCGTCGACGAGCGAGAGCGCCTTCTGGAGCTCGTCGCGATACGAGCCGAACCGCGCCCGCTCGTACTTGAAGCGCCGATCGACGACCGCGTCGAGCCACGTCCGGAGGGGCGTGTAGAGCGCAGCGACGACCAGGGTCGTGGCCACGATGGCGGCGTCGGACGTCTCGCCCGTGAACGCCACGAACAGGCGCTGCGAGAGACCGGCGGCCGCGGCGAAGATGCCCGCGAGGATCGCGGTGAGGAAGGCGTAGACGATCGCCCGGTTGATCAGGCGATCGATGTCGTAGAGCCGGTAGCGGGTGATGGCGATGCCGATGCCGATCGGCATGCAGGCGATGCACAGGATCCCGATGCCGAACGCGGTGTCGCCGAGCGGACCCGTCGACGCGATCGTGACGCTGAAGGCGACAGCCGCCAGGACCCCGAACAGGGCCAGCCACCGGATCTGGGCTCGCTCGACGCTCCCGGCACCGCGATACCGGACGACGAGCGAGGCGGCCGCGAGGATGAGGGTGGCGCTGGCGGTCAGGTTCGCGGCGACGAACAGGATGTCAACCAGACCGGCAGAACCGGCGGGCGCGATCGGGTTGGGAACGCCGGGCAGCATCTCCGGGTTGAGGTCGGGCCGGCTGAGGGCACCGACCACATCGATCGCCGACGCCGCGAACGCGAGCCAGGCGACGTACCGCCAGCGAGGGCCGACCAGCCGATCGGTGGGAAAGAGCAGCAGGATGAGGACGGTCGCGCCGGCGAGTGACGGCACGAAGAAGACCTGCGATATGACGAGGGCCTCGACCGCAAACGGCAGAGGCCCTGCCGGAGGCAGGCCGTTGACGCCATAGGCCGTCGTCGACAGCCCGAGCCCGATGCCGAGCCCGACGGCGATCATGAGCCACGGCACCCGGGTGAACGGCCGGCGCTGGATGATCAGGGCGCCCATGATCGGGAACAGGAGAAGGATCCCGAGCGCACCGATCGTCACGAGGTCGACGGGCAGGCGGAAGCGCGGGTCGCCGAAGCGGGCAAGCCCGAAGGTCAGGATCGTCTGGACCACGCCGGCGATCGCCAGGACGCCCGCGAGACGTCGTCTGAACCGGGCGCGTGGCCCGGTCGCGGCATCTGCGACCGACGTCAGCTCCCCCGCGACATCCGCGGCGTGGTTCGGGCCCGCCGGAGCGGTCACGGACGCCGGATCCCCATCGACGGGGCTAGCCGAGGTCCCGCGAGACGCTGATGACGTCCTTCAGCTGCTCGATCCGGCCGAGGACGCGGGCGAGCTGGGACACGCTCGCAACCTGGAGTGTTGCCCGCACGACGGCCACGTGGTCCGGTCCCACCGCGACCGCGGCCGAGAGGATGTTGACCTTGGCTTCGGCCACGACCTGGGTGATGTCGCTGAGCAGGCCGGTCCGATCGTAGGCCTCCACCCGGATCGCGATCGGGTAGGTCTGGGCCGGTGCGGCTTCCCATTCGACCTCGATGAGCCGGCTGACCTCGCGCTCGTTGATGACCGTGGGGCACGAGCGGAGGTGGACCGTGACGCCCTTGCCCCGGGTGATGAAGCCCTGGATCGGGTCGCCCGGGATCGGGTGACAACATCGGGCGAACCGGACGAGAAGGTCCCCCACGCCCTTGACCCGGACCCCGCCGGCCCTGGCCGGCTGGACCTGGGGCGCGACGGTGGGCAGCGCCAGCTGGGCATCGTCGACGACGCCGAGGCGCATGACCACCGACTGGGCCGAGATCGCCCCGTAGCCGACGGCGGCCAGGAAGTCGTCGAGCGAATCGTGGTTGAGCTGGCGGGCGACCTCCATGATCCGGTCCTGGCCGAGCGCGGCCATCGAGGTCCGGGCCAGGCGGCGGAGCTCGCGGTCAAGCGATTCGCGCCCATGGACGATGTTCTCGTCGCGCTCCTGGCGCTTGAACCATTGGCGGATCTTCTCGCGGGCGTGGCTGGTCCGGACGAGGTTCAGCCAGTCGCGCGACGGGCCGTGCTCGGCCTTGGTCGTGACGATCTCGACGATGTCACCGTTCTTGAGGCGATAGTCGAGGGGCACGAGGCGGTTGTTGACCTTGGCCCCGATCGTCCGGTGGCCGACGTCGGTGTGGATGCGGTAGGCGAAGTCGAGCGGCGTCGAATTCGCGGGCAGGTCCTTGATCTCGCCCTTGGGCGTGAAGACGAAGACCTGGTCCTGGAAGATGTCGAGCTTGATGCCCTCGACGAACTCGGTCGCGTCGCTGACCTCGCGCTGCCAGTCCATGAGCTGGCGCAGCCAGGCCAGCTTGGCGTCGTAGTCGCGGTCCGACTTGGTGCCTTCCTTGTAGCGCCAGTGGGCGGCGATGCCGACCTCCGAGACGGCATGCATCGCATGGGTCCGGATCTGGATCTCGAGGGGCTTGCCGTCGAGGGCGATGACCGCGGTGTGGAGCGACTGGTAGAGGTTGTTCTTGGGGACGGCGATGTAGTCGTCGAACTGGTTGGGGATCGGGCGCCACAGGGCGTGAACGATACCGAGGGCGGCGTAGCAGTCCTTGACCTCGTCGACCAGGATCCGGATGGCGTAGACGTCGTAGATCTCGCCGAACTCGGCCGACTTCCGCTGCATCTTCTTCCAGATGCTGTAGATGTGCTTCGGTCGACCCTGAAGGTCGGCGACGACGCCCGAGTCGCGGAGCCTTGGCTCGAGCTCGGCGATGGCCCGCTCGATGAACGTCTCGCGGCCACGGCGGCGGGTGTCGAGGAGCTTCGCCAGCTCGCGGAAGCGCTCCGGCTCGAGGGTCTTGAAGGCCAGGTCCTCGAGCTCCCACTTGACCTGCCAGATCCCCAGGCGCTCGGCCAGCGGGGCGTAGATCTCGAGCGTCTGGCGGGCGATCCGGAGCTGCTTCTCCATCGGCAGGGCGGCCAGGGTTCGCATGTTGTGGAGGCGGTCGGCGAGCTTGATGAGGACGACCCGGATGTCCTCGGCCATCGCCAGGAACATCTTCCGGATGTTCTCGGCCTGCTGCTGCTCGTGGCTGAGGGTGCTGAACTTGCCGAGCTTGGTCACGCCGTCGACAAGTCGAGCGACCTCGCCACCGAAGCGTTCCTCGATGTCGGCCAGGGCGAACTCGGTGTCTTCGGGGACGTCGTGGAGCACGGCCGCCTCGATGGCCACGGGATCGATGCCCAGCTCGGCCAGGATCTCGGCGGCTGCGATGGGATGGGTGACGTACGGCTCGCCCGAGGCCCGGCGCTGGTCGCCGTGGGCCTCGGCCGCCATGGCCACGGCCCGCTCCACGCCCGAGAGGTCGGCCTGCGGGTAGTGGATGCGGATCGCTGCGAGGAGCCGGGCGGTCTGGACGTCGAGGGATGTCGCGTCGCGGGTCGTCGCCGTTCTCGACAGCGCACGACCCGTGCCTCGCCGGGCCCGGACCGCGGTCGGCGGTGGGGCGTCGGCGGCGGCGACGTCGGCGCGCGTTCGAGGGGCAACCATCGTGCTGCGAGTCTAGCAGCGGGCCCCTGCGCGGCTGCCGGCTCCCCGCTCGTCGGCCCGACCGTGCCTGATCAGGCGCCGGGCGTCCAGCCGAGCTCGGCCAGCGCCGCGAATGCCTCGGCGCGCTCGTCCCAGGGCATGGCGCCGTCGGCGTAGAGGATCGTCGTCTCATGGCCCTTGCCGGCGAGCAGCACGACATCGCCGGGACGTGCCCGCTCGAACGCGGCCCGGATGGCGGCGCCCCGATCCGCGACGAGCAGGAGGTCGCGGCCGCCCTGCTTGCCCGCCGCAGTCGCACCGGCGGCGATCTCGGCGAGGATGGCTTCGCGGTCCTCGCCGCGGGGGTCCTCGTCGGTGATGACCACGACGGCACAGCGCTCGCCGGCGATCCGGCCCATCTCGGGCCGCTTCTGCGTATCGCGTTCGCCGGCCGAGCCGAAGACGACGATGACCTCGCCGCCGCGTGACTGAGCGAGCGCGCCCAGCTCGTCGAGCGCGCCCTCGAGCGAGGCCGGCGTGTGGGCATAGTCGACGATGACCTCGAACGGCTGGCCGGCCTCGACGCGCTCCATCCGGCCGGGGATCGAGGCAACCGATTCGAGCCCGGAACGGACGGCCGCCGGGTCCAGCCCGATCGCCTCGCCGAGGGCGACGACGGCGAGCAGGTTCTGGACATTGAACCGCCCGATGAGCGGCGTCCAGAGATCGCCTCGCCCGGACGGAGCGAGGTACCGGACGTGCAGCCCGCCGCCCCATCGACCGACCTGGATCTCGGTCGCCCGGACGTCGGCCGTGGAGCGGCCCACGTCCGCCGAGTAGGTCAGGAGCCGCGCCCCAGCCCGCCGGGTGGCCTCGGCGAAGGCTGCGGCCGACGGGTCGTCGAGGTTGACGATCCCCGTCCGGGGCCAGCCGGGGTGGGGCTTGGCCGGGTTCGCCGGTCCGACGGCGAGCCGCTCGAAGAGGGAGCGCTTGGCGTCGCGGTACGCCTCCCACGTGCCGTGGAGCTCGAGGTGCTCGTGGGTGACGTTGGTGAGGATCGCGATGTCGTAGCGGATCCCGGCGACTCGGTCCAGGGCCAGGCCATGGGAGGTCGTTTCGACGACGGCCGCGCGGTCGCCGGCCGCGGTCATCGCCCGCAGGATCGCCTGGAGCCGCGGCGCCTCGGGGGTGGTGGCGTGCTCCGGGTTGGGCTCACGCAGGTCGCCGACCTCGAGGGCCGCCGTGCCGAGCATGCCGGTGGGGAGCCCGCCCGCCTCGAGGGCCGCGGTGGCGAGGAAGCTCGTCGTGGTCTTGCCGTCCGTGCCGGTGATCCCGATGACCCCGAGCTCGGCTGACGGGTCGCCGTACCACCAGCCCGCGGCACTGGCGAGGGCGGCCCTGGCGTTTCGCACGAGGACCTGGGGAATCGGGCTGTCGACGGGCCGCTCCACGATCGCCGCCACCGCCCCGGCGGCCCCCGCCGCGCTCACGAAAGCGTGGCCGTCGGCGTGCTCGCCGGGCACGGCCACGAACAGCCAGCCCGGCCGGACCTGGCGCGAATCGTGGGTCAAGCCACGGATCCCGCGGCCCGCGGCCGAGGATCCGGGGGCGCCGGACTCCAGCCAACCCTCGCGGTCGAGGCGGGCGACGAGGTCGCCGAGCGGACGTGGTTCCGGCGGCTCCGCGGCGGCGATCCGCTCGGCGATCGTGGTCACGGTCGGCCGGCCAGCCGGGCGAGTCGGGCCGCGGCACGCCCGAGTGCGTAGCGGCGGGGCCGGACGATGCGCTCATGGGCCCCGCTGAGCTCGACCCAGGTGGCCCCGAACGAGCGCTTGTGCTCGTACAGGCCGTACATCGGCTCGCCCTCCACGGGCGGGCGGCGTGCGCCCGGGAGATCGACCCCGCCGAGGTCCATCTCCGCGCAGCCCTCGCGGAGGGCGAGCTGGATGGCCCGCCAGCGGAGCAGGTGGAGCGACCCGGGCTGGGCGCGTCGAGTGGCCGCGTGATCGCCCGAATGGACCGTGCTGAGCCGGCCGCCGTGTCGGTACAGGACGAGGCCGGCGAGCGGCTCGCCATCCATCGTGCGCGCCTCGAGCAGGACGAGCCAACCCGCGTCGAGGGCGGCTCGCCACCAGGCCACGAACCCTGCCCGCGGCCCGAACGTGAACTGCCGTCGCTCACCGGTCTCGAGAAGGAGGTCGTAGAACTGGTCGAGGGCGTCGTCGGAATCGCCGGTCGGGGCCGCGAAGCCCTCGCCCGGACCACCTTCCGCGCCGCGGGACCGGTCGTGCCGGATGACGACCGTACCCGCCCGCTCCGCCGCCCTGATCCGCTGCCGGGTGGCCTTGGCCAGCCCGGCCATGAGCGAAGCCTCGTCGGCCCCGTGGCCGAGCGGGAGGGCGAGCTTGTGGCGGGACGGCTGGATCTCCTCGATCGGGTGGAAACCCTGCCCCCGGAGGAGATCCCGATAGCCGGTCGCCGCCTCGACCTCCGCGTCGGACGCGATGACATCGATGCCGTTCGCTGCCAGCCAGCCGCCGAACGACGCCAGCCGGTGGGCCATCGCCGGCGCGTCGCCGGCGGGGATGGGGCCGCGAGGCAGGTACGCGCTGCCGCCCCCGATGACCGGCCAGCGCCGCTCCAGGACCAGCGCCGCCGAGCCGTCGGCCGCGACGAGGTGATGGGGCCGCCAGCCGGCCTCGGCCCGGTGGCGAGCCCAGGCCATCGACTGGTAGACGTGGCCCCCGCCGGGCGTCACGACGAGGTCGTCCCAGACCTCGAGCTCGCGGGCGTTCGCCGGCCGGACCTCCATCAGGCGTCGCCGGCCACGTTGCCCGCCCCGTCGCCGCCGTCGCCGCCCGTTCCCGGCGCCGTGGCCGCGCCCCGCCCGAGCCCGTGGCGGCGGCGTTCGAGCCACACCCGGCCGCGCTGGGCAACGCCGTAGACCGACCGCCCGAGGCGATCGAGGACGAGGTCCCACGCCCCGATGTATCGGACCTCCCGGCCCCCGAAGCCGGCCTTGAAGTGGGCGATCCCGGGATGCGCCAGGCCCCACAGGTCGTAGATCGCGGCGCCGGCCTCGCGCGACGAGCGGATGGCCTCCCACTTCAGCAGGTAGTTGGCCCGGGACTCGGCGCCGGCGGCGGTCATGCCGCCATAGGGCTCCACGACCCGGTCGCCGCAGCGGACGAGGAAGAGCGCGGCCGCCGGCACGCCGTCCGGGTGGCGGGCGATGAGCAGCCTGGCCAGGCCCTGGGGCCGGTATGCCTCCCAGATATCGCGGTAGGCCGCCTCGGTCCGGATGAGGAAGCCGGCCCGTCGGGCGGTCTCGCGATAGATCTCGTAGAACGTGCCGAGCGCCTCGTCACCGGCGTCCTCGACGGTCACCCCGCCGGTCCTGGCTCGGTTCACGTACTGCCGCCATTTCTTGCGCAGGTCGCTCCACAGGGCCGGCTCGTCGGCCGTCAGGTCGATGAGCCGGGTCGAGGCCGGCTGGATGGGCGCTGCCGGGCGCCAGCCCCACGCCTGGAGCGCCGCGCGAAGTGCGCCTCCGGTGTCGAGAGGGCCGTCGAGCTCGATCTCGGGGTCGATCCGCAGGTGGGAAACGCGACCGACCGCGCCGAGCGCATCCCGGACGCGTGCCGTGAACGGCTCGATCGCGTCGGGCTGCCAGGTCGCGGTGACGGGGCCGCGCGGTGCGTACCCGAACGCCCACGGCAGCGGGCCGGGGCGCCGGAGGAGGATCTGGGCCCCGATCGGCCCGGACGGGGCCCGGGCGACGACCCGGGTCGCCGTCCAGCCGTTCGAGCGCTTCACCCTGGCCCAGGCTGCCAGCTGGAGATAGGAGGCCGGCCTGGCCGCCTGGACGAAGGCGTCCCAGGTGGTGTCGTCGGTACCCGGCGCATCGCCTGCCCCGCCTTCCCGGGCGGCAAGGTCGCGAGTGGCCGCGTCCCGGGCGGGCGCTTCGTTCCGGGCGGCCCCGTCCCCGGGCCCCGCGCTGGGGCTCACGATCCGCGCCCTCGCCCGCGCCGGATCTGCTCGGTCACGAGGCCGACGATAGAAGGCAGCTCCGGGATCCGCAATGCGACCGCGACTCCGACATAGGTGGCGCCGCCGGCGACGGTCGCAATGGCCGCGCCAACCAGAATCGCGAGCTTGTCGGCGCCGGGTGCGAGCATCCCGCCAAGGGCAGTCGCGACGGCCGCGGCGACGACCGCCGAACCCGCTCCGGCGGCGATCGACTCCGCGAGGACGCGGAGAATGCCCGGCAGCTCGAACGTCGGGACCCGCCGGCCGAGCGCCGCCAGGAGGACAGCGGCCTCGATCCAGGCCGCGATCGCGATCGCGAGGGCCAGCCCCGGCAGGCCGAGCGGCCCGACCAGGGCGACCCCGAGCAGGGTGTTGACGGCAACGGCGAGGAGTGCGGCCGCGACCGGCGTCCGCGTGTCCTGGCGGGCATAGAACGCGCGTGCCAGGACGGCGATGGCGGCATGGGCCGGGAGGCCGATGAGGAACAGGGCCAGCGTGGCCGCGGTCCGCTCGACGGCGGCGGCGTCGAACTTGCCATAGCCGAACAGAAGTTCCACCACCGGCGCCCGCAGGGCGATCCCGATTGCCGCGATCGGGACCATCGCGAAGACGAGCAGCCGGACCGAGCGGGTGACCATCGCGACGTAGGTCTCGACCGCCCCGAGGGCGTGATCGCGCGACATCGACGGGAAGATGACGACCCCCAGGGGGACGCCGATGACGCCGACCGGGATCTGCAGCAGCGAGAAGGCGATCGTGTAGCTCGAGATCGAGCCCTCGCCGAGCGACGAGGCCAGGGCGGTCATGACGATGAACGTGATCTGCGATGCTCCGAGGCCGAGCGCCCGTGGCGCGAGCAGACCGAGGACCCGGCGGGCCGCCGCGTCCTCGAGATCGATTCGGACCGCCGGCCGGAAGCCAAGGCCGAGGAGCGCCGGCAGCTGGACCAGCAGGTGTCCCGCCGCCCCGGCCACGACGCCCCAGGCGAGGGCCGCGACCCCGAGCGACGGGCCGAGCACGACCGCCGCCACGATCATCGCGAGGTTGTAGACGATCGGCGCCATCGCGGCCGAGGTGAACCGGCTCTCCGCATTCAGGGCGCTCGTCGCAACCGCCCCGAGCGACAGCAGCACGGGCGCCGCGAGCATGATCCTGGTCAGCTCCGTCGTCCGGGCGAGGGCGGGCTCGTCGAAGCCCGGGGCGAGCGCCCGGACCAGCACGGGTGCACCGATGAACGCGATCACTGCCAGGACCGCCATGGCCCCCAGGAGCAGGTTGGCGACCGTCGCCACGACCCGCCAGGCGTGCGCTCGTTCGCCAGTCGCGAACAGCCCGGCAATGACGGGGATGAGGGCCGAGCCCATCGCCCCGGCGGCCACGACCTGGAAGATGAGGTCCGGGACACGGAATGCCGCGAAGAAGGCATCGAGCTCGGGACCCGTCCCGAACGTTGCCCCGAACACGACCGTCCGCACGTAGCCGAGCGCCCTCGAGACCAGGAATGCGATCGAGAGGATCAGGCCCGCCCGGACCAGGCCGGACCTGACGAAGCGACCCCGCCCACCCTCGCCGTTCATGCCCGGTCCGAGGTCGTGGGCGGCGGGAGCCGGGTATCGCCGTCGGCCGGATCCGGATCGGCCGGATCCCCGTCGGCCCGGCGGGCCCGCGGATGGGCCGAGCGATAGGCGGTCCGGAGGCGGGTCGGCGAGACGTGGGTGTAGATCTGGGTCGTGGCCAGGCTCTCGTGCCCGAGGAGCTCCTGGACGACCCGCAGGTCGGCCCCACCGTCGAGCAGGTGGGTGGCGAACGAATGCCGCAGGGTGTGCGGCGAGACGCCCTCCGGCAATCCCGCGGCCCGACACAGCCGATCGATCCGGTAGCGCAGTCCACGGACCCCGATGCCGTCGCCGCGGTGGTTGAGGAACACGGCCGCAGGATCCGGGCCGGTCGACGATCGGACGGCCAGCAGGATCGGCCGGGCCTCGTCGAGATACGTGGCGAGGGCCCGGATCGCCGGCCGGCCGAGCAGCCCGATCCGCTCCTTGCGCCCCTTGCCGATCACCCGGACCTCGCCCCGCCGCAGGTCGAGCATCCCGAGCTCTGCCGACGCGAGCTCGCTGATCCGGAGACCTGCGGCGTACGCGGTCTCGATGAGCGCCCGATCTCGCAGGGCGATCGCGGTGGCAATGCCGCCGCCGCGCGAGGCCCGGGCGTCGGTCTCGGTCGCCCGGACGAGCTCATCGTCGACCGCGGCGAGGAGGCGCTCCACCTGGTCGACCTCGAGGACCCGGGGCAGGCGGCGAGGCAACCGCGGCGTCGAGATCGCGCCCCACGGATCGCCGGCGGCCAGGGCCGATCGAGCCGCGAACCGATGGAACGCCCTGATCGCCGCGAGCCGCTGGGCCACGGACGTCCGTGCCGTCGTGGCGGTGAGGCGGGCGAGGTACGCCCGGAGGTGGCTCCGGGTTGGCGTGCGCCAGTCGACATCGCGCTCGTCGAGCCAGGCCAGGTACGTGCCGACGGCCGTGCGGTAGGCGCGAATCGTGTGGGGCGAGGCGTCACGGGCGGCGAGGCTGCGGAGAAAGCGCTCGAGGGCGCGCCCGGAGTGCCCCGCCGCCGTCACGCGGCGGGGGTGGTGCCGTTCGCCCCGCCCCGGCCCGATGCCCTGCGCCCGCCGGCGCCCGATCCCGCGCTGCGGGTCGAGGCACCCCGGGCGCCGGCCGCGCGTCGCGTTCCGGTCCGTCCGGCGCCACGCGCCCCACCGGCCCGGGCCGGCCGCTTCGAGGCCAGGGCCGCCGGATCCGGCGGGCCGCCGGCGAGGCGCAACCCGACCACCGGCGCACCGCCGGCCGGCAGCTCGATGGTGGCCCCGCAGCGCAGGCACAGGGCGCCCGCGTCGCGCCGCGCCACCGGGCCGTCGTCGGCGTCGTGGAACGCCCCGAGCGGCTCGAAGTTGGTCGTGAAGTCGCACTTCGGGTAGGCCGAGCACCCCCAGAAGACGTTTCCCGTCCGCCGTGCGCGACGCGCGACCAGGTGACCGTCGCCGTTCTTCGGGCAGATCACCTCGAACGGGAGCTGGTCCGGCGGCGGCGGGCCGTCCCGCTGGATGTAGTCGCACTCGGGATAGCGCGAGCAGCCGACGAACGGCCCGAAGCGGCCACGCCTGGAGGCGAGCACCCCCTCGCCGCACTTCGGGCAGGGCGTGCCGGTCCCGGGCAGTGCCGGTTCCTCTTCGCCCGGCAGCGGCCGCGATTCCTTGTGCTCCGGATACAGCGAGCAGGCCAGGAACCGTCCGTTCCGACCGAGCCGGATGACCATCGGGTGGCCGAGCGAGCAGACCTCGTCGGTCGCCTCGGTCGTGAAATCGCGCCGGCGGGTCGTCTTGCGAACCTCGTCGACCCGATCGCGGAGGGGTGGGTAGAACGCCTCGAGCAGCGGCACCCAGGGTCGCTCGCCGCGGGCGACCTCGTCGAGCTCGTCCTCCATCCGGGCCGTGAAGCCAAGGTCGACGTAGTCGCCGAAGTGCTCGACCAGGAGGTCGGTGACGATGCCGGCGACCGGCTCGGGTCGCAGACGCCGCTCCTCAACCCGGACGTAACCCCGGTCGACGATCGTGGAGATCGTGGCCGCGTACGTCGACGGCCGTCCGATGCCGTGCTCCTCGAGGGCCTTGATGAGCGAGGCCTCGGTGAAGCGCGGCGGCGGCTCCGTGAAGTGCTGAGCCGGCTCGATCGCCTGGACGGCCGTGATGTCGCCCTCGGCCAGGGGCGGGAGGCGGCCCTCGGCCTCGTCATCGGCGCCATTCGCCGTACCGCCGGCGGGGCCGTTCGCTGCGTCGTCCGAGGGTCCGCCCCGCGCGCCGCCGGCCGACGCATCGTCACGACCCTCGGTGTAGACCCGCGAAAAGCCGTCGAACAGCGTCCGGGTCGCCGACGCCCGCAGCTCGTAGCCATCGGCAGCGAGGTCGACCGTCGTCGTCTCGAGCTCCTTGGCCTCCATCTGGCTGGCCAGGGCGCGCTGCCAGATGAGGCGGTAGAGGCGCAGCTCCTCGGACTTGAGCGAACCGGCGAGCGAGTCGGGGTCGCGCTGAAAGCTCGTCGGGCGGATCGATTCGTGGGCCTCCTGGGCACCCTTCGTCTTGGTCTTGTAGACCCGGCCCTTGGGCATCGTGTACCGATCGCCGAAGCGGTCGCGGATGACGTCGCGGGCCTCGCCCATCGCGACCCCGGCCATGGCCACGGAATCGGTCCGCATGTAGGTGATCAGGCCGACATGACCGTCGGGCGTGTCGGCGCCCTCGTACAGCCGCTGGGCGACCGACATCGTCCGCTTCGGGCTGAAGCCCAGCTTGCGGCTCGCCTCCTGCTGGAGGGTCGAGGTCGTGAATGGCGGGGCGGGGCTGCGTTTCTGGGTCTTCGTCGCGATCGAGGTCACCCGCGGCCGGAGCCGGCGCAGGGTCTCGGCGTGGTGCTCGGCCAGGATCCCGTTGTCGACGTCGATCGACTGGCCGCCGATCCGGACGACGTCGGCCCGGAACGTCTCCCCCGCCTCGGTCTCCAGGGTCGCGTGGATGGTCCAGTACTCGCGTGGCACGAAGGCGTCGATCTCGCGCTCGCGCTCCACGACGAGACGGACCGCGACCGACTGGACGCGACCAGCCGAGAGGCCGCCGCGGACCTTGCGCGAGAGCAACGGGCTGAGGGTGTACCCCACCAGCCGGTCGACGATCCGGCGGGCCTGCTGGGCGTCGACGAGGTTCGTGTCGATCGCCCGGGGATGGGCGAACGCCTCGCGGATCGCGCCCTGGGTGATCTCCGAGAACGTCACCCGGCGGGTCTTCGAGGCCGGCACGTTGGCGGCCTCGGCGACGTGCCAGGCGATCGCCTCGCCCTCCCGATCCAGGTCCGTGGCGAGGTACACGATGTCGGCCCCGCGGGCCGCCTTCGCGATCGCATCGACCTGCTTGCGCCGATCCTCGGCGATGACGTACTCGGGCGTGAAGCCGTGCTCGACGTCGACCCCGAACTTCCCCTTGCCCGGGTTCTCGGGCAGGTCGCGGACGTGTCCGTAGGAAGCCAGGACGCGGTAATCGTCGCCGAGATAGCGCTCGATCGTGCGCGCCTTGGCCGGCGACTCGACGATCACCAGGTGCTTCGGCATCGGGCGGGACTATACAGCAGGCCTCTGCACCGCCGATTACGCGGGGCTAGCTTCAAGCTCGAGCCGACGCTCGACCTCCGGGGAGGATTCCGGGGATCTCAGGCCTCGCGGATGCGACGAAGGAAGTCCTCGTCGATCTCGAGATCAGCGTCGGGGGCGGGTTCCGGCTCGGCCGGCCGCGCCTGGCCGGTCGCGTCCGCTCCCTCGGCGTCGGGACGCTCGGGCACGATCTCGATGAACCGGACGTGGAGGTACGGCAGGACGAAGGTCGACCCGATCTGGTCGATGAACACCGGCCGCTTGCCGTCGAGGGTCCGCATGTTCGTGCAGATCAGGAGGCTGTCAGTCGGCTTGGGCATCTCGAGCAGGTCGGCGGTGACCGGCTGCTCGCTGAGCAGGTGGACGACGGCGTGGATCACGGACGTGGGCTCAGAGCGGGTGGTAGAAGTCCACGACGAGCCGGACCCGGCCCCCGGACACCCAGACCCCGATGCCCACCCGGTCGTACTTGGCGTTCATCAGGTTGACGTAATGGCCGCCGTTGTACGACTGCTCGCTCTGGAAGAAGAGGTGCGAGCCGAGCACCGCGGCGTACGCGTCGCCGCTCCGGCAGCCCAGGTTCTCGGCCCAGATGTAGCTGGTGTAGCCGGCCGCCCGGAGGCGATCGCCGGGGTTCCCGCCCGAGAAGTGGGTGCACAGGTTGTTGACAGCCAGCTTCTTGGCGTAGGGCCGGGCGACCGAGGCCGTGATCCCGGCGTCCTGCCACAGGGCGGCAACGTTCCGGCCACCGGGGCTCGAGCAGCTCCCGGTGGAGGTCACCCAGCCACCGGTCCGGGTGCAGTTCATGAGGCCGAGGTAGTACGTCTCGACGGCGGCCCACGTGCTGCCGCCGATGCTGCCGCCGCTGCCCCCTCCGCTGCTGCTCCCGCTCGAGGACGTCCGCGGGGCCGGCTTCGGGGCGGTCGTGAAGGTGATCGACGAGGCGCCCACGATCGGTACCCCGGCCTTCGACACGGCCCCTGCGCCGACCATGAGCTCGACCTTCTGGGCGTAGCCGAGGTTGGTCGATGGGTTGAAGACGAGGACGGTGTCGTTCTCGGCCCAGCCGAAGGTGCCCTTCAGCGCTGCCGTGCCCTGCTTCGCGCTCCAGGCCGCCTCGGTCGAGGCGTGATCCATGGGCTCGGTGAAGCGGACCGAGAGGTCCTGGCTCCAGGCCACGCCGGTGGTGCCGTGCTTTGGCCGGAATCGGACCACGGCCGGGGCCGCCGCGGTCCGGATCTCGAACGGGGTGGACGCTACCTCGGCCTCGTCAGCATCACGGACGCCTGGCGCGAGGCTGACCGAGTAGGCGGTGTCGGGCTGAAGTGGCTCGTCGGGCCGGAAATCGTAGGCCGGCGCCGCGTCGGTGGAGCCCTCGGCCGGGGCGAACGTGCCGGCCACCTCGGGCCGGATGAGGACGTCGAGCGTGGATTCGTCGATCGGACCCGAGAAGTCGATCCGGAACGCGGTCGCGATCGCGGCCTCGTCGGCCATGACCGACGTCGCGGCGACCGTCGCGGTGACCGCGGGACGGGTGAGGAAGGCGGCTCGGACCGGCTGTTCGAGCGGCCGGCCGGTCGCATCGAGGGCGCCCTCCAGGACCGAGACGGAGTAGAGCGTGCCGGGCTTCCAGGCCGTGCTCGGCGCGACGGTCAGCTGGGTGCCCGCGGCATCCCAGGAGACGACCACGTCGCGGGTCGGGACAACCTTCAGCATCAGCTCGACGCTGGCCGTGTTCATCGGCCCGGAGAAGGTGATCGTGACCGGCGCGGCGGGCGATTCCGAAGTTCGGATCTGGGTGCTGAAGGCCGCTGCCTCGAGCGGTTGGACCGCGGTCGGGGGCGTGCCTGTCGCAGGCGCGGGACGGGTGCCCGCCAGGGCGGTGATCGCACCGATGGCGAGCACCGCGACGACGGCGAGCAGGCGGCGCCCCCCCGCCCGCCGATCGAGCGATCTGGCGGCACCGAGGGCGATCACGGGGACCGCCATGGCGGCCGCAAGAGCATTCCGCAATACAGCAGTCTCCTGGCTCGTCGCTGGGGACGATGGCATCGTGGGGCTGCGGGCCGAGGGCGCACGGCCGCCGGCAGGATAGCACGGCCTGTCGATCCGGAGGCTGCGACGGCTGCCTGGACGGCCGCCCCGGACGCCGCTCTCAGGCCGCGGGGTCGGCCGCGGGATCCCCGGAATCGGCGGTCGCGACGGGGTCCCGCGGCCGGCTGCCCGGGTCCGCGATGGCCAGGAATCCGGTCGCGCGATAGCGCCCGAAGGCACCCGCCGCGAGCCCCGCGGTCTCGAGCGCGGTGAGGCCGGCGAGCACCGCCGCGATCGGCATCCCGGTCGTCGCGACGAGCTCATCGGCGGTCGCCGCGCCGTCGAGGAGGCCCTGGGCGATCCGGTCCTCGCGCGGCGGGAGCTCGATCCGCCGGGCGGCCTGGGACGGGGCCGGACGTGGGCCCGGCGGCGGCACCAGGAGCCGGCGCGGCGCCGGCGCCGGGAAGGCGGCCGAGGCCATGAGCCCGAGATCCTCGAGGAGCTGCGGGACGCCGGACACGATCCGAACCGCCCCGCCGTAGTCGCGCAGCCAGGCCAGGCAGCCGGCCGACTGCGGGGCATCGATGCCGCCAGGCACGAAGAAGCATTCCCGACCCTGCTCCATAGCCCAGGCGGCGGTGAGCAGCGCACCGCTCGTGGCCCCGGCCTCGACCACGATGGTTGCGTCGGCCAGCCCGCTGATGATCCGGTTCCGGCGCGGGAACGTGCCCCGGGTGGGCATCGTCCCGGGGCCGTGCTCCGAGATCACGGCACCGCCTGTCTCGACGATCGCGTCGGCGAGACGGTCGTGGGAACGAGGGAAGAGGCGGGCGTGGCCGCCCCCGATGACGGCCACGGTGCGGCGTCCCTCAGCCACGACCGCGGCGTGCGCGGCGCCATCGATGCCGACGGCCAGGCCGCTGACAACGAGCGCGCCGGCACGGGCCAGCGCCGCCCCGATCCGGGCGGCCGTCCGTCGACCGCCGTCGGTCGGGCGGCGGGTCCCGACGACCGCGACCGCCGACATCGCGTCCAGGGCCGCAGGGTCGCCGCGGACGAACAGGACCCGTGGTGGCAGCTCGATCCGGCGGAGACGCCCCGGGTACGCCGGATCGTCGAGCCCGAGCGGGACGACGCCCGCCGCCCGGAAGCTCGCGACGATGGCCTCGGTGCGGCGTGCCGCGACAGCGAGGGCCTGTGCGGCGGACTCCGACATCGCCGGGCCCGGCCCACCCGGATCGCGGCTGGCCGCCCGCAGGATCTCGGCCCCGTTCCGGCCACGGGCCGCGGCGAGGATCCCGTTCCCGCTGCCGAACGCGGCGAGGAGCCGCTCGAGGGTGACCGGGCCAACGCCCTCGGCCGAGATGACGACTGCCAGGGCCTCGCGCTCCGCCAGGCGCGGCTCGGCGGCGCCGCCGAACGATGCAGGCCCCTCGGTGGCGGCGTGCGCGGCCGTCCGGGCAGCGGGTCCGGTCGGGCCGTCGCGACCCACGCCAAGCACGCTCAGACCGCCAGGGCGAGGTGCGGGCGTGCCGCGGGGGCCCGCCAGCGCGCCGCCTCCTCGAGGTGGGGCGCCTCGACCGCGTCCGCGTCCGCCAGGTCGGCGATCGTTCGGGCCACCCGCAGGAGGCGATCCGTCCCGCGACCGGACAGGCGCTCCATCTCGGCCAGCGCGATCGCCCGGCGACGGGCCTCGGGGCTGAGGCGACAGGCGGCCCGCAGCGCCCGGCCGGCGACGCGCCCGTTGAGGGCCTGCTGCGGCCGTTCCAGCTGGAGCCGCCGGGCCGCTGCGATCCTCGCTGCGACCGTCGCCGAGGTCTCGGGCTCGGGGCCCGAGATGAGCGCCGTGGCCGGCAGTCTCGGCATCCCGACCCACAGATCGATCCGGTCGCGGAGTGGCCCGGAGATCCGGCCGACATAGCGCTCCGGTCCATTCGGCGGACACTCGCAGGGCTGGGGCGTCCCGGTGTTGCCACAGCGACACGGGTTCATCGCCGCGACGAGCTGGAAGCGGGCCGGCAGGACGGCAGTCCGGGCGGCCCGGGCGATCGCGATCCGGCCCTCCTCGAGCGGCTGGCGGAGGGCCTCGAGGACGTCGCGGGCGAATTCAGGCAGCTCGTCGAGGAAGAGGACGCCGTGGTCTGCGCGGGTCACTTCGCCGGGCATCAGGCCGGGCCCGCCACCCACGATCGCCGCGTACGAGGCGGTGTGATGCGGCGCCCGGAACGGCGGTCGGCGGACGAGGCCGCGGACCGGACGCTCCGCGGACACCGAGGCGACGATCGTGGCCGCGAGCGCCTCAGCATCTCCGAGCGGCGGCAGGAGGCGCGGGATCGTCCGGGCGAGGAGCGTCTTGCCGCTGCCTGGGGGCCCGAGGAGGAGGAGCGCGTGGCCACCCGCCAGGGCAACCTCGAGGGCCCGCCGGGCCTCGCGCTGGCCGCGGACCTCGGCCAGATCCGGGACGGCATCGAGGCCGTCGGCCACAGCGTCACCATCGTCGGTCGCCGGGTCCGCAGCTTCGCTCCCCCCTCCCCCAGCGTCGCCGTCCAGCTCGACCCGGGCCGGCACCATGGGGCCCGGGCCGCGCCGGCGCCGGAGCACCGCCACTGCATCGCCGAGGGTGGCGCATCCGACCGCCTGGATGCCGGGCACGAGCGCGGCCTCGTCGAGGCTCGCCGCGGGTACCAGCGCGCGACGCACGCCATGGGCCGCGAGGGCACCGAGCATCGGCAGGAGGCCCGGGACTGGCCGGACCTCACTGCCGAGCGACAGCTCCCCGATGAGCGCCGTCCGGCCGGCGCCGGCGCTGAACTGCTCCGACCCGAGGAGGATCCCGACGGCGATCGCGAGATCGACGCTCGAGCCACCCTTCGGCAGGTCCGCCGGGGCCAGGTTGACGGTGATCCGGCGGGCGGGATGCTTGAAGCCGGCATTGCGGATCGCCCCGCGGACACGTTCGCGGGCCTCGCGCAGGGCCGCGTCGGCGAGCCCGACGATCGTGAAACCGGGCAGGCCCGGTGCGACGTCGACCTCGACCCGGATCCGGCGGCCGTCGAGGCCCACGAGCGTGGCCGAGAGGAGGGTCGCGAGCATGCCGCGGACCCTACCCGGAGCCGCTTATCCGCCACTCACCAGCCTGCGGCCCGTCGCTCCCCGGCGGCGCCGCGCTTCGACGGCCCGACCGTCCCTAGTTGTGATTCACGAAGACGTCGTTGACCGAGCGCATCGGTCCGGCTGATGCGTCTGGTTCATCGATCGGCGCCCGTCCACGCTCAGCCATCCCGCCGATCCGACAGGGATCGTGCCGGGCCACGCTCATCTGTCGCGAATCTGATGAGCCAGCCGCATCACGGCGGTGGAACGAGGAGCCGCGACCGGCGTGGCTCGCGGACGCCGAGGCTGTCACCAACGTGTCCGCTCATCACACCTAGCGGCTGACCGGCTTGGCGGCGGGGGCGGTGCTGCGCTCGACCTCGGCGGCCAAAGCCGCGATCTCCCGTGCCAGCGGCGAATCCGGCTTCGAGTAGGCGAACGGCGTACCCGAGTTCTGGGCGCTGATCGCGACCCGGTACTCGTTCGTGATCTTGAACTCGAACTGCCGCTTCAGCGCTCCCTCGGCCGCCTGGACGCTGATCCCGGTGAACGCGTTGGACCGATTGAGCAGGAGCTTGACCTTGCTCGATTCGTAGCCCACCCGGGCGAGGGCCTCGAGGACCAGGCGGACGTTCTTGAGGCACGAGAGATCGGCCGTCATGACCACGAAGATCATGTCGGCGTGGTCCAGGACCGAGAGGGTCAGGTCGCCGAGGCGCTTCTCGACGTCGACGATGACGTAGTCGTACATCGTCCGGAGGATCGTCAGGGCCTGGTCCATCTGGGCCTCGTGGACGAGGTCGCCGTCCTCGGGGCTCGGCGGGGCGAGGAGCAGGTCCACACCGGAATCGTGGCGGACCATGACCGACTTGACGAGATCGTTGTCGATCGAAGGCGCCGAGACGAGGTCGGAGATGCTCTTACGGTCGTTGCCGAGGTCCAGGAAGACCCGGTGGTCGCCGAACTGCAGCACGCCATCGACGAGTGCGACCCGCCGAGTGTGCTCCTGGTGGAGGGCGATCGCGGCGTTGATCGCCAGGGTCGTGGTGCCCACCCCGCCCTTCGCCCCGTAGAACGCCAGCAGCTTGCCCAGCGGCGCCCGGATGCCGCCGCCCTCCCGGGTCGAGAAGCGGGCCAGGAGGCTCTTCATCCGGGCCAGCAGCTCGGCCTGGTGGAACGGCTTGACGAGGTAGTCGTCCGCGCCGGCCCGGAGGCCCCGGACCTTCTGCTCGACTTCCTTCTCGGCGGTGAGCATGATGATCGGGACGTGGGCGCCGCTGCCCTCGACCTCGCGGATCTTCGTGGCGACCTCGTAGCCGTCGAGCTTCGCGAGGGTCACATCGAGCAGGATGAGGGCCGGGGACTCGACCTCCCAGAGTCGGAGACCCTCGGCGCCGTCACCGGCCACGACGACCTCGAAGCCCTCCTGCTTCAGGGTCACGCGCAGGAGTCGCTGAACGTTCGGGTCGTCGTCGACGACGAGGATCTTGGTCATGCGAGCTGGTCGGCCTCCTCCGGATGCGGCGAGGCGTCCTGGACGTCGGACGGCTCGGCCACGGGCGAGCCGAGTATACCCAGCGCGAGATCGCGGTCTCGCCCGGCGGAGAAGGCCCGGCGCAGGAACTCGGTGACCCGCTCGTCCCAGGCTCCGGGTGCGGTCCGGCGGCCGAGTGCGTGACCCGCCCCGGGGATCGTCCAGTGCTCGCCACCGGGCCCCAGGGCGGCCGCGAGCCGCCGGCCCTGCGAGGGCGGGACCGTCGCGTCGGCATCGCCGTGGATGAGCAGGACGGGCAGGTCCTCCAGGAGCGACAGGACCCGGATCGGCTCGGTGGCCCGCGGATCCCCACCGAGGCGCCCGGCGGCGATCGCGAAGGCCCGCCGGGCAAGCCATCGCCGGATGGGCCCGGGCCCCCGAGTGCGATTGGCGACGACGGTGGGCAGGTCCGCCGGGACGGCCTCGCCGACGAGGCCGACGATCCGCGGCCTCGGCGCCGGCGAGGTCAGGCGCGGGGCGTCGGGCTCGGCATCCACCGAGGTGAGGCCGCCGTCACCCAGGACGACGGCGGACGCGATCGCGACGATGCCACCCATCGAGGTGCCGGCCAGCGCCACCCGCCGGATCCCCCGCTCGCCGAGCCAGGCGAGGGCGCCGCCGACGTCGTCGACCTCGTGCAACCCGAACGTGGTCTCGCCATCGTCCGACTCGCCGTGGCCCCGGAAGTCGAGGCCCAGGACGCCAGCGGTCCGGCGCAGCACCGGGCCGTACTCGACGAGGTCCGGGGCGACGGAGCCGGAGTAGCCGTGGAGCAGGACGATCGCCTCATAAGCGTCCGGCCTCCACGCCGGACGCTCCGGATCCGACCGCCAGGTCGGATCGGCCAGGTCCGGCTGCCACACCGACTTCGAGGACGGTGTCGCGCTGGCGACGTCGACGCCGGTGACCTTCGCGGCGGCGTCGGCATCGAGCCAGCGCGCCGACAGGCGCAGGCCGTCGCGCGAGCGGATCCGGATGACCTCCCCGCCAAGGCGGTCGAGATCGGGCCCGAGCGCCGCCTCCTCCGGCCGCGTCCGGGGCGCAACCAGCATCCGCCGGGCGATTCGCCCGGCGATCACGCCGCGATCACCCGGCGATCACCGCGATCAAGCGGTCACGCGGCGGTTGACGGCGGTCACGCGGCGGTCGCCGGCGATCACGCGGTCAGCCACCGGCACCGCCACCGCTCTCGCCCGACAGGCCGCCGCCGCTCGAGGCGCCGGCTCGTCCACCCATGCCCTTCTCGAGGTAACCCGTGAACGGCTCGATGAGGCGGGTGAACTCGGTCGGGATGACGAACTTCGTAGCCGGGCTGGCGCCGAGGGCCTTGAGGGCCTCGAGGTACTGCAGGGCCATCGTCTTCTGGTCGATGCCCTTGGCCGCCGAGAAGATCTGCTGGAGGGCCTCCGAAAAGCCCTGGGCCCGGAGGATCGCCGCCTGGCGGTCGCCCTCGGCCTTGAGAATCTCGGCCTGCTTGGTGCCCTCGGCGACGTTGATCGCCGCCTGGCGGGTGCCTTCCGATTCGGTGATCACGGCGCGCCGCGTCCGCTCGGCCGAGAGCTGCCGGTTCATCGCGTCCTGGACGTCCCGGGGCGGGACGATTTCGCGAATCTCGACGGTCGTGACCTTGCCGCCCCAGCGCTCGGTGACCTCGTCGAGCTTGACCCGCAGCAGCTCGTTGATCTGGTCGCGCTTGGAGAGGACCTCGTCGAGGCCGATGTCGCCGATGACGGCCCGCAGGGTCGTCGTCGCGACGCCGAGGAGCATGCCCGAGAACTGCTGGGCGTTGAGGACGCTCTTGAGCGGGTCGACGATCCGCCAGTAGACGAGGAAGTCGACGTCGATCGGGGCGTTGTCCTTGGTGATCGTCCGCTGGCTTGGAACCTCGACGAACGTCTCCCGCAGGTCGACCTTCAGCGGCCGGTCGATGATCGGGATCAGGAATCGCAGGCCCGGCCCTCGCACGAGCCCCTCGTTCGTCCGGCCGAGCCGCAGCACGACCATCTGCTCGTACTGGTTGACCACCCGCACCGACAGGTAGACCAGGACCAGGGCGACCACCACGAGGAACGCGAGGATGGCGATGACTACCGCGTTGTCCATGACGACCTCGACCTCCTGGCGACGCCGCCCCGGCCAGCCGGCCGGGTCACGTCGGTTCCGATGATGACGGGTCGGGCTCCACGACGAGCGTCAGCCCGTCGACCCCGACGACGTGGACGGGGACGCCTCGCTCCAGGCGGACGCCCTCGATCGCCCGGGCGGTCCACTCCTCGCCCGAGACGTAGACCGAGCCGAGCGGCTCGAGCGGCCGGCGGACGGTCCCGCGGCTGCCGAGGACGAACGGCGCGCCCGCCGTCCCGGGCGTGGTGACCAGGCCCCGGGAGCGGATGGCACCGAAGACGATCAGGACCATGATCACGCCGAACGTGATGCTGACGGTCAGGATCACCGGCAGGGCGACCTGGGCGAACGGCTCGAACGGATCGACCGGCGAGGTGAAGAGGGCCGAGGCGCCAAGGCCGAGGCAGACCACTCCCGCGAATCCCAAGAGCCCGTGGCTCGTGACGGTCAGCTCCAGCCCGAACAGGACGATGGCGAACACGATGAGGATCAGGCCACCCACGTTGAGCGGCAGCGCGCCAAGGCCGATGAAGGCCAGGATGATCGCCAGGGCCCCGATGATGCCGGTCACGAAGTTCGGGCTCCAGACCTCGGCCAGGAGGCCGGCCGAGCCGACGCTGAACAGCAGGAAGGCGATGTTCGGGTCGGACAGCAGCCGGATGAAGGCGAGGAACGGGTTCATCGAGCGCTCGGCGATCGTGGCGTCGGCGAGGTCGAGCAGCACCGGACCGGCGGCCGTCTCGACGGTCCGGCCGTCGGCGAAGGCGATGACCTCCTCGATCGTCGCGGCCATGCCGTCGACGGCCCCGGCCGCGATCGCCTCGGTCACGGTGTAGGACTTCGCATCCTCGACCGTCGATACGGCCCAGTCGACCGGGCGGCCCCGGGCGTCGGCGATCGAGGTGATCATCTTGATCGCCGTCTCGAGGACCTTCTTGCCCTCGGTCCCCTCGATGTCCTCGCCTTGCGCGCCAACCGGCGACGCCGCACCGATGCTCGTGGCCGGCGCCATCAACGACAGGTTCGAGGCGAGGGTGATGAACGTGCCGGCGCTCGCGGCGAAGCCGCCGGCCGGGGCGACCCAGACGATGATCGGAATCTTCGCCTCGATGAAGGTCCCGGTGATCTCCTGGGTCGAGAACAGGCTGCCACCCGGCGTGTTGAGCTTGATGACGACCGCGGCGGCACCGTCGCGCTCGGCCTGATCGATCCCGTCGGCCAGGTAGCGGGCCATCCCCTCGTCGACGATGCCGGTCGTCGGCAGGATCACGACCTCCGGCCCCGCTGCCCGGATGGAGCCGACGACTGCGAGCAGGCCGAGGGTCGCCAGCAGGATCGAGATCCGGAGGGTGCGGCGACGAACGCGGCGGGGACGGCGGGCGCGAGGAGCGGTCATGGAGGTGGCCTCCGAGCCGCAGTATCGCACCCGCCGGGTCAGCTGCCCCGGGCCATCTCTCCTGAACGCCCGGCCAGTTCGGCGGACGGCGGGCTGTCACCGACCTCTAGGTGCTCCCAGGCGAGCCGGCTCCACGTCTCCATCCGATCGACCACCGCCCAGACGTCCGCTGCCGCGGCGAAGGCGCCGCTCAGCTTGTCGGTTTCGCGGATCGCCACGGGCCGGCCCTCGGCGTCGGCTAGGTAGACGGCACCCAGGTGAACCGAACCGACGTCGGTCGTGTCGTCGTTCAGCAGCCCCACGAGGCGGAAGTCCGGGACGAACCCCGCCTCGATCTCCTCGGCCCACTCGCGCCGCAGGCCTGCGGCCAGGTCGCCGTCACCCGGGTTGAGGTGGCCACCCACCCCGATCGAGAAGCGGTCGTGGAGGCGGGCGTCGGCCCCGGCCCGCGTCCGGCGCATGAGGAAGGTCCGGGAGCCATCGCGAAGGATCAGGTACGGCACGACCTGCTTGATCGATCGGTCCTGCTCCGCGTCCGATCGCGGGACGAAGCGGCCCTCGCGGGCCACGAGCTCGGCGAAGCCGTCGAGATCGTCGGTCCGGACGCCGTGCCAGCCCGGATCGCCCATCACGGCCGAGCGGGGCACGACGAGGACGAGCTCTTCCGCCTCCACCTGGCTCACGGCCGGTCCGGCGGGTTGCTGCCGAGCCCTCCAAGCCGCTCGCGGACGGCCCGCAAACGGGCCTGGATCCGGTCCGGATCCGGCCCACCCGCTCGCTCGAGCTCGGCGATCCAGGCGTCGAGCACGTCGCGCAGGTCGTGCAGGCCCCTGGCCAGCGCCCCGGGGTTCGTTGCCGCGATGCCGGCCCCCATCCGGACGTCGCCGCGCGCCAGGCGGGTCATGTCGCGCCAGCCCGAGGCGGCCAGGGGGGCGGCGGCGGCCCAGCCCGGGCGCTCGATCCCAGCGCCCGCGACGGCCTCGGCGAGGGCCGCCGAGACGACGAGCGGCAGGTGGCTGATCGCGGCCACCGCGGCATCGTGCGTTGCCGCGTCCATCCGGACCGGCCGCCCGCCGCAGGCGCCCACGACCGCTGCCACTCGATCGAGGGCTGCCGCATCGGCGGTCGCGCCAGCCACCAGGACCCATGGCCGGCCGGCAAACAGATCCGGGACCGAGCTCTCGTAGCCGGCGACCTCGCGACCGGCCATCGGGTGGCCGCCGACGAAACGCAGCCCGGCTGCGTCCGCCGCGGCAACGATGGCCGCCTTGGTGCTGGCCACGTCGGTGACGACCGCTTCCGGCGGGAGGGCCGCCCGGAGCGAGCCGCCGAGCGCCTCGACGAGGCCGACCGTCTCGAGCGGCGGCGCGGCGAGGACGACGAGATCGGCGCCCTCGATCGCGGCTGCAGGGCTCGTGGCCGCGGTGGCCAGGACGCCGTCGCGGACGGCTGCCTCCGGTCCGGCGTTGGTGGGGCTCCAGCCCACGAGGTCCGGCACCGGGTCGCCGCCCCGCCCGGCAGCAAGCGCGCGGGCCATCGACCCCGCGATCAGCCCGAAGCCGAGGAACGCGATCCTCTGGGGTGGGCCGGCGGTCACTCGATCCAGCCCGCGTCCTTGCCGGTCGGGCCGCTGTCGCCACGGCGACGACGAACCTTGCGCCGCTCGTCGATCCGGCGCTCGGTCTCCTCGGGCGGCGGGCCGGGGTCATCCTGGGGATTCAGCCGGCGGATGTTCAGCCGTCGCTCATTGTCACGACGGTCGTCCTGGAGCGACGCCCCGCAGCGCGGGCAGCGGCGCTCGTCGGCGAAGAGCTGCTCGATCGGGGCGGTGGTGTAGATCTCCCGTCCGCAGCTGCGGCAGACGATCCTAGGCATGCGCGCTCACGTGTGCGGGTGGTTTGACCACCCCGATCCTACGCGACGTCGCGCCGACCCCGCCCGCGACACGGGTTGGCCATGGTCCTGCCGCGCTCATCGCCGCGACCTCGATCGTCGCTCGAGTCGCCCTGGCCACCGTTGCCTTCGCCACCGCGGCAGGGTCGAGAGGCGTCTCCGGATCCCTTCGACTGTCCCGGCGCGCCTTCGACGGTACCTGGGCAGGGAGGCCGGATGGTCGATGGCGAGGGCGCACCGTCGACCGGCGCGGCCGTCGGGGCCGGAGCCGGCGGCGGCGTGGCCGGGGGCGACGTGGGCGGGACGCCCGCCGGGGGCGATGTCGGAGGGGCGCCTGCGGGCGGCGAGGTCGGCTGGCCGCCGATCGGACGAACGATGGGCGGCTCGCCGCTCGCGACGGCGATCGGGCCGGGAGTGGCGTTCTGCTCGGGGGCTCCGGATTCGGCGGGCGCGGAAGGCTCGGGTGTCGGCTCTGGGCCGGTTGTGGGCTCGGGTCCGAAGGGTTCGCCGCTCGGCGCCGGCGAGCCGCCGGCGATCGGGGGGACGCTCGCCGACGGAGAAGCCGTCGCCCGGGCCGTCTGATCAGTTGGAGGGATGGTGCCGGCGAGTCCCAGCGCAACCGTCGCAAGGATGATGTTGAGGGCCCCGAGTGCGAAAACCAGGCGAATGCGCTGCGGGCCGGTCACGCTCGATATGGCTCCTCGGTCGGTCCCCGACGACGATCGAATGCCTGAATCCTAGCAGGGCGGGCGATCCCCGGCCCGGCGCCCGCGCTCCGCGCGTGGCGCGCCGTCCATGGCCCCGAGCTGGCTCGTCTCGCGCGCCTGCCCGGCCGCTGCGGCGCCGTTCAAGCTCGGGCCAGGGGCGCCCGGTGGAGAACCTCGTAGCGGGCCGGGCCTGAACCGAGGTGGCTCCGGTAGAGCACCACGTCGGCAGCGGTGAACCCCACATCCAACCCGGCCGCCGCCCGATCCAGGGCCACGGCCGCGGCCGGCCCGCCTCGAGCCCCGTCGGTCCTGGCGATGGTCATGTGGGGCCGGAACGGTCGGGTCTCCATCGTCCAGCCGGCGGCCCGCAGCTCGACTTCCAGGGCAGCGGCGAGTCGGCCCATGGAATCGGCGCCGCGGAGGATGCCGAGCCACAGCGCCCGTGGGCGATCGGCGCTCGGAAAAGCGCCCGCGTCCGCGAGGCGAACCTCGAACGGTGGCTCGCCGTCCACCGCCCGGTCGAGAGCGGCCATGACGAGCGGCACGCGATCGGAGGGCGTCGGGCCGAGGAACCGCAGGGTCACGTGGAGCCCTTCGAGCTGGACCCAGCGGATCCGCCGGCCGTCCTCGCCGAGCGCTGCCCGGACCTCGCCGATGACCCGGCCGATCGCCTCCCCCACCTCGGGCGGGACCGGCACGGCCACGAACAGGCGCGGCACGTCCTGGCCACCGGGGCCGGCGCCCCGGCGATCGTCCCGGCCGTGCATCGCGTCAGCGGTCCTCGCCCTGCTCCCGGAGCCAGGCCTCGCGATCGATTCGGAGGATCTCCTGCGCCCGCTCCCGGCCACGCCAGCCGAGGACCGAGACGGTCTTGTCCTCGAGGAGCTTGTACGTCTCGAAGAAATGCTCGATCTCGACCAGCCGGTGGGGGCGCATCTGTTCGAGCGCCTCGATATGGGCCTGGTGGGGGTCGCCCTCAGCCACGCACAGGACCTTGTAGTCGGCGCCCTTCTCGTCGCGCATCTCCAGGACGCCGATCGGGCGGGCCCAGACGTGACAGCCGGTGAAGGTCGGCTCGTCGATGATCAGGAGGGCGTCGGTGTGGTCGCCGTCGTCGGCCCGGGTGCCCTCGATGAAGCCGTAGTCGAAGTTGTAGTAGACGGCCGACGAGAGCACCCGGTCGAGGCGGAAGACGCCGGCCCGCTCGTCGAACTCGTACTTGTTCCGGCTGCCCCTCGGAATCTCGACGACGACCTCGATGCGGTCGGGGAACTCGGCTGCGCTGTGCATGGCTGGACTCTACCCCGCGGCCGACGAGCCTGATGCGGCGCTGGGTGGCGGCGCGCTCGCGGTCCGGGGATCGCCGCCTCCTACTCACCGGGCGAGTGGAAGTTCCAGGCTTGGGCCCTGCTGCCCGCCGACGGCCCGTGTCCCACCTTCAGCCCGCCACGCCCGGCCATCGACGGCGGCCGATCGCACACCTACCAATCCCACCACGAGTAGGCGGCGAGATTCCGAGTCGGCGACGGAACGCCGGCGCGGATCACACCGATCGGCGGGCGCGTTCGGTCGCCGGCGCCCTGGCCCCGGTGCGGCATGCTGGCGGGGCCGACTCGAACGCCCACGTCGCGCCCTCGCCGCCATCTGCCCACCGGGATGGCGCGCGACCGGGGCCTGCCGTCGACTGAGGCCGGGGCGCCGGGATCGCAGCTCGCAGGCCAGGGATTCGGCGCGACTCGGCACGTTCGGGATCGGCGCGCGCCCGATCCCAACCGCAATTCGTCACCCGGTCCGCTCACATGCCCGTCCCGATGGCACGTGACAAGTCTGCGATCAGCGGCTCAGTCGTCGTCAGCGCAAGGCGGAGCCGAGCACCGGAGCGAGCGCTTCAAAGACCGCGTGGCGCCTGCACCGCGCGCCGCCGAAGGCGGAGGCGAGCAGGAATCGCGAGCGCACGCAAACGTGCGTGAGCGAGCGCGCGGAGCCGACAACGCACGCCGACGCCGGTGAAGGCGCCGCGCTAATCGTTGTAGAGGCGCTCCTCGATGAGCTTTTCCTGCACCGTGCGGCCGTTCGGGTCGAAGCACGAGTACTCGAAGTGCTTCTCGAACTCAAGGTCCACGTTGTCCTGGCCGCCGCGGTTCTTCTCGACCGAGACGATGACCCAGTCCCGGAACCGCTGCGCCTGGTACGGGTTGAACTCGATGTTGACCTTGGCGACGATGTGGTACTTCTCGTTGAGGATCAGGATGATGTCGGCCTCGTAGTTGATGGCCGACGAGCCGCGCAGGTGGAAGTTCCGGAGGCGGGAGGCCTTCAGACCCTCCTTGTCGGCGGCCACGATCGCGATCATCGGGACCTCCTCGGACAGGGCGATGTCCTTGAGGCCGTTGACGACGAAGGTGACCTTCTCCGACTCCGTGTCCGGCTCGGGGATCTGGGGCACCTTCTGGAGGTAGTCCACGATCACCATGAGGCGTCGGCCGCCGGCCAGCTCGCGGTACTGCTGGACGAGCTTGCGGATGTTGTCGATCGTGCTGGCCGTGGCCGAGCCCCGGAGCAGGAACAGGTTCTGGCCGTAGCGCGCGATCCGGTCGAGGGACGGCCGGAGGCGCGGGTTGTTGGCCAGGTTGGGCGCCTCGGTGCCGGCCGATGACCACGTCCCGAGGATTTCCTTGCGGACATCCTGGATCTTGATCGCGCCGGTCTTCTGGGGCAGGTGGGCGAGCGCCGATTCGAGGGCGATCAGCCGGTTCAGGAGATACGGCTCGTCGTGCTCGAAGCAGAGGTACAGGACGCTGGCCTGGCCCGACGCTGCGACGTTCCGCGCCATCTGGAGCGCGATGGTCGTCTTGCCCGTGCCCTGGGCGCCGCCGATGAGCAGCAGCTCACCCGGGCGCAGGCCCGTGCCGATCGTCTTGTCGAGCGGCGTGAAGCCCAGCGGCACCGGCTGGTACTCGCCGAGCTGGCCGCTGACGACCTTGTCGTTCAGGTCCACGAGGACGTCGAGGGCGGACCGCGGAGCCATGCTCCCGGTGTCGCTCTCCAGCCGCCACGCGCGGGCCCCCGCCTCGGCGGGCGCGTTCGCCTCTGTCGTCACGAGTGCATGGTCCTCCCCGAATGGATCCCGTCGCCGCATCGTAGCACCGCGACTCCGGGCGCCACCCGCCCCGTGGGCCAGTCGGGCCCACCCAAAGGTACCGGGCCGGAACGTTCGTCCCGGCCTCGTTCGGGCCGCTCGGGCCCGCCACGCCCGCCGGGTCCTACTCCAGCCCGTCCCGCCCGAGCATGTCCCACAGCAGGCAGATCGTCCGGATCCCGGTCTCGTAGTTGGCCAGGACCATGGATTCGTTCGGGGCGTGGGCGTTGTCGTCGGGGTTGGTGAAGCCCATCAGCACGACCGGCAGGCCGAGCTGCTGCTCGAACATCTCGGCGATCGGGATCGAGCCGCCGCTGCGCATGAACACCGGCTCCCGGCCGAAGGTCGCTTGGAGGGCCTTCGCCACCGCCCGGACGAGCGGCTGATCGACCGAGGTCGAGACCGGGCGGCCGGTCCCGAGGCGCTGGACTTCCACCCGGACACCGGGCGGGGCGATCTCGAGGACGTGCGCCCGGAACAGCTCGAACAGCCGCAGCGGGTCCTGGTTGGCGACGAGCCGCATGCTGACCTTGGCGTGGGCGTGGGCCGGGATGATGGTCTTGGCGCCGTCGCCCTGGAAGCCGCCCCAGATCCCGTTGACATCGAGCGTCGGCCGGGCGCCCTCGCGCTCGAGGACGGTGTAGGCCGCCTCCCCGGCGAGGGCCGGGACGCCGATCCGCGCGAGGTAGGCGGCCTCGTCGAAGGGCAGGGCCGCGAGGCGGGCCCGGACGGCGGGGTCGACCGGGACGACGTCGTCGTAGAAGCCCGGCACCTGGACCAGGCCGTTCCGGTCCTTGAGCTCGGCAATGATCCGGGCCAGGGCGTTGGCCGGGTTCTCGACGTTGCCGCCGTAGGACCCGGAGTGGACGTCCGTCGGCGGCCCGCTGACGTCGATCTGGGTGTACAGGATGCCCCGGAGCGATTCGGTGATGGCCGGGATGTTGCCTTCGAAGAAGCCCGTGTCGGTGACGGCCACGACATCGGCGGCGAGGCGGTGGCGGTTGGCCTCGAGCCAGCCGGGCATGCTCGACGAGGAGGCCTCCTCCTCGCCCTCGAAGACGACCCGGAGGTTGAGCGGCAGCCGGCCTCGCGTCGCGAAGAGGGCCTCGGCCGCCCGGAGGTGCATGTGGAGCTGGCCCTTGTCGTCAGCCGAGCCACGCCCGATCACCCGCCCGTCGCGGACGAACGGCTCGAACGGCGCAGTCTCCCACAGCTCGATGGGATCGACCGGCTGGACGTCGTAGTGGCAGTAGACGATGACGGTCGGGGCGCCCTCGGCGTGGAGCCAGTCGGCATAGACGACCGGGTGGCCGGGGGTCGGGCTGGCCTCGGCGTGCTCGAAGCCGATTCGCGCCAGCTCGGCGGCGATCCAGGCCGCGGCGGCGCGCATGTCGCCGGCGTGCTCCGGGAGCGTCGAGACGCTCGGGATCCGGAGGAGCTCGAAATACGAGGCAAGCCGCGCCTCGCGGGTCGCCGCGAGGTGCGCCTCGACCGCGGGGTCGACGACCATGTCCGGGGCAAGGTCCAGGGCTGGATCAGGAGTCGTCATCGGCTCTCCACATGGTTCGGCCGGCGGTCCGTGGACCACCGGCCGATGCTGTTCGACGTGTTCTGGGGCCTGCGGATCAGGCCGGATTGGGAGCCGGCGCCGACGACGGCGGCACATCCGGCTTGGGCGCGGCGCCGGCGGGCGCGGTCGGCGCCGCGGGCGGCTCCGGGCGGCGCGGCCCGAGGCCGTGGAGGTTCTCCTTCGGCGGCAGGTCGGCGAAGAGCGATTCGAAGCCTTCGCCATCGACCGTCTCTTCCGCGATCAGCTTCTGGGCCAGGGCTTCGAGCCGGTCGCGATGCGTCTCGAGCACGTGGGTGGCCCGCTCGTAGGCCCGGTCGATGATCGCCCGGACCTCTTCGTCGATCTGCTTCGCGATCTCGTCCGAGTAGTTGCGCTGCTCGCCGATCTCGCGGCCCAGGAAGACGAGCTCGTCGCGCTTGCCGAACGACAACGGTCCAAGGCGGTCGCTCATCCCGAACTCGGTGACCATCCGCCGGGCGAGGGTCGTCGCCTTCTCGATGTCGTTCGAGGAGCCGGTGGTCGTGTCGCCGAAGATCATCCGCTCCGAGGCGTTGCCGCCGAGCAGGCCGGCCAGCTTGTCCTCGAATTCGCTCTTCGACTGGAGGTAGCGATCCTCGCTCGGCAGGGCCATGGTGTAGCCGAGGGCCATGCCCCGGCTGACGATCGTGACCTTGCTGACCGGGTCGCACTTGGGCAGGACCCGCTGGACGACGGCGTGGCCGCCCTCGTGGTAGGCGATGATCAGCTTCTCGGCGTCCGAGATGATCCGCGACTTCCGCTCGGGACCGGCCACGATCCGCTCGAGGGCCTCTTCGAACTCGGACATCCCGATCGTCTTGCGGTTGCGGCGAGCTGCCAGGATCGCGCCCTCGTTGACGAGGTTCGCGAGGTCCGCGCCCGAGAACCCGGGCGACTGGCGCGACAAGTCCTCGATCGAGACGTTCTTGTCGAGCGGCTTGCCCTTGATGTGGACCCGCAGGATCGCGACCCGGCCCTTCATGTCCGGCCGGTCCAGGATGACCTGGCGGTCGAACCGACCCGGGCGCAGCAGCGCCGGGTCGAGGACGTCGGGGCGGTTGGTGGCGGCCACCACGATGACGTTGGTGTTCGTGTCGAAGCCGTCCATCTCGACGAGGATCTGGTTGAGGGTCTGCTCGCGCTCGTCGTGGGAGCCGCCGAGGCCGGCGCCGCGCTGGCGCCCGACCGCGTCGATCTCGTCGACGAAGACGATGCACGGCGAGTTGCGCTTGGCCTGGTCGAACAGGTCGCGGACGCGGCTGGCGCCGACGCCGACGAACATCTCGACGAACTCGGAGCCCGAGATGCTGAAGAACGGCACGCCGGCCTCGCCGGCCACGGCTCGGGCCATGAGCGTCTTGCCGGTGCCGGGAGGACCCACGAGGAGCACGCCCCGCGGGATGCGGGCGCCCAGGGTGTTGAACTTCTCGGGGTACTTCAGGAACTCGACGACTTCCTGGAGCTCGGTCTTGGCCTCGTCCACGCCGGCGACGTCGGCGAACGTCACGACGGTCTTGTTGCCGAGGAACATCCGGGCCCGGCTCTTGCCGAAGCTGAGGGCCTGGTTATTGGTCCCCTGGGCCTGGCGCATCATGAAGAAGATGAAGCCGCCGATGACGAGGAGCGGCAGGACCGCCGTCAGGAGCAGGCCGACCCACGAGTTGTCGGGCGCGGGCTGGGTCTCGTAGATCCCGGGGTTGAAGGTCCCACCATCGGATTCGGCCGCCCGTCGCATGTCCTCGAGGACGTTCGTCAGGGTCGGCAGCGGCGGGATGTTGACCGTATACGTCGCGGCCGGATTGCCGGTCGTGGTGATCGTGAGGATGTCGCCCTTCTGGACGACCTTCGAGACCTTGTCGGCGGTCACGTCGTTCAGGAACTTGCCGTAGCCCTCGGACTGCGAGGCCGTGGACTGGCCGAGCCACGTGTAGAGCAGCGCGGCGACGCCGATGGCGAGCACGAACATCAGCAGCGCATTGCGCATGAGCCTGGGATTCAAGAATGGCCTCCGGTGCGAGCCCGGCGTCAGGCCGGTCCGCGGCGAGTATAGCGTCGGGCTTCCGCGAGCCCGAGGAGCGCGTCGGCCGGCACGGTCGTGCCGGACCCGTCGTCAAGCATACGGACGGCGCGCTGCCGACGGATGACGGCCGAGGTTGGATCGCGGCGAAGAAATCGCCACAAATGGAACACGGCCCCGGGAAGGGGCCGTGGTCGATGTCGGGTGGTAGCGGAGACAGGATTTGAACCTGTGACCAAGGGCTTATGAGTCCCCTGCTCTACCACTGAGCTACTCCGCCTCGGGCGGCATTCTACCGCAGGCGCTCCGCCCGACCGATCTCCCTGACAGTCGCCGGGCGCTCGCGTGCCGCTCCGAGCGCCGGTCCCGGCGCTGTCATTCCACCGGGCTCAGCCGACCGGTGGCCACGTCGTAGACCAGGCCGTGGACCGGCACCCGAAGCAGGTCGGGCCGGGCGCGGAGGACGCGGACCTGCTCGCGGACCATCGCCTCGAGGTCGGCGAAGGCCCCGAACACGAGATCCGTCTGGTGATGGGTCGTCGCCGCGACGCGGCCCCGGATCACGGCCTCGTCGGCGCCGTGGAGACCGCAGCCGGTGTGGGCGATGACGAGGATCTCCCGCGTCCCCAGCAGCTGCTGGCTCACGACGAGCGAGCGGATCGCGTCCTGGGTGGCGAAGCCGCCGGCATTGCGGATGATGTGGGCGTCCCCGACCCGCAGGCCGAGCGCGTCCTCGACATCGATCCGGGCGTCCATGCAGGCGAGGATCGCGATCCCGGTCAGCGGCGCCGCGGTCAAGGCCGACCGGTCATACGCCTCGGTGAAGCGCGCGTTCTCCTCGAGGATCCGCTCGTACTCGCTGGCCATCGCCCGTCCTCGGATCGGCCCGCCGTGTTTCAGGCGCTGGCGGAGGTGCCGCCGCCCTTGTAGCGGTCGATGATCTCGCCGATCGTCAGCTGACCGTAGCGCTCGTCGAGCTGGTCGCGGGCGATGCGCCACATCGTCCGGAGCGGGCGCGGCCCGGTCCGCTCCAGCTCGGCCAGGCGCATCCGGCCGAAGCGCTCGATGCCGGGCACGGCCCGGAGGTCGCCGGCGAGCGCCGCGGCCGCCTCGTCGAGCGACGATTCACGGCTCAGCCGCCCGACGGCCGGCAACGGTGTCGAGGCTGCCGGCCGGGCCGGGGCCGGCGCGGATGGGGCGGCCGCCGTCGTCGAGGCTCGCGCCTCGGTTGCCGCGTTGGCCTCGGATGCACTCGCGGCGCCTGCGGCGCCGGCAGGGGTCGAGCGGCCGGCTCGGGCCATGGCCTCCGATGCGCGGGCAAATGCCGCCGCGGGATCGATCTCCGGTGCAACCTCGGGTACGGCACCGCCGACGCCGTCAGCCCCTGCGTCCGCCGTGGTTGGCGGGGTTGTGGCGCTCCCGGCGGCCGAAGCCGGAGCGGGTGCACCTCGCCCGCCGGTCGGGGCCCTGGGGGCTCGCGGTCGCGGGGTTCCGCCGCCGCCACCGGTTCCGCCGCTGCCTCGAGAGCCGCCGCCCTCGCCACCGCCGCCGCCGCGGGAGCCGCCGAGGGCCCCGCCGAGCAGGGCCGGCACATCGATCCCGGTCAGGCCCTTCACGGTCGCGCTGGCCTCGGCCACCGTCCGGGTGGTGTTCTTGACCATCTCCGAGGCGCCATCGCTCGAGAGGATCGTCAGGTTGTCGATGTTGGCCATCGGCTCGGCCGCGGCCCGGACGATCTCGGGCAGCATCGAGAGGACGGTCTGGATGATCGCGGCTTCGTTGAACTGGCGGTAGGCCTCGGCCCGGAGGGCCAGGGCCTTGGCTTCTGCCTCGCCCTTCGAAAGGACGATCCCCGCCTCGGCGTTGCCTTCGAGGGTCGTCTGCTTGGCGACCGACTCGGCGTTCACGAGGGTGACCCGGGCCTGGGCCTCGCCCTTCGTGACCTGGATCGAGGCCTCGGCCTGGCCGGCCAGCTTGACCCGCTCGGCGTCCGCCTGGGCGGCGGCGATCCTGGCCAGCTTCTCGCCTTCGGCTCGCTTGACGACCGCCTCGGCCTCGGCCTCGGCCGGCCGGATCGTCGAGGTGATGAGCTCCTGCTGCTTCCGCGCCGCCTCGAGCTGGGCCAGCTCGGTCTGCTTGCGGGTCACCTCCTGGGTCGCCTCGGCCTGGGCCAACGGCCCGGATTGGGCGGCCTTGGCGTTGGCCGCGGCGGTCAGGGCCTCGATCTCGGCCTGGCGGAGCGAGACGTCGCGCGCCGCGTTCAGCTTGACCTGCTGGGCTTCAGCCTCCCGGACCGCGGCCTCCTGGTCCGCGGTGGCCTTGGCCATCCGGGCGTCGCGCTCGCGGCGGGCCGTCTCCTGCTGGCCGATGAGGTCCATGTAGCCGACCTCGTCCCGGATCGCCTGGATGGTGAAGTTGTCGATCGTCAGGCCGGACGTCGCGAGGTCGCTTCGGGCGGCACTCTGGACCTCCTGCTGGAACTTGGCCCGGTCGTAGTTGAGCTCCTCGACGGTCAGCGTCCCGACGATCGAGCGGAGGGAGCCCTCGAGGACGTTCTTGACGATCGAATCGATCTGGTCCTCACGCTCGAGGAACCGCTCGGCGGCGGCCCGGATGGACTCCTCGTCGCTGCCGATCTTGACCGTGGCCACGCCCTGGACGGCGCACTTGATGCCCTGCTTCGTGACCGCGTCCGACAGCTGGACGTTGATCTGGCGGGCGGAGAGGTGGAGCCGGCCGACCTTGTTCACGAGGGGCAGGACGATGACGCCCTGCCCACGCACCACCTTGAGACCCTGCTCGCCGGCCGGGCCGCGCTCGCGGCGGCCGCTGATGATGAGCGCCTCGTTCGCGCCGGCGACCTTGTAGCGGCTGCCGAGGTACGCAACCACGAGGACGAGGACGACGACGACGAGCAGGACCGGGATGACGCCGCCCCCGACGATGTCGAACAGTCTGCCGAAGTCAGGCACGGTTCCTCTCCCTCAGGTGGCGATCGATCTCAGGTTGCCGATGACGTGCTGGCGGGCGTGGCGAGCGGCTCGACGACGAGACCGGTGCCGGCGACGCCGGTGATCCGGACGGCGGTGCCGGCGACGATGTCGATCGCGGCCGTCGCCGCGATCTCGTGGGTCTGGCCCTCGGCCCGGACGTAGACGGTACCGAGGCGCCCGGCCGGGATGGCGACGCTCACCGAGGCCTCATGGCCGACGAGGTCGGTCACGGAGAACGGCCGGGTCCCCTCGGCGCGTCGGAGGGCCCGGAACATGCCGTAGGCCACGCCAAAGCCGACGCCCCCGAAGCCGACCCCGACGAGGGCCGCCTGACCGCCGTGGATGTCGAAGACCTGGGTCGCGAACAGTCCGCCGACGCCGAACATGGCGATGAAGGCAAGGAGCGGTGGCATGAGCGACACACCGCCGATGTCGAAGCCGACATTGAAGGAGTCCAGGATCCCGCCAAGGATGTCGTCGACCAGGACGGTGACGAGGAGCAGGCCGGCGCCGACGAGCGTGGCGAGGACGAAGACGAGGTCCTCGATCGGGATCGTGATCGTGGGCACGCGCTGACTCCCTCTCGCGACGGCGCGGGACGATCAGCCGCCACAGGCGGTCGGCTGGCCGGCGTGGTCAGGATACCTCCGCCGCGGGCCGCGTCGGACGGCGATCGAATGTTCGTCGGTTGGGCCGGGCGCGTCCGCGCCCGTCGGTCAGTCGCCGGGCCCGAAGAGGAGGTCGAGCCAGCGCTCGAGCGGGCTCATCGATGCCGTCTCCGCGCCGAGCCGGTTCGCGGCCGAACCGGGCGCGTCGGCGGCGAGCGGCGGCGCGTCCGCCTCGAGGGCGAACGGGATCTCGCCTGGTGTGCCCAGGCGGAAGGCTCGGGCGGCCTGGCTGATGTAGCGGTGGTCCTGGATGACCTGGAGCTCGAGCTCCATCGCGGCGACCTCCGCGGCCAGGGCCGCGTTGGCGGCCCGGAGCTCCTCGGCCCGGGTGGACGAGGCCGAGGCCTCGGCAACCTGGCGTCCGAAGGACACGATGAGCCAGGCCAGCAGGATCGTCGCCCCGACGATGATGACCCGGCGGGGCGCGATGCTGATCATCGGCAGCGCGGCGACGCTCTGGACAAGGGGCGCCTCCGGACTGGTCGAGGCAGGCGGGCGCGGGACGATCGGCGTGGATCCCTCCGTCGCCGCGCCGCCGCGGCCGAGCCGGCTCCGGAGGAACGACGGGACCGCCGCGAGATCGCGCGCCGGCCCGCTTCCGGACGCGCCGGAGCGGGATTCCCGTGGCGAGGTCGCGGGCCCCGGCGTCGCGGGCGCGGGCGCCGAAGCGGGCGTCCCCTCGAGCGGCTCCCGAGCGTCTGCGTCTGGCATGGCGCCGAGCGTAGCTACGTTGTTACCGGTGTGTCAACCGCCGTCTGACCTGTGCCGTGTGCCACACGAGGTGGCACGCCGCGGTTGCAGGCTCGGCTATGCTGCCGTCAATCGAACGGACGTTCTGTATTGAGCCTGGGAGCCGACGTCATGCGCACCTATGCCCCCGCCACCACGGCCGCCGTCCTGTCGAGGCTTCTCGAGGAGCCGTCGCTGCGATCGGCGGTCGTCCATCACGAGGTCCTGCCGGAACGACCCGCAGACAGCGTGCCGTTCCCGGACTGGCTCGACGCGCGGATCGTGGGCGGGCTTCGGAGCCGGGGCATCGAGAGCCTCTATCGACACCAGGCCGAGGCGATCGAGGCCGTCCATGCCGGCGAGGACGTCGTCGTCGTGACCCCGACGGCCTCGGGCAAGACGCTGTGCTACACGCTGCCGGTCCTCCAGGCGCTGGCCGACGACCCTTCTGCCCGGGCCCTGTTCCTCTTCCCCACCAAGGCCCTCGGCCAGGACCAGGTCGCGGAGTTCGCCGGCCAGGCGCTGGCCAGCTCGCTCCAGATCGCCGTGGCGACCTATGACGGGGACACCCCGGCGCCCATCCGCTCGGCGATCCGGACCGCCGGCCAGGTCGTCGTCACGAACCCGGACATGCTCCACTCGGCGATCCTGCCGCATCACACGAAGTGGTTCCAGCTCTTCGAGCAGGTCCGGGTCATCGTCATCGACGAGCTTCACACGTACCGGGGCGTGTTCGGGAGCCACGTCGCGAACGTCCTCCGGCGGCTCCTTCGGCTGTGCCGCCACTACGGCTCGAACCCGGTCATCGTCTGCGCCTCGGCCACGATCGGGAACCCGGCCGAGCTCGCCGCGCAGCTCACCGGGCGGCCGGCCCGCCTCGTCAACCGCAACGGCGCCCCGCGTGGCGAACGCCACGTCCTGCTCGTCAACCCGCCGATCCTGGACGTCGCGACCGGGGCGCGGGCGTCCGCGCTCTCGCATGCTCAGCGCTGGGCCCTGCCGTTCATCCGCGCCGGCCGCCAGACGATCGTCTTCGGCAAGGCCCGGGTCGCCGTCGAGATCCTCCTGACGGGGCTGCGCGAATCGCTCCGCGAGCACCTCGGGCCGCGGTCACGGATCCGCGGCTACCGGGGCGGCTACCTGCCCACCGAGCGCCGCTCCATCGAGCGGGGCCTTCGCGACGGCGAGATCCTCGGCGTCGTCTCGACGAACGCTCTCGAGCTGGGCGTGGACATCGGCTCGCTCGACGTCTCGGTCCTGGCGGGGTACCCGGGCTCGGTCGCGGGCACCTGGCAGCAGCTGGGGCGGGCGGGTCGGCGGCTCGACCCGTCGGTCGGGATTCTCGTCGCCTCGGCCTCGCCCGTCGACCAGTACGTGATCCACCATCCCGAGTTCCTCCTCGAGCGCTCGCCCGAGGAGGCCCGCTGCGATCCGGACAACCTCCACGTCCTGCTGGCCCACCTTCGCTGCGCGACGTTCGAGATGCCCTTCGAGCCGGGCGAGGTCTTCGGGCCGGCCCCGGCCGACGATCTCCTCGCCTTCCTCGGCGAGGAGGGCCACGTCCGCCAGGCCGGGGACGGCCGCTGGTACTGGAGCTCCGAGAACTTCCCGGCCTCGGAGGTCAGCCTCCGGGCGGCGGCCCCGGAGAACGTCGTGATCATCGACACGACGCCGAACCGGCCGCGGGTCCTCGGCGAGGTGGATCTCTTCTCGGCCCAGGTCCTCGTCCACGAGCGGGCGATCTACATCCACGAATCGGTGCAGTACTACGTCGACCGGCTCGAGTGGCACGAGCGCAAGGCCTACGTCCACAAGGTCGATGTCGACCACTACACGTATGCCAACCGGGCGGTGACGCTCAAACCGCTCGACGTCTTCGCCGAGGCGCCGGCCACGGGCGGCCGGCGGGTCCATGGCGAGGTCATGGTCGCGAGCCTGGTGACGCTCTTCAAGAAGCTGAAGTTCGGGACGGACGAGAACGTCGGCTGGGGTCCCATCGACCTGCCCGAGCTGGAGCTCCAGACGACCGCGTACTGGGTGACGGCCGATGTCGCGACCGGCCCCGATCGCGGTCGCGACGCCTGGCGACGCGATGACCTGGACGTCGCGCTGGTCGGGGCGGGGCGGGCGCTCCAGGCCGTGGCGGCCGTCCTGCTCATGGTCGATCCCCGGGATCTCGGGCTCGTCAGCCAGGTCCGCTCGCCCCACCAGGAATCGCCCACGATCTACCTGTACGAGGCGATGCCCGGCGGGGTCGGCCTGTCGGAGCGGCTCTGGGCCCGCCATGACGAGCTGGTCGTGGGTGCGGCCGGGCTGGTCGAGGCCTGCCCCTGCGACAGTGGCTGCCCGGCCTGCACGGGACCGCGACTCGATCCCGAGGTCGACGCCAAGGCCCTCGCGCTCCGGCTGCTGCGAACCCTCGGTGCGGCGGCGGCACCCGGTTCGTCGATGCCGGCCGCCGAGGCCCGGGTGGCCTGAGCCGATGACCGTCGCCCTCGAGCGCCGGCTCGCGAACTTCCGGCTCGGACTCGCTTCGCCCGAGGGCGGCCCGGGCCGGGGCGAGGTCGATCGGAGTGCCGTAGCCGACCGTACCCGGCGCGCGACCGTGGCAGCAGAGCGACTTGCGGCGGAGGTGGACGGCGAGCTGATCCGGACGCCGACCGGCTCGTTCGTCCGGGTCGAGGGCCGGGGCGACGTCGTTCCCCTCGATCGCGAGCGGCTCGCCCGGCTGCCCGGCCAGCCGCCGCCGGACGTGCCGCTCCTGTGCCTGGACACGGAGACAACCGGGCTCGCCACCGCCGCCGGGACGCTGGCCTTCCTCGTCGGGCTCGGGTGGTGGGAGGGCCGGCGGTTTCGGCAGGCCCAACTCCTCCTTCCGGACCACGCCGACGAGCCGGCCCTCCTCGATGCCCTGCGGGCGATGATCCCGGCCGGATCGTGGCTGGTGACCTACAACGGCCGCGGCTTCGACTGGCCGCTGCTCGTGGCTCGTTACCGGATGGCCCGCTCCGGGGCCCCGGCCCACGCCGGCCACCTCGACCTGCTGCCGGTGGTCCGCCGCCTCTTCCGGCACCGGATGCCGGATGCCCGCCTCCAGACGGCGGAGATCGAGCTCCTGGGCCATCGGCGGCATCGGGACGTCGAAGGCTGGGAGATCCCGGCCCGGTACCTCCAGTTCCTTCGTGACGGCGAGCCGGCCCGGCTCATCGAGATCGTCCGCCACAACGACGAGGATGTCCGCTCCCTCGCCAGACTGCTGGCCCACGTCGACGAGCGCCTGGCTGACACGGCCGCCCGGTTCGAGGCCCCGGCCGGTGATCTCGCCGGGCTGGCCCGTGCCTTCAGCGCCCACCAGCGTTTCGACGAGGCCCTCGCCTGCGTCGACGCCGCGATCGCCGGCGGGCCGGTGGCTCCGCGGGACGTCCCGCCGGCGCCAATCCCCGTCGTCCGCCCGGAGCCGCACCTCGTCCGCGAGGAGCTCGACCCATGGTGGTCACCGCGCCGGCGACCGGACTTCGGGGGACGCCACGGGCGGGGCGGCGAGGCCGCTGCATGGCGAGTCGAGGCCACGCCCCGGATGGACGCGGCGTGGACGCCGTCGCGCCTGGCCACCGAGCGGGCGCGCCTCCTTCGGCGGCTCGGCCGATACGCCGAGGCGGAGACGGCCTGGCTGGCGGTCGCCGACGCGGGCGGCACGCTCGGGGCGCTCGCCTGGATCGAGATCGCCAAGCTCCGCGAGCACCGTCGCCGGGACCCCGAGGCCGCGCTGGCCGCAACGCTGGCCGCCCTTCGCTTCGTCGAGCGACGGCGGTTCCTGGGCCGGCCCGACGCCCGCCTCGAGCGGGACCTCGTCCGCCGAACACTCCGGCTCCGCCGCCGCATCGCCCGACGGACCGCCCCGGGTGCACGACCCGGGGGGCGCCCGGACGAGGCGCCGGTCGCGCCGGTTGCCGCGAGCATCGGCCGAGCCTGAGCTCAGTGGAGGAGGCGTTCCTCCACCGCCGCGACGGTCGGCAGGCCGAGCACCCCGAGCCCCTCCACCGCCAGCGAGCCGAGGGCCGCCGCGAGCCGGAGATCGCCATCAGTGCGATCGGGCGGTGCCAGCGGGTGACCCATCCCCGCGGCAACGAGGCCGGCAAGGAAGGCGTCGCCGGCCCCGGTCGCGTCGAGGACTCGGGCCGCCGGGATCGCTTGATACCGCCGCTCGAACGCCAGCGTGGTGCCATCCCCGCGCCAGGTCTCGCCCCCGGCGGCGGCGTCGGTCACGACGAGCACCGCCCCGGGCCGGAGCAGCGGACCCAGGCCGGCGATCGGCGTTCCGGGCGCCAGGTCGAGCCGGCTCACCACCACGAGGTCGGCCCGGGCGACGATGGGCGACGGGGCCGGCGCCCGCCGAGCGACGGCGTCGCCCCGGGGCAGGTGCCGGAGTAGCCCCTGCCAGCCGAGCGCCACCCGGGCGAATGGCGGCGGCACGCTCCCCCACTCGCCCGCCAGCTCGTCCGCGACCGGCCCGAGGACCCAGTCGCCCGCCGTGGCCCAGGTGGCCGGCAACGCCGCCACGGGCAGCGGATCGCCCGGCTCGAGGCATCGCTGCTCGCGGACACCACCAACCTCGCGATTGTCGAAGACGGGGCTCCGCTCCAGGGTGACAACGCGAACATCTGCGCCCGCGGATCGCAGGAGGTCGAGCTCGCTGGCCATCGCCACGGCGCCATCGCCGCCCAGGAGCACTCGCGGCCGGAGCCCCAGGCAAGCGAGGGCCAGGCCCACGTACGTCACGGCGCCACCGAGTCGCCAGCCCCGCGGATCGTCGCCAGCCAGGTCCCGCGAGGCCGAGCCGACGATGACCGGCCCGGCCGCGACGGGGCCAACAACCTCGGCGCTCGGGCCTCCCGGGGTCACGCGGCGACCGACCTATACTCGACCGAAAGGCCGCACCGGGCGGCCCCTCGCTGGAGGCGATCGTGCACTTCTACGAGCTCCACGAGGGCGATGACGATGTCTTCTTCGACGTCCTGCTCTTCCGCGAGGACGAGATGGCTGCCGAGGAGTTCTACACCGTCGTCCAGTCGATCCGCCGCCGGATCCAGGACAACCACGAATCCGAGACCCTCGTCGAGGCGATCGCCGACGAGCTCGAGCAGGACTACGGCTTCGTCTACGTGTCCGACGACCGGCTCACCGCCGCGGTGAACGTCTCCAAGGTCGAGGAGGACAACTTCCTGGCCGACCTCGAACCCGAGAACATCGACGACGAGCCGCTCGACTTCGCGACCGTGTATGCCGACCTCGAGCCGACCGACCGCCAGCTGAACTGATCCCGGCGCGCCCAACCGGAGCCGCCGTCAGCGGCTGAAGAGGATCTCGAGGACGTCCCCGTCCCGGACCCGGTAGGTCTTCCCCTCCGAACGCAGGCGGCCGTGCTTTCGCGCCTCGGCCATCGAGCCGAGCGCCAGGAGGTCCTCGTAGGCCACGGTTTCGGCCCGGATGAAGCCCCGCGCGAGGTCGGTGTGGATCGCGCCCGCGGCATCCACCGCGGAGCTCCCGTCCGGCACCGGCCAGGCCCGGACCTCGTCGGGCCCGGCGGTGAGGAACGAGATCAGGCCCAGAAGCTGGTAGGAGAGGTGGATCACCCGCCCGAGCCCCGATTCGGCGATGCCGAGCTCCTCCATGAAGACCGCGGCCTCGTCCGGCTCCAGCTCGCCGAGCTCCATCTCGATCTTGGCCGAGAGGGCCTCGACGAGGGCGTGCTCATGCGCGTAGGCGGCGGCGATCCGCTCGACGAGGGTGGGCGCGGTCGCGATGTCGCGCTCGCCGATGTTGAGAAGCACGAGGACGGGCTTCTCGGTCAGGAACCGGAAGCCCCGGATCGCCTTGGCGTCGTCGGCATCGAGGCCGAGATCCCGGATCGGGCGGCCGGCGTCGAGTCCCTCCTTGAGCCGTCGAAGGATGACCTCCTCCCGCTCGTTGGCCTCCCGTTCCGCCGGGGTCCCGTGGCGGCCCGACGAGCCAAGCCGCTCCAGTCGGCGGTCGACCATCGACAGGTCGGCCAGGATGAACTCGAGGTCCAGGCGCTCGAGGTCGCGGGCCGGGTCGACCTCGCCGTCCGGATGCGGCACGGACGGATCCTCGAACGCGCGAACGACATGGAGCAGCGCGTCCGAGTCCCGCAGCCGCGCGAGGTGCTCGGCCGGCAGCTCCTCCGTCCCGACGTGACCCTCGCTCGAGGCCGGCGGCGCCGGCAAGTCCACGTACGTGACATCGGCCTGGACGATCTTCTTGGGCTTGAAGATCGCCGCCAGCTTGTCGAGGCGCTCGTCGGGCACTTTGACCACGCCGACATTTAGGGTCAGGCCGCCGAACCCGCCGGTCTCCGCATGACCTCGGGTGAGCGTGTTGAAGACGGTCGTCTTGCCACTCCCGGCCAGACCCACGATCGCAATCTGCATCTCGCCGCGAATCGTGACACAGGGATGCCGGGGCCGCTCCGGCACGCCCGCTCACCATGCCTCCGCTGTGTCCAGGGTCCGCCGACCGTATTCGGATGACCTGGAGCGTCGGCTCACGGCTCGCGCGACGACACCTTCCCATCCCGGCCCTGCGGCCTCGTGTCCGCGCTCACCTTGATGTGACCGCGTTCAGGACGCTCATCAGAACCGCGGCCAGGTCGCCGGGTGTCTTCGACTGGACCTGGAGCGAGAAGAGCACGCCGCCTTCGAAGGCTTCGACGAAGATGTTGTCGCCGGGACAGGTCGCCATCTGGGCCTCGGTCCCGATGTCAGTCACGGGGACGATCGAGCAGTCAGAATGGGGCGGTAGACCCGTCGTCCGGCCGATCGCGATCTCCACGTACCCAGGGACACCCGCCTGGGTTGCGCCCCAGAAGCACTTGACCGGGTTGGGTCCGCCGGCGTCGCTCGTGATCCCAACGTCCGCCGGCCACCCGGTCAGCGCCCGGACCGCCCCCTCGTCCAGGAGCGAGCAGACATCCAGTCCCGTCAGGTCGATCGTGAGGCCGGGCGAGGCTACGGGCGCGGTTGGCGCCGCGCTCCCCGAGGCTCCGGGCGCGAGCGTCGCTGAAGCCGCCGGTGTCGTGCAGCCCGCCACGGCCAGAACCGCGATCAGGGTGAAGGAAAGGCTAGGGCGCAGTCGCGTCATTGGTCGAACCTCTCGGCTTTGGAACGACAAGGTCAGACGCCAATGTTGCTATGGACGAACTCGCCGCGCTCCAGGCGGAGGGTCCCAGGGGTTGCAGCGCTGTCAAAGACTCACGCCGGATCGCGTGGCGTGACGTTTCGGATCCGGTCGCGAGCGATCGTCAGTACCCCGCGCCGGGGTCGACGACGTTGCGGAGGGGCTGGCCCGCTGCGTAACGGCGGAGGTTGTCGCAGAACAGCTCGATGCTCCGATCGAGGACGCGGGCGCTGGACCACGAGGTGTGGGGCGTGACGATGACGTTCTGGAGGTCGTAGTACGGCGACGACGAGGGCAGCGGCTCCTCGCGGAAGGTGTCGAGTGCGGCACCGCCGATCCTGCCCTCCCCCAGCGCCCGGAGGAGCGCCCGGTCGTCCACCAGGCGACCCCGGGCAACGTTGATGAGCCAGGCGTCGGGTCGCATCGCGGCCAGCGCTGCGTCATCGATCATCGCCTCGGTCTCCGGCGTCAGGGGCGCCGCCAGGACGACGACATCGGACGCGCCGAGCAGCTCGTGGAGGCCGTCCGGGCCGACGATCCGCTCCGGGGCGGGCTCGAACGGGAACGTCTCATCGCTCCCGTCCGCCGCCGCCGGTGGCGGGCCCGAGACGTTCCGCCGCAGGGCGATGACCCGCGCGCCGAAGGCCCCCGCCAGCGACGCGACCGCGCGCCCGATGGAGCCGTAGCCCACGATCCCGACGGTCAGCTCGCGGAGCTCGACGCCCTCGAGCGGCTGCCAGGTCCGCTCGCGCTGGAGCTCGAGGAGCTGGGGCAGCCGGCGGCTGATCGCGAGGATGAGCATGAGGACGTGCTCGGCGATCGGGCGGGTGAAGACCCCGCGAGCGTTCGTCACGACGATGCCGCGCTCACGGGCCGCCGGCGTCAGGGCCCGCTCCACGCCCGACGTCGCGGAATGGACCCAGGTCAGCCGCGGCGCCCGGGCGACCAGGCGATCGAAGGCTTCCGAGCTGAGCCACCCGCGGAGGACGACCTCGATGTCCTCGACCGGGCTGTCGGCCAGGCCCTCGACCGAGAGGTTGACGATCCGTGCCCCGGGCGCGGCGGCCCGGATCCGCTCGAGGTCACCGGCCCGGATGCGAGCCGACAGGATCGGGCTGACCGCAACCGCGGCGGGAACACCGCCGGGTCCACTGCCAGGTCCCGGCGAGGCGGCGGGTCGGGCTCGCTCCTCGCTCATCCGTCGAACCCGGTGGCGCGTCCGCCGGCGGTGCCTTCGGCCCCTGCCCCGGCACTTGACCCATCGAGCACGCGAGCGATCCAGCGTGCCGGCGCCGAGATCTCCTCGGCCGTCGGGAGCGTCACCGGCGACGTCCAGATCCGGTCGAGCGCGGCCCGCCCGCGGGCCTCGGCGACGGCCCGGACGAACGCCTCACCGCGCTTGTACTGCTCCATCTTGAGGTCCATCCCGGTCAGCCGGAGGACGGCCCGCTCGAACCCGGTGCGGTGCTCGCGGCGCTCGTGGAACCGCGCCGAGATCCGCTCCACGCCCGGCACCAGGCCGACCCCGACCTCGTCCATGACGTAGTCGCTGAAGCCTTCGAGCAGGCTCATGACAGCCTGGGTCTCCCGGAACAGCTGCCGCTGCTCCGGGCCCATCAGGCGCTCCATCCAGTGCTCGCCGGGCGTGCCCTCGCCGCGGAGCGTCCGGCCCAGCGCCCGCATCGCGTCGCGGCCGAGCGATGACGTCGAGCCGCTGAAGAGGGACAGCTGCTTCTCGAGGCGCTCGGCCAGGTAGCCGCGCAGCCAGGGGTGGCCCTCGAACTCGAAGGCGTGGGTCGTCTCGTGGAGGGCGATCCAGGTCCGGAACGGCCCGACCGGGACGTCGAGGGCCCGGGCGGTGGCCCGGATGTTCTCCTCGACGAACAGCAGCCGCCCGTCCTCGGCCTCGGCCGAGAGCAGCGCGAGGTCGTACTGGCCGAGGACGCGGGTGCCCATGAAGCCGAGCAGGAACCCCATCTGGCGGGTCGTGACCCAACGGTTGGCGATGACCATGGCCGCCGACGCGAAGCCGCCACCCGGGCGCACGACCTGGGCCAGGAGGTCGTCCTCGATCCGGGTGATGAGCGACCGGAACGTCGCCACGTTGGCCCGGACCCAGCCGGCCCGGTCCACGACGATCGCCCGCTCGACGACCCCGGGCAGGGGCGTTCCCAGGGCCTCGGACAGGCGCGGAACGACCGCGGCCATGGCCTCGCGATAGGCGCTCTCGGCGGCTCGCAGCTCGAGCGCGGTCAGGGCTCCGGGGGCGGACGATGCCCGGGCCACGGCAAGGCGCTCGACGTCGGCCCAGTCGACGAGCCCGCGCCTCGCGGACCGCTCGGCCCGCCGGCCGATGACCGTCGCCGCGACGCCGAGTGCCGAGCCGATCAGGAAGCCGGCCTGCCAGCGCCGGTCGGCGGCCCAGTCGGGCCCGCGCCGGCCGGCGGCGCCGGGCGGATTCGAGCGGGTCATCGCGAGGCTCCGGCGCGGGCCGGGCGAGCCTCGCCATCGGCCCGAGGACCACCGCCGCGCGCTCCGCCCCCGACCTCGATCCCCGCGACGTCAGGGAACCCGTCGCCGAACATCCGGCCCGCGATCGCCCGGAAGGCATCGATGTCGCCGGTCGTGAGCTGAATGTGGGTTGGTTCCGATTCCCGCCCGGCCGGCGCGTCATGGCCCTCGTGACCCGGGTCGGCCGCCGTTCCGCGGCTGCTGCCCGGCGCCTCGAGGCCGTTGATCGACAGCAGCTCCGACAGGGCCGAGGCCGTGGCCGACGCTGAATCGACGATCGCGATCCGGTCGCCGGCGATGGCCGTGAGCACCGGTCGCAGGAGCGGATAGTGGGTGCAGCCGAGAAGGAGCGTGTCGACCCGGGCCGAGGGCGGCAGCGGGAAGACGAACTCGCCGGCCGCATCGCGCTCGCCGAGGAGCGGCGCCAGCGCCTCCGCCACCACCGCCTCCACGTCCGGTCCCGAGAGCCGTCCCGCCTCGACCATCGGGACGAGGGCCGGGGTCGCGTGCTCGTAGACCTCGACCGCCGGATTCTCGTCCTTGATGGCCGAGAAGTAGGCGTGGGAGCGGATCGTGGCCGGGGTTGCGATCACCCCGACCCGCCGGTTGCGGGTGGTGAGCGACGCCGTGACGGCGCCGGGCCGGATGACGCCCAGGACCGGCAGGTCATAGCGCCGCCGGAGGTCGCCGATGGCGACCGCGGTGGAGGTGTTGCAGGCCACGACGATCGCCTTGACATCGCGCTCGACGAGGGCGTCGATGGATTCGGTACTGAAGGCCCGGACCTCGTCGTCGCTGCGGGTGCCGTACGGCGCCCGGGCGTTGTCGCCCAGGTAGATCGTGGATTCGGCGGGACTGCGCCGCAGGATCTCGCGAAGGACCGTCAGCCCGCCGACGCCGGAGTCGAAGACCCCGATCGGGCGAGGATCGGACATCCGCGCCCCGATCAGCGGGCGCCGGCGGCCACCGGGGCCCGGCCGGCGGCGAGCAGCGAAGCCGCGATTCGCTCGACGTCCTGGCTGACCCCGGCCTCGGGGTTCGAGAGGACGAACGGAACCCCCTGGTTGTTGGCCGGGACGACGACGGCGCCCTCCGACCGGACGAGATGCTCGGGAACCCGCCCCAGGGCCCGGGTGAGGTCGGCGGGATCGATGCCGGCGTTCGCGTCGGCCCGGTTGACGACGTACTGGACCTTGGCCGGCGAGTAGCCGATGACCCGGAACGTGTCCGCCAGGGCGATGGTGTTGTGGATCGTGGTCGAGTCGTAGGTGACGAGCTCGAGGATGACATCGGCCCGATCGAGGAGGGCGAGATTGATCTCGTCGAGGGCCACCGACATGTCGATGATCACCACGTCGTAGAGGCGCCGCAGGATCGACAGGACCTTCTCGAGGTCACGCAGCGTGACCATCTCGGCCATCTCGATCCGGGGTGGGGCGAGCAGGATGTCGATCCCCGACGGATCGCGCCACAGGACCTCGCCGAGGTCCGATTCGACGACCCGGTCGGTGGGCAGGTCGAGGATCGAGGGCGCGTCGGCGGGCACCCGGAGGAGGGCCCGCAAGTCGGCGAACTGGATGCTGCCATCGATGAGGACGGTCTTCGCCCCAACCTTGGCCGTGGCCACCGCCAGGTTGAAGGCGATGGTCGTCCGCCCGACGCCGCCCTTCGGGGCGAACACGGCGATGGTCTGGGACGCCCCGTGGTCGCCGGTGTGCTGGTGCTCCTTGTGGACCTGGTTGACCCGGCTGATCAGGTCGTAGCCCGAGAACGGCATCGACAGAACGCCGTGAATGCCCTTGGCCGGATCCGGATCGACCGGCTGCTGGGGCACCGTCAGGACGATGACTGGGACGTCGATGCCGGCCTCCTGGATCTGCTTCACGAGCTGGAGGCCCTTGATCCGGCCCTGGAGGAGGGCATCGATGATGACGACATCGGGGCGCAGCTCCGGGATCTGGGCGACCGCACGAGACCCGTCGGTGAAGACGTCAAGGATCTTGATCGCCGATTGGGAGATCAGGAGGCCCCGAACGTACTGGGCAACCTGGGGAACGTCCTCGATCAGGAGGAGCCGGACTTGATCGCTCGTGGCCATCGCCGCGAAACGGTACCACGGGGTCCGGGGCGAACGTCCTCGGGACACCAGTCCTGCCCACGGGGCGCCGTCAGTCCGGGGGCCGAGGGGGCGGGTGCGCCGGGCGCCGCCTCGCCCTCAGGGGCGGCGGGCGACGAGGATCGCCCGGTCCGCGCCCGGTCCGAGCGGGGTCAGCTCGTAGTCGCCGGCCACGACCTCGACGACCAGGCCGGCGTCCTCGGCATGTGCCCGGAGCTCGTCGGCCGAGATCAGGTGGAGGGCATCCGACCGGGTCCACCGGACGGGCTGCTCGCCCGGCGCGGCCTCATCGAAGATCGTCGTCAGGGTCACCGTTCGGGTGGCGCCGTCGTACCAGGCGGCGGCCAGCTTGAGGATGTCTGAGCCAGTCGCCGCGTCGCGGCGCAGCCACTCCAGGGACAGCCGGCCATCGAAGCGGACCAGGTCCTCGGCGAGGGGTTGCCAGGCGTCGACAACCGCGATCCCGCCGGGCGCCAGGAGGCCGGCGAGGACCCCGATCGCGCGCCGCTGCTCGCGAGGTCCGCCGAGGAGCAGGATCGAGTTGAGGGCCAGGATCGCCAGGCCGTACGTGGCTTCGTCGGTGGGGCGGGTGGCGAAGAGATCGCCCTGGACGAGCCGCAACCGCCCGGCTGTCCCCTGTCCGGCCCCGTCCGCACGGGCCTCGGCACGGGCGAGCATGGCCGGATCGATGTCGACGCCCGTGACCCGATGACCGGCCGTGGCCAGCGGAACGGCAACGCGCCCGGTCCCGACGGCGAGCTCGACGATCGGCCCCTCGGCACGGGCGCCGAGCGCGAGGTAGAGATCGAGGTCGCCCGGCTCGACGAGGAGGTCGAGGTCGTAGAGGCGGGCGAGGGCGGCGGCCACGGTGGCGGGCGCGGTGGGCGCGGTGGGCGTGGTGGGCGTGATGGGCTCGTCTCGCGTGCCCGGCGTGTCGGGGTCCATCGCCGCCGATCCTACCCGTCCGCGCCGGACGCGCTCTGGCCGGGGCTCGGATGCCACTCGCCACGGTCGGTGAGAACGGCCTTCAGGACCCCCGGGACGTCGGAGAAGATCCCGTCGACCCCGAGGTCCAGGAGCCGGGCCATCTCGGCGGCGCCGTTCACCGTCCAGACGTGGACCGGCAGGCCCAGCTCGTGGGCCGCCGCGATCAGGCGCGGCTCGACGAGCGGCAGGCCCCAGCGGCCCCGCTGCGGAATCTGGACGCAGCGACCGGGCCGGCGCCGAAGGCGGCCCAGGAACGGCCGGGCACCCCAGGCCGCCGCCCGGAGCGCCGCGATCTCCCATGGCCCGAGCGCCGTGCAGATGGCGGGGCCGAATGCCTCCCGGATCTCAGCCACCCGTGCGTCCGAGAACGAGCCAATGCAGACGCGCTCGGCTGCGCGGGCGTCGCGGACGGCCGCGATGAGCGGGCGGACGGCGGCATCGTGCTTGGGATCCACGTTGATCCGGGCCTCGGGGAAGGCGACGAGGAGCTCGCCAAACTCGACGATCGGCTCGCGACCGTCGACACGGGCCCGCCGAACCTCGGCCCAGTCCAGCTCGGCCACGGCCCCATGGCCATCTGTCACCCGATCCAGGCGGTCGTCGTGGAAGGCGATGAGGACGCCGTCGGCGGTGACGTGGACGTCGGTCTCGAGGTAGCGATAGCCGAGGGCCACGGCCGCTTCGAACGCCGCCATCGTGTTCTCGGGATGGACCTCGGCCCCGCCGCGATGGGCGAACGGGATGGGGCCCGGGTGGTCCAGGAACGGATGGCCGGCGCTCAGCGCTCCCAGCGAACGCGCTCCCCCGCCCGGCGCTTCAGCGCGAGGGCGGAGATCGCCTCGAGGGCGACCCGGTTGGCGATCATGGCCGTGGATTCGGCCCAGTCATACGGCGGCGCCACCTCGACGATGTCCATGCCCGCGAGATCGACCGCGCCGACGATCTGGCGGACGGCCCGCAGCAGCTCCCGGGTCAGCATCCCGCCGGGCTCGGGCGTGCCGGTCCCGGGGGCGAGACCCGGATCGACGACATCGATGTCGACCGAGAGGTAGACCGATTCGGGGCCGTCGAGGGCCTCGGCAATAGCGTCGGCGATGACCGCCTCGGAGCCCCGCTCCTCCATCTCGGTCATGAAGTGGTAGCGGAGCCCGTGATCCCGCATCCAGTCGAGGACGTCGACCGGCGGCCAGTAGCCGCGCAGCCCCACCTGGACGAAGTTTCGGCCCTCGATGGCGCCGGATTCGATGAGCCGGCGCATCGGCGAGCCGTGGCTCGCGATCTGGCCCCAGCTGTCTGGCGCGGTGTCGGCGTGGGCATCGAAGTGGACGATCCCGACGCTCGACGGGCGGCGAACCTCTGCGATCGCGGTGGCCGCGGGCCAGGTGATCGAGTGATCGCCGCCGAGGATGATCGGGATGGCGCCGGTGCCGGCGACCTCGAGGACCTTGCGATGGATCATCGCGTGGGCCCGCTCGTGGTAGGCGGGCACGATGTTGGCGTCGCCGGCGTCGACGACCGTCAGGACCTCGAACGGCTCGACCCTGAGCTGGAGGGAGTGCAACGAGCCGGTGCTGTACTGGGCCTCGCGAATCGCCCGCGGACCGAACCTGGCGCCGGGCCGGTGGGTCACCATGTCGTCGAACGGCGCCCCGACGATCGCGACGTCCACGCCGCGAGCCCGGAGCTCCGCCGGGTCGGTGACCCAGGGCAGCTTGGCGAAGGTCGCCGGCCCGACGTACGACGGCAGGTCGAAGTCATCGAAGACGGTGAAGTCCCGGTCCCAGCCGTTGAGGGCGGCGAAGTCCGGACCGCTGGTCGGGTCGCTGGGGCGCTCGCTCACGCGATTCCTCCGGGGACGCTCGCGGAGCCGGTGGGCCGCGCGTCGCTCACCAGGGACGCCGCCGGTGCGAATCAGCCGTCCAGCGGGGCGCCGCCGGCATCGTAGCCGATCAGGACCGGGCTCGGAACTCCGCCCAGGCCGCCTGGACGAGCTCAGGGTCCGAGTACAGGTCGTAGGCCGTCTGCGCGACGAGGGTCGCCGCCATGAGCGTAGTCTCGTCGGCCAGGGGTGTCGCCGCCGCGTCCCGGAAGAGGATCGAGTGGCCCGGCGTCGGGAACGGTGCGATCGCGAGATCCGGATGGATCGTCGGGCAGACCCACGACACGTTGGCCATGTCGGTGCTTCCGGACGAGGCATCGGGGCCTTCGTCGTCGATGCCGTAGGCGGCGGCGTTCGCCACCCAACGCTCGGCCAGGACTCGATTCGTGCGCATCGTACGCGACCCGCCGGAGAACTCGACCTCGACCCTCGTTGCGGTGGCGAGCGCCGCCGCCTCGCAAAGCTCGCGGAAGCGAACCTGCATCGCCTCGAAGTCGGCGTCGTCGTCGCTCCGGATCATGAACCAGGCACGTGTCCGGTCCGGGATGATGTTGGCGGCGGTGCCGCCCTCCTGGATGATCCCGTGGACCCGGGCCGTCGGGCGGAGCTGCTGGCGCCACAGGCCCACCGAGCTGAAGAGGGTGATCATCGCGTCGAGGGCGTTGCGGCCCTTCCAGGGGTCGGAAGCGGCGTGCGACTGGAGACCAGTGAAGACGATCGACACGTCGACCGACGCGAGCGGCTCGGAATCGACGTGGCTCCGGTCGCAGGGGTGGTAGAGGAGCGCCGCGTCGACCCCCTCGAACAGGCCGTCGTCGATCATGAATTGCTTGCCACTGCCCCGCTCCTCGGCCGGCGTGCCCAGGAACACGATCTCGCCCGGCAGCTCGTCGGCGATCGCGGCAAGCGCGATGGCCGCGCCCACCCCGGACGCGGCCATGGTGTTGTGGCCGCAGCCGTGGCCCAGGCCGGGCAGCGCGTCGTACTCGGCGAGGATCCCGATCCTCGGAGACGGGCCTCCCCGGCCACCGGCGCGCGTCGCCCGGATCGCGGTGGCGAGGCGGCCGGCCCGCAGCTCGACCGCGAAGCCGTGGCGGCGCAGGAGCTCCGCGCACCAGGCTGCTGCCTGGTGCTCCTCGAAGGCCGGCTCCGGGCTGCCGTGGATCCGGTGCGAGAGACCCAGGATCTCGTCGCGGGCGGCTTCCACGGCCGCGGCGATCCGGCGCTTGCCGTCGGCGTGGGGCGCGGCGGGCTGGGTGGTCGTGAGGGCGGTGGGCATCAAGGACCTCCGAGGGTGGGCTCCCGGGTCAGCGCTCCATCGAGAGGGTCGATTCGGCGACGAGGACCAGGGCCACGATGAACAGGGCGAGCTGGGGCTGGAACATCCCGAGGAGCCGGAGGACGACGAAGATGCCGACCACGAGGCCGGCCCACGCGCCCCGGCGCATCGCCCGGCCCCACGAGCCACGATAGGCGATCCGGCGGGCCCGGGCGAACGCTACAAGCCAGAACAGCGGGACCGTTGTGAGCCCGACGGCCGCGCCCATCATCACCGCGCCGGCATACCCGGCTGTCGGCTCGAGGATCGGGTCGCGGGTGACGACGATGACGCCGACGACGAACCACGCGGCGAGCGCGGCCGCGAAGAACGAGAGGTTCGTGCGACGGTCCCGCGTCTCCATGCGGGACGGAGTCTAGGCGGTCGGGTCGGCGATCCGTGAGGCGAGGTCCGTGAGCCGGTCCAGCTCGAGATCCGGGTCCGGACCGGAGGTGCGTGACGACGTGGGCAGGGGCGTGTCGACCTGGGCCCCACGCAGCCAGGCGACCCGCCAGCCCGCCGCGCTGGCACCCACCACGTCCGCGGCCCAGTCGTCGCCGACGTGGAGGATCTCCCTTGGGGGCACGGCCAGGTGCTGGGCGGCGAACGCAAAGATCGCGGGGTGCGGCTTGATGGCCCCAATTCGCTGCGAGACGAAGATCCCGGCCAGGTACGGCGCCCAGCCGGCGGCCGTCGCGTACCGGTCGATCGTCGTCGCGAGGGGCCAGTTCGACAGGATCGCCAGCCGGAAGCCCCGTCCCGCGAGCGTTGCCAGGAGCTCGCCGGCGCCGGCGGCCGGCGCGATCGCCTCAACGAACGCCCGGCTGTAGGCATCGAGGATCGCGGCGACGTCCGCCGGTGCGGCACGGTCGGCGGCCGCGACGTCGTCCCAGCGCTCGAGCGGTCCCGGCGCCGGCATCCCCCGGAGCCGGGCAACGACCCGCGTCGCCCGTTGCTCCATGTCCATCTCCCGGAACGCTGGCACATCCTCGCGCAGCTGCCGTTCGCGCTCCGCCGTCCAGACTTCATGGAACGGCCCGGGATCCTGGAGACCGAGCGCGGCCGTCGCCTCGAGGGCCGTTCGCTCCGTCACGGCCAGCAGCCCGGCCCGACTGACCGGCGCCAGGGTGTTGCCGAAGTCGAAGGTGATCGCCCGAATGCCCGCGAGTGGCTCCCGGACGTGGCCGGCCTCGGCCGCGGGCTCCGCGGACAGCCCTCCCCTCACCGCACGGCGCTCGAGGGGCAGATCTCACGGAACGGGCAGTAGGTGCAGGCCATCGTGGTGGGGGTTGGCGCGTAGTCGCGGGCGCGGATCCCCGCCGCCGCCGTGGCGATCTGGCCTCGAGCGCGCTCGAGGCGGACCGGGTCCGGCGTGGCTCGTCCGACCAGCCCCGAATCGAGGAAGTGGAGCTGGACGGCGTCGGGCAGCCGGCCGGTCATCGCCTCGTAGGCCATGGCGTAGATCTGGAGCTGGAGCGATTCGCGGGCCTTCTGACGAGCCTTGGCCGGGTCGCGGACATCGCTCGACTTGTAGTCGGTGATCGTGACCTCCTCGCGGCCCAGGAGCCCGAGTGACGGCTCGACGACATCGGCTCGGATTGCCGGTCCTGGTCCTGACCGCGACGCCGCCGCGAAGGCGGCGTCGATGTCGATGTCGGGCCCCGCCGGGCCGCCCGAAGTACCCAGGGCGACGATGTCGACCCGGTCGAAGCGGCCCCGGATCCGATCCCCGCCGAGGCTGAAGGAGAAGTCCCGCTCGACCCAGGCCGGAGCCACGGTCCCGGGCTCCAGACGGGCCGTCCGGAAGCGGCGAAGGGCTCCCCTCCCCGCCTCCAGGCGAGCCTGCTCATGCTCCCGTGACACGAAGCCCTCGTTCGACCACGCGGCCTCGAGGGCCCCGATGAGCTCGTCCTCCGAGAGGATCCTGCCGCGTCCTTCGGCCCGGTGGAACTCCTGGACCGCCTGGTGCAGGGCCGAGCCGTAGACGAGCGAGTGGTGCGGCGCCGTCGGGACACGGAGGACGTGCGAGTACTGGTAGCGCCGCGGGCAGGTCAGGTAGGCGTCGATGGAGGAATGGCTCAGGAGGAGCTGGCCCTCGATCGGCCCGCTTTCGCGCGCGACCGGCTCTGCCGGACTTGGGGCCATCGTCGCCAGCCGGTCCGTGGCCGGAGCGCTGACCGCACCAGCGCCGGGGGTGCCGGCCGAGATCGGCAGGTCGAGCGCCTCGAGCACGAACGGCGACACCCGACGAGCCCGGGCCCCGCCGTAGTCGGCGGCGTGTGTCAGGACGAGCTCGTCCCGGGCCCGGGTCATCGCGACGTAGAACAGCCGGCGCTCCTCCTGGAGGTGGGGGTCACCCTGGGTGTCGCCGGCCCCGGCGAGCTCGGCGGGCAGGGCCAACGGCTCACGCCGGAACGACGCCGGGAAGCGGCCCGCGACGAGGCCCGGGATGATGACCACCGGGTACTCGAGGCCCTTGGCCTTGTGGACGGTCAGCACTGCGACCGCGTCCAGATCCGGATCCGGCTCGGCCGAGGCCGGGTCGTCGCCGGCGTCGATGAGCGTCTCGAGGTGCCGGGCCAGGAAGATCGCCCGGTCGTCGGCCAGGAGCGCCGATTCGCCGCGCACGATCTCGAAGAAGCGGGCGACGTTGGCAAGGGCCTCGTCGGTAGCGGCCGATTCGCCCGAGGCCAACGCGGCCAGCCAGCCCGAATCGCGCAGAAACGCGTACAGCGTCTCGCCGGCCGGCCGCCGATGGCCCATATCCCGGAAGCGACGGAGGTCCGCCACCAGGCGGGCGATGCGCGAGCGGCCGTCGCTGGTGAGGCGCAGGACCTCGGGATGCGCATCGACCTCCTCGAATACCTCCCAGGCGGTCCGGTGCCGCCGCCGCGCCGAGCCCATCACCGCACTCAGGTCCTCGCCCCCCACGGCGTAGACCGGCGATGCCGCGAGGGCGTAGACGTCCGTGCTGGAGGCGGGGTCCGCGATCGCGCGGAGGAAGGCGAGGAGCACCCGGACCTCGACCCGGCCGTACAGGCCCGACGACCCGGAGAACCGCCACGGGACGCCGGTCAGGTTCAGGCTCCGGAGGATCGGGTCCGCGTCGGCGTTGGCCCGGACGAGGATCGCGTGGTCTCGCGGGCGGGCGCCGGCCTCGATGCGACGGCGCAGCTCGGCGGCGATCCAGTCGGCTTCCTCGGCGCCGCTGGCGAAGGCGTGGTGGCGGACCGGGACGGGCGCCGCGGCGGTCCGCTCGGGGCGGAGATGCTTCGAGATCCCGACCCGTGCCTCCAGGCGATCCGGGTCGTTGAACCGGACGAGCCGGTGGGCCGCGTCGAGGATCGGGGCGTGCGAGCGGTAGTTCCGCCGCAGGACGACCGTCCGGGCGCCGCGATGACGCTCGCGGAACTCCAGGATGTTGCTGATCGCGGCGCCCCGGAAGCGGTAGATGGACTGGTCGTCATCGCCGACCACGGTCACGTTGCGGTGGCGCTCGGCAACGATCGAGACGAGGGCCGACTGGGCCCGGTTCGTGTCCTGGAACTCGTCGACGAGGACGTAGCGGTAGCGGGCCTGGACGGTCGAACGGATGGCCGCCGAGTCGCGGACCAGGCGCAGCGCCAGGGCCACCTGGTCGCCGAAGTCGATGGCCCCGCGTTCGGCGAGGAGGGTCGTGTAGCGCTCGAAGGCATGGGCAAGCTCGGCCTGTCGGCGCGCCACGTCGAGCGCCGCCGCCACCGCGTCGACATCGGCCGGCCCCGCGTCCGGCGTCGCGGCGAGCGCCGACCCGGCGGCGGCTGCGGCGGCAGTCAGCCCGGCGGCGTGCTCGGCGTACCGCGCCGGGCTGACGTCCTCGTCCCGGGCGCGGGCGAACAGCGTCGCCAGCGCGCCGAGGAAGCGCGTCGGGTCGCCGAGTGGCAGGTACTCGTCGAGGCCGAGCTCGAACAGCCGCTCGCGGAGGAAGACGATCGTCTCGGCCCGGGTCAGCACCCGCGCATCGGGGGCCCGCCCGACCTCGAGCGCGAACTCCCGGATGAGGCGATCGCCGAAGGCGTGGAAGGTCGAGATGCTCGTGTCGGCGAAGCCGTACGGGACCAGCTGGTCGACCCGGGCCTGCATCTCGGTCGCGGCCTTGTCCGTGAAGGTCAGGGCCAGGATCTCCGACGGCAGCGCTCGGCGCGTCGCGATCAGCCAGGCGATCCGCCGGGTGATGACCTCGGTCTTGCCGGTGCCCGGGCCGGCGACGACGAGGAGGGGCCCGTCGCCGTGGGTGACCGCTCGCCGCTGCTCGGGGTTGAGCCCGGCCAGGAGCGCCTCGAGGCCCGGCTCCACCGCGGGCTCATCGTCGGCCAGCGGTCCGAATCCGGCCCAGACCGGGATCTGCTCAAGGGTCGTGATCCCGCGTCGGGACCGGGTCCGCCTCACGATCGGAGCCTCGGGCGCCGCGGTGGCCACGGTGGCCGCGGCAGCACGGCGCGTGATGGATCGACGGGGCACATCGGGGGCTGGTCTGTCCATGGGCACACGATCGCTGCCCGGCGTGCCACCTCGGCTGGCACGGCCACGGTCGTCAGCCGGCCGCGCGGGCGGGCGGCGCCGTCGCGATCCGGAGGGCCTGCGCCTCCTCGTCGGACAGGGCGGCCTCGGCCTTGCCCCCGGCCACGGCCTTGGCGTAGACGCGGGTCATGTTCCGGGCGTGGAGGCTGCTCACGACGAAGCCGTCGCCGTGGACATCCAGGAGGGCCAGGGCGAAGCTCTGGTTGCCGCCGGTGTCCTCGAACGGATTGAACCGGACCAGCCCGACGCGGGAGAAGGCCAGCTTCAGGTCGCGCTCCAGGATGGCGGTCCGGGCCTCGACGGCATCGATGTCGCGGACGACCTCGTGGACCCGGGTGAGGTGGGCCTCCAGGATCGCCTCGAGGCTCCGCTCGTCGCTGCCGCGGGTGAGCGCCGCCAGGCGGGCCTTCAGCCGCCCGATCCGTCGAGCCTCGACGATCGCGAGGACGAGCAGCAGCAGGACGGCGACCGCCAGGCCGCCGACGATCGAGCCCAGGTTGTCGCGGACGATGGCATCGAGGTCGATGGCCGGGCCTCCAAACGCGGTCCGATTCGGGGTCGATCGGCTGTCCATTCGAGTCTAGCGCCGCGCGCTTGGCCGGGACTCACCCGCCGGCCGGTGTATCCTTCCCGCCCGGCGGCCCGGCCCGCCCCTCGCCCGCTCGACAGCAAGCGCGATCGACATCGCAGGAGCACCAACGGTCCATGGCCAAGCGAACCCGCTATCCCGGCCGCCCGACGGCCCGACCCGGCGCCCGCAAGCCCGGCGCGGCCCCCGGCGGCTCCGGCGCCCGCCCGTCGGCCGCGTCGCCCGGCACCTCCGGGTCGGCCGCGCTCCGAACCGGCGGGCTGACCCAGGCCGAGCTCGACCGCGCCGCCCAGATCGAGGCCGAGCTTGTCGCCCGCGAGAAGGCCGCGATCGCCGAGAACGCCCGCCGGCGGGCCCGCTCCGGGCGGGTCGACGTCGCGATCTCCGGCGATGCCGGAGCGCCCCTCTCGGTCCGGGCCTCGCACGAGTACGCCTACGTCGCCCGCGACGTCCGCCGGATCGTCATCACCGGGACCCTGATGTTCTCGATCCTGGCGGTCCTGTGGATCCTGGTGAACGTCGTCGGGGTCGGACCCGGCTGATCGGCGAGCCGACGCTCGCTTGACGCTGAGCGTGTACCTGAAGGCGCTCGAACGGGACGCCGGGGAGGAGTGGGCAGCCTGGGTGGGGTGAGCGGGCGGTAGCGACCGCCGCTGCCGCCGTCGGGCGATGTCCCAGCCGGGCAGCGAGCTCGACGTACACTCGCGCTGTGCCTGCCAAGCGCCTGACCGGCGCCAGACCGGTCCCGTTGTTCCAGCCGCCGCCCGAGCGCCAACCGCTCGCGGCGAGGATGCGGCCGCGGACGCTCGACGAGTTCGTGGGCCAGGTCCACCTCGTCGGCGAGAACGGGCCGCTCAGCCGCGGCCTGGCCCGTGGCCACCTCGCCTCGCTGCTGCTGTGGGGCCCGCCCGGGACCGGCAAGACGAGCCTCGCCCGACTTCTCGCGGCCGCGGTCGGCGCCGAGTTCGCGACCCTCTCGGCGGTCATGTCCGGCGTGGCGGAGGTCCGGGCCACGATCGCCGAGGCCCGGGAGCGGCTGGCCCTCAACGGCCAACGGACGGTCCTCCTCATCGACGAGATCCATCGCTTCAACAAGGCCCAGCAGGACGCCCTCCTGCCGCACGTCGAGGACGGCACGATCACCCTCGTCGGGGCCACCACCGAGAATCCCTACTTCGAGGTCAACTCGGCGCTCCTGTCGCGGCTCCGCGTCTGGCGTCTGGAGCCGCTGGCCGACGAGGACGTTGCGACGGTCCTCCGACGGGCACTCGCCGACGCCGAGCGGGGCCTGGCCGGCGAGCTCGGGCCGAGGGGCGGGGTCGCCATTGCGGAAGACGCGTTCGAGCATCTCGTCTCGATCTCGGGCGGCGACGCGCGCACGGCGCTCAACGTCCTCGAGGGCGCGGCCGCCCTGGCCGAGGCCGCGGATCGGCGGGACACGGACGGCCGCGTCTCGCCCAGCCTGACCGACGTCGAGGAGGCGGCACAGCAGCGGATCCTCGCCTACGACCGGGCCGGCGACGGCCACTACGACACCGTCTCGGCGTTCATCAAGAGCCTCCGCGGCAACGATCCCGACGCCTCGCTCTACTGGCTGGCGGCGATGATCGCGGCCGGCGAGGACCCTCGGTTCATCGTCCGGCGGCTCATCATCTCGGCATCGGAGGACGTGGGCAACGCCGATCCTCGCGCCCTCCAGGTCGCGGTTGCGGCGGCCCAGGCCCTCGACCACGTCGGCCTGCCCGAGGCCCAGTACGCCCTGGCCCAGGCGACGGCGTACATCGCCACGGCGCCAAAGTCGAACCGGGCCGGCGGGGCCTACTGGGCGGCCGCGGCCGACGTCGCCGAGCATGGCTCGCTGCCCGTGCCGCTCCATCTAAGGAACGCCGGCGACCGGCGGATGAAGCACCACGGGATCGGGGTCGGCTATCGCTACCCCCACGACTACGACGGCGCCGACGTCGACCAGCAGTACCTGCCCGACGAGCTCGCCGCCCGCCGCTACTACCTGCCCACGGACCAGGGCTACGAGGCGACGATCTCGGAGCGGATGAAGCGACGTGCGGCTGCGCGGGAGGCCGCCCGCGAGGCCGGGCGGACCCCGCAGAGCCCCTTCCCTGCGCCGACGGTCAGCATGCGCACCGGCGACGCCGTCCTCAAGACCCGCGAGGCCAACCGCAAGAAGATCGCCGAGACCGAGAAGCGCGACGCGGGGGCATGACCGATCGAAGCCTGTCACACGCCGGCAACCGGACGGTGTAGGGTCGGACGATGACGACGCATCCCTTGACCGAGTCATTCGGCCACCATGTCTGGGCGACCTGCCGGCTCATCGATGCCTGCCTCGAGCTGACGCCGGGTCAGCTCGAAACGACCGTGCCGGGCACGTACGGCTCGATCCTCGACACCCTCCGACACCTGGTCGGGTCCGATACGTACTACCTGTCATCGCTGACCGCAGGGGCCGTCCCCCGGATCGACGAGGGCACCATGGACCTGGCGGCGCTCCGCGCGGCCATGGTGCAGGACGAGCGACGCTGGGCCGATGTCCGGGACCGCTATCCGGACCCCGAGGCGATGGTGGTTCGCCGCCGCACCAACGGCTCGGAGGTCCACGCCCCCGCCGGGACATGGCTGGCCCAGGCCATCCATCACGGCACCGACCATCGCAGCCAGGTCTGCACCGCCCTCACCTCGCTCGGCATCGAGCCGCCCGGCATCGATGTCTGGGACTACGCCTGGTCCACCGGCCGGCATTTCGAGGTTCCAGCGCCGGCCTGAAGTGGCTCGAGCTCGGGGGTGTTCACGAGCTCGCGCACCATCCGGGAGCCTCGAACCGTCCCTGACCCGATTCCCTCCCGCCGAAGGACACCGATGCGATGCTCGACGGCCCGATCGGACTCGCCCGCCGCCTGATCGACCGGGTCTTCCCCCGCGGCGCCCTCATCCTGTCGACCCTGACCCTCGGCTACTTCGCGATGGGCCTGGTCCGCAACCGCGCCCTCGCGACGACGTTCGGGGCTGGGCCGGAGCTCGATGCCTACAACGCGGCCTTCCGGATCCCCGAGATCGCCCTCGATGTCCTCGTTGCGGCCGGGCTGACTGCGCCGTTCGTGCCGATCTTCAACAGCCTTCGCCTGCGCGACGAGCCGGCCGCCCACGACTTCGGCCGGACCGTCCTGACCGTCGCCGTCCTGGTGATGACGGTCGTCGTCCTGGGCCTGTTCCTCGTCGCGCCCTGGACGGTCGATGTCGTCGCCCCGTCCTTCGACAGCGCGACCCGCGGGCTCTACGTCGAGCTGTTCCGGATCATGTGCATCACCGCGGTCTTGTTCGCGGCCTCGATCGCCGTCGGCGAGGTCCTCGTCGCCCACCAGCGGTTCCTGTTCTACGCCCTGGCCCCGATCCTCTACACCGGCGGGATCGTGGTCGGGACGGTCGTCGGCGGGGAGCGCTACGGAATCCACGCGACGGCGTTCGGGGCCGTCGGCGGAGCGGTGGCCCACCTCGGGATCCGGGTCGCCGGCCTGTGGCGGACGCCGTTCCGGATCCGGCCGCGCCTGCACGTCCGGAGCGCGTCGTTCCGCGAGTTCGTCCGGCTGATGCTGCCCCGGATGGTCAGCCACCCGATCGATCCGCTGACCCTGACCTACTTCACCAACCTCGGCTCGTCGTTCGGGGTCGGGGCGATCACGTCGTTCAACTTCGCCTCGGACTACCAGGTCGTGCCGGTCAGCCTCATCGGCGTGTCGTTCTCGCTCGCTGTCTTCCCGGCCCTGGCCGCGGCCTACGGGGCGAACGACGGCGCGACCTTCCGGGCGATCCTCCGCCGCAATGTCATCACGATCGGCGGGCTCACGGTCCTCGCCGCGGTCGCCCTCGCGGTCCTCGCCCGGCCGCTCGTTGAGATCCTCATCGGCGGTGGCGAGTTCGGCCCGGACGACGTCGACCGGACGGTCACGATCCTCACGGCCTACGCCCTGGCGATCCCGCTCGACAGCCTGTCGTACCCACTGTCACGGGCCCTCTACGCGACCCACAACACGATCCTCCAGGTGATCGCGTCCGTGGCCGGATTCGGGACGATCGTGGCGGTCGGACTGGCCCTCGCCAATCCGGTCGGGATCGTGGCGATCCCCCTTGCCGCGGCCGCCGGCGGGGCGGTGAAGGTCACGCTGCTGACTGCGTTCCTCGTGCCCCGGGTCCGCCGCATCGGGAGGGGCGTGGAGAGCGGGTCCTGAGGGTGAGTCCCGCAACGGCCAGGACGTCGCCCGCTTGACCGAGCCGTGCCTGACAGTCATCGAACCTGCGTGGCGGGGGCCACCGCCGACGTCGCGGGCTGTTGGTGCCGAGCTACGACGCATTCCGTTGTCCGGCAGCCCGGGAATCGTGCGCAGGGGCCTATCCGTGGCGGTCTTGGACCGCGCGGAGCACGTTTCCATGACTCCCAGACAATCCCGACCACGCGCGGCGACGCGGCGACGCGGCGACGCGGCGCCGCGGCCCCTCGCGGCGCCCCTCCTCTTACCCGCCCGAGCCAAGCGGCAGCGTCGGGATCATCACGATGAACCGCCCGTCGCGATCCGGGTACTTGCCCTCGGGTCGCTTCCAGGGCAGGAAGTTGCGGACCATCTCGGCCTCGTCCTGGAACGTGCCGGGCGGATCGGATGGTCCCCAGATCGACGAGATATCCGGGTACCACGGGTCGAGGATGTAGGCCCCGCTCACGACCGCGTCGGGGAAGATGGCCGGGTCGGCGTCGGCCCGGAAGCCGCTCATGACCCAGGTGTGGGCGCCGCGCCAGGCGAGCAGCACGACCGGCGCCCCGGTCGCCTCGATCGCGACGGCCGAGCCGCGCAGCGCATCCTCTCGAGTCTCGTACGCGTGGACCTCGTAGCCCGGAACGCCGTAGGCGGCCAGCGCCTCCGACATCGACGCCGGCCCCCAGCCACCGTTGTGGCTGTCGTCGTAGCTCTCGAACTCGTGGACCCGGCCGGCGATCTCGCGCTGCACGTCGTCGGTGGCCTCGACCCTGCCATGCAGCGCCAGGACCATCGTGACGCCGGCCGGCGCGCACCAGGTCACCTTGAGCTCATGGGCGAACACGGCCTCGGGATCCTCGGCCATGTCGACGTCGACCGGGACGCGCGCCGGCGTCGGCTCGGGCGTCGGCGTCGGCACCGGGGTTGCCTCGGGCGGGAGCGTCGGCGAGCGCGTCGGACGCGGGGTCGGGGCGAGCGTGGGCACGGGCGTCACGACCACCGTCGGCACGGACGAACGATCCGGCACGGGACCGGCGATGAACCGGTCGATGCGATCGAGGAGGCGGTCCCACTTGTCGCCCGCCCCCAGGGTGTCGGTCCAGATCGCGGTCGTCCCGACGACCGCCACCGCCAGGCCAAGTGCGCCGATCGCGCGCAGAACACGCCGGCGCCGCCGCGGCGGCGGGGCGGTCATCCAGGGGTACGGGGAGCGGGACGGGGTTGTTCCGGGCATGGTCCGTGTCTCGACGGGCGAGCGACCCATGATGCGACGGCCTGGCAAATCGAGCCACCGCAGCGTCCCGGATGCACGCTCCCGCGCCGCATGCGACCATCGGAGCCGCGTCGCCACCACACAGCCTGGAGACCTCCCGTGACCCGCTTCGAGCCGAACCTCCGGATCCCCGGCCCGACCTCCCTCCCGCCCAGCGTGCGCGAGGCCGGCGCGCGCCAGATGATCAATCACCGGGGTCCCGAGTTCGCGGCGATGCTGGGCCGGATCCGTGACGGCATGCAGCCCTACTTCGGCACGACCCAGGAGATCTCGATCCTGTCGTGTGCCGGGACCGGCGGCCTCGAAGCGGCCGTGGTCAACGTCCTGTCCCCTGGCGACCGGGTCCTCGGCGTCTCGATCGGGGCGTTCGGCGACCGCTTCGCGAAGATCGCCGAGACGTACGGCGCCGACGTCGACCGGATGAGCGCCGAGTGGGGCCACGCCGCCCGGGCCGACGAGCTCCGCGAGCGCCTTCGCGGCGGGGCGTACAGGGCCGTCCTGCTGACCCACAACGAGACCTCGACCGGGGTCATGAACCCGATCCCGGAGCTGGCCGCGGCGATCCGCGCGGAGGCCCCGGATGCCCTGATCCTCGTCGACAGCGTGTCGGCGCTCGGGGCGGTGCCCTTCCAGATGGACGCGTGGGGCGTCGACGTCGTCGTCACCGGCTCCCAGAAGGCCTGGATGGCGGCGCCCGGCCTGGCCATGGTCGCCGCGTCGGCGCGGGCCTGGGCGGCGATGGAGACGGCCCGGATGCCGCGCTTCTACCTCGACCTCCGGAAGCATCGCGACAGCGCGGCGAACGGCGAGACGCCCTGGACGCCGGCGGTGGCCGTCGTCTTCCAGGTCGACGAGGGCCTCCGGCTCATGGCCGCCGAGGGCGCCGAGCGCGTCTTCGCCCGCCATCGCGCCAGTGCCGCCGCCACCCGGGCCGGCCTGGAGGCCCTCGGCTTCGACCTGTTCGCAGATCCCGCAGACCGCTCGACGACCGTGACCGCAGCCTGGATCCCCGAGGGCCTCGACTGGAAGGCCTTCAACGGCGAGGTCAAGCGGCGCGGCGTCGTCCTGGCCGGCGGCCAGGGCAAGCTGGCCGGGCGGATCTTCCGAGTCGGGCACCTCGGCTCGGTCACCGTCGACGAGATCCTCGGCGCGATCGCAACCCTGGAGGCGGTCTCGATCGAGGCCGGCCGCCCGGTCCAGGCCGGGGCCGGCGTCGCCGCGGCCCAAGTCGCCGCTCTCGCCTCCATCGGCGCCGGAGCATCCCAGCCGGCCGTGCCCGCCGGGGCATGAGGATCCTCGTCGCCGAACCCATCGCCCCCGAGGGGCTTGCCAGGCTTCGCGCCGCCCACGACGTCGACGAGCTCGTCGGCCGATCGCCCGACGAGTACCGGGCGGTCATCGGCGAGTACGACGCGCTCGTCGTCCGAAGCCAGGTCCAGGTGGATGCCCCGCTCCTCGAGGCCGGGAAGCGCCTCCAGGTCGTCGGCCGGGCCGGGGTGGGCGTCGACAACGTCGACCTCGATGCCGCCACCCGGGCCGGCATCACCGTGGTCAACGCCCCGACCGGCAACACGATCGCGGCGGCCGAGCACACCCTGGCCCTCCTCCTGGCCCTGGCCCGCCGGAT
>SCUO01000129.1 GCA_004297395.1 Chloroflexota bacterium | reverse complement strand
GGCCGCGGGGGACTGCGCCAATCATCCGAATGCGATATACGAGTGCCGTTTCCGGCTGGAATCGGTGCACAACGCCATCGAACAGGCGAAGACCGTGGCGGCCACCATGGCCGGCAAGCACAAGCCTTACACCCAGGTACCCTGGTTCTGGTCCGACCAGTACGACATCAAATTACAGACCGCGGGCATGAACCGCGGTTACGATCGGGTCGTTGTGCGAGGCGATCCGGCAACCCGCTCATTTGCGGTTTTCTACCTCCAGGCCAACCGTCTGCTGGCAGTCGATGCCATCAACCGGCCCGCGGAATTCATCCTCGCGCGGACCCTGATTCCGCGCCAGGGCACTGTGGATGCGGCCCGTCTCGCCGATGATGCCGTACCGGTAAAAGACCTGCTGGCCTGAATCCACACCGCCCGCGGCTTGTCGTGGGCACTCAACAAATCCTGCTCATCAAAGGAGTTTCAGCGTGATCAAAGTCACTTATATCGAGCACAACGGTACCCAGCGCGTCGTGGACGCCGAGGAAGGCATGTCACTGATGGAAGCAGCGGTCAGCAATCTGGTGCCTGGCATCGATGGCGACTGCGGTGGCGTGTGCGCCTGTGCCACCTGCCATGTCTTTGTCGATGACGCCTGGATCGCCAAGCTGGCGCCCATGGAAAGCATGGAGGATGCGATGCTGAACCTGGCGGAAGGGCGCGACGCCAATTCCCGTCTGGCGTGCCAGCTCAAGGCCGCGCCGGAACTGGATGGTCTGGTGCTGCGCACACCGATCGGACAGCACTGATCGAAAGTCAGGACGGTCTGGCTCCCCGCACCGGGAGCCGGAGCACAATGCTCAGGCACCGGAATTCTGCCAAAAGGGTTTCCGCAGTTCGTTTTTCATGATCTTGCCGGTGCCGGAAATGGGCAGCGGCTGGACGCGGATCTCGACCGAGCGCGGACACTGATAGGCGGCCATCCGCGCCCGGCAGTGGGCAATGACATCCGCCGCCGTCAACGCGGCGCCCGCACGGGGCACCACCACCGCATGCACCGCCTCCACCCAGTCCGGATGGGGAATGCCAAACACCGCGCATTCTCCCACCGCTTCCAGTTGGTGAATGCAATCCTCCACCACC
>SCUO01000121.1 GCA_004297395.1 Chloroflexota bacterium | reverse complement strand
GGCCCGCTGATGGTTGCCTTCTCGCGCGGCGAGCCGGGTGCGGCAGCGCGCATGGTGCGCGATTTTCGCAAGGCCAACCCGAAGGCCGAAGTGCGCCTGGTCGCAGTAGCCGGGCGTTTGCTGCGGCCCGAGGATCTGGAGGCGGTGGCCAAGCTGCCGACCCGCGACGAGGCAATCGCGCAGTTGATGGGTGTCATGAAGGCGCCGATCGCCAAGCTGGTGCGCGTGCTGGCGGCGCCCAACAGCAAGCTGGTGCGTACGCTGGTCGCAGTGCGGGACCAGAAGCAGGGTTGAGGCGGCAGGTTCGCAGCCGCGTTTTTTTCAAATTTTTATTTTTTGTTCCCAGGAGTCAGGACCATGGCGGTTAGCAAGGAAGAAATTCTCGACGCGATTTCCAACATGACGGTGATGGAAGTCGTTGACCTCATCAGCATGATGGAAGAGAAGTTTGGTGTCAGCGCGGCAGCATTCGCAGCGGCCCCGGCGGCCGTGGCCGGTGGCGATGCCGCTGCGCAGGTCGAGGAACGCACCGAGTTCGACGTCGTCATGTCGAGCTTTGGCGAGAACAAGGTCAACGTCATCAAGACTGTGCGCGCCCTGACCGGCCTGGGCCTGAAGGAAGCCAAGGATCTGGTGGAGGCCGTGCCGGCCACCATCAAGACCGGTGTTCCGAAGGCCGAGGCCGCAGACGTGGTCAAGCAGCTGGTCGAGGCTGGCGCGGCGGCCGAGGTCAAGTAATCTTCGCCGAGCCGCGTCCGCGCCGCTTGGCAGGACGCATCAACGACACGACCTGGCCGCCGAAGGCGGCCAGGTCGTGTCGTACCCAAGGGAAGACCCCAGGCGCGCCGTGCTGGTGTAAGCAACCGGCCACGCCGTGTCGGGGTCTTCTTTTGTCTCGTTTACAGGCCGCTACGCGGGCCGGCGGCGGGCAACGCACTGCGTTGTCCGGCCGGGTCGTGAGTGTCATCTGAAGGTTTCGTCTGGGGGCTGCGATCCATGGCTTACTCGTTCGCCGAGAAAAAGCGTATCCGCAAGAGTTTCGGCCGTCGGCCGGAAGTGCTGGCAGTACCGAACCTGCTGCAGATGCAGCTGGATTCGTACCGGCGCTTCCTGCAGACGGACGTGCCCGCGGAGCGGCGCGAGGATCTGGGTCTGCAGGCGGCTTTCCGGTCTGTGTTCCCGATCCAGAGCAGCACCGGCGCGGCGGCGCTCGAGTTCGTCGAGTACCGGTTGGGCCGCTCGCCGTTCGACGTCAAGGACTGCCAGGTTCGCGGCATGACCTACGCGGCACCGCTGCGGGCGCGCGTGCGACTGGTCATCTATGACAAGGCCGGCAAGAACCGCGTAGTCAAGGACGTGCGCGAGCAGGAGGTCTACATGGGGGAAATTCCCCTGATGACCGACACCGGCACTTTCGTCATAAACGGTACCGAGCGGGTCATCGTCTCCCAGCTGCACCGCTCGCCAGGCGTGTTCTACACCCACGACAAGGGCAAGACGCACTCCTCCGGCAAGGTGCTGTTCTCGGCGCGCATCATCCCGTACCGCGGCTCCTGGCTTGATTTCGAGTTCGATCCGAAGGACCTGGTGTACGTGCGCATCGACCGTCGGCGCAAGATCCCCGGCACCGTGTTGCTGCGCGCGCTCGGCTACGGCGTGGAAGACATCCTTGGCCTGTTCTTCGAAGCCGACACGCTGCACCTGACCAGCGAACAGATCACGCTCGACCTGGTGCCGGAACGCATGCGCAACCAGCAGGTCACTTTCGACATTCTGGATGCCAAGGGCAAGGTCATCGTGCCAGCCGGCAAGCGCATTTCCGCGCGCCAGGCCAAGCAGCTGGAGGCCAGCGGTGCGCGCGAGCTGGTCGTGCCGCCTGACTATGTCTACGGCAAGGTTCTCGCCAAGGCCGTGGTCGACGCCACCAGCGGAGAAATTCTGGCCGAGGCGAACGCGGTGCTCGATACGGCGCTGCTGGAAAAGCTGCGCGCCGCAGGTGTGACCGCGCTGTCGG
>SCUO01000109.1 GCA_004297395.1 Chloroflexota bacterium | reverse complement strand
CCCTCAAGATAGCGTGTCTACCAATTCCACCACTTGGGCAAAACTCAAGGTTTCGGTGGCGCCTCCTTCGGCACCACGTCTTTGCTCTCTGTATCTTCAGTTACCACATCTTCGCTTGCGGCGTCATCGGTGATCGCCGGAATCTCCGCGTCGGCGGCATGATTGTCGCCAGCGTCCGCGGCCGGAATTTCAGCATCCGCTGGCGCAGCCTCCAGCATCTGGATCTCCGGCGTGAGCGCTGCACCTGCGCCGGCGTTATGTTTCGCGATCACCGCCAGACCAAAACTAGTCAGGAAGAATACCAATGCCAGCCCCGCAGTTACCCTGCTGAAGAAGTTCCAGCTACCCACACTGCCAAATAACGTCTGCGATGCACCTGCGCCAAAGGATGCGCCCGCCTCGGCTCCCTTGCCCTGCTGCAGTAGCACGAAAGCAACCATTGCACACGCAATGACAATATGTAAAAGGATTACCAGGGTTTCCATGATCCTCCAACCGCCAACCTACAAATGGCCATGAATTCCTCCGCCTGCAGGGAGGCACCACCCACCAGGACACCGTCCACATCCGGCTGGGCAAACAATTCCGCCGCGTTCGCTTCGGATACGCTGCCACCGTACAAAAGTCGGGTTGCGCCACCACCAGAACCCAACAGGTTCCGAACCCGTACCTGCACCGCCTGGACCTGCGCGGGACTGGCGGTGGCGCCGGTACCAATTGCCCATACGGGCTCATAGGCGATCACCGATTTTCCCAGCGCTTCCCAGCCCGCCACGTCGGCAATCGCCTCCAGTTGGCGGTGCAGTACCTGCCAGGTCGCGCCTGCATTGCGCTCGGCCGCGTCCTCACCGACACACAGCACCGGAGTAATGCCCGCTCCGCGCGCGCGTTCAAACTGTCGCGCTACCCGGACGTCGGTCTCGCCGAACAGCCGCCGCCGCTCGGAATGTCCCACCAGGACGTACTGGCAGCCGACATCCGCCAGCATCGAGCCCGCCACCTCACCGGTATAGGCCCCAGATTCATGCTCGCTCAGGGTCTGCGCGGCGAGGCGAATCCCGCTGCCGGAAATCCGTGCCGCCACCTCGGCGAGATAGACGAAGGGGGGGCACACGGCAACTTCGATGTCGAGATTCGCAACCCCCGCAATGCCGTCAAGCAACTGGCCCACTGAACGCTGTGAGCCGTTCATTTTCCAGTTGCCGATAACGAGAGGTTTGCGCATAACTCGGGTCGAAAAAGGGCGCTAATAGTAGCCAAGTTAACCGTGACAAACAAGGAAAAGGCCGCTGGTCCGTCAGCCTTGGCCGGCTGCACCAGCCACCGCGGCGGCGACCTCTTCGGCCAGACACTGCACCAGATCGATGTCTTCTCCTTCGACCATGACCCGGATCACCGGCTCGGTACCGGAGGGCCGCAACAACACGCGGCCCCGGCCGGCAAGCCTGCGCTCCGCAGTGTTGACGGCGGCAAGCACTTCCGGTCCGGGATGGAATGCAGCACCACCAATCGCCACGTTGATC
>SCUO01000011.1 GCA_004297395.1 Chloroflexota bacterium | reverse complement strand
GACGCCTGGGTCTTCGCCCAGCGCGCCTGCGGGGTCTGCACGACGGTCCACGCCCTGGCCTCCGTGCGGGCCGTCGAGAGCGCCCTCGGGATCACCGTTCCGAAGAACGCCCGCCTCATCCGGAACCTCATCGCCGGCATCCAGTACGTCCAGGACCACGTCATCCACTTCTACCACCTCCACGCCCTCGACTGGGTCGACGTCGTGTCGGCCCTGTCGGCCGATCCGCGCGAGACGGCCGAGCTGGCCGCCTCGATCAGCGACTGGCCGACCTCCTCGGAGGCCCACTACGCCGCGGTCAAGGCGAAGCTCGCGACGTTCGTCGAGTCGGGCCAGCTCGGCCCGTTCGCGAACGGCTACTGGGGCCACCCGGCCTACAAGCTGCCGCCGGCGGCGAACCTCATGGCCGTCGGCCACTACCTCGAGGCCCTCGACTGGCAGCGCGACGTCATCCGGGTCCACGCGCTCCTGGGCGGCAAGAACCCCCATCCCCAGAGCTACGTCGTCGGCGGCATGGCCCTGGGCCTCGACCCCAACTCCTCGACCGCGCTCAACGCCCGTCATCTCTCCGAGATCGCCGGGCTGTTCGCGAAGGCCAAGGACTTCGTCGACCGGGTCTACATCCCCGACGTCCTGGCGGTCGCCGGCTTCTACAAGGACTGGGCCGGGATCGGGCAGGGGATCGGCAACTACCTCGCCTACGGCGACTTCCCCGAGGACGACAGCGGCGACCCGGCGGGCTTCTACCTGCCGCGCGGCCGGATCCTCGGGCGGGACCTCTCGACGGTCCACCCGGTCGACCACACCGGGGTCGCCGAGGCGGTCGCCCACTCGTGGTACGAGTATCCCGACGGCGAGACGGCAAAGCACCCCTGGGACGGCGTGACGAGCCCGAAGTACGCCGGCCCCACGCCGCCGTTCGAGACGCTCGACGGCCACGACAAGTACAGCTGGTTGAAGGCGCCGCGGTTCGAGGACGAGCCGATGGAGGTCGGGCCGCTGTCCCGGATGCTCGTCGCCTATGCCTCCGGCCACGCCGACGTCACCGCCGCGGTGAACGCGGTCCTCGGCGCCCTCGACGTCGGGGCGGAGGCCCTCTTCTCGACCCTCGGCCGGATCGCGGCCCGGGCGATCGAGACCCAGCTCCTCGCCGCGAAGCTGCCGGCCTGGCTGGCCGAGCTCGAGGCGAACCTCAAGACCGGCGACCTCGCGATCGCCGAGGTCACGAAGTGGGACCCCTCCACCTGGCCGGCAGACGCCAGGGGCTGGGGGATGGAGGAGGCGCCCCGTGGCGCCCTTGGCCACTGGGTCGTCATCAAGGACCAGAAGATCGAGAACTACCAGCTCGTCGTGCCGTCGACCTGGAACGGCTCCCCGCGCGACGCCCAGGGCCGCCGGGGCGCCTGGGAGGAGGCCCTCATCGGGACGCCGGTCGCCGACCCGGCGAAGCCGGTCGAGATCCTCCGGACCGTCCACTCCTTCGACCCGTGCATGGCCTGCGCCGTCCATGTCTTCGACCCGACGGCCGGCTCGTCGGTCGAGATCCGGGTCGTGTGAGGGCCGGGCGATGTCGATCCTCGATCGGGCGCTCCGTCGCCGGCCCGACGTCGGCGCGCCGCCGTCACCACGACCGCTCGTCATCCACCCGCGCCAGGACGAGCGAGTCCGGATCCATGTCTGGGAGATCCCGGTCCGGGTCACCCAGTGGGTGCCCCGGAC
>SCUO01000073.1 GCA_004297395.1 Chloroflexota bacterium | reverse complement strand
GCGGTCCGGATCCTGGCCACGCTCCTGAAGCCGGACGCCGGCCGGGCCACGGTCGCCGGCTTCGACATCGCCACCCAGGGCGAGGAGATCCGCCACGCCATCGGCCTGTCCGGCCAGTACGCGGCGGTCGACGAGAACCTGACCGGGCGCGAGAACCTGTGGCTGTTCGGCCGGCTGTACCAGCTCCCCTCCGCCGAGGCCCGCCGCCGGGCCGACGAGCTGCTCGAGCAGTTCGAGCTCGTGGACGCGGCTGATCGGGTCGTCAAGACGTACTCCGGCGGCATGCGCCGGCGCCTCGACCTCGGGGCCGCCCTCATCGGCCGGCCCCGGCTGCTCATCCTCGACGAGCCCACGACGGGTCTCGACCCCCGCAGCCGGATCGGGATGTGGGACGTCATCCGGAACCTCGTCCGCGAGGGCACGACCCTGCTGCTGACAACCCAGTACCTCGAGGAGGCAGACGAGCTGGCCGACGCGATTGCGGTCGTCGACCACGGCAAGATCATCGCCCGGGGTACGGCCGACGAGCTGAAGGCCCAGGTCGGGGGCGAGCGCATCGAGGTCGTCGTCCACGACCGGACGGCGATCGAGCGGGCCCGTGAGCTGATCCGCCTCGATGCCGACAGTGAGACGACCCTCGACGAGCACACCCGGAAGATCACCGTCCCGGCCCACGGCGGGGCCCAGACCCTGGTCCAGGTCGTCCGCGACTTCGACGAGGCCGGCATCCACATCGACGACATCGCGCTCCGCCGGCCGACCCTCGACGACGTCTTCCTGGCCCTGACCGGTCACGTCGCCGAGGAGACGCCGGCCGACGCGCCGGGAGGGCGGGCGGCATGACCGCGGCGACGATGGCCTCGACCTCTGGCGGCGTTCGCCAGATGCTGCGCGACAGCCTCCTCATCGCGTGGCGAAACCTGAAGCGCGTCCCGCGGATCCCGGAGCTGGCGATCTTCGCGATCGTCCAGTCGATCATGTTCGTGGTGCTGTTCGTCTATGTGTTCGGCGGGGCGATCGCCATCCCGGGCGGCGACTACAAGTCCTTCCTCATGCCCGGGATCTTCGCCCAGACGATCGTCTTCGCCGCCGGCACCGTCGCCGTGGGCATGGCCGACGACGGCCAGAAGGGCATCATCGACCGCTTCCGGTCGCTGCCCATGGCGCGCTCGGCGGTCGTCATCGGACGGACGTTCTCCGAGGTCGTCTACAACGCCGGGATCCTCGTGGTCCTGATGCTGACCGGCCTGTTCGTCGGCTGGCGGGTCGATGATCTCGGCGCCCTCGCTGCGGGCTTCGGACTGCTCCTCGTGTTCGCCTACGCGATGGCCTGGCTCGGGGTCTTCCTGGGGATGATGGTGCCGACGGTCGAGGTCGCCCAACAGGTCATCTTCACGGTGCTCTTCCCGATCACGTTCCTGTCGAACGTGTTCGTGCCGGCGAACACGCTGCCGGGATGGCTCCAGCCGTTCGCGGAATGGAACCCGACGAGCACCCTGACGGCCGCGCTGCGGGAGCTGTGGGGCAATCCCAACCCGGTCGTCTCGGATTCACTGGCCTCGACCGAGCCCGCCCTCGTCACGCTCGTCTGGGTCGTCGTCATCGTCGCGATCTTCGGCCCGCTCAGCGTCCGCCGCTACCGCAACCTCAGTCGCTGATCGCCCGGGGCGCAGTGGACCGCCGGAAATAGGAAGAACCCCGGCTGGTCGGGGCCGGGGTTCTCAGGTAGAGGCGTTGGTTGCGGGGAAGGGATTCGAACCCTTGACCTTCGGGTTATGAGCCCGACGAGCTGCCGCTGCTCCACCCCGCGACCTCGCATTCTAGCCGGAACGGGTGATTCTGGCAATTCGCCGTACTCGTCCGGTACCTCCGTAACGCGAAGGCAGCCGTGGGCACGCCCCCGTTTCGATGCCGTTCGCCCGGATCAGGAAGGACGTGCGCTCGATGAGCCGATCGGGGGCCTCGGCCGTCGCGTCGGCCGTCGCCTCGGCCGTCGCCTCGGCCGACGCCCGACACTCAGGTCGGCTCCAGAAGCCGAAATTCGCGGCCCGGGTGCGGCCAGTCGGCGTGTCATGCCGACATCGAACCTCCAACGCGCCCGAATCGGCTCGGGCTCGGCGTGTGAGACCGAGGAGCGCCCGTCGACGGAGGACTTCCGGCCTGGGAAGCCGGCCTCGGCGCCGGCCGAGACCCGAACGTTGTCGGTGGCGCCGCGCTTCGGGGCCCGTTGCGACGGCGTCAGTCGGCGGCGGCGGAAGCCTCCGTGACAGGGCTCCGCGCGGGTGCCGCGTCCAGCAGGGCGCGGCCGGCCACGAGCACGGTGGCGAGGAGCAGGACCGAGGCGACCCCCGCGCCCAGGAAGAACGGGGCGGACAGGTCCGTGGCGGCCAGGAAGCCGGCAACGAGCGAGGCCACGATCGTGCCGACCGTGCCGGCCGAGCCGACGATGCCCTGGGCGGTCGACGAGCGCCCCTCCGGTGTCCCCCGGGCGATGACGAGATACGTGGCCGGCCCGAGGAAGGCGAAGCCGACGGCCTCGAGAGCGACCATGGCCACGTAGAGATTGGGCTCGTGGACGAACGGATAGCTGGCCATCATCGCGACCATGACGACGATCCCGAAGACGATGAACGGGAACGGACCTCGACGATCCACCACCCGGCCGCCGTACGGCGACAGGATGATCGTCACGAGGCCGAAGATCGCGAACGTCAGCCCGATCAGCTCGACGCTGCCGCCCCGGTCCACCACGAACAGAGCCCAGATCGTCTCGTACAGCCCGCCGCCGAAGTAGCCGGCCAGGTTGACCAGGATCGCGGCCGCGATGAAGCGATTCCGGAGCGATGTCGGGCTCGGCGCGCCCGTCGGCCGGGCTTCGCGGCTGCCCGGCAGGTCGGCCGGGAACTCGGCCATGACGGATCCAGGGGTGTCTGGACGCGTCCGGCGGCCGCCGGGCTCGGGCCGAGGCTGCTCCCGGACCCGCAGCGCGACGGCCACCGCGGCGAGGAGCGTCGTCACGGCCGAGAGCTGGAGGACGAAGGTGAAGGAGCCCACCATCGCCGTCCCGAGCCCGCCGATCGCCGGACCCAGCAGGATGCCGCCCATCTGGGCCGCGCTGTACAGGCCGAAGACCTCGCCCCGACGGCCCTCCGGCGCGGCATCGTTCAGGTAGCCGCGCGCCGCGGGGTCGTAGATGGCGGTGCCCAGGCCCGAGGCCGCCCGGAGAGCCACGAACGCGAACGGCGTCGCCCACAGGACCATCGCCCCGACCGACGCGCTCGCCAGCAGCAGGCCGATGACCATGAGCGGCACCCGGGCCGTTCGATCGGCGATGTAGCCGAACACCGGCTCCGTGAACAGCCGGGCCGCCGGCCAGGCCGCGATGACGACGCCGAGGTAGGCGAGATCGACGCCCTGCTCGGTAAAGTACAGGGGCATCACCGGGAGGAGCGCCCCGAAGCCGGTCCAGAGGATGAACTCGGCCGCGAGGAGCGGCATGACGCTGCCCCATCGCGCCACCCAGGCGCGGACGCGGTCGAGGGCGGCGTGGACCGGGGTACGGAGAGGCATGGGGCCTCATCGTAGATCGTCGCCGCGTACCATCGACTCGATGTCCCCCACCGCGGTCCTGCTCGTCGGGCTCGTCGCGCTCCTCGTGCTGATCCCGACGCGGCGGCTCATGATCGCCGGCTGGCAACGGCAGTCACTCACGATGTACTACCTGGCGATGGTCCTGCTGGGCCTGGCGGTGGCGGTCATGCGCGGACCGGCGACGTTCCTCGTGCCGATCCTCCTCGTCGCCTACCTCGCGCCCTTCGTGACGTTCCGCGACGGCGTCGACCGACTCCTCGGGCGCCCGCCACGACCGGGCCCCGTCACCCCCGGGGAGGACCCGGCCGAGCCGCGGCCGGTCAAGGACGTCACGCCGCCGGAATCTCGAGACCGGTGATCGGACCGATCGCCCTCCACGGTGGCGGCGAGTTCCTGGCGGGTGACGAGCCGATCCTCGGGCACCTGCTCGGGCTGGCGGCGCGGGCGTCGCTCGCACGATCGGAGTTGGCGCGGGGCGCCGAGGCTTCGACGCTCCGGGTGGAGCTCCTCACGACCGCCGTCGCACGGCATCGGCCGGACATGGCGTACGCCGTGGGTGCCACCGCGTTCGAGCGCGTCGCCGCGGAACTCGGGGCCGGCGTCGCAGGTGAACGCGTCGCCGGGACGCGCGTCCTGCTGCACCACGCCCGGGTCGTGGATGCGGTGTCCGCCGCCGATCCCGATCTGGCCGATCGCCTCGGGGCCGCAGATCTCGTCTACCTTCCCGGCGGCGACCCGGACGCGGTCGTCGGGATCCTCGCGGGCACCGCGGCGTGGCAGGCCGTCGAGCAAGCGCGGGCCCGGGGCGCCGTGGTGGCCGGGGCGAGCGCCGGTGCCATGGCCCTCGGCGAGCGGACGTGGACCCGCGACGGCTACGTCGCCGGCTTCGGCTGGGCCGGCGGGCTCGTCGTCGTTCCCCACGCGAGCGCAGAGCGAATGAACGGCATGCGCCGGACGATCGATGCCCTCGAGCGCGGGGTCGATCTCGCGATCCTCGGCCTTCCCGAGCGGACCGGGGTGACCGGTGGACCCGGCTCCTGGACGGTGGTCGGCGCCGCGGGCGCCTGGTGGTGGCCGCCGCACCACGTGGCACCCGCTCACCTCCTCGAGCGCACCGTCATCCGCGACTGAGACCCCATTCCCGGGGTCACTCCCGTACTCTCGCCCGGTGAAGCAGTACGGCCTGGACGCCCCCTGGCGCCTCGATCCCGAGGTGACGTTTCTGAACCACGGCTCGTTTGGTGCCTGCCCGGTGCCGGTCCTGGAGGCCCAGCGAGCCCTCGTCGACGAGCTCGAGGCCGGCCCGATCCGGTTCCTTGGGCCGACGTTCCAGGCACGCCTGGACGCCGCCCGTCGCGAGGTTGCGGCCCACCTGCACGCCGACCCCGAGGGTCTCGTTTTCGTCTCGAATGCAACGACCGGCGTCTCGACCGTCCTGCGCTCCCTCGCCCCGACCTTCGAGCCCGGCGACGAGCTGCTGACGACGAACCACGAGTACAACGCGATCCTCAACGCCCAGACCGAGGTCGCCCGCGTCACGGGCGCTTCGGTCGTCATCGCCAGGCTGCCGTTCGAGATCGAGTCGGAGGACCAGGTGCTCGAGGCGCTCCTCGCGGCCGTCACGCCCCGCACCCGTCTCGCGGTCATCAGCCACATCACCAGCCCGACGGCGACGATCCTTCCGATCGAGGCCATCGTCCGGGCCCTCGCGGAACGAGGGATCGACACCCTCGTCGATGCCGCGCATGCGCCCGGACAGGTTCCGGTGGATGTCGAAGACCTGGGTGCCGCCTACTGGACGGCGAACGGCCACAAGTGGCTGTGCGGCCCGAAGGGCTCGGGCGTCCTCCACGTCCGATCGGATCGGCGCGACAGGATCCACCCGCTCGTCATCAGCCACGGCTTCAACGACCTCCGGCCGGGCCGTCCGCGACTGCAGAAGGAGTTCGACTGGACCGGCACCGGCGACCCGACGCCGTACATCGCCCTTCCGGTCGCGCTGCGGACGATGGCCGCCCTCGACCCCGACGGCTGGCCGGGCATCAGGCAGGCCAACCACGAGCTGGTCCTGGCGGGCCGGCGGATCGTTGCCGAGGCGCTCGGCGTTGCCCCGCGAACCCCGGCAGCCATGCTCGGCTCGATGGCGACGATCCGCCTCCCGATACCGCCGATGCCCGACGAGGCCATCGACGCCCTGAAGCGGTCGATCACCGACGATCACCGGATCGAGGTCCCGCTCACGGGCTGGCCCGTGCCGGCCGCCCGCGCGGCGCCCGCTACGCTGCCCGACGTCGTCGCCGTCCGGATCTCAGCCCAGCGCTACAACGAGGCGTCGGATTACGAGCGACTGGCCGAGGCCCTCGGGCGACGATTCGGCGGCTAGCCCGTCACCTGGAGGCCGGCGGCGACGCCGCTCACGGTGAGCCGGACGAGGCGTTCGAGGTCCGCACGGGCAGGGTCGCCGGCGGGCATGGCCCGCAGCCGCGCGAGGCGCCCCACCTGCAGCTCGGACAGGGTGTCGACGTCGGGGTTGCGGAGGGCGATCTGGCGGGCGATCGCGGGCGAGCGCTCGAGGAGCCGGCTCCGGCCGGTGAGCTCGAGCACCGCCCGCACGGAGCGCCCGTGCTCGACGTCGATCGTCGCCCAGCGCGCGTCGTCCCCTGGAGCCGTGGCCAGGCCGGCGTAGCGGCGACCGACGTCGAGGTCGGACCGCGCCAGGGCCAGCTCGGCATGGTCGATGACGGCGGTCAGGAACGGCCACAACTCGTAGAGCCGGGCGAGCCGGGCCCGCTCCTCGACGGAGAGCGCCGCGAACGCCGCCCCGAGGCCATACCAGCCTGGCAGCTCGATCCGGGCCTGGGCCCAGGCGAAGCCCCACGGGATCGCCCGGAGGCGCTCGATGTCGACGTCCGTCGCCGCACCCTCCCCGACCCCGCCCGGCCCCGGCCCTCGCCGCGCGGCCGGTCGCGAGCCGAGCCGGAGCTCGGTCAGGACGTCGATTGGCGTGATCCGGGCGAAGAAGCCGGCGAAGCCCGGGTCCTCGTAGACGAGCGCCCGGTAGGCGGCCGATGAGGCCGCCGCGAGCCGGCCCACCAGGTCGAGGTCGGATGACGGGACGGTGGCGCGGCGGCGGGCGTCGGCGGCGATGACCGCCCCGGCCAGGAGCTCGAGGTGGCGGAGCGCGATCTGGGGATGCCCGTACCGCGCCGCCACGACCTCGCCCTGCTCGGTCACCTTCAGGCGGCCGCGGACCGTGCCCGGCGGCTGGCCCAGGATGGCCCGGTCCAGCCGGCCCCCGCCGCGGCCCACGGTCCCGCCCCGGCCGTGGAAGAGAGTCAGCTCGATGCCCTCGCGATCGGCGACCTCGGCGAGGGAGGCCTGGGCCTGCCACAGCAGCCAGTTCGCGGCGATGAACCCGGATTCCTTGTTCGAATCGGAGTAGCCGAGCATGACCTCCTGGCGATCGCCGCGACCCCGGAGGTGGGCCCGGTAGCGCGGGTCGGCGAGCATCGTCCCCAGGACCTCGCCGGCGGCCGTGAGCGCGGCCGCCGATTCGAACAGCGGCACGACGTCGAGCTCGGCGGACCGCGCCCGCCCGATCGCTGCGGCGGCGAGATCGAGGACATCGAGGACGTCAGAAAGGCCCTCGGTGAAGCTGACGACGACCCGGCCGGCCGCCGCCGGCCCGAACCGGGACCGGATCCGGTCGATGGCCCGGAAGGTCTCGAGGACCTCGGTCAGGGGCACCCCCGGCGCGACCTCCTCGGTCGACGATGGGTCGGCGCCGGCGTCGAGCATCCGGGCCGCGGCCCGGTGGACCTCGGCGTGCTGGCGGACCTCGAGCTCGGCGTGGTGGAAGCCGAACGTCTCGACCTGCCAGCGGAAGTCCTGGACCGCACCGGCCGCGACCCGCTCCAGGCCGTTGGCGGCGAGGGAGCGCTGGACCTCGGCCAGCTCGGCGACGACCTCCTCGGCCCGCTCGTACCGGCCCGCGGTCGGGCCGGTCGCGCCGGTGAGATGGATCCGGGTCCGCCGGAGGCGCTCGGCCATGGCCCCGAAGCGGCGCCGGTACGGCTCCTCGGGGAACCGCCGGCGGAGCGTCGAATCCAGCTCGGGCAGCGTCTCGGCGTCGTCGAGGAGGCGGGCGACGAGGGCGCGATCCAGGGCCCCAGGCGCCACGGCCACCGCGACCGTCTGCATCAGCCGGAGGGCCACGGCCTCGTGGCCGTGGAGGACGTGGTCGGCCTGGATCCGGGCGGCCTGCTCCGTGACTTCGGCCGTGACCCCAGGATGGCCATCGCGGTCGGCCCCGATCCACGAACCCCAGCGGAGCACGGGCGGCAGCGGCTCCTCTTCAGGGCCGCTCGCAACGGGCGGCTTGCCGATGGCAGCCTCGACCGACCGCTGGATCGAGGGCACCAGGGTGTAGAGCGTCGAATCGAAGAAGACGAGCGCCGTCCGGACCTCGTCGAGGGGCAGGGGCAGCGACGGCCGGACCTCGGCCGTCCGCCACAGGATCGTGACCTCCTCGCGGAGCCGGTCGTCGAGGGCCCGGGCGGCGGCCGGCGCGAGTCGCGGGTCGTCGCGGGCATCGAGGATCCGCCCGACCCGCCACAGGGCCTGGAGGGCGGTCCGGCGGCGAGCCTCGGTCGGGTGGGCCGTCAGGACCGGATGAAGGCGGAGCCCCCGGATCGCCGCGGCGGCCTCGGCCGGGTGAGCGGGGAAGCGGCCCTCTGCCCGGAGCGTCCGGATGACCCCGGCCAGCGTGTCGTCGGTCGCGCCCTGGTGCCGGCGGCGGCCGCGGGCCTCGAGGACCCGGACCCGGTGGCGCTCCTCGGCCAGGTTGGCGAGCCGGAACTGGAGGAGGAAGGCCCGGATGACGACCTCGGCCCGCCCGTCGTCGAGGCCGTCGAGCTCGCGCTCCATCGCCCGTCGGGCAACCATGTCTCCGCCCCGTGCCAGGACGGCCCGGCGGCGGGTTCGCTCCACGAGCCGCCGGACGTTGGGCCCCGCCTGCTCGGCCAGGACGTCGCCGAGGAGCCGCCACAGGCGGCCGATCTCGGCGGCGAGCGGCTCGGATCGGGTCATGCGGCCTCCCGGAGGTTGCGGTCGAGCCCAACCCGCAACGTCCCTTCGACTCCGTCGCAACCGATCGGGCCCACGACGAACCGTACCTTTGTATCGTGATCGCGATGACCGATGCGGATGTCGTCCGGGACGCGGGGACGGGGCAGCTCGAGCAGCTCCGGTTCCTCCATCGCGTGGCGCGCCTGGCGACCACCGCCCAGACCTGGGACGAGCTCCTCGAGACGGTCGTCGACGAGACGCGGGACGCCCTCCGCGGTGACGTCTCGTCGCTCTACCTCCTCGACCGTGACGGGACGTACCTGACGCTCGCTGCGACCAACGGCCTCGATCGCTTCCAGATCGGCCGGGCCCGGGTGCCGTTCGGCGAGGGTGTCACGGGGCGGGTCGCCGAGAGCCGTCATCCGATCATCATCGCTGACATCAAGGACGATCCGCGGTTCCTGTGGGTCCGGGGCATCGACCAGCGTCGGTTCATCACCTCGATGCTGTCGGTGCCGCTTGCCTGGAATGACCAGACGGTCGGCGTCCTCAACATCCAGACCGAACGGCGACGGGAGTTCACGATCGACGACATCGCCCAGCTCGGGGCCATCGCCGATCTCCTCGCCGGGATCGTCGAGAAGGGCCGCCAGCAGCAGGAGGCCGAGCAGCGGGCGGCCGAGCTCAAGGCCATCGACGAGGCCCGGACCGAGGTCATCGCCCTCGTCACCCACGAGCTGCGAACGCCCCTCGCCGTCGTCCGGGCGTACACCGACCTGCTGGCCGAGGAGCCGCCCCTCGTCGGGCGCTCGTCGCGCGACCAGGAGCGGCGCGACCGCCGGGCCAGCTGGCACGACGGCACGATCCAGCAGATCGAGCGCCTGGACCGGCTGGTCGATTCCATCCTGGCCTCGGTCCGGGTCGTGCCCGACCAGCCGGCCGAGGTCGCCCCGGTCGATGTCGACGAGCTCGTGCGCGAGGTCGTCCGCGAGCTGCTGCCGATCCTCGGCCGCCACGAGGTCGTGGTCGGCGGCGGCGTCCGGCTCCACGCCCTGGCCGATTCGCCGCGCCTCCGCCAGATCCTGGAGCACCTCATCGAGAACGCCACCAAGTACGCCCCGCCCGGGTCATACATCCGGATCGACTGGCGGATGGCCGAGGGCGTCGTCCGGATCGGGGTCGAGGACGAGGGCCCGGGCATCCCGCTCGAATGGCGGGAGCGGATCTTCCAGCCCTACGCCCGGCTCGATACGCATACCGCCCGCGGCTCCGGGATCGGCCTGTACGCGGCCAAGCGCCTGGCCGAATCGATGGCCGGCCACCTGTGGTGCGAGCCGGCGCCCGAGCACGGCGCCCGCTTCGTGATCGCCCTGCCCGCCGCGGCGGCGGTCTAGGCTGCGGTCGAGGGAGGTCCAGCGATGCCCGGACGACCACTGCGCATCCTCGTCGTCGACGACGACCCGGCGATGGTCGGCGCCATCAACGCCCTCGTCGGCACCGAGGGCCACCAGGTCATCACCGCCTACGACGGCCTGACGGCCGTCCGTCGTTTCCGCGAGGAGCACCCCGACCTCGTCCTGCTTGACCTCGCGATGCCGGGTCCGGACGGCTTCACCGTCGCCGGCCAGATCCGGTCGGCCGGGTCCGCCCCGATCATCGTGGTCTCGGGCGAGAGCAGCGAGGCGGCCAAGGTCAAGGCCCTCGGGATCGGTGCCGACGACTACCTCGTCAAGCCGTTCGGGCGGGCGGAGCTCCTGGCCCGGATCGCGGCGGTCATGCGGCGGGTCGACCGGACCGAGGCGAGCGATCTCGGCGGGCCGGTCTCGTTCGCCGGGATCGCCCTGGACCCGGGCCGCCACGAGGCCCGGGTCGGTGACGCCCTGCTGACCCTGACCCCGACCGAGTACCGCCTGCTCGAGACCCTGGCCCGGGCCGGCGGCGCGCTCGTCCCGCACCTGCGCCTCGCCCGCGCCGGCTGGCCGGCCGAGCACGACCCGGACCTGCTGTGGCTGAAGCCACACCTGGCCCGCCTGCGGGCCAAGCTGGACGAGGTGGGCGGGCCGGCGATCGTCGCCGTCCGCGGGGTTGGCTATCGGGTGGAGGACGCCTCGGCCGAGTGAGCCGCGACCGAGTGTCGCGCCGCGTCCGAACGTTGCCCGGTTGCTGAACGAGGCGCCACGTCGGCTGGACGTGGCGCCGCGATCGAAGATCGCGCCCGGTCGGGCGGCGGGACGCTGGGCCGAGGACGCATCGGCGCCGCCCGGGGCGAGATCAGGCGAGGACGGCGGCCCGCCCGAGGGCGTCGTGGACGAGATCGACGCAGGGCACGCGGTGGCTGCGCGCGTCGCGGCCGCCGAGGGCGCCGAAGTGCCGCCACGCGCCGGGCTCGGCCGAGTCCGGCTGGAGCCGGCAACCGCAGGCTTCACAGGTCACGACCGTGATCTGGCCGTCGCGGATCGGAGGGGTCGAGGTGTCATCGGGGTGCTGGAGCATGGGAGTGCCTCCGGGCCTGCTGTCGGACGCTGGGGGCGAAGTGTGCGACTCGTCAGACACCGGTCGCGATGGCGGCGCGGGGCCGATTGGGTTGCGTCGCGGTTGCGGGCACGAGGGCTCGGGCGCCCCGGGGCGCCGGACCGGCCGGCGCGAGGGTCGCGTCGCCTGCCTCGGCGGCCGCTCCCGCCTCGACGGCCACGGGCCGTGGCTCGACCACCCAGAAGGCTCGCACCGCGGCCGCTTCGTCGGCCAGCAGCTCGGTCGCCAGGGCCGAGCCGGCGTCCCGGTGGAGTCGCAGGAGCCGCCCGATCTCGGCGGCGTCGGCCGGGCTCCGCGTGTCCTGGAGCGAGCGGACGGTGACGCTGCCCGAATCGACCCGACCGCGAATCGCGCCGGCCGGATCCAGGACGAACGCCCGGCCGCCGGTCATCCCGGCCCCGAAGTTGGCCCCGACCGGGCCGAGAACGAGCAGCGTTCCCCCGGTCATGTACTCGGCTCCGTGGGGCCCGATGCCCTCGACGACGGCGTCGGCCCCGGCGTTCCGGACCGCAAAGCGCATCCCGGCGCGACCCACGACGTGGAGCCGGCCGCCGGTCGCGCCGTACAGGCAGGTGTTCCCGGCAAGGGTCGGCTGGCGAGCCGGTGAGGTCGGGTCCGGAGCCACGATGACCGTCCCACCGGCGAGGCCCTTGGCCACGTAGTCGTTGGCCGAGCCCGTCAGCCGAAGGGCCAGGCCGGTCCCCAGGAATGCCCCGAACGACTGGCCGGCGGCGCCGGAGAGGCCCAGGTCCACCGGCACCCGCAGCGCGCCCCGCTCGACCTCGCCGGTCAGGGCGGCCCCGAACGACCGCTCCGCGGTCGAGATCCGGAGGCCATCGAGGTGGATCGCGCCGTGGCCCCGGAGCGCGGCGACCAGGCGAGTCTCCAGCGGCGAGGAAGGCAGGCGGGCGACGCCCGTCCCAGCGCTCGCGGGATCCGCCCGGCGAGCCAGCCCGGCCGTCCACGATGGGGCGCCGATCACTCGCTGCAGGCCGGCATCGTCGGGATCCACCGTGCGCAGCACGGCGGCCGCTTCCCCGACGACCTCGCCGACCGTCCGGGCCCCGATCGCGGCCAGCTCGTGGCGGAGGTCCTCGGCGAGGTTGAGGGCGAACCGCTCGACCTGCTCGGGCGTGCCGGTGAACTTCGCCCGGAGATCGGCCCGCTGGGTCGCGATCCCGGTCGGGCAGGTATCGAGGTGGCACTGGCGGGCCATGTCGCAGCCGATCGCGACGAGCGTGGCCGTGCCGAGAGCGAACTCCTCCGCGCCGAGGAGCGCGGCCACGAGCAGGTCGCGGCCCCGCTGGAGACCGCCGTCGGTCCGGAGCGCGACCCGATCGCGGAGGTTGTTCCAGAGGAGGACCTGGTGGACCTCGCTGAGGCCCAGCTCCCAGGGCACCCCCACGTGCTTGATCGAGCTCAGTGGCGAGGCGCCGGTGCCGCCGGCCCCGCCGGCGAGATGGATGTAGTCGGCACCGGCCTTGGCCACCCCGGCGGCCACGGTCCCGACGCCGCGCGAGGCGACGAGCTTCACCCCGATCCTCGCCGCAGGGTTGATCGCCCGGAGGTCGGCCACGAGCTGGGCCAGGTCCTCGATCGAGTAGATGTCGTGGTGCGGCGGCGGGCTGATGTAGGCCTGGCCGGCCTGGCCCCGCCGGAGGGCGGCAATGTAGGCGGTCGCCTTGCGGGCCGGCAGCTGGCCGCCCTCACCGGGCTTCGAGCCCTGGGCGATCTTGATCTCGAGCTGCTCGGCCCGGGCCAGGTACGTGGCGGTCACCCCGAACCGACCCGATGCGACCTGCTTGATCTTCGCGTCCCGCCGCCGGCCGTCGGGACCGGGCCCGTACCAGGCCGGGTCCTCGCCGCCCTCGCCGGTGTTCGCCGCGCCACCGGCCCGCTGCATCCCGATCGTCAGGACCTGGTGGGCCTCGGGCGAGAGGGCCCCGACGCTCATCGCGCTGACGACGAGGCGACGGACGATGTCCCGTGCCGGCTCGACCTCGGCGAGCGGGATGGCCCGGCGTCGGGCGGCCGGCCGGACGGCCAGGCGATCGCGGACGACGGCCGGCTCTGGTCGCTCGAGGGCCGCCCGGTACGTCGCCAGGTGGGCGGCCGACGTCGCCCCCGCGGTGCCCGCGGTCCCGCCGACTGCATTCGCGGCGCCCCCGTCGCCCGCGTCGCCCGCGTCGCCCCCGTCGCCCGCGGCAAGGCCCTGGATCGCGCCCACGATGCGCGGCGAGAAGAGGTGCAACTCCCCGTCGGACCGGAAGCGGGCGAAGCCAGGGTCTGGGAGGCGGAGCTCGTGACTGCCATGCCCCCCGCTCGCCGCCGCGGCGACGGCGCGGGCCTCGACCCCGGATGCGAGCTCCAGCCGGGCCAGCTGCCGCGCAGCCAGGTCATCGAAGCCCACCGTGCCCTGCCAGCCGAGCGCCGCCGGGAAGCACCGGGCGACGACCTCGGGGGCGAGGTCGAGCGTCTCGAAGAAGGCGCCGCCGGCGTACGACGCCACCGCGCTGATGCCCATCCGGGCCAGCGTCTTGCGGAGGCCGGCCTCGAAGGCATCGAGGAGGTTGCCGACCGCGATCGGGACCGTGACCGACTCGGCGCCGCGGGAACCGGCGACCTCGGCCGCCTGCCGGAGGGCGAGCCAGGGGTGGACGGCGCGGGCACCCGCGGCGATGACCATCGCCAGGGCATGAACGTCGAGAACGTCCGCGGCGTCGGCCACGATGTCGGTCCGGCCGCGCAGGCCGGCCTCGGTGAGGGCCGCGTGGACGGCGCCGACGGCGAGGACGGACGGCACCGGCAGGCGCTCGAGGTCGAACCGCCGGTCGGACACGACGACCGCGACGGCGCCCTGGCGCGCCGCCAGGACGGCCTCCTCGGCCAGCCGATCGAGGGCGCCGGCGAGCCCGTGGGGGCGCAGGTCCGCTTCGTCCCCCGCCGCCCCATCGCGGCCCGAGGATCCGGCGGGGGCGGTCCAGGTCGCGTCGAGGGTCACGACCCGGCCGGCCCGCAACCCGCGGACGGCCCCGAGGAGCCCATCGAGGTCGGCCACCAGCGGCCGGGCCAGGCGGACCGAGCTGGACCGCCGGGGCAGGCCACCGAGGAGCGGCGGCCGGCGGCCGAGATGGACCCGGAGGTCGACGACGAGCCGCTCGCGTTCGGGGTCGATGGGCGGGTTGGTGACCTGCGCGAACGACTGCTTCAGGTGGTCGGCAGCCCGGCGCAGGACCCGCCCGTGGCCGGGGGTGGGCGTGTCGTCGCCCATGCTCCAGAGCGGCTCGTGGGCCTCGAGGGCCATGGTCCGGAGGTCGAGCCGGAGGCGCTCGGCATCCAGCCCGGCCAGGTAGCGGCGGCCCGCCGAGGGATCCGGCGATCCGAGCGCGTCCGCGGCGGTCGGCGCCTCGTCGGCGAATGTCGGCCTCGGGCGGTCAAGAGCCGCGGCAGGTGTCCGGGCCAGCCGACGCCTGGCGGCCGCGTCCGTGTGGATCCGCCGCCGGCCCGGCTCCACGAGCAGCATCTCGCCCGGGCCGAGCCGCGAAAGGGTCTCGATCTCGGTCGGGTCCAGGGGCACCGCGCCCGCCTCCGAGGCCGCCGCGACCAAGCCCGCGCCGGTCGTCGCCCAGGCAAGCGGCCGGAGCCCATTCCGGTCCAGCAGCGCACCCACCGACCGGCCGTCGCTGAAGACGATCGCGGCCGGCCCGTCCCACGGGGCGAGGAAGCCGGCGCTCCGGCGTGCCAGGCCGATGGCCGTGGGGGCCGCATCCACGCGAAGCGCCGCGGCCTCCGGGATGAGCGCCGCCAGCGCGCCCGCCACGCTCCAGCCCGACGCGGCGAGGAGCTCGACGGCCTCGTCGAGCGAGGCCGAATCGGAGCCGCCGGCGGCCAGCAGCGCGCCCCGGGCGCGAAGGCCCTCGAGGAGGCCGTTGGGATCCGGGTCGCAGCGCCGGCCTCGGACCTCCTCGCGGTTGCCGCGGACGGTGTTGATCTCGCCGTTGTGGGCGAGCAGGCCGAAGGGCTGGGCCAGCCGCCACGTCGGGTGGGTATTCGTGGCGTAGCGCTGATGGAACGTCGCGAACGTCATCGGCAGCGGGAGGGCCAAGTCCGGGTAGAGCCGGCCGAGCCGATCGCCGGTGACGAGGCCCTTGTAGACGATCGTCCGGCACGAGCCCGAGGCGACCGCCAGATCCGCGAGCCCGCCGACCTGTGCCGCCGAGGCGATCCGACGCCGGGCCAGGAGGAGCCGGCGCTCGAAGGCGGAATCGGAGACGGCTCGGCCGGCGCCATCCTGCGGGCGCGCCACGAACGCCTGCCGGAAGGCCGGCCGGCTGGCGAAGGCCACCGGTCCCAGAGCGCCCGGATCCGTGGGAACCCGCCGCCAGGCCGCGACCCCCAGACCGACCTCGGCCAGGGCGGCGTCCACGATCGCCCGGGCCTTGCCCTCGCCGCGGCGTCCGCGGGGCAGGAACAGCTGCAGCACGGCCGGCCTGGCGCCCAGCCCGGCACGCACGCTGGCCGCCAGCCCGCTGGTCAGCCGCGCCAGGAGCGCCGGCTCGAGCGGCAGGGCCACGCCCGCGCCGTCGGACGAGGCGCCGTCGGCCGCGAACGCCCCCCGGTGGCCGAGCGAGGCCAGCCCGGAAAGCGCGAGGCTCAGCACGCGATCCCTCGAACGTCCGCCGGCGTCCGCGACGAAGCCCACGCCGCAGGCGTCGTGCTCGGTCGTCGGGTCGTACAGCGGCGGTGGTGGCGAGGTGGCGATTCCGCGGCGCATCATCGATGCCTCGTGCGGCGGGGACGGGAATCACGCCCCGGGTGGAGGTCCCGGGGCGCGTCCCATGGGTGACGGATCAGGCCTGGTAGGCGACCTCGCCGTGGACGGCGACGTCGAGGCCGAGCTCCTCCTCCCGGGCGTTGACCCGGATGCCCAGGACGACGTCGACGACCTTGACGATGACGAAGGTGGCCACGACCGCGTATGCGATCGTCGCCCCGACGGCGACGAGCTGGGTGCCGACCTGGCCGGGGTTGCCGTCGATGAGACCGGGAAAGGCGTTGATCGCCGTCGTCGCGAAGACGCCGGTGGCGACCGCGCCGAATGTGCCGCCGACCCCGTGGACCGCGAAGACATCGAGCGCGTCGTCGATCTTCAGGCGCGAGCGCAGGAGCGTGGCGCTGTAGCACAGCCCGCCGACCGCGAGGCCGATGACGAGCGCGCCACCGGCGGTCACGAAGCCGGAGGCCGGCGTGATGGCCACGAGGCCGGCCACGGCGCCACAGGCGGCCCCGAGGACGCTGACCTTGCGCTTGTGGATGTAGCTGGCGAGGACCCAGGTGATCGTGGCCGCGCCGGCCGCGGTGTTCGTCACGACGAGGGCGTTCGCGGCCAGCCCGTTCGCGGCAAGGGCGGAGCCGGCGTTGAAGCCGAACCAGCCGAACCACAGCAGCCCGGCACCGAGCACCGTCATCGGGATGTCGTGCGGCTCCATGGTGTCGCCGTTGACGGCCCGCCGGCCAATGAGCAGGGCGACGACGAGGGCCGACACGCCCGAGGAGGCGTGGACGACCGTGCCGCCGGCGAAGTCGAGGGCGCCGAGGGTGAAGAGCCAGCCATCGGAGGCCCAGACCCAGTGGGCGATCGGCGAGTAGACGAAGACGGACCACAGGACGGTGAAGATGACGAAGCTGGCGAAGCGCTTCCGCTCGGCGAACGCACCCGTGATCAGGGCCGGGGTGATCGCGGCGAACATCAGCTGGAAGCCGGCGAACAGGACGAACGGGATGGTGCTCCCGGCGGCCGGCTCCAGGCCGACGCCGTTGAACATGAAGAAGTCCAGGCCGCCGAAGAGGCCGGTCCCGGTCGCGTCGGGCGCGAAGGCGATCGAGAAGCCGACGATGACCCAGATGACGCTCACCAGGGCCAGCCCGAAGAAGCTGTGCATGATCGTCGAGAGGACGTTCTTGCGACGGACGAGCCCGCCATAGAACAGGGCCAGCCCGGGCAGCATGACCATCACGAGGGCGGTCGCGATGAGGAGCCAGGCGGTGTCGCCGGAATCGATCGTGCCGGGCTCGGCGGCGAGGGCGGCGGCCGGGATGGCCGCGGCGGCCAGCAGCGCGCTTGTCAGGGCGAGGGCGAGGCGTCGCATGTCGGGTCCCCTCCGTCCGGCCCGAGGTCCGTCACGGGCCCTGCCCGGAGTCTCGCCCGCGATCTGTGACCGGCGCGCCACCGCACCGGCGGCACGCGCGCTGCGCTTTGGGGACACGCTCGGTTGCGAGCGGGTGACGGCCCGGACTCGCGGAACCGGCCGTCAGGCCTCGCGCAGCCGGGCGTCAGCCCTCGAAGACGAGCCGATCGACGTCGACGACCGGCTCGTAGCCGACGTCCTGGTAGATCCGGTTCGAGGTCGGGTTGGCGAGGTCGGTGAACAGGAACACGAAGCGCCGGCCGGCATCCAGCTGGGCCCGCGAGACCCCGGCAACGAGGTTGCTGGCGTAGCCGTGGCCTCGATGCTCGGGCGGGGTGTAGACCGGCCCGACCCTGATCCCGTTGGGCGTCTCGCCGCCCACGCCGCAGAGCGACACCCGGACGTCGCCGTCCTCCCAGACGTGGAGCGTCCGGCCCTCGCCGGCCAGCCAGCGATCGACGGTATCCGCCGGATCCGTCGACTCCCCGAGGGCCTCCTGGAAGAAGGCCTCGATCCAGGCGATGAGGAGCGGCCGGTCGGCGCGCTCGGCGGGCCGCATCCGTCCCGGTGCCGGCCGCGGCTCGCGGACGGCCGAGAGGCGATAGATCCGCTCGGCCATCTGGACCCGGGCCCGGCGCCCGGCGCTCCCGCCCCAGCGCTCGGCGAACCGGGCGGCCAGGTCGCGCCGGCCGCTGACCCCGGGAAGCACCTCGTCGACAAGGGCGTCGGCCAGGGCGTCGACGGCAGCTCCGGCATCGAGGTCGTCGATGAGCGACAGGACCAGGTTGTAGGGCGGCGTCCGGAGGGCCGCGGCCACGACGCGGACGTCGCCGTCGCCATCGATGCGGCCGTCGCCGGCGTCGTCGCCGCCGCTAACTTCGTCGCTGCCGCCGTCCGCCACGACCGCGAAGATCGGCGGCTCGGGCAGCGGCATGAGCCCGTGCCGGATGTTGTGGGCGATCCCCAGGAGCAGGCAGTGCTCGGCCTCGTGGGCCGCGATGAAGTCGCCGGCCCGGGCCATGAACGCCTCGACGTCGGCCGGCCGTTCCACCCGGAACCGGTTGCCGGCGCCTCGATCGATCGCCACGCCTGCCTCCGCTGGTGAGGGCCCGGTGGGATTCGAACCCACGACACGAGGATTAAAAGTCCCCTGCTCTGCCGCTGAGCTACGGGCCCGGCGGCGACGGTATCACGTTCGAATCGGGACTTCCGGGGGACGGTCCGAGTGGTCCAACCGGCACCGAATCGCGGACGGTCGGACACCGCTCTGAGCGGCGCTGCCGGCCCGAGCGATTGAGGCTCGAACCTGGCTCCGGCGGCCCGTCGGGAGCCTCCACGCAGTTGCGTTTGTTTCAGATCGACGTGACAGGTCGATTGGATCGGGTTTCGCCAAGGTTCGACAGGTCCTGGCGCGTTCCGGAGCATGATCTGAACGTGGGAGGGCGAGTGCTCGGCCCGGAAATCCGCGGCGGCCCTGTCTTATCGACCCCCCGTGTCGATCTGAAACAAAGTCGGGATGGTGCGTGCCGTTGAACGTCGATCGCCGCAGGCCGTGATCGGAGGCCGGGGCAGGCCTCCGCCTGGTCCGGGTCAACCTCAGCCGGGCGAGACCTCGTGGGCGATCCCGGCGTCGGCGAGGATCTCGATGAGGGTGCCGACGTGGACCGCCAGGCCGAGATTGATGAACTGCGGCACCTGGGACTTCTTGCCAGCGATCTCGGCCTCGGGGTTGAAGCCCAGGGCAAGGTGCTGGGTCCGGCTCTGGATGCCCCAGATCCGGCCGTCGACATCGAACAGCGGCCCGCCGCTCTGGCCCCGGAGGCCCGGCGATGACGTCTCGATGAAGCGGAGCCGGAACTTGCGATCGGGGGTCTGCCCGGCATCCACGATCCGGGTGAACATCCCCTCGAGTGGGAAGTAGGGCACTTCGCCCTGGACCCGGAAGCCGGCGACCGATTCGTCGAAGGTCGCCTTGACCTTGGTGAAGGCGAAGCCCAGGCGGCACAGGCTCCGACCCGGATCGAGGCCGGTGGCCGGGTTCTTGAGGACCGGCACGGCCGTGAGCATCTCGGGCAGGGCCGGGTCCAGGCGGCCGATCGCGATGTCGGCCGCGGGTACGACCCGGACGTCGCGGAGGGCGACCCCGTCGCGGCCGCACCAGGTCGAGACGTTCGTGATCCAGGTCGGGTCGGCGGTCTCCTCGAGGGCGGCCAGCTCACGCTCGAGGCGGTCGGGCGCTGTGGCCGAGTCCGCCCGGACGGCCGCGACCCGGGCCGCGTGGGCCGCGACCTTCGGCGCGTCGGCCTGGGCCTTCGACACCAGCCCGAAGGCATGGGCCGTGGTCACGATCCAGCCATCCCGGTTCAGGACGACGAAGGCGCCCACGGCCGTCTCCACGGACCTCTTCCAGTGCCGCGTCGAGACGATCATCGGGAAGGTGAACCGCCGGGCCAGGCTATTGGCGGCAGCGAACACGGTCAGCGACCCTCGTAGCCCTCGTAGACCTCGGGATTGACGGGCGTCGGGAGGCGCTCGCCCCGGACGCCGGCGAGGAGGTTGGCGGCCGCCATCGCGGCCATCTTCCCGCGCGTCGCCCGCGACGCCGACGCGATGTGGGGCACGACGAGGCAGTTGTCGAGCGACAGGAGCGGGTCGTCAGCCGCGATCGGCTCGGGATCGGTCACGTCGAGCGCAGCGGCGCCGATGGCGCCGTCGCGGAGCGCCTCGAAGAGCGCCTTCTGGTCAACGACCGGGCCGCGCGATGTGTTCACCAGGATCGCGTCCGAATTCATGGACCGCAGCCGCGCGGCGTTCACGAGGTGCCGCGTCTCCTCGGTCAGGTTGACGTGGAGCGACACGAAGTCGGCCCGGGCCAGGAGATCGTCGAGCGGCACGAACGTCGCCCCGAGCTCCCCCTCGATCGACGGGTCCGCCGGCCGGGTGTCGTAGTACAGGATCGTCATCCCGAAGCCCATCGCCCGCCGCGCCACTGCCTGCCCGATCCGCCCGAGGCCCACGATCCCGAGCGTCGCGCCGTGGACGTCCGGGCCCATGAGGAGCATCGGCCCCCACGTCTTCCAGCGGCCGGCTCGGACGTAGCGGTCGCCCTCGGCGACGCGCCGCGCGGCGGCCATCAACAGGGCCCAGGCGAGGTCGGCGGTCGTCTCGGTCAGGACGCCCGGCGTGTTCCCGACGGCGATCCCGCGCCGGGTGCAGGCGTCGACGTCGACGTTGTCGAAGCCGACCGCGAAGTTCGAGACGACCTTGAGCCCCGGCCCTGCTCGATCCAGGAGCTCGTCGTCGACGCGGTCGGTGAGGAGGGTCAGGATCCCGTCGCAGCCTTCGACGGCCCGCAGCAGCTCGTCGCGCGGCGGCGGCAGCTCGCCCTCCCAGACCCGCGCCTCGCAGGCCTCCACGACGGGGGCGAGGCCGTCGTCGGGAATCAGCCTGGCGACGAAGACCCGGGGCCTGGGGCGACTCGCCCCGGCTTCGGCCACGCCGCGCCCTCAGGCCCGCGCCGCGACGAGCGGCTCGACGACCGCCCGGATCCGGGCAAGGGCCTCGGTCAGGTTCTCCCGCGAATTCGCGTACGAGATCCGGATGTGGCTCCGGCCAACCTGGCCGAAGGCCGTCCCGGCCAGGACGCAGACACCCGCGTCGTGCAGCAGTCGATCGGCCAGCTCGGCGCCATCGAGGCCGGTGGCCGAGATGTCCGGAAAGACGTAGAACGCGGCGTGGGGGCGAAGGCAGGAGATGCCCGGGATGGCGTTGAGTCCATCCACGACGAGGTCGCGCCGGGCCCGGAACTCCTCGACCATCGCCTCGACCTCGTCCTGCGGCCCGGTCAAAGCTTCGACCGCCGCGACCTGACTGAAGGCCGAGGTCCCCGACACGGAGTTGATGATCAGCCGCCCGAAGGCGTACAGCAGCACGTCCGGTAGGACCGCGTAGCCCAGGCGCCAGCCGGTCATCGCGTACGTCTTGGAGAACCCATCGAGGATGATCGTCCGCTCGAGCATGCCTGGAATCGAGGCGATCGAGACGTGCTCGCCCTCGTACACGATCCGGCCGTAGATCTCGTCGGCCAGGACGACGAGATCGTGGCGCAGAGCCAGCTCGGCGATCCGGACGATGTCCTCGCGGGTGAAGAGGCCGCCGGTGGGGTTGGCCGGCGAGTTCAGGACGAGCATCCGGGTTTTGCGCGTCACGAGCGACTCGAGCTCGTCGAGATCGGCCCGGAATTCGCGCTCCTGGCGGATCGGCAGCGGCACCGGCGTCCCGCCGACGAACCGGGCCATCGATTCGTAGATCGGATAGCCGGGGTCGGGGACGATGACCTCGTCACCGGGCTCGATGAGGGCCAGCATCGCGTAGTACATGACCGGCTTTGCGCCCGGGGTCACGACGACGTGGTCGGCGACGACCGGGACGTCCTTGCGGATCGAGACATCGGCCGCGATCGCCTCCCGGAGAGCCGGCAGGCCGAGGTACGGCGGGTAGTGGGTCACGCCGGCATCCAGCGCCCGCTTGGCGGCCTCGCGGATGTTGGCCGGCGTGTCGAAGTCGGGCTCGCCGATCTCGAGGTGGATGACCGAGCGGCCGGTGGCCTCCAGGGCGCGCGCTCGCGCGGCCGCCTCGAACGCCGTCTCGGTGCCGATGGAGTCCATTCGGGACGCGATTCGCATGCCCGGCATCATACGTGCCTAGAATCGCTCGATGACCCGCTTCTACGGCATCGACGAGGCGAACGAGGCGCTCCCGGACGTGGAGCGGATCCTGCTCGACCTGCGCGACCAGCGAGCCGAGCTCATCCGCCTCCGCGACGCTGTTCTGGCGGCTTCGAAGCGCGACGGCAGCGAGCGTGGCGAGGGCGAGGCGCCGGCCGGGCCGCCCGGCGACGACCCCGACGCGCCCGATCCCGAAGCCGCCGCCGCCCGCCGCCTGATGCGCCTCCGGATGCAGGGCCTCATCGACCAGATGCAGGCCGGCGTGACCCGCCTCGTCGAGCGCGAGGTGACCCTGCGCGAGATCGAGACCGGGCTCATCGACTTCCCGGCCCTGGCCAACGGCCGCCAGGTCTGGCTGTGCTGGCGCCTTGGCGAGGGCGACATCGAGTGGTGGCACGAGCTGGACGCCGGGTTCGGCGGCCGGCAGCGCCTGGTCGACCTGACCTGACATGGCCAAGCGTCCCGCGACGATCCGCGAGAACGGCCGGGCCAAGGCCTACCGGCCACTGCCCGAGGCAGCCCGGCGGGCGGCGCTCGCGGCCGCCCTCGAGGCCTATGACCGGGGCGACTTCTTCATCGCCCACGAGCTCCTGGAGCCCGCCTGGATGGGCGCGCACGACCCGGCCGAGCGGGCCCTCCACTCGGGCCTGATCAAGGTCGCGGCGGGCTTCGTCCACGCCGTCCGCGGCAACGCCGCGGGGGTGGCGAAGAACCTCGAGGGCGCCAGGTCCCGGCTCGAGGCCGGACGACCTGCCGGCCCGACGTTCGATATCGATGTCGCCGCGATTCTCGGCCAGCTCGACGTCGCGCTGGGCGCGGCTCGGCGAGGCGAGCCGGCTCCGCCCGTCGCCATCGCCCGCCTCAGGGCGGTCGCCCGATGATCGACCCGTCCCGGGTCCCGGTGATCGACGTCGTCGAGGCCGAGCGTCGTCGCAGCGCCGCCGCTGAGGCGGCCGAGGCTGGTGCGACGCCCGGTGGCGGCGGCCCGATCGCCCAGCCGCTCCTGGTCGACGTCCGCGAGCCGAACGAGTTCGCCGAGGTCCGGGCGGAGGGCGCCGTGCTGCTGCCGCTCTCGACCTTCCTCGCCCGATACCGCGAGCTGCCCCATGACCGGCCGCTCCAGCTGATCTGTCGGACCGGCGCGCGATCCGGGCAGGCTACCGCGTTCCTGCTCGCCAACGGCTGGAGCGACGTCGTCAACGTCGCCGGCGGGACGCTCGCCTGGGAGCGGGCCGGCCTGCCGGTCCGGCGGGGCTGGCCGGCACCCGGGGAGGGTGATCTCCCGGGCTGAGCGCGGGGTTCGAACGTCAGTAGCGAGCACCCGGGGTCGGCTCGGCGCCGCATGCCTCAGTCGATCTTGTCGGGAATCGCTCCAGGGCATGGATGCTGGGCCGCGCGCGCTCGACGGCTCCTGCCTGCCCCGTGTCCACGCACGAGGTGGCGCTGCGGCGCGCGGGCGAGGGCCCGAATCGGAGGGTCCTCCCTGCCTCGGATGCCGCGGGCCGATTCCCGAAACGATGTGGCCCTGCCTGACGCACCAGGATGCGCCACATGCATCCAGGACCCGAGCCCAGCCGGGTCGGCCTGGGCGGAGGCGCCGCGGCGTCGCGCTCGGCGTCCGGCCGGTCCGGCCAGGCTGTGCTCCCTTCTGGGTCGGGCTCGGCGGCGCGCTAGGCGTCGGGCTCGGCGGCGCGCTAGGCGTCGGGCTCGGCGGCGCGCGCGGCATCGCGCTCGGCGTCCGGCCCGGACCGGTCCGGCTAGGGCGTGCCCCTTCGGCGCCGGGCTCGGCGTCGCTCGACCCAGCCCCGGATCCGCTCGGGATGCGCCCAGGCCCAGCCGAGGAGCAGCAGGATCACGAAGTTGACCGTCGCGGCGCCGGCGGCCGCGAGGTAGCCCAGCTGCTGGCCGACCTCGTCGCCGATCTTGAGCGCCGGCACGACCACCCCGACGAGGCCGGCCTGGAAGAACGGCTCCTGCGGCGCGAGGTTGGCCCGGATCGAGCTGGCCAGGATCCCGTCGCGGGTCGTGCCGCCGATGACGATGACGTTCGAGCCCGAGAGCACGGCCGAGGCGCCCTGGAGGCCGGCCGGCAGGTCCGTCTCGTCGAGGTGCTTCCAGCCCGGGAGCGTCCCGTCGCCGTTGGGGACCGTCCAATACAGCTCCGGCCGGGGGCCCGAGCCATCGTCGCCGCCGACGACGTAGAGGGTGCCGTTCGCGGCGAAGCCGGCGGCCGCGGTCCGGGCGGCCGGCAGGTTGTACGTGTCCGCCACGGCCCACTGGAGGAGCTTGAGCGGCGCCGGCGTGGCATTCGGGGCGGGGGTCTCGGGGGTCGGCTCAACGTCGAGGTTGCCGCGCTGGACGGCCCCGACCGGCCCGTCCGCACCGGTCCCGCCGTACAGCCACAGGTAGTCGCCGACCTGGGCGATCGTGGCGTCGGCTACAGCGACGAGAAGCGGCTGCTGGGCCTCGAAGGCCTTGAGCGCGCCCGTCGAGTCGACGTCCGCCTTCCAGACGGTCGTCGCCGGGGCGCCGTCCGGGCCCCAGCCACCGGCCATGACCAGCCCGTCGGAGACGGCAAGGGCCGAGGCGCCCGTCCGGGCCTCCGGCAGGGTCAGGCCCTCGACCGCGGCCCACGTCCCGAGCTCGGTGGTCTCCGTGTTCACCGCCAGGGCCCAGACCGTGTTGGTGGGCTCGCCGTCGGCATTCGAGCCACCGAGGAGGTAGGCCGAGCTGCCGATGACGACGATCGAGGCGCCACTCCGGGCCTCGGGCAGGGCCGGGCCGCTGGACCACGACCCGAAGGTGCCGCCCTTGAGCTCGGCGATGTACGTCGTCGTCGTGGCGGCCGTGCCGTTCAACCCGCCGACCACGAGGAGTCGGGTGCCGAGCTGGGCAACCGCCGCATGGGTCCGCGGCTCCGGCAGCGACAGCTCCCCGGGCGACGCCTCCCACGGGATCACCGACCCGACCGGGGCCGGGCAGGGCAGGGTCTTGTTCTCGGCCGGGCAGAAGTTCACCGGCGACCAGGCCAGCAGCCCGAGATCGATCGTCCGGTTGACCGTGAAGTAGTAGGCCCGGTCGGGGATGTAGCCCAGCAGCAGGATGATCAGGACGAACCAGATCGCCGCCTTGACCCCGGCCCAGGCCCAGCCGTCGGCGTCGAGGAGGCCCATGAGGGCCCGGCGCCGCCGGATCGGGGTGCCCGCGGGGAGTGCCTGCGTCATCGTCTCCCTACCTGACCGTGAGGGTGCCGGTCATGTTCGCAATCGGGTGGATCGAGCAGATGAAGGTGTAGGTCCCGGCATCCATCGGCGGGATCGTGTAGGTGACCTCGCCCGCGTCCTTCAGGACCGCGTTGTCGGCCACCTTCGTCCGATCAGCGAGCTCGATGTCGACGTCATGCCCGCCGACGCCCGAATCCTTGTTCGTGAAGTGGATGTAGAACGTTTCGCCGGCCGGGGCCTCGAGCTCGTGGACGTTGAAGGCGATGCCCTCGGCCGTGATCTCCAGGACCACCGCGTCCGGTGGGATCGATTCGCCGGGCGCCGGTGTTGCCCCACCGCCGGTGCCGGCCCAGCAGGCCGGGACGGCGGTCGCCGCGGGATCCGGCTTGAACGCCGGGTCGACCCAGCCACGGAACGTCTTGACCTTGCCGTCCGAGCCCACGACCGGCTCGTTCAGCTCGGGGTTGCGGATGATGAACTCCTGGGTCGAGGGGGCCCGGAGGAAGGCGATGAGCTCCTCGATCTGGCGGTAGTTGAGAGGTCCGCCGTTGGTGTCCGCCCAGACCGGCATGAGGCTCGTGGCGCTGCCGCAGACGTAGCGGCCGCCGACCGTCAGGACGTTCCGGAGGTAGCGGGCGTTGAGGTGGTCGAAGAGCTTCATCTGGTCGTTCAGGACCGGCCCGATGTAGCCGGCGCTCGTCCCCTCGCCCTGGGGCCCGTGGCAGCGGGCGCAGTTGGCCTGGTAGATGTTGTAGCCGCGCTCGATGGCCGTCACCTGCTGGACCTCGGCCTGGGCATCGAGGCGCGGCTCGGACAGCCCCAGCGGGGCGCCGACCTCGTAGAAGTAGTAGACGGTGAAGAACAGGATCGTCACGACGACGACCAGGAAGCCGACCCAGCGGGCGCTGGCCGACTGGCTGACGATCTTCGCCGCCCGCTCCGGGCTGAGCTCGGGCGGGTGGGCCGATTCGGGCGCCGAGAAGCGGGCCGCGGGAGCGGCCTCGCTCGGCGGGCGGCGGGCCGGGAGACGCTGCTCGGGCTCGCGGCCGGACTGGTCCGTCATCGGGCTCCTCGGTGGGTGGTCACGGATCGGGGATCAGATGCAGCCCGTCGGGCTCTTCGGCGGGATGATCCCCGGCTGGCCGACCGCGATCGGGAGCGGGCCGAGGGTGATCTTGGAGGTGTTGAGGTAGAGCACGCCGTCGGCCTCGACCGTCAGGGCAAAGCGGTCCATGCCCCGCGGCGCCGGACCATACGCGACGCCCGCGGCCTTGATACCCAGGCGGTCGTAGCGCGACCCGTGGCAGGGGCACTCGAGCCAGTAGTTCTTGAGGCACGGGTTGGGCTTGCAGCCGAGGTGTGGACAGCGCTGGTACAGGGCCCGGACGTTGAGGGCCGTGCCGTCGCCCTCGATGTCCTCGCCGGCGACGAACGCCTGGCGGGCGGGATCGATGAGGACGATGAACGCCCGGGCATCGGGGAAGTACGAGGGGAACCCGGACGCGACCGGCAGGGTCGAGTTCTGGAGCTTGACGTCCTCGAGCGTGCCGATCCGGAAGTGGGTATCGCCGAAGCCGCCCTCCAGGTTCGGCCAGAACAGGGCCAGGAAGCCGCCCGCCATCTCCGTCAGCCACAGGGCGATGCCACCGCCGAGCGAGACGCGCAGCAGGCGACGCCGCGACATCCCCTGCACGGGATGATTGCGGAGGCTCTTGAGGGCCTCGGTGGCCAGCGCCTGGGGCTTGTCGACGGGCTCGACGTGGTAGTTGCTCATCGGTGGGGCAGGCTTCCTCGGGGCTCGGCTCAGAGAGCGAAGTGGAGGCCGTTCGTGCTGTTCTCGAAGAACGGCAGGTACGGGATGACGAAGCTGTAACCGGGACCCCGGAAGAAGATCCCGATGAAGGTGACCGTGAGGCCCAGGATGCAGAACAGGGTGAACAGCACCACCGCCGTCTTGCGCTCCGAGGGATGGTGGGCCTCGATGTTGCGCCGATCGACGTAGGGGATCAGGGCCGCCCCGACGAGGACGAACGCCGGGACCATGACACCCGCCACGGTGGGGTGGAAGTAGTTCAGCAGCTCCTGGAGGCCCAGGAAGTACCACGGGGCCTTGGCCACCGGCGGCGTGACGTTACCGTTCGCCAGCTCCTCGAGGGGGGCGTTGATGATCAGGCCCATGATCAGCAGGAAGACGCTCATGACGCCGGCCGCGAGAAACTCGATCGAGAGCAGGTGCGGCCAGGTCATGACCGTGTCGTCGGGCTCCTTCTGGACCCGGACGACGGCGTCCTGCTTGACGAGCGCGAGGAGCCGGTACGGCCGGGCCGACATCGGCACGCGCTGCTTGTCGATCTCCGTCCGCCGGGTCGGGTCGACGGGCAGGACGACGCGCGACTCCGGCCTGGTGTCGGTCTTCTGATCGCTCATAGCGGCCCGGAGATCCCGCCGTCTTTGCGGATCCGCCAGAAGTGGACGGCCAGGAAGATCGCCGCGACGAGGGGGAAGACCATGATGTGGAGCACGTAGAACCGCAGCAGCGTGTTCTGGCCGACCTCCAGGCCACCGAGCAGGAGGACCTTGCCCGGGACGTTGAACAGCGGCGCGTAGCCGGCCATGTTGCCGCCGATGGTGATGGCCCAGTAGGCGATCTGGTCCCACGGCAGGAGGTAGCCGGTGAACGACAGCATGATCGTGAGGAATAGCAGCACCACGCCCACGACCCAATTGAACTCGCGCGGCGGCTTGTATGCCCCGTGGTAGAAGACCCGCATCATGTGGAGGAAGACGAAGAAGACCATCAGGTGGGCACCCCACCGATGGATGTTGCGGGTCATCAGGCCGAACGTGACCCGGGTCTGGATGTCCAGGATGTCCGTGTACGCCTGCGTCGCCGACGGGACGTAGAAGAACATCAGGTAGACGCCCGTCACGGTCAGGACCAGGAACAGGAAGAACGACAGCCCACCCAGACAGAAGGTGTAGGCGAACTTCACGGCGTGCTGCCGGACCCGCACCGGGTGGATGTGCAGGAAGACGTTGTTCATGACGGCGTACGCCCGCGACCGCTCGTCGTTGGGGTACGGCTGTCGGAACAGCGATCGCCAGACCGGGCTGCGGCGGATGGTAGTGTCCACCCGCTCGAGGAAACTCACCTGGATCCTCCTGCCACGCCGGCCGTGCCGGCGAGCTGGGCGTCACGGTACGACTCCTTGTAGAGCCGGCCGTCGCTCGAGACCTCC
>SCUO01000072.1 GCA_004297395.1 Chloroflexota bacterium | reverse complement strand
CTGGAGCAAGGCCAAGTAGGAGGGCGCAACCCGGTTCGCCGGGGGAGAGGCGCGCTGCCCAGCCCTCGGGTCGGCCGCACGAGCCGGCGGGCAACCGCCGGCCTCAGATGGATGGCCATCTCCGCGAGCGATCGCGGGACAGAACTCGGCTTACAGGTCGCCTCGCTGGCGTACGATCCGGGCTCAGGTCGACGGCACGAACGGAGTGGACGCCATGCTGAACATCCCGCCCATCCTGCTGCTGCATCGGCACCGCGACGGCTCGTCGCACCCGATGGCCGAAGCTGAACCCTCCGCGGCGAGCCTGGATCCCGAGCGGGAGCTTCGCGCCGGAGCCCGGATCTACGCCTGCAAGGCGTGCGACGAGCAGATCGTCGTGACGACGGGGACGTCAGACCCGAAGGAAGCGCAGCCTCCCGCCTGAGCCAGCCGTACGGGGGCCGAGGTCAGTCCTCGTCGGGGCGGAAGATGTGAGCCGCCGTGCAGGCGTTGCAGACCGGCATCGCGGCATCGAGGTCACCGATCGGGATCGGGATCTTGCGATCGGGGTAGAGGCACTCCACGTCGTACACGCGCTGGCCGCCGGCATCCACCTGGATGAGGCGGCGGAACGTGCAGCGGCGGATCCGGTGCGGGGCGAGCCGGTAGGGATCCGTTTCCTGGCTGGCGACGCTGAGCTGCAGGGCCACGTGCGAAGAGGCCTCGATGTGACGGCGCTCCTGACCGACCCGGTGTCGGCTCGGGTGCCGCAGACTAGCACCCGTCCCGACGCCGCGACTACCGGGAAAAGGTACTAGAGTCACGGCCGTTCAGGGGGCGCGTGGGGAGGGAGCCGTTGGACGCCGAGATCGACCGGCCGCCGCTCATCGACCCCGAGCTGCGGTCGCCCGATCCCGCGACCTGCCCGTTCCTCCGGGCGATCGACGACGAAGGCCGGCTCGGGCTGCCGGTCGAGGCCGTGGATCCGAGGAATCGATGCCTCGCGACCGGTACGGTTGACCTCCTGGATGCCGCGCAGCAACAACGGGCGTGCCTGATCTCGGCGCACGTCTCGTGCGCGCGATACCTCTCAGGGGTGGCCGGCCCGGCCGATCCGGGCGTCGGTATCAACGTCGCCGTCGGCGACACGCGGCCCGCCGTCGCCACCGATGACGCGGATCGCGTCGATTCCGCCGATGGTGCCGCCGCGGCCGCCGGATCGCAGCCACGCGGGCGTGGGGCGCGCACCCTGACCCCTGCCGTCATCGCCGCGACGGTCTTCCTCGTCGCCTCCGCCTCGGCCGCGATCGCGTTCGTCGCGGTCCGGGGCGGGATCGAGCTGCCGATCGCCTCGCCCGGGCCGAGCGGGATCGCGGCGGTCAGCCCCACGCCGGCCACAACCGTGGAGCCGACGCTGAGCTCGCCGCCGAGCGCTGATCCGACAGCCTCGCCGACACCCGCCTCGACGCCGGCACCCACCCCGACGCCGGTCGCGACGCCACGGCCGACGAGCGACCGTTACGCCCTCCTGGAGCCCTGCCCCTCGACCCCCAACTGCTACACCTACACGGTCCGGACGGGCGACAACCTCCAGAGCATCGCGAGCTTCTTCGGCGTGCCGTACGAGACGGTCCTGAGGATGAACCCCCAGATCTCGGACCCGACCACGATCCAGCCGGGAGACCCGATCACCCTGCCGCCGCCGACTCGCTGACCGTCGGCCCGCGGCTTCTCCGGCGACCCGGCGCCCTCGTCCTGGGCGGGGCCGGCCCGAGCCGGAGGGCCCCCGAAATTGGTCCTGAAATACCCCGTTGACGTCCTTGCGCGGCGCGCTATCATGCCCGTAGTGGCGCAAAGTGGGGAGAAGTGGGGAACCACTCCGACCCGGTGCCATCAGCGGTCGAACCGGACGGGCACACCGGAACCTCCGCGACTCCAGTGACGGGCCCGCCGCCGCCGCGGTGGGCCCGTCGAAACCTCGGACCAGGGGTTACCCGAACGGTGTTCACCGGCGAGTACCGGCACACGGTGGACGACAAGGGGCGGCTCGCCGTCCCGTCCCGCTTCCGCGCGCAGCTCGACGGTGGGGCCGTGGTGTCCCGCTGGATCGACGACTGCCTGGCGATCCACACCCGCGCCGGCTGGGCCGACCTCGAGACCAAGGTTGCGGCCCTGCCCCTGACGGACGCCTCGGCCCGCCTGTTCAGCCGGAGCATCTTCGCCCGGGCCAGCGAGGTCGAGCTCGATCGCCAGGGTCGGATCCTCCTGCCGTCCTATCTCCGCGAGGGCATCCGCCTCGCGACCGAGGCCGTCGTCCTGGGAGCCCGTGACCACGCCGAGATCTGGGTCCCGGCCACGTGGGCCGAATACGGCCGCGCCATGGACGACCCGCAGACCTTCGCCCAGGCCATCCAGGGCCTCGGGATCTAGGTCGACCAGATGCGCTTCCTGCGTTCGCCCCGCACCCGCACCGCCGGCGAGGCGGCGTCATGACTGAGGGACACCTGCCGGTGATGGCCGAGGAGGTCATCTCGATGCTCGCGCCCGCACCCGGCAGCCTCCAGATCGACGCGACCCTCGGCGGCGGCGGTCACGCGGAGCGGATCCTGGAAGCGTCCGACCCTGATGGCCGCCTCCTCGGTCTCGATGCCGATGGGGCGGCCATCGCCAGAGTCCGGGCCCGCCTGGGACCGCGCTTCGGCGAACGCCTGAGCCTCCGCCAGGCTAACTTCCGCCAGCTCGCAGACGTTGGCCCCGCAGCGGGCTTCGGGGCGGTCGACGGCTGCCTCTTCGACCTCGGCCTGTCCAGCTTCCAGCTGGCGGACGCGGACCGTGGCTTCGGGATCCGGACGGGCGGCCCGCTCGACATGCGCTTCGACGCCGGGCGCGGCGTGCCGGCCGCCGAGCTGCTCGCCTCGCTCGACGCGGCCGAGCTGACGGCGCTCTTCCGGAAGTACGGCGAGGAGCCCTTCGCCGGGCGGATCGCCCGGGCCATCGTCGAGGCCCGCCGCGTGGCCCCGATCCGGACCGCGGAGGAGCTGGCCGCGCTCATCGAGCGCGTCGCCCCCGGACGGGCGCCCGGTCGCCGCCGCGTCCATCCCGCGACGCGCGTCTTCCAGGCCCTCCGGATCGCCGTGAACGAGGAGCTCGAAGCCCTGGAGTCCGGCCTCGCCGCCGCCCTCGACCTGCTCCGCCCGGGCGGCCGCCTCGTGGTCCTCAGCTATCACTCGCTCGAGGACCGGATCGTCAAGCGCTTCTTCCAGGCCGAGCGACGGGGCTGCACCTGCCCGCCGGAGGTGCCGGTCTGCGTCTGCGGCCGCGCCCCGCGTCTCCGCCTCGTCGTCGGCAAGGGCCTCGTGCCGGGTGCCGCCGAGATCACCGCCAACCCCCGGGCCAGGAGCGCGCGGCTCCGGGCTGCCGAACGTCTCGCCGCGTAGCCATCGAGTGACGGACCGGCGGGGAGGAGCCGCCGGACGGAATGCAGGGAGGAGAGGTCCCGCATGAGCAAGCGCCACCAGTCCAGCCGTCGCCGCTCCTACGGGCGGCGCCAGCACGAGCTGCATGAGCGGTACGAGCGACGCGCGGAGCGTGGCCGCCCGGAGGCGAACTGGGCCGAGTCGGTCGACGCCCAGGCCGATCCGCTCTCCTTCCTCGATCCGCGGTCGCCCCGCCTGCGGTTCGGCTTCGCCGACTGATGGCCGTCTACCAGGGCGCGCGCCGGCGCGGCTTCGAGCTCCCGCGGCCGACGCTCGACCTCGACGGTCCGCCGCTCCTCGGACGCCGACGCCGGGATACGACCGGCTCGCTGCTCCGTGCCCGCCGCCCGACCCGGGTCGGGGCGATCCTCGCCTCGATCCTCGTCGCCTTCACCCTGGCCTTCCTGTCCCTGTCGCAGAGCGTCCGCGTTGCCGCGACGAGCTACGACATCGTCCGCCTGACGTCCGAGTACGAGCGCCTGGATGCTCGTCGCCAGGACCTCCGCTCCGACCTCAACCGGCTCGGCGCGGAACCGGCGATCCGGAAGCTGGGCCTCGACAGCGGGCTTGGCCAGCTCGACGCGCCCCTGATCGTCCAGGCTCGCTGACGCGGGCCGGGGCGCCATCGACATGCTCGGACGGACGGATTCGCGCGGCCGGCTGCTGTTCCTGCTGCTCGCGTTCGTGGTGGCCGCGACGGTCATCGTCGGGCGCCTGGGCTGGTGGCAGATCGCCCGCCAGGCCGACCTGGCCGAGGCCGCCCATCGCCAGATCTACCTCCGGACCGAGGTGCCCGCCCAGCGCGGCACGATCTACGACCGCAGCGGCACGATCATCCTCGCCGAGACCGTCACCCGGGTCCGCGTCATCGCTGACACGACCCGCCTCGGGGCCGCCGACCGCGACGCCCTGACGGCGATCCTGGCCGAGGTCCTCGGCCTCGACGAGGCCGCCACCGCGACCGTCCAGGCGCGACTCGCGCCGGGCCGCGCCTACGTCGTCGTGGTCCGCGACCTGACGCCCGACGCCGCGGATGCGATCCGGGCCCGGGTCACCGAGTCCGGCGTCCGCGGGATCTCGTTCGAGAACGAATCGGTCCGTGTCCACCCCCAGTCCGGTGGCGGCCCCGAGACGTCCCTTGCCGCCCACCTCATGGGCTTCGTGAACCGCGAGGGCACCGGCCAGTACGGCGTGGAGCAGTTCTACCAGGACGAGCTCGCCGGCCTGCCGGCGATCGTCGAATCGGATCGCGACGCGAACGGCAAGCCGGTCATCGAGACCCAGCACACGGTCGACGCCGGGACGGCCGGCGTCGACCTCAGCCTGACCATCGACGCCAGCCTCCAGCTGGCGCTCGAGCAGGAGGTCATGTCGGCCTGGGTGGCCGACCGGGCGAAGAGCGTCTCGGCCGTGATCCTCGATCCCTACACCGGCGAGATCCTGGCCGAGGCCACCTATCCCTCGTACGACGCCAGCGACTACGCCTCGGTCGCGACGACGGATCCGGGCCGTTTCGTGGACCCGGTCGTGTCCGAGGTGTACGAGCCCGGCTCGGTCTTCAAGATGCTCACCGTCATCGCCGGTCTGGAGACCGGGACGGTCACGCTGGCCAGCGAGATCGATGACACCGGCACCCTGCGCCTCGACGGCGGCCGGACCCACATCGACGATGCCGATCGCAAGGCGATGGGCGTCATGACCTTCGAGGACGCGATCGCCTTCTCGCGCAACGTCGTGGCGGCCAAGGTCGCCCTCGGGCTGGGACCGTCCCTCGACGCGTCGTCGGCCGTGCTCCACGAGGTCTGGCTCCGCCTCGGCTTCGGGAGCCGCACGGGCATCGACCTCGCCGGCGAGGTGAACGGCATCGTCAGGGACCCGGCCGACACGCCGTGGCGCGAGATCGACCTGGCCAACGGTGCCTTCGGGCAGGGCGTGGCGGTCACCCCGCTGCAGCTCGCGGCCGGCTTCTCGGCGATGGTCAACGGCGGGACGCTCGTCAGCCCTCACGTGGTCAAGGCCGTGGACGGCACGCCGGTCGAGGTCGGCGATCGTGGCCAGGTCATCGACCCGGCCCTCAGCCCGGACCTGGTCGAGCTGATGCACCACGTCGTCGCCACGGTCCCGTTCTACCGGGACCGGACGCTCATCCCCGGCTACGACGTCGGGGGCAAGACCGGCACCGCCCAGATCTGGGACACCGAGATCGGCAACTGGAAGACCGGCGTCTTCAACTTCTCGTTCGTGGGCTACATCGGCCGCGATGCCGGCCACCCCGATCTCGTCATCGCCGTCCGGATCAATGAGGGCCACCCCAGCGTCCGCCGGGTCGGCCAGCTCGAGATGCCGGTCATGTCGTTCGAGCTGTTCCGTCGCATCGCGACCGACGCGATGGCCATCCCGGGACTCCTGCCCGACCGCCCGACCCCCGTCGTCCTCGTCCCGAACCGCGACTGATGAGCGCGGCGGCCTGTGCGACACTTCGCGTCGTGACCGACGACCGGCCGTCGCCGCGCCCCAGCGACGGGGTCGTGCACCCCGGCACCGCCGCGGATCCCGACCTCGATGCCGGCGCTGCGGCCCTGACCGCCGCCGAGCTCGCCGCGCTAACGGGTGGCGAGCTGCTCCGAGCCTCGTACCGGCCCGTCCGGGGCGCGGCGGTCGACTCCCGCCTCGTCCGCCCGGGCGAGCTGTTCGTTGCCCTGCCCGGCGAGCGGACCGATGGTCATCGCTTCCTGGATGCCGCGGTCGCGGCGGGTGCCGCCGCCCTGCTGGTCTCGGAGGCCATCCCGCCATCGGCCCTGGACCGACTCGGCGAGGAGACCGTGGTTCGCGTGCCGGACACGCTGCGGGGACTCCAGGCGATCGCGGCGGCCTGGCGCGCCCGATTCGACCCGCTCGTGGTGGGAGTCACGGGCAGCATCGCCAAGACGTCCACCAAGGAGGCCGTCGCCACCGTCCTGGCGGCCGATCGCCGGACCCTCAGGAGCGAGGGCAACCAGAACAATGAGATCGGCCTGCCGCTGACGCTCCTGCGGCTCGGGCCGGAGGACGCGGCCGCGGTGCTGGAGATGGGGATGTATGTCGGCGGCGAGATCCGGGAGCTCACCCGGATCGCCCGGCCCCGGATCGGGGTCGTGACCGCGGTCCTGGGCGTCCACCTCAGCCGGATCGGCACGATCGAGGCCGTCGAGGACGCCAAGGCCGAGCTGGTCGAGGCGCTGCCGCCGAACGGCGTGGCGGTGCTGAACGCCGACGACCCGCGGGTCCGGCGGATGGCCGGCCGGACAAGCGCCGGGGTCCTGACCTACGGCTTCGACCCGGATGCGGCGGTCGGGGCGGAGGATGCCGCCTCGGCCGGGCTCGACGGGATGCGCTTCACCCTGCGGCTGCCGGATTCCGCGCGGGTCCCGGTGTCGATCCCGGCCCTCGGCCGGCTCTCGGTCCACAACGCCCTGGCCGGGGCGGCCGTCGGCCACGCCGCGGGCATGACGCCCGGGGCGATCGCGGCCGCGCTCGCCGGCGGCTGGGCGGCACCTCATCGGGGGCAGGTCGTCCGGGTTGCCGGGATCACGATCGTCGACGACGCCTACAACGCCTCGCCGGCCTCGGTCGTCGCGGCCCTCGACCTCCTCGCCGGGCTGCCCGGGCGCCGGGTCGCCGTCCTCGGCGAGATGCTCGAGCTCGGCGACGCCGCGGCGGCCGGCCATCGCGAGGTCGGGCGGGCGGCGGCGCCGGTCTGCGATCTCCTGTGCGTCATCGGCGCTGGTCCCGGTCCCGAAGCGATCGTCGCCGGAGCGCGCGAGGGTGGGCTGCGCGACGACCGGATTCTCGCGCTCGAGGACCGCGAATCGGCGGCCCAGCTCCTCCCGGCGGTCCTGGATCCCGGTGACGTCGTCCTCGTGAAGGCGTCGCGCGGGGTGGCACTTGACCTCCTCGTCGACGCCCTCGTGATTGCCCTCGGTGGTGCGCGACCGTGACCGTCGAGCTCATCCAGGGCCTCCTCCTGGGCTTCGCCCTGGTGGTCATCCTCATGCCCTTCTACATCCGGGCCCTGCGGGCCCTCGGCTTCGGGAAGCGGATCCGGCGCGAAGGTCCCGAGAGCCACCTCGCCAAGGAGGGCGTGCCGACGATGGGCGGCCTCCTGCTCATCGTCATCGTGGTGGCGCTCTACTACGTGTTCGTGGGGCCGCCCGAGCGCGGCATCATCGCCCCCCTGGCGACCCTCGTCCTGGTCGGGATCCTGGGCGCCTTCGACGACTACCTCAACGTCCGGACCGGCGAGGGCATCCGGGCGCGCCAGAAGATGCTGTGGCTGGTCGTCGTCGCGGGCGTGGCCGCCTACTCGATCCAGTCGACCTACCAGATCGACGAGATCGCGGTCCCGTTCATCGGCGCCGTCGGGATCGACCCGTGGGTCTTCGTCGCCTTTGCCGCGTTCGCCATCGTCGCCGCCTCGAACGGCGTCAACATCACCGACGGGCTCGACGGCCTGGCCGGCGGGACGCTCATCTTCGCCTTCGTCGCGTTCATGCTGATCGCGATCCTCAACGAGCCGACCCAGCCGAACCTGGCCCTCCTGTGCGCCCTGATCATCGGCACGCTGCTCGGCTTCCTGTGGTTCAACGTCCACCCGGCCCAGGTGATCATGGGCGATTCGGGGTCCCTGGCCCTGGGGGCCACCCTGGCCGTCACGGCCCTCATCACCGGCCAGATCCTGGTCCTGCCCCTGATCGGCTTGATCTTCGTCATCGAGACCGGGTCCGTCGTCCTCCAGATCGCCTACTTCAAGCTGACCCACGGCAAGCGGATCTTCCGGATGTCGCCGATCCACCACCACTTCGAGCTGTCGGGCTGGGACGAGGAGAAGATCACGCTGCGGTTCTGGATCGTCGGGATCCTGGCCGGGCTGCTGGGGGTTGTCCTCTTCCTCGCCTCGATCGACCGGCTCCAGTGAGCGCCGTCATGACCGACCACCGGGGCGCCACGACGATCGATCCCGACCGGCTCGTCCTGGCCGAGGTCCTGGGCGGGGGCCTGCGCAATCGGCGCATCACGGTCCTCGGCTTCGCCCGGAGCGGCATCGCGGTCGCCCGCTTCCTCGCCGATGCCGGCGCCCGGGTGACCGTCTACGACGGCCGTCCGACGGCGCAGCTCCGCGCGGCCATCGCAGCCCTCGAGGGGCGGCACGTGACGCTCCGGCTCGGGCCGGACGTCGACCCCGTGGCGACCTGGCGACATGCCGCCCTGGTCGTCGCCTCGCCCTCGATCAACCCGGACTACCCCACGACCGAGCCGCGCCTGCGCCAGGCCCTCGCAGCCCTCCGGGACGCCCGGGCCGGCGGCGACCCGGAGGCCCCGGCGATCGTCAGCGAGCCGGACCTGTTCCTCCGCCTCTGCCCAGCGCCGACGATCGGGGTCACCGGGACGAAGGGCAAGACGACGACGGCTGCCCTCACCGCCGCGCTGCTCGCGGGGATCCCGGCCCACCCGGCCGTCCTCGGTGGCAACATCGGCATCCCGCTCGTGGAGCGGCTGCCCGAGCTGACGGCGGAGCACCGCGTCGTCATCGAGCTGTCCGAGCTCCAGCTGCCGACCCTGTCCCGCGGGACGACCGTCGCCGCATACACGAACGTGACCGCAGACCACCTCGACCGGCACGGCACGGTGGAGGCGTATCGGCGGGCGAAGCGGCGCCTGGCCGAGCTCGTGGACCCGGACGGCGCGCTCGTCCTCAACGCCGAGGACCCGGTCGTGGCTGCCTACGCCGGCCTGGGGACGGCGCCGGCGGTCCTGTACCGGCGGGAACGGCCGATCCCCGGCGGCGTCGGCGTGGTGGATGGCTGGATCGTCGGGGCCGGCGTGCAGCGCCTCCCGCTCGTCGGCGGCGGTGCGGCCGCGGTCGGGCCCGGCGGCAGGATCCTGCCCCTGGACGAGCTCGCGATCCCGGGCGCCCATAACGTCTCGAACGCCCTCGCCGCGGTCAGCGTCGCGCTCCTCCTCGGGGTCGCGCCCGACGCGATCCGACGAGCCGCCGCGGGCTTCACCGGGGTGGAGCACCGGCTCGAAACGGTGGCCGTCGCCGGCGGGATCCGCTACGTCAACGATTCGCAGGGAACCCAGCCCGACGCCGTCATCGCCGCCCTGCGGGCCTTCCCTGCGCCGGTCGTCCTCATCGCCGGGGGCCGCGACAAGGGCGTCGACCTGTCCGGCCTGGCGGTCGTCGCCGCCGAGCGGGCGGCTGCCGCGGTCCTGATCGGGGAATCGGCGGACGCCATGGCCGGGCTGTTCGGCGCCGCCGGCCTCGCCCGGATCGAGCGCGCTGCGAGCCTCGACGAGGCCGTCGCGACGGCGTCGGCCATCGCCCGGGACGCCCTCGCCGCGGGAGGCGCGGCCGGCGCGGCCGGTGATCCCGGCCGGGCGGCATCCGGACCGACCGGGCCATTTGCCACGGTCCTGCTGTCGCCGGCCGCAGCGAGCTTCGACATGTTCGTCGACTACGCGGCGCGGGGCCGGGCGTTCCGCGCCGCCGTCCAGCGGCTCCTCGCGGGCGTGGCGCGCTGATGGGCCTGATGCGTCGCTCCCTGCCGGGCCTGCGGTCGACGACGTCGACATCGGTCGCGCCGCGGGCCTTGCCCCTCCCACGGCGCGGAGGTGGCAGCCACGGCTCGCCGGCGATCCCGCGCGGGAACCGCAGGAGCGAGCCCGGGGCAGCCGGCGGGCGATCCGTCCCGCGTGGCGCGGCCGCCGCAGCCAAGCCGGACGTCATCCTCCGCCGCGAGCACCACCAGCCGGACTGGTCGATCCTCATCGCCGTGGTCGCCCTGTCGGCGATCGGCATCCTGATGGTCTACTCGTCGTCGGCGATGCGGGCCTATATCCAGCAGGACGACACGCTCGCCATCGTCGGCCCCCAGATCCTGTGGGCAGCTCTCGGCGTCCTGGCGATGCTCGTCATCATGCGCATCGACTATCGCTACCTCCGGCTGGTGTCGCTGCCCGCCTATCTCGTCGCCGTTGCCCTCCTAGTCCTCGTCTTCGTGCCGAGCCTCAACCGGGTCGTCGGCGGCTCGGCCCGCTGGCTCGTCCTCGGACCGCTGCCGGCGATCCACCCGGCCGAGATCGCCAAGCTGGCCCTGGTCGTCTATCTCGCCCACTGGATGGCGTCGCGGGGCACCCGGATCGCCGGCTTCCGCTCGGGGACCATCCCGTTCCTGCTCATCAGCGTGCCGGTCATCGCGCTCGTCTTCAGGGAGCCGGACCTTGGCACCACCACGGTCATCGCGGCGACGGCCTTCACGATGTTCTTCGTCGCCGGCGCCCGCCTCTGGCAGTTCGGGGCGATGGCGGTCCTCGGCGTGGTCGCGGCCCTCGTCGTCGGGCTCCGCGAGTATCAGATCCAGCGGATCCGGACGTTCCTCGACCCGTGGCAGGATCCGCTCCATACCGGCTTCCACACGATCCAGGGGCTCCTCGCCCTCGGCCTCGGCGGCATCTTCGGCAGCGGCCTCGGCGAGAGCAAGCTGGCCGGCGGCCTGTACCTGCCGAACGCCTGGAACGACTTCATCTTCGCAATCATCGGCGAGGAGTTCGGGTTCGTCGGGGCGAGCCTGGTCGTCGGGCTGTTCCTGCTCCTGGCCTATGCCGGGATCCGGACCGCGCTCCGGGCGCCCGACACGTTCGGGGCCCTTCTCGCCCTCGGGATCACGGCCTGGATCTGCATCCAGGCGTTCATCAACATCGGGGTCGTCGTGGCGCTCGTGCCGGTGACCGGGATCACCCTCCCGTTCATCAGCGCCGGCGGCTCGTCGCTCATCATCAGCTTCGCCGCCGCCGGGATCCTCCTGTCGATCTCCCGGGAGACGGTGGAGCGGACCAGCCAGGAGACCGATGCGCCTGCTGATCGCGGGCGGCGGAACGGGTGGCCACATCTACCCGGCTCTCGCCGTCGCGGACTCCCTCCGACACCGGCCGAACCCGCCTGAGCTCGGCTGGATCGGCGGGCATCGAGGTCTCGAGGACCGGATCGTCCGAGGGGCCGGCATCCCCCTGCGCCGGCTCGCCCTCCGATCCCTCCGCACGGTCGACCGTGACGTCCACCTCGTCCTCGACCCGGCCCGCCTCGCGCTCTCCGTGCCCCAGGCGCTGGCCCTGCTCGCTGCCGACAGGCCGTCGGCGATCTTCACCACCGGCGGCTACGTCGCGATCCCGATCCTCGTCGCGGCCGCGATCCTGCGGATCCCGGTCCTCCTGTGGGAGGGCAACGTCGTGCCCGGTCGGAGCGTCCGGGCGACTGCCCGCCTGGCCAGTGCGATCGCCGTCTCCGTGGCCGCGACATGCGCGGCGCTCGGCGGCCGCCGGCCGTGCCTCGAGACCGGCACGCCCATCCGCGAGACCCGGGGGATCGACCGGCTGGCGGCCCGGGAGCGCCTCGAGATCCCGCCGGGCGCACGGGTCCTGCTCGTCTTCGGCGGCTCCCAGGCCGTCCGCCGATTCAACACGGCCGTGGCCGAGGTCCTGCCGCGTCTCCTCGAGCGGATCCACGTCATCCACGTGACCGGCGACGACGGCTACGCGGCCGCCCTGGCGGCCCGGGAGCGGCTGCCGGCCGATGCCCAGGCCCGCTATCGTCCGGAGCCCTTCCTGCGGGACGAGATGCTGACCGCGCTGGCCGCCGCCGACCTGGTCCTTGGTCGAGCCGGCTCGTCGACGTTGGCCGAGGTCACCGCCCTCGGCCTGCCCATGATCGTCGTGCCCTATCCCCACGCGGGCGGCCATCAGCGCGCCAACGCCGTCCGCCTGGCCGATGCCGGCGCCGCACGGCTCATCGAGGACGCCGACTTGGACGGGGCCGCCCTCCTCGAGGCGACCCGGATCCTCGACGAGCCCGCGACCCACGCGGCGATGGCCGCCGCATCACGAAGCCTGGGCCGCCCGGCGGCCGCCGACGCGGTCGCGACGATGCTGCTGGCCCTCGCGCTGCGCGAACCGCTGCCGGACGCCGCCAGCGTCGAGCGCATCGCCCGCGGCGGCGGCAGCCTCGCCGGGCGGCCATGACGGCCCAACGACAATGACCGGGCAGCCCGCCCCTGAGCTCGACACCCTGGCCCTCCAGGCCGAGATGGCCCGCCGGCTCGGCGTCCGGGCGGATCGCGACGCCCCGCTGGCCAACCTCACCACGATGCGCGTCGGTGGTCGGGCGGATCTCCTGGCCACGGCCCGCAACGGTTTCGAGCTGCGGGGCCTCGTCCGGTTCGCGAGGGCCCGCGCGATCCCGCTGTTCCTGCTCGGGCGGGGGAGCAACCTCGTCATCTCCGACCGGGGCATCCGGGGCCTCGTCGTCCACGTCCGGGCCGAGCAGACCCGGGTCGACGGCGACCGCTACGTGGCCGCCGCCGGCGTGCCGATGGCCCGAGCTGCCACGGAGACCCAGAAGGCGGGCCTGTCCGGGCTCGAGTTCGGGCTGGCGATCCCGGGCACGGTCGGGGGGGCCGTGTGGGCCAATGCCGGGGCCCACGGCAGCGACGTCGCCTCGATCCTCGAAAGCGCCGACGTCCTCCTGGCCGACGGGACCGAGGCCCGGGTCCCGGCCGCCGAGCTCGGCCTTGCCTATCGCGACAGCCGCTTCAAGCACCAGGCGGACCCGGCCGGCCGCGAGATCGTGGCCGGGGCCACGTTCCGGCTGACCCCGGCGCCGGCCGACGTCATCCGCGAGCGCCTCGACGACATCCGGCGCTGGCGCCAGGCCCATCAGCCCCTGGGACTGCCCTCGGCCGGCAGCGTCTTCCGCAATCCCGACGACGCACCGGCAGCCGGCCTCCTCATCGACCGGGCGGGGCTCAAGGGCTTCCGGATCGGTGGCGCGACGGTCAGCGAGAAGCACGCCAACTTCATCGTCAGCGAGAAGGGCGGGCGGGCCGCGGACGTCCGCCGGCTGGCAGATCACATCCGTGCCACGATTCGGGCGACCGACGGCATCGACCTTCGCTTCGAGGTCGAGTTCGTCGGCGACTGGACCGGCTGGCCGTGGCCGGCCGACGACACCGGAGGCGCCGCCGCGTGACCAGCCCCGACGCCGCTCCGCCGGCTCGCCCGCCGATCGTCGTCCTGCTCGGTGGCCCGTCGGCCGAGCACGACGTCTCGATCGTCTCGGGCACGGCCATCGCGGATGCCCTCCAGGCCGACGGCTTCGACGTCCGCCAGGTCCTCATCGACCTCGAGGGCCGCTGGTGGTGGCTGCCGGCCGACCATGCCCGCGGCGGCCGCCCCGGGGCCGCCTACGACGACCCGGCTTCGCTCGGGGCCGAGGGCCCGGTCCGGGTCGGCGCCGCCCTCGATCGACTAGCCGCCGCCGCGCCGCCGCCGGTCGTCTTCGTCGCCCTCCACGGGCCGTTCGGCGAGGACGGGACGGTCCAGGCGCTTCTCGACGCCGCCGGCGTGGCCTACACCGGGGCCGGCGTCATGGCCTCGGCGATCGGCATGGACAAGGCGATGCAGAAGCGCGTCTGGCGCGGCCTGGGCCTGCCGGTCGTCGACTGGCGCGAGATCCGGATCGCCCGCTGGCGGGCCGAGCGCGATGCCGTCCTGGGCGAGCTCGAGGCCTTCGCGGCGGGGGCCGGCGATCCGCGGCTCATGATCAAGCCGGCCCGCCTCGGGAGCTCCGTCGGGATGACATTGGCGCACGGGCCGGAGGAGCGTGCCGCGGCCCTGGAGCTCGCCTTCCACTTCGACAGCCTGGCCCTGGCCGAGACCTACCTGGCCGGGGCCAGGGACCTCGAGGTCTCGATCATCGGGACGGAGCCGCCGCTCGGGATCTTCGGGCCGGGCGAGATCGTCGCCGGCCACGAGTTCTACGACTACGAGGCCAAGTACACGCCGGGCCTGTCCGAGACCTCGACCCGGGCCGAGCTGCCCGAGCCGCTCCGGCAGGCGATCCGCAAGCTGGCCCGGGACGCCTACCGAGCGATCGGCGGCGAGGGCTTCGCCCGGGTCGACTTCCTGGTTCGCAATGACGAGCCGTTCCTGTCCGAGATCAACACGATCCCGGGCTTCACCCCGATCAGCCTCTTCCCGACGATGCCGGCCGAGGCCGGCCTCGACTTCGTCGCCGTCTGCCGGCTGCTCATCGACCTGGCCCTGGAACGCCACGCCGACCGCCCGGGCGGCAGCCGCGCCGCCGGCTCGCTGAGCCCGGCGGACCTGCCTCGATGAAGCTCCCGGGCCGGCGTCCCCGGCCATCCTCGGGAGCATCCCGACCGGGCCCGGCCGGCCGGGGCGCCCATCCGGCACGCGGTTTCCGCCCGTCCGGGACCGGGTCCCCCGGGAGCGGAACCCCCGAGACCGGATCCGCGGGGGGTGTCGGGCGGGCTACCTTCAGCCGGCCGTCGATCCGGCTGCCGCGGCCGAGCCGCCTGCCGCGCTTCACGCCGGCCCGGGCGGGCGCTGTGCTCGGCATCGTGGCAACCCTCGGAGCCGTGTACGGCCTGGCCGCCACGACGGCCTTCAGCTACACCCGGGCCGAGATCCCGGACCTGCGCTGGACATCACGGGCCGCGGTCGAATCCGCGATCGGGATCCCGACCGGGACGAACCTGTTCCGGATCACGGTCGAGCCGCTCGAAGACCGGATCGCGGCGCTGCCGGGGGTCGCCGAGGCCCGGGTTCGGGTGTCGCTGCCCGACACCCTGGTCGTCGAGATCGACGAGCGCGAGGCGATCCTGGCCTGGGCCGTCGGCGAGGCCCGCTTCCTGGTCGACGTCGACGGCGTCCTGTTCGCCCAAAGTGAAGCCGCCGCAGCAGCGGCGGCTTCACTCCCGGTCATCGACGATTCGCGGGCGGAAGCGGCGGCCTTCGGCGTCGGGGACCGGCTGGACCCGGTCACCCTCGACGCGGCCCGCCGCCTCGGAGCGCTCGTCCCGGACGACATCGGCAGCACTGCGTCTCGGCTGCTCGTCACCGTCTCGGACGCGACCGGGTTCGTCGTCGGGACATCGCCCGAATCGTGGCTCGCGGTCTTCGGCCTGTACACCCCGAGCGCCCGGTCGCCGTCAATCATCCCGGGCCAGGTTCGGCTGCTCCGGAGCCTCCTCGCCGGCCGCGAATCGACCGTCGCCCAGGTCATCCTCTCGGACCCCGAGAACGGGACCTACATCCCGAAGCCGACGCCGGTGCCGCCGGAATGATGGTCTGGCGACGCGAGCTATCGGACCATCGCCTCGAGCCCCCCGCGCGACGGCGCCCCTGCGAGCCATCGCCGCGAGGATGTAGCCTTGGCCAAACGCACCGCAGCGAGGGCGACCCTCTGTGTTCCTACCCCTGGCAGGCCTGCTGGTGGGCGTCCTGCTCGGGCTCGTCCTCAATGTCAACGTCAGCTTCGACCTCAGCCGCTACTCGGCCGTGGCGATCCTCGCCGCGCTCGATTCGGTCCTCGGGGCGGTGCGGGCAGAGCTGGACGGCGTCTATGACAATCGGATCTTCATCTCGGGCTTCGTCACGAACGCGGTCGTGGCCGTGATCCTCACCTTCGTCGGCGATCGCCTCAGCCTCGACCTGTACCTGGTGGCGCTCATCAACTTCGGGTTCCGGATCTTCAACAACGTCGCCCTGATCCGGCGGCACTTCATCTGACCCGGGAAGCCGGGAGGGAGCAGGCAAGAACCGTGGTCGAAGGAGTCCTCGTCGGCATCGACGTCGGCACGAGCAAGGTCTGCGCGCTCATCGGCGAGGTGAGCCGCGACGGCAAGGTGACCGTGATCGGGCATGGCACGGTGCCCTCGCTGGGCCTCAAGAAGGGCGCCGTCGTCAACATCGACCAGACCGTCCGGTCGATCGCCGATGCCGTGGAGAAGGCCGAGCGCCTCTCGGGCTGGAAGATCGACAAGGCCTTCGTGGGCGTCGGCGGGGCCCAGGTCGAGAGCCTCAACTCGACCGGCCAGGTGGCCGTCACGGCCCACGACCGGGAGATCAGCCGGGAGGACATCCTGCGGGCCATCGAGGTCGCCCGGGCAGTGGCCATCCCGTCGAACCGGGAGGTCCTCCACGTCGAGCGGCGGGGCTTCATCGTCGACGGCCAGGAGGGCGTCAAGGATCCCCTCGGGATGAGCGCCCTGCGGCTCGAGGTCGAGACCCACATCGTCACCGCGCCGGCGACGGCGGTCCAGAACCTGACCAAGTGCGTCGCCGCGGCCGGCGTCAAGATCGATGAGCGGGTCGCCAATGCCCTTGCCGCCGCCGACGCCGTGGCCTCCGAGACGGAGAAGGAGCTGGGCGTCGCGATCGCCGACATCGGGGCCGGGACGATCGACCTCGCGATGTTCAACGAGGGCTCGCCGTTCCACACCAGCGTCCTGCCGGTCGGCGGCAACTTCGTCACCAACGACGTCGCGATCGGCATCAAGACGTCGCTGCCGGTGGCCGAGGAGCTCAAGATCCGGCACGGGACCTGCGACCTGCGGGGCATCGCCGAGGACGAGGAGATCAGCGTCTCCGTCCTGGGCGAGGAGGCGGGCCGGAACATCAGCCGGCTGGAGCTGTGCCAGGTCATCGAGGCCCGGATGCGCGAGACGTTCGAGCTCGTCGGCGCCGAGATGCGCTCGGCCGGGGCGGGCATGCTGCCGGCCGGCCTCATCCTGACCGGCGGCGCGGCCCAGCTGTCGGGCATCGCCGAGCTCGGCCGTGACGTCCTCCAGATGCCGGTCCGGGTCGTCGCCCCGACCGGGGTCGGGGGCCTCACCGATTCGATCCTCACCCCGGCCTACGCCACGGCCATCGGGCTGCTGGAGTGGGGCGCCCGATCGCTTGCCGACGGCGAGCCTGCGCGCTATGAATCGGCGCCGGCGTTCGGGATCCTCGGGCGCATCCGGGACGCCCTCCGCAGCATCTTCCCGTAGGCCCGGAGGCGGCTCGCGGGCGCGAGGCACGTCGGCGCGCTCAGCCGCCGAGGATCGGAACCACGAACGTCTCGCGCAGCCACTGCCAGGGATGCAGCTCCTCCCAGTGGAGGACCCATTCCTGGATGAGCTTCGGGATCAGCAGGACGACAAGAACGAGCAGGGTCTGGGCGACGGTTCGGGGCATGAGCCACGAGAACCAGCGACGGACGACGAGGACATAGAGGTAGAGGTTCTCGAAGAGGTTCGGGAAGACGACCAGGAGCGGTCTGTAGGCGGTGATCTCGAAGAGGATGACCCCGATGAGCCGCCACGCAAACAGGCCCGTCGCGGCCCGCCGCGGAAGGAGCTCCGGCCAGCGCCGGACGACGATGAGCTCGAGGCCCAGGTAGTACAGATCGAGCCACTTGTCGATCTGCGCGTAGAACGGCCCGAACTCCGGCGGCTGCCCGACGGCCCGCGCAATCGCGTCGACCAGGACGACGTCGAGGGCATCGACGACCATGGCCAGGACGCCGCCAGCCAGCGGCCAGCGAAGGATCGTGAGCGGCAATGCAAGCCGCAGCCCGATGACGATGAGCGCTGGCATCGGCTCGCCTCATGAGCTCGCCGCCGATGCTGCACGGCCCCGCGGCGACGAACCAAGCCTAGCGATCCAGCAGCCCCGCTGAGCCCCCGTCCGGCCAGGGCATGTCCCGTCCTCGGGCGGTGCGTCGGCGCACCAGGCGTGGATATCTCGGGCCGCCGGCGCGACGTTGTCCACGGTCCCCGGCGAACATCACGGGCACGGCCGGAAAGCGCCGATGGTAGACTCCGACGAACGACCCCGAGCGCGCGGTGCGTGCCCTCCAGGGCGGCTCCGGGTCACGGTCCAGAGCGATCAGCACGGCCCCGGGAGGCCATTGGAGGAGTACGGTGGCCCTGCGTTCGGATTCGGAGAACTTCGCGCTCATCCGCGTCATCGGCGTCGGCGGCGGGGGCAGCAATGCCGTCAACCGGATGATCCGGGCCGAGATGATGGGCGTCGAGTTCATCGCCCTGAACACCGACGCCCAGGCGCTCCTCCAGTCCGACGCTCCCCACAAGATCCGGATCGGCGACAAGATCACCCGCGGCCTGGGCGCCGGCGGCGATGCGTCGATCGGACAGCGGGCCGCCGAGGAGGACGCCGAGAAGATCGGCGAGGCCCTCGACGGCTCGGACATGGTCTTCATCACCGCCGGTCTCGGCGGTGGCACGGGCTCCGGCGCCGCGCCCATCGTCGCCGAGCTGGCCAAGGCCGCCGGCGCACTGACGATCGGCGTCGTGACCAAGCCGTTCACCTTCGAGGGCGCCAAGCGCAAGCTGACCGCCGAGAAGGCCGCCGAGGACCTCAAGGGCAAGGTCGACACCCTGATCACGATCCCGAACGACCGGCTCCGGGACGTCGTCCAGAAGAACACCAGCATCCTCGATGCCTTCCGGGTCGTCGACGACGTCCTGCGCCAGGGCGTCCAGGGGATCAGCGACATCATCACCGTGCCGGGGCTCATCAACCTCGACTTCGCCGATGTCCGGGCGATCATGAAGGACGCCGGCTCGGCCCTCATGGGGATCGGCCGCGCCTCGGGCGAGAACCGGGCCGTCGAGGCCGCTCGCCAGGCGATCTCGAGCCCGCTCCTCGAGGTCAACATCAACGGCGCCCAGGGCATCCTGTTCAACGTCACCGGCTCGTCGAGCCTGTCGCTGTACGAGGTCACCGAGGCGGCCGAGGAGATCCGGGCCGCGGCGGACCCGGAGGCCAACATCATCTTCGGGACGAGCTTCAACGAGCGCCTCGGCGACGAGGTCATGATCACCGTCATCGCGACCGGTTTCGACGGTCGCCGGTCCACCAGCCGGGCGGCAGGCCAGGTCGGCGTCATGTCGTCGTCGGACTCGACCGCCCGGGCACCTCGCGACTTCCTCGAGGAGCTGGAGCGACAGCGGACGCAGCTCAACGACACCGGCGCCCTCGACGTCTCCGAGAGCCGCCCCGACGAGGCCGCGGCCCGGGTCGGCGGCCGCTCCGTGGGCGAGCCGGTGCCGGTCAAGCGCGCCTCCTTCGACGCCGACGACCTCGAAATTCCCAGCTTCCTCCGCCGCCCCAAGTAGGGCGGCGTCGTCTACTTGGGCGCCGTGTGATGCGCCCCATCGCGTGCGTTGTCGCCTGCGCGCGTTCGCTCACGCACCTTGAGGTGCGCTCGCTCTCGTGCTCGGCTCCGCCTTCGCGCTGGGGCACCTGACGCGGCGGGACCGATTCATGAGCGTCAGCACGGATCTGCAGCGATCGGCATCTGACCCGGCGGAGGTTGCCGCGCTGGCGGCGGCGCGGGCACGGATCCTGGGGCGGATCGGGGCGGCGGCGCGGCGGGTGGGGCGCGAGCCCGGCGAGGTCCGGCTGGTGGCCGTCTCGAAGACGGTCGAGGCCTCGCGGCTCCGGGCGGCGGTTGCGGCGGGCCTGGAGCTGCTCGGCGAGAACCGGGTCCAGGAGGCGCTCGCCAAGATCGAGACCGTGCCCGGGGCGGCCTGGCACCTGGTCGGGCCGCTCCAGGCCAACAAGGCTCGACGCGCGGTGACGTCGTTCGCGATGATCGAGACGGTCGATTCCGCGGCCCTCGCCGTTCGCCTCGATCGTCTCGCCACCGAGCTTCGACCGGACCGGCCGCTGCCGGTCCTGCTCGAGGTGAACGTGGATGCAGATCCAGCCAAGGCCGGCTTCGGGACCGAGCAGCTCGGGGCCGCCCTGCCCGCACTCCTCGACCTGCCGGGCCTCGACGTCAGGGGCCTCATGACGGTGGGGCGCCTCGTCGCCGAGCCCGAGGCCGCGCGGCCGACATTCGTGGCCCTGCGCCGGCTGTCGGAGGCGCTGCGGGGCAGGGAGCCACGGCTGGGCCCGGACCTGTCGATGGGCATGAGCGACGACTTCGAGGTGGCGGTCGAGGAGGGGGCCACGCTCGTTCGCGTTGGTCGGGCGATCTTCGGCGAACGTCCCGATCACCGCCACGGTCCGGGCGGCCATCCGGATCACGCCCACGGGCCTGGAACCGGGCCGGTCACCGAACCCGCGGATCACCGCTAGACTCGACGCCGTGGGCACCGCCTTCCTCTACAACTTCCTGCGGTTCCTGCTGCTCGCCTTCGAGCTCCTCGTCATCGCCCGCGTCCTGCTGTCCTACGTGGAGCAGGACCCACGACGGCGATCGACGCTCGGTCAGTTCCTCGTCGCGGTCACCGAGCCGGTCCTCGCCCCGATCCGGAACGTGCTTCCGAAGGGCGGCATGTTCGACTTCTCGCCACTGATCGTCATCCTCGTCCTCGGAGCGATCCTCCGGTCGCTGCCGGGATGAGCGCGGGCTCGAGGGTGCTCCGGATCGAGGTCCGGGTCACGCCGCGTGGCGGCCGCGATTCGATCGACGGCGTGCGCGACGGGCAGCTCCTCGTCCGGGTCGCCGCGGCGCCCGCCGACGGGGCGGCCAACGAGGCCGTGCTGCGCCTGATCGCCGAGGCGGCCGGGGTTCCGCGCCGGGCGGCGCGCCTCGTCGCCGGCGCGAAAGCCCGCCACAAGCTGGTCGTCGTCGAGGGCGCCGACAAGGCCGCCCTGATCGCGAGGTGGCCGGACCTCGGTGTATGATCGCCGCCCTTCCGGCGAGCTGCCGGGCAGGGCCAGGGGCGATTGGCTCAGTGGTTAGAGCACGCGGTTCACATCCGCGGGGTCACTGGTTCGAATCCAGTATCGCCCACCACATCGAACCATCACGGGGACCCGACGGGTCCCCGTTTCGATGTCCTGGACCTCCCGATGTCGGGCTGATCAGGGCACGATCGTGAGTGGCGCGGCTTCCGACAGGATGTAGCCGATGTCGGTCGGGCCATTGTCGTGCATGGCGTAGGCGTCGACGACGGCCCTCACCTCGTACGACCCGGGCGGAAGTGCGTAGCCAAGGGCCGGATCGCAGCTTGCCGTTCCGCCGACGACATCGATGTCGATCGACTCAAGCGGGCCAAGCACCTTGCCCGCCCCGACGCCAGCGATGCCTCCGGCGTACGTGCCGATCGCATCGACCTTGCCGGGGAGATACACGACTGCCGTCGCCGGGGACCCGGACTGGAAGTCGAAGTCGCTGATCCCGAGGTTGGCGACCCTGACCGTGGCCGTGAAGTCGGCGCCCGACGCCACGGGTGCCGCGTCGACGACCAGGGTGGCCCGGAGCGGCGTGTCCCGTCGCAGCGACCCCAAGGTGGGCGAGCACGTCGTGAGACCGTCGGGCCGCGTGCGGTCGGGGAAGGACAGCACGCCGACCGTGACATGGATGGCGTCGCCGTAGCGCTCCACGAGGTGGCGGGCCATCTCCTCGCCATTCGCGCGAAGGCTGACCTGGATCACCCCCTCGACGCCGCCGCTGCCCGCCGACAGGAGGAACGGCCGGGCCAGGTCCACGATCTCCTGCTGCATCGCAAGGAGGTCAGCCTCGGTGCGCTCCCGGAGGATGATCTCGAACTCCTCGGAAAACTCGAGCAGCTCGCGGAGCGCGGCACAGTGCTCGGCGATGTGACCGGTGAAGGCGATGACGATCCGCACCCGAGGGCCGTTCTCGAAGCGGATCGACGCATATTCGTCGGCGTGCTCGGCTCCGTAGGCGACCGCCGCCTCGACGTCGTCGCTCAGGCGGCTTTGCTCACGGGCGAGGGGTCCGTCCTCCGTCCCGTCGTCTGGAAATGGCCCTGTCTCCACCACCTCCACGAAGTTCGGGCAGCCGGGCATGCCTGCGCTGCGGCCGGTCTGGGTGGGGGACTCGACTGGCGACGGCGATGGGGTCGCCGACGGCTGCGGCAGGGTCGGGCTGGCGCCGGCCGCGCAGCCGGCGATGCCAACCATCGCCATCAGCAGGGTGGCCCCGCGCAGTGCGTCGCGCGTCGCCGTCATGGCCGCTCCTTCCGTCCGATTCGAACTCGCCCAGGGAGCATTCACGATGACGACCGGCGCGCGCGAGATGTTCCGAGAAAACCGCCGACGCGGGCGTCACGGGCGCGGCTGGTTCGGCGTCAAACGATTTGCAAGGCGGGCGGGGGTCCGCCGGGCAATCCTCCTCCAGGTCGACGCCCCTGGCCCCGCCAGGGGCGTCCGGCTGTCTCCGCGCCGTGTCATCCGGGCCCGGCGTGCGTTGTCGCCTCCGCGCCTTCGCTCACGCACGTTCGAGTGCGCTCGCTCCGGTGCTCGGCTCCGCCTTCGCCGGACCTCGGCTGACCCGCCGCTTGCTGTCGTGCCGGTTCGTCCGGGGCCCGGCGTGCGTTGTCGGCTCCGCGCCCGCGTGGCTCAGCCGGCCTTGGACTCGGTGGCGAGGCGACGGAGGACTGCCTGGAGGATCCCGCCGTGGCGGTAGTAGTCGACCTCGATCGGGCCGTCGAGCCGGCAGTCCACCTCGAACGTCGTCGTCCGACCCGTGCCGTCCTCGGTGGCGTGGACCGTAAGGCGGCTCCGGGCTTCCGGCCCGCCCGCGACGCCGTCGATGGTGAACGACTCCCGACCGCTGAGCCCGAGGCTCTCGGCGCTGTCGCCCGGCAGGTACTGGAGCGGTAGCACGCCCATCCCGACGAGGTTGCTGCGGTGGATCCGCTCGTAGCTCTCGGCGATCACCGCCCGGACGCCGAGCAGGAGCGGGCCCTTGGCCGCCCAGTCGCGGGACGAGCCGGACCCGTACTCGCGACCGGCCAGGACGATGAGCGGGATGCCCTCGGCGGCGTAGCGGGTCGCGGCCTCGAAGATCGTCGTCTCGGCGCCGTCCGGGAAATGCCGGGTGAACGGCCCCTCGCGGTCCTCTACGAGCTTGTTGCGGAGCCGGATGTTGGCGAACGTGCCCCGGATCATGACCTCGTGGTGGCCGCGTCGCGAGCCGTACGAGTTGAAGTCGAGCGGAGCCACCCCTTGCTCCTGGAGCCAGGCACCGGCCGGCGAGGACGCGGCGATCGAGCCGGCCGGGGAGATGTGGTCGGTGGTCACGCTGTTGCCGAGGACGGCCAGTGCCCGGGCGCCGGCGATCGGGGCGATCGGCGAGGGCTCGGCGGTCATGCCCTCGAAGAAGGGCGGGCGGGCGACGTAGGTCGAGGCCGGATCCCAGGCGTATCGGTCACCCTCGGGGATCGGCAGCGCCCGCCACCGGTCGTCGCCGTCGAAGACCGTCGCGTAGGTCTGGCGAAAGATCTCCGGGTCGATCGAATCGTGGACCACCTCGCGGATCTCGTCGGCGCCCGGCCAGACATCGGCGAGGAACACCGGCTTGCCGTCGTCGCCGATGCCCAGGGGCTGGCTGCTGAGGTCGATGTCGACCGTGCCAGCGAGAGCGAAGGCGACGACGAGCGGCGGCGAGGCCAGGTAGCTGGCCCGGGCGAGCGGATGGATCCGGCCTTCGAAGTTGCGGTTGCCGGACAGGACCGCGGCGGCCACCAGCTCGTGGTCCTGGATCGCCTCGGCGATCGGGGTATCCAGGGGCCCGGAGTTGCCGATGCAGGTCGTGCAACCGTACCCGGCCAGGGCAAAGCCCAGGGTCTCGAGCGGGGCCATCAGGCCAGCCGCCTCGAGATAGCGGGTGACGACCTTCGAGCCCGGCGCGAGCGACGTCTTGACGGTCGGGGCGACCGTCAGGCCGCGGGCGATGGCGTTCCTGGCGAGGAGTCCGGCGCCCACCATCACCGTCGGGTTCGAGGTGTTGGTGCAGGACGTGATCGCGGCGATGACGACCGAGCCGTTGCCGACCTCGCCATGCTCACCGTCGACATCGACCGGGAACGTCGCAGCGGGAGTCTCGACCGGGCCGGTCTGCGGGAAGGCGGTGTGGAAGCTCGCCGGCAGGGCCGGCAGGATGACCCGGTCCTGGGGCCGTCGCGGCCCGGCCACGGACGGCTCCACGCTCGACAGGTCGAGGGTCAGCAGGGCATCGAACTCGGGCCCGGGACCGGGCTCCCGCCACAGGCCCTGTTCCTTCGTGTAGCGCTCCACCAGGGCGATCCGCTCGGCCGACCGGCCGGTCAGCCGGAGGTAGGCGAGGGTCTCGTCGTCGACCGGGAAGAGGGTCGAGGTAGCCCCGAACTCGGGGCTCATGTTGGCGATCGTGGCCCGGTCGGCGAGCGACAGCCCGGCCAGGCCGTCGCCGGCGAACTCGACGAACGACTCCACGACGCCGAACGTCCGGAGCATCTCGGTCACGACGAGGACGAGGTCGGTGGCGGTGGAGCCGCTGGGCAGCTCGCCGGTCAGGCGGACGCCGACGATCCGGGGCATCGGCTGGTAGACGGGCTGGCCGAGGAGCGCCGCCTCGGCCTCGATGCCGCCGGCGCCCCAGCCCAGGACGCCCAGGCCGTTGATCATCGTGGTGTGCGAATCGGTCCCGATCAGGGTGTCGGGGAAGGCGACTCGGCCGTGGGCGTCCGCCCGGTCGGTCACGACGGTCGCCAGGAACTCGAGGTTGACCTGGTGGATGATCCCGGTCCCCGGCGGTACCACCCGGAGGTCGCGGAACGCCGTCTGGGCCCAGCGCAGCAGCTGGTAGCGCTCGCCGTTGCGCTCGTACTCGCGCGCCACGTTGAAGGCGAACGCCGCCGGCGTCCCGAAGGCGTCGACCTGGACCGAGTGGTCGATGACGAGGTCGGCCGGGACGAGCGGATTCACCCGCCCGGGATCACCGCCGAGGTCGGCCATTGCATCGCGCATCGCGGCGAGGTCGACGACGGCCGGCACGCCGGTGAAGTCCTGGAGGACCACCCGCGACGGCATGAACGGGATCTCGGCCTCGCCAGCGGCACCCGGGCGCCAGCTCGCAAGGCGCTCCACGTCCTCGGGGGTGACCATCCCGCCGCCGGCGTGGCGGAGGGCGTTCTCGAGCAGGATCTTCAGGGTGACCGGGGCTCGCCCGAGGTCGATCTGGTCGCTGATCGCTGCCAGCCGGTAGTGGTCGGGAAAGCCATGCCCAAGCGGACCTCGGGCGCCGAAGGGATCGTGGGGTGGCACTGCGCTCTGTCCTTTGCTGGGCTGGCTACACTCGCTCCGTGCAAGCGTACCGCGCCCGAGCCGAGCGCCCGCGGCGAGGCGGCGGGTGAGGGCCTGGCCGGACCCCGACGAGCTCGCCCGCCTCGTCCCCGATGCCGCGGACGCGCACCCGGACCCGGACCCGGACCCGGACGCCACGATGCGCGAGCTGCGCGACCGGGGCATCGACCTGGACCCACCACCCCCGGGCCAGCACCGGCACGGTGACGAGACCCACGCCTCGGATCACGCCCACCCGCATGTCCATTCCGGGCCTGGCGAGCCGCCGGTCGTCGGGATCGTCGGCGCCGGGGCCGTCGGGACGGCCCTGGGCGTGGCCCTGGCTCGGGCCGGGTGGCCGGTGGGGGCCGTGGCCTCGCGCGACGCCGCCCGCCGGGAGCGTTTCCGGTCGCTCGTTCCGGGCGCGCGCGGCTTCGCTGAGGCGACGGCCCTCCTCGACGAGGTCGAGCTCGTGATCCTCGCCGTTCCCGACGATGTCATCCCGTCGCTCGCCAGCCAGCTCCGGATGTACAGCGGCCAGGCGATGATCCACACCTCGGGCGCCCTGGGCGCCGAGGCCCTCGCGCCGGCCATGGCGGCAGGGACGCAGGTGGGCGCGTTCCATCCGCTCGTCGCCTTTGCCGACACCGAGCTCGCGGTCGTGGCCCTCCACGGCGCGACCGTGGCGATCGAGGGCGACGACCAGCTGGCCGACCTGCTGGCCGGCATGGCCGAGGCCCTGGGTGCCCAGGCAGTACGGCTCGCGCCGGGAACCAAGGCCGCGTACCACGCCGCCGCGGTGCTCGCCGCCGGGGGCTTCATCGCCCTGCTCGACGCCATCGCCGAGCTGGGACGGGTGGCCGGCCTCGACGAGGCCGGCTCGCTCGCGATCTACGGCCGGCTCGCCGAGCAGACCCTGGCCAACGCCCGGGCCCTGGGGATCGCCCAGGCCCTGACTGGTCCGATGACCCGCGGCGACGTCGGCACGCTGGAGCGCCACCTTGCCACGCTGCGGGAGCACGCGCCGGCGTCCCTCGCCCTGTACGCTGCGGCGGCAGAGCGCGAGATCGCCATCGCCGAGGGCCGGGGCGCGCTGGCACCGCAGGCCGCCGCGGCGATGCGTGCTTCCCTTGCGCGGCCGGACTGACGCGCTACCATACGGCCAATGGAGCACAGCATCGCCGCGAAGTACGCAGCGCGCCCCGCGGCACGGTTCCCCCGAGCATCGTCCCGGACCCGGGAGCGCCACCTCGGCCTGCGCGTCGACACCGCGTTCCGGGCCGCCGCGTGGCGCCCGACGGAGATACGCGAGGAAGCTGCCTCGCCGTACGCGCGACTGCGGGCCGGCTCGCGCTCCATCACGCCGACGCGGACGCGCCGACCGGCGACGGGTCGACCGCGCCCAGTCGTCTCGATGACCTGGTCGCGCTCGATGCCGCCGGGCCGATCGAGCGCCGCTCCGGCGCCGTGGCGCCCCTGAGATCCGCCTCCGCGACGTCCGCCGGCGGGATCGTCGTCCGAAACGAGGGTGATCGCCCGTCGCTCGTGGCCGGCCTCCGGCGCCGCGAAGGCGATCGCCACGGCGGGACGTGGACGCTCCCCAAGGGCACACCGAACCCGGGCGAGAGCGTCGAGGAGACGGCCATCCGCGAGGTCGAGGAGGAGACCGGCCTGAAGGTTCGGATCGTCTCGCCGCTGCCTTCGATCGAGTACACCTTCGTCCAGGGCGGGACACGGATCCACAAGACCGTCCACTACTTCCTCATGGAACCGGTCGGCGGCGGCTTCGACCGCCACGACCACGAGTTCGAGCGCGTCCGCTGGGTCCGGTTCGAGGACGCCCGCAGCCTGCTCACCTTCGACACCGAGCGGGCCCTCGTCGAGACGGCTGCGAACGCCCTCCGCGCGCCCGGCGGTCCGGCCCCATTGCCGACCCTTGGCACGGAGGCGAGCGCCGGATGACCGATGCCGAGGTGATCCCGGCCCACGAGACGGCCCTCGTCGAGGTTCACCGGCGCCTCGGCGCCCGGCTCATCGACTTCGCCGGCTGGCTCATGCCCGTCCAGTACACCGGCATCATCGAGGAGCATCGCGCGGTCCGCGAGCGGGCCGGCCTGTTCGACCTGTCCCACATGGGCGAGCTGTTCGTCGAGGGCGCTGCGGCCGGCGACGCCCTGGCCGCGGCCGTCGTCTCGGACCCGCGGACGCTGGCCGTGGGCCGGGCCCAGTACTCGATGATCTGCGCCCCGGACGGGGGGATCATCGACGACCTGATCGTCTACCGCCTGGCGGCGGACCGATTCCTGGTGGTCGCCAACGCCGGCAATGCCGCGATCGTGTCCGACGAGCTGGCGGCCCGGCTGCACGGCTGGAGCGCGGTCCTCGACGATCGCTCGCTGGCGACCTCGCTGGTCGCGATCCAGGGACCCGCGGCGGCCGGAGTCCTCGGGCCGCTGACCGACGTCGACCTGGCCGGGCTCCGCTACTACGCGATCGCCGAGGGCAGCGTGGCCGGCATTCCGGCCCTCGTGGCCCGGACCGGCTACACCGGGGAGGAAGGATTCGAGGTCTTCGTCGAGTGGGACCGGGGCATCGAGATCTGGAAGGCCCTCGAGGCCGCGGGGGCTGCGGCCGGCGTCGCTCCCTGCGGACTGGGCGCCCGCGACACCCTCCGCCTGGAGGCCGGCATGCCGCTGTATGGCAACGAGCTCGACCGCTCGACGAACCCGTTCGACGCCGGCCTGGGCCGGGTCGTGAAGCTCGACAAGCCGGGCGGCTTCGTCGGCCGGGACGCCCTCGCCAGGGTCGAGCGCGACGGCCCCGCAAAGCGCCTCGTCGGCCTGGAGATGGCTGGGCGCGGCATCGCCCGGCACGGCTATCCGGTGCTGAACGGCGCCAGCCCGAGCGGGGTGATCACGTCCGGCACGATGTCGCCGACCCTGGGCCGCGCGATCGCGATGGCCTACGTCGCTCCGGCCGATGCCGAACCCGGTACGATGCTGGCCGTCGACATTCGCGGGACAGGCGTTCCCGCCCACGTCGTGCCCCTGCCCTTCTACCGGCGTCCAACCTGACCCTGCCCGGTGCCCGCGTTCGGACGCGGCGCCACCTCGAACGTCTCGAACCAGCCTTCCGGCTCCGGCCGGGGGCGCCACCTAGGAGGAACCGGCCCGATGGTCCCCGGCGACCTGCGTTACACGAAGGACCACGAGTGGGTCCGCCTCGATGGCGACGAGGCGACCGTCGGGGTGACCCAGTACGCCGCCGACCAGCTCGGGGACGTCGTCTTCGTCGACCTGCCCCAGGTCGGGCGGTCGCTGGAGCAGCACGCGACGTTCGGGGTGGTCGAATCAGTCAAGGCGGTCAGCGACATGTACGCCCCGCTGGCGGGCGAGGTCATCGCCGTCAACGAGGCGCTTGCGACGCAGCCGGAGCTGGTCAACGCCCAACCGTTCGGGGATGGCTGGATGATCCGGGTCCGGATCGCCGACGTAGGCCAGGTGGACGGGCTCCTCGATCCCGCCGCCTACGAACGCCTCGTCGCGGAGGCCTGAACGTCACCATGTCGACCCGTCTGGACAACCTCGCCGACCCGGCGTTCGTGCCATTTGGTCGGTTGACGGACGCTTCGCAACCACTATCCTCTCGCTGACATGGTTGGTCGAAGCCTCCGGCAGATCGTATGGGCCCGCCTCCGCCGCGACCGCCTCGCGATGGTCTGCCTCTTCGTTCTGATCGCCTACTACCTGATCGGCATCTTCGGGCCGATCCTCGGTCCGTCGCTCGGGCTCGATCCATACGCCTTCGATCGCGACTCGATCAGCAACCAGGGCGGGCGGCCGGTGCTGCCGAACGGCGGGATCAGCGGCGAGCACCCGCTGGGCGTGGAGTGGGGTACCGGCCGCGACCTCCTGTCGCAGCTCCTGTGGGGCCTCCGGATCTCGCTCGTGGTCGCGACGACCGCGACGCTGCTGACGGTCACGATCGGCGTCGTCATCGGGATCGTCGCCGGCTATGCCGGCGGCTGGGTGGACCTGCTGATCGGGCGCTTCATGGACCTCGTCCTGGCGTTCCCGTTCATCCTGATCGTCCTGGCCCTCTCGAACGTCCTCACCGACCGGATCATTGCATTCGGGGTTCCGCCGGGCACGCCGTCCCGGATCGTCTACCTGATCCTGGTCATCAGCGTCTTCGGTTGGCCGTACCTGGCCCGGATCGTGCGCGGCCAGGTCATCAGCCTCCGCGAACGGGAATTCGTCGAGGCGGCCGTGGCCATGGGCTCGAGCCGCCGCCGGATCCTGTTCACCGAGATCCTGCCCAACCTGTGGGCCCCGATCATCGTCTACACCACGCTGCTCCTGCCGGCCTACGTCGGTTTCGAGGCGGCGCTGTCGTTCCTCGGCGTGGGCGTCATCCCGCCGGATACGACCTTCGGGGCGATGCTCGCCAACTCGGTCAACTACTTCGTCCAGGTTCCGATCTACCTCTTCATCCCGGGGACCATCCTGGCAATCCTCGTCGTCTCGTTCAACCTGCTCGGCGACGCGTTGCGAGACGCGCTCGACCCGCGGGTCACCCGGTGACGGGAGGCCCCTTCACGAACCGGAGGACTTGAATCTGGCACCTCGACGAGCGCGCGTCCGCGCTCGTGGTGTATATCATCGCGTCGGTTGTGCCGGGACCATCCCGGCGAACTGGAGGAGAAGCATGCTCAGAACAGACGCATGGTTGCGTCGCGCTCTCGCCATTGGTGTCAGCTTTGGGCTGATCGTGGCGGCCTGCGGCGGAACCGAAACCACCCCGAGCCCGACGGCGGCAACGACGCCCGGGCCCGACGACACCCCGGCTCCCACCGAGGAAGCCAAGACCGGCGGCACCATCTACATGCTCACCCAGGCTGAGGAGTTCGACGACATCGACCCCCAGCGGGCGTACACCGGCGAGGATCTGGCCTTCTTCGGGGCCACGATCATGCGGTCGCTCACGTCGTACATCTACACGGATGACGACGCGGTGGCCAACACCCTCCAGCCCGATCTTGCGACAGACACGGGCCAGGCCAACGACGAGGCCACCGAGTGGAGCTTCACGCTCCGCGACGGCCTGACCTGGGAGGACGGCTCGGAGCTCGTCTGTGAGGACGTCAAGTACGGCGTCTCGCGAACGTACGCCAATGACATCATCGTCAACGGGCCGACGTACGCGATCCAGTACATCGACATCCCCGACAACCCCGTCACCGACGAGGCCGACCCCAACTCGGTCTTCCTGAAGGCCTACTACGGCCCGTACGACGGGACCGGCCAGGAGCTCTTCGACGAGGCGGTCAGCTGCGATGGCAAGACCATCACCTTCAAGCTGAACCAGCCGGTCGCGGACTTCAACTACACCGTGACCCTCGGCTTCAGCCCGGTCCCGGATCCGGCCATCCATCCTGATCTCGAGGACACCGGCGAGCAGTACACGCTCCGCCCGTGGTCGAACGGCCCGTACAAGATCGACGAGTACACCCAGGGCAACGGCGGCCACCTGACCCTCATCCGCAACGAGGCCTGGGATCCGGCCAGCGATCCGGTCCGGAAGGCCTACCCCGACAAGTGGCAGGTCGACTTCGGCATCGACGCCAAGGTCATGGACCAGCGCATCATCGCCAGCGAGGGCGACGACGCCTTCGCCATCCAGTACGGCTCGGTCCAGCCCGAGAACCTCTCGACGGTCTTCGCCGATCCTGAGACTCCGAACCCGGACTTCGCCACCCGCGCGACGAGCGACTTCGATCCGTTCGCCCGCTACTACTGGATCGACACCAACAAGATCTCGAACGTCAAGCACCGCCAGGCGATGGCCGTGGCCCTCGATCGGGACGCGATCCGCGCCAACCTCGGCGGCGACTACGCCGGCGCCCTCGGCGACGGCGTCATCAAGCCGAACCTCGGCGACCAGTACGCCCCGACCGGGATGTGGACCGACCTGTTCGGCCAGGCAATCCCGGATACGGGCGATCCTGAATTCGCCAAGCAGCTCATCGCGGACTCCGGCGAGCCGATGCCCGCCCTCACCTGGGACTACCCGCAGACCGCGGTTCGGGACCAGGAGGCCGCGATCGTCGTCGCGTCGCTCGGCCTGGCCGGCATCACCGTGACGGCCAACCCGATCCCGCCGGGCCAGTACTACGGCATCGTCTTCGACGATGAGGCGGCCCACGAGTTCGGTTGGGCCGGCTGGGGTCCTGACTGGCCGAACGCTTCGACCGTCATCCCGCCCCTGTTCACCGACAAGGGCGGCTGGAACCTCTCGCGAGTCCACGATGAGGACTTCGTCGACGCGGTCCAGGAAGCCATCGCCGAGCTCGACCACGACGCCCAGGCGGAGATGTGGCATGAGCTCAACACGCTCGCGATGGAGCGCGTGTACGTCATCCCGACGACGTTCGGCCTGAGCCAGACGTTCGGCGGGACGAAGGTCCAGCCGCTCTACCAGTGGGCACCCTATGGGTCGTGGCCGTACGCCGAGATGTACGTCACCCCGTAGCGCATTCGCTCGTTCGAGCAACGTTTCCCGGGGGAGCGGCACCGCCGCTCCCCCGGGAGCTCCCTTCCAACCTGGCAGCGAGGAGAAGCTGAGTGGCCGGATATGTCGTGCGGCGCGTGCTCGGCATGGTGCTGCTCCTCTTCCTCCTCACCCTGACCGTCTTCGTCCTGTTCAGCCTGATGCCGGCGGATCCCGCCCGGCTCACCTGCGGCAAGGCCTGCAGCCCGGCGATCATTGAAAACAACCGCCACCGACTCGAGCTCGACATCCCACCCATCGAGCAGTACCAGCGATTCGTCGCTGGGATCTTCGTCGGTCGCACCTACCTCAAGGACACCGCGCGCCCGCTGGAGTGCGAGGCGCCCTGCCTGGGCTATTCGTTCCTCAGGAACCAGGAAGTCCTGGCAATGATCACGAAGGCCGCCCCGGTCACGTTCTGGCTGGCGATCGGCGGCTTCGTCACCTGGATGGTCATCGGCCTCGTCTTTGGCGTGGTGGCGGCACTCAAACGCGGCCGCTGGCAGGACAGGACGGTGATGGGCATCGCCCTGGTCGGCTACTCATTGCCATCATTCTTCATCGGCCTCGTGCTGTTCTTCTTCGTGGTCCTGATATGGCACCTGTTACCCATCCCGCAATGGACCTCGGGGATGCCGTTTGCGAATCCGGGGAAGTTCTTCCAGACGATGCTGCTGCCCTGGATCACGATCGCCACCCTGAACGCCGCGTTCTACATGCGGTTGACGCGGAACCAGGTGCTCGAGGTGTTCGGCGAGGACTATGTCCGGACCGCCCGGGCCAAGGGCCTGCCGGAGCGGATCGTCGTGGTCAAGCACGCGCTTCGGGCCGGCCTGACACCGATCGTCACCGCGGCCGGCCTCGACCTCGCCTATCTCCTGGGCGGGGCGATCATCACCGAGAACATCTTCAACCTGCCGGGGCTTGGGTCCCTGGCAATCGGGTCGGTCCTCGCCTCGGACCTGCCGCTGATCACCGGCATCACCCTGGTCGCCGCGGCCCTCATCATCGTCGCGAACCTCGTCGTTGACCTCCTGTATGCGGTGGTCGATCCGCGGGTCCGCGTCGGATGATCAACATGGAGAGGGCCGAGGGAAGAGCCGAGCGCTCTCCCGATCGGGAGTTCCTGTCGATCGAGAATCTCGGCGTCACGTTCAATACCGAGGACGGTGTCGTCCGCGCCATCGACGGCGTGTCGCTCTCGCTCGAGCGCGGCAAGACGCTCGCGGTGGTCGGCGAATCGGGCTCCGGCAAGAGCGTCACCGCCCAGGCGATCATGGGCCTGGTCAAGAGCCAGGGCGGTCACGTCACTGGCGAGATCTGGCTGGACGGCCAGGAGCTGAACCGGCTTGCGGCCGACGAGGTCCAGGCGCTCCGCGGCTCCGAGATGGCCATGATCTTCCAGGACCCGATGTCGAGCCTCCATCCCTTCTACCGGGTGGGAGACCAGATCGTCGAGGCCATCCTCGCCCACCGCAAGATCGGCAAGACGGCGGCGCGCAAGGAAACCCTGGAGATGCTGAAGCACGTCGGCATCCCCGCCGCCGAGCGACGGATCGACGCCTACCCGCACCAGCTCTCCGGCGGCATGCGCCAGCGGGTGATGATCGGCATGGCCCTCATCAACTCGCCCCAGCTGCTCATCGCCGACGAGCCGACGACCGCGCTCGACGTCACCGTCCAGGCCCAGATCCTCGACCTCATCTCGACGCTCAAGCAGGAGTTCGGGACGACGGTCATCCTCATCACCCACGACCTGGGCATCGTGGCCGACGTCGCCGACCAGGTGGCGGTGATGTACGGTGGCCGGCTCGTGGAGGTCGGGCAGACCTCGGTCATCTACGACCAGCCGGAAATGCCCTACACGCTCGGGCTCCTGTCCTCGATCCCGCGGATGGACCGTGAGCTGCCGAAGCGGCTCGACCCGATCCGCGGCAATCCGCCGTCGCCGATCAACCTGCCGCCCGGCTGCGTCTTCCAGCCCCGCTGCAACTACAGCGATCGGGTCCGCGACGGCGCCTGCCTGAGCGTTCGGCCCGAGCTCCTCCCGACGGCCCCGGACCACCTGGTCCGCTGCCACCTGCCGGCCGAAGAGCGCCGGCAGATCTCGGAGGAGGTCCGCCGGATCCTCGCCGGAGCGGTGCGATGACGGCCGCCACACGCGAGATCCTCCGGGTCACCGACCTCAAGACCCATTTCCCGGTTCGATCCCGAGGCCTCATCCCACGGGTCATCGGCCAGGTCAAGGCCGTCGACGGGATCAGCCTGTCCCTCAACTCCAGCGAGACCCTGGGCCTTGTCGGCGAGAGCGGCTCGGGCAAGACCACGGCAGCCCGCTCGATTCTGCGCCTGATCCGCCCCACGGCCGGCTCGATCGAGCTCGACGGGACCCAGATCGCGAACCTGTCGCAGGCCGCGCTCCGGCCGATCCGGCGCAAGGCCCAGATGATCTTCCAGGACCCGTACAACGCCCTGAACCCGAGGCATACGGTCGGCGGCATCATCAGCGCACCGTTCCGGATCCAGGGCGTCGAGCCGCCGGGCGGCGTCAAGGCCGCCGTCCAGGAGCTGATGGAGCGGGTCGGCCTGAACCCCGAGCACTACAACCGCTACCCGAACGAGTTCTCCGGCGGCCAGCGCCAGCGGATCGGCGTGGCCCGGGCGATCGCCCTGCGGCCGATGCTCATCGTCTGCGACGAACCGGTATCGGCCCTCGACGTCTCGATCCAGGCCCAGATCATCAACCTCCTGAAGGACCTCCAGGAAGAGTTCGGCATCGCCTACCTGTTCGTCGCCCACGACCTCGCGGTCGTTCGCCAGATCTCGCACCGGGTCGCGGTCATGTACCTCGGCCACATCGTCGAGACGGCGCCCCGGGCGACGATCTACTCGGCGCCGCTCCATCCGTACACCCACTCGCTGCTGTCGGCCGTTCCGGTGCCGGATCCGAAGATCCAGCTCAAGCGCGAGCGGATCGTGCTCCAAGGCGACGTTCCGAGCCCGATCGACCCGCCGAGCGGCTGCGTCTTCCGGACGCGCTGCTTCCAGGCCCAGGAGCGCTGCGCCGCCGAGGTCCCGCAGCTCATCGAGGTCGCGCCGGACCACAAGGTCGCCTGTCACTTCCCGATCACGGTGGCCGAGGTGACGGCACGCGCCCGGGCGGCCGGCAAGATCGAGGTGCCCGAGACCGAGGTCCCCGCACCGCCGGTGAGCGGGCCGCATTTCGTCGAGCCTGGCCCGCCGCACGCCTGAGGCAGCCCGCCGCGACCGACGCCGGCCCACGATCTCGCGCGGTCGGCCCTAGACTCGATCCGTGCAGCCGCTCCGGATCGCCTTCGCCCAGATCGCGCCGCGTCTCGGGGATCTCGACGCCAACCTCGCCCGCCACCTCGAACTGCTCGAGGAGGCTCGTCGCGGTGGCGCCGGGCTGGTCGTGTTTCCCGAGCTGGGGCTGACCGGCTACCAGCTGCAGGACCTCGCGGCCGAGGTCGCGATGCGCCTTGACGACCCCCGGCTGTCGCGGCTGGCGGCGGCCTCGGCCGGCCTCTCGGCCGTCGTCTCGTTCGTCGAGGAATCGGGCGACCACCGGCTCTTCATCGCAGCCGCGCTCCTCGAGGAAGGCGAGGTCCGTCACGTCCACCGCAAGCTTTACCTGCCGACGTACGGCCTGTTCGACGAGCGTCGCTTCTTCTCGCCCGGCGACATCCTGCGGGCAGTTCCTTCACGCCTCGGGGTCGGCCTCGGCCTTGCGGTGTGCGAGGACTTCTGGCACCTCTCGACGCCCCAGCTGCTGGCTCTCGATGGTGCGCAGATCCTGATCAACGTGTCGTCGTCGCCCGGCCGCGACCTGGCGATGGCGTCCGAGGTCGGGCTCGGGACGGCGTCGTCGTGGCGGACGCTGATGCGGACGTACGCCCAGCTCACGACCTCGTTCGTCGTCTTCTGCAACCGCGTCGGGGTCGACGAATCAATCTCGTTCTGGGGCGGGTCGGAGGTCATCGGGCCGGGCGGGGGTGCGGTCTTCTCCGCCCCGATGTTCGACGACGGGCTGTTCCTCGCAGATGTGGACCTGGCCGAGGTTCGGCGAGAGCGGATCGCCCTGCCGCTGCTCCGCGACGAGCGGCCCGAGCTGGTCGGCCGCGAGTGGCGGCGGCTCGTCGCCGAGCGGGCCGGCCTGGCCCCTGATTCGACGGCTGAGGCCGGGGCCAAGGACGGTCTCGACGTGGCCGCCGAGAGCGCTCCCGGCCGCCCGATCGGCTTCCGGGGCGCACCCGGCCCGGCGACACGGCACCCGGCCGCCGGGCCATCGAAGGGGGGCGCCCGATGACCGGCTCGACCCAATCTGGACGTTCGACCGCGGCAAGGCCGGCTTCGACGACCGGGTCGGACGGCACCTCGCTCTTCGAGCTGCCGCCGGAGCTGGCGATCGACACCGACGTCGCCCGCCGCGTGATCGCCGAGTTCATCCGAGGCCAGCTCCGCCAGGCCGGCTTCGAGCGGGCAGTGCTGGCCCTGTCCGGCGGCATCGACAGCGCCCTCGTGGCCTACCTCGTGGCCGAGGCGATCGGGGCCGATCGTCTCCGCTGCGTCCTCATGCCCTCGGGCTCATCGTCGCCGGCCTCGCGGTCCGACGCCGAGATCGTCGTCGCCGACCTGGACTGCTCGAGCGAGGTCGTCGAGATCGGCTCGCTGGTGGACGGCTTCTTCGGGACCGGCACGACGCCGGGTGCCGCCGGGGCCGAGGGGCTTGAGGCAAGCCCGCTGCGGCGGGGCAACTTCGCCGCCCGGATGCGGATGGCCGTGATCTACGACCGCTCCGTGACCTGGGGCGGCCTCGTCGTGGGGACGAGCAACAAGACCGAGGCGCTCATCGGCTACACGACCCTGTTCGGCGACAACGCCTGTGCCTTCAACCCCATCGGCGACCTGTACAAGAGCCAGGTCCGCCAGGTGGCGGTCGCGATCGGGGTTCCCGAGGCGATCATCCGCAAGGCGCCGTCGGCGGACCTCTGGCCGGGCCAGACCGATGAGGGCGAGGCGGGCTTCAGCTACCCGGAGCTCGACCGGCTGCTCTTCTGGCGGATCGACAAGCGGCGCTCGGTCGAGGAGGTCGTGGGCCTGGGCTTCGATCCGGCGTTCGTGGCCCGGGTCGACCGGATGGTGGCGACGTCCGAGTTCAAGCGCCAGGTCCCGCCGATCGCCAAGCTCGGGCCGAGGACCACCGGCGTCGACTACCTCTACCCGCGCCGCCGGCCCGGATCGGCGCGCGGCTGACGCCGCCGATGGCGGAGGGCGCGGTCGGCACGGGCGGCATCGGCGGCACGTTGTTCCTCGTCGCGACCCCGATCGGGAACCTCGGTGACGTCACGATCCGGGCGCTCGAGGTCCTGCGGGCGGTGCCCCTCATCGCAGCCGAGGACACCCGGATCGCTCGCCGGCTCCTGTCCCGCTACGAGATCGGGACGCGGACGCTCAGCTACCACGCCCGGAGCGGACCGGGCCGGCAGGTGGAGCTGCTGGCCCACCTCCGGGACGGGGCGGATCTCGCCCTGGTCACCGACGCCGGGACGCCGGCGGTCAGCGACCCGGGCTCGGAGCTGGCCGCCGCCTGGGCCGCTGAGGGCGGGCGGGTCGAGGCGATCCCCGGCGCGTCGGCGGTCCTCGCAGCGGTGGCCGTCTCGGGCCTGGCCGGGCCGCAGTGGGTCTTCGAGGGGTTCCTGCCCCGGAGCGGCCGGTCGCGGCGCGACCGCCTCGCGGCGATCGCCGCCGACGAGCGCGGGGCGGTGATCTTCGAGGCGCCGGGCCGGCTTCGGGCCACGCTCGCCGATCTCGTCGCGGCCTGCGGCCCGACGAGGCCCGGGGCCGTGTGCCGCGAGCTGACGAAACTTCACGAGCAGGTCGTGCGCGGCTCGCTCGCCGGGCTCGAGGCGGCCGCGGGTGACGGCACGATCCTGGCGCGCGGCGAGGTCGTCATCGTCGTCGGCTGGTCGAGTGGCGGCGCCCGGGGCGAGGACGGTGGCGCGGCCGAGCGGGCGGCGGCGGACGACGAGGCATCGGCGCTCGCCGCGGTCGAGGCCCTCGTGATCGGGGGCCTGGGTCGGGCCGAGGCGGCCCGCCGCGTCGCCGCCGCGACCGGCATCCCGCGACGGCGCCTGTATCGCGTCGGCGCATCCCGGTAGCATCCGGGGCGATGACGTCCGAGCGCCGCGCCCCGTCCAGCCTGCCGGTCATCGGCATCCTCAGCCCGCTGGGGCAGGGGATCCTCGTCGGGACCGTGGTCCTCAGCGCCGCGGCGATCGCCCTCGAGTGGTTCGTCCGCGCCGACGAGACGCTCATCTTCCTCGTTGCCGCGATCGCGATCCTGGGACTCGCCTGGGTGGTCGGGCTCGGGACCGAGCGCCTGGGAGCCGTCGCCGGACCCCAGGTCGGCGGCATCCTCAACGCCACGTTCGGCAACATCGCCGAGCTGATCATCGCCTTCTTCGCCCTGCAGGCCGGCCTCCTCGATGTCGTCAAGGCGTCCCTGACCGGCTCGATCATCGGCAACCTGCTGCTCGTCCTCGGGGCGAGCGTCCTTGTGGGCGGACTCCGCCACGGCACCCAGAGGTTTGATTCCCGGATCGCCGGCTCCAACGCGGCCCTCCTCGTCGTCGCCGCGATCGGCCTGTTCGTGCCGGCGATCTTCGCGATCACCGTCGGCGAGCGCGCAACGGACACGCTCCAGGAGGAGTCGATCCTGGTCTCGATCCTCCTGATCGTGGGCTATGGCCTGTCGCTCATCTGGCAGTTCACCAACCCCGACCGGACGCTCGGCGGCCACGGGCCGTCGGAGGGTCACGAGGGGCCGGCCTGGAGCGTTCGGACGGCGGTGGGCGTGCTCCTGGGCGCGGCGGTCCTCCTGGCCGTGACATCGGAGATCCTCGTCGGCGCGATCGAGCCGTTCGTCGACTCGGTCGGGCTCTCGGCGTTCTTCGTGGGCGTGGTCCTCATCCCCACGATCGGCAACCTCGCCGAGCATCTGGTGGCGATCCAGCTGGCGGCGAAGAACAAGATGGAGTTCGCGATGGCCGTGACCTACGGCTCGTCGCTCCAGGTCGCGCTGTTCGTTGCGCCGGTCCTCGTGATCGTCGGCGCCCTCATCGGCCAGCCGATGGACCTGGTGTTCACCCCGCTCGAGGTCGTGGCCGTCGGCGCGGCCGTCGGGATCAGCGCCCTCATCGCCCTCGACGGCGAATCGAATTGGCTGGAGGGCGCCCTCCTCGTCATCGTCTACCTGATCCTCGCCGGCTCCTTCTTCGAGCTGCCCGGCTGACGACGCGGTGCGGCGGCGCCGGAGGGGTGGGCGCCGCCGCGACCGCGTGGGGAAGGGGAGGCTCGCCGAGTCGCGTCAGGCGGCGATCGCTTCGGGGATCGGGTCATCGGCCGAGGTTCCCTCCTCGTCCGCACCCGACGACCCCTCGAGCCGCGTCGCCTGGACCTCCAGGCCTTCGGCAGCCGATTCCGCCGCATAGTCCTTCTTGCGCCGGCCGGAGAGCATCTCGACCGAGCTCGCCACGACCTCGGTCTTCCAGTGGCGCTTGCCGGCCTCGTCGTCCCAGGTACGGGTCTGGATCCGCCCCTCGAGTGCGACCTGCTGGCCCTTCCCGAGGTAGCGCCCGCAGATCTCGGCGAGCCGGTCCCAGGTGACGATGTTGTGGAACTCGGAGCGTTCCTTGCCGCTGCCGGCGTACTCGTTGGTCGCCACGCTGAACTGCGTGACGTGCTTGCCGGAGGCGAGCGCGCGCATCTCTGGGTCGCGCGTCAGGCGCCCGGTCAGGAGGACCTTGTTCACGGTCCGGATCTCCTTGTTCGGTCGGCCGACGGGACACGGGCCGACCATGCGTGCGGCGGGCGGGTCGAGGTGCCGGCCTCGGCGGGACGGCCCTGGCGGGTCGGCGGTCGGCGAGGCCGGCGGTGTTTCGGCGAGCAGTCCGACCCTAGCAGGGGGCGCTCACCGCCCGGTCATCGCCGACTTATCTGCGGCTTCTCTGGCCGCCGGGTGCGATGGCACGTCCGTCCAGGCAGCGGGGTCGTCGCGACCTCACGCGTCAGCCAGGCGCCCAGACGTACGGCGTGGTGGTGGTGACGGCCACGAAGCCGAGACGCTCGAGAATCGGCCGGCTGTCATCGGACGCGTCGACCTCGAGGAGGGAGTAGCCGCGCTGGGCCGCCAGGTTGGCACGGTGGGCGACGGTGGCCCGGTAGATGCCGCGTCCCCGCCAGGCGGGCAGGGTCGCGCCGCCCCACAGGGTCGCGAAGTCGGTCTCGCCCTCGAACCTGACCCAGGCGGCGCAGACGACCTCGCCCGCCGCTTCCGCCACGACGATCGTGATCGAGGCAGGATCGGCGGCCCGCTCCGATTCGAACATCTCGGCGAGGCCGCCATGGTCGTCGCCCCAGACAGCCGCCTCCAGCGCCTCGATCCGCTCGAAATCGCGCCGTGAGCCGACCTCGCGCAGGATCACGCCCGGGACCGTGGCAGGCGCCCCGGCGACCGCCCCAACCGGAGCGATGACCACGGTCTCTCGGTCCTCGGCGAGGAATCCGGCGGCCCGCAGCCGGTCGGGCAGGTCGGCCGGCCGATCGTGCCCGTGGAGCTTCCATTCGAAGCGCTCGTCACGGGCGGCGAAGGCCTCGATCTGGCGCGCGATCAGTGCGTCGAGCTCCGGACCTTCGATGCCGCCGAGGTCGCGGTACAGGACGAACCCGCCGCGGCTGAGCCCCAGGAACCGGACGAGCGGACCGTCCAGCTGGACCTCGACGCCGGCGGGCAGCGGATCGGGGACACGAACCCGGAGCTGCGCGTCGTAGGCGGCGAGGAGGGCAGCGACGTCCGCTTGGGTCACCGGGCGAGTCTAGCCGCCGCCTCCGGGACCGATTGGATTCTGGGCCGGTCAGCCCTCGGCCGTGGCGACCTTGCGCTCGGCGCTCCGACGTCGCCCGGTCGCGGTCGCCCGGTGGCTCTGGGCGGCGGCGATGAAGCCGACGGCGGCTGGATCGGCCTCGGGCGCCTCGGCCCCGTAGATGTCGCAGAAGATCTCGACCAGCTCGGGATCGAACTGCGTCCCGGCGTGGCGCCGGAGCTCGTCGATGGCGGCGTCGTGGCTGATCTTCCGCTTGTAGGGCCGGTCCTGGATCATCGCGTCGTAGGCGTCGGCGATGGCCACGATGCGGGCGCCGAGCGGGATCTCGTGGCCCCGCAGGCCGTACGGATAGCCGGCTCCCCCGAACCGCTCGTGGTGGTGGAGGATGATCGGCACCGCGTCGCGGAGCATCGTCGCCTGCTCGAGGATGACCTGGCCGATGCGGGGATGCTGGACGACCGAGCGCCACTCGGCCGGCGACAGCGATGACGGCTTCTCGAGGATGTCCTGGGGGATGCCGACCTTGCCGACGTCGTGGAGGAGGGCGGCGATCCGGATCTTGTCGATCTCGTGCTCGGGCAGGCTGAGCTGCCGGGCGAGGGTCGTGACGATGGTCGCGATCAGGGCGGACGGCTGGCCGCGGTAGTGGGGCAGGGGCGAGATGATCTGGGCGAGGGCATCGGCCGCGGCGCCATGGGCTCGTCGCCCGAGCTCGATCGCCTGGCTCCGGCCGGCCGGCGAGATCGGCGATCGGATGACCGTCGAATCATCGTTCGGCTCCTCGAAGGCGTAGACCTGGTCACGGCCGAGGGCCTTGGCCGAGTACATCGCCGCGTCCGCCTCGCGCACGAGGGCGTCGACACTGAGGCGATCGCCGGCTCCGCCGGTCACGCCCAGCGAGATGGTCACGCTGACCTCGCTGCCGTCGGGCAGGTGGTGGTGCTCACCCGAGACGACGAGGCGGAGCTTGTCGGCCAGGACCGCGGCGTCGTCCACGCTCGTCTCTGGCAGGAGGACCATGAATTCCTCGCCGCCGTAGCGGCCGACCCGGTCGGACGAGCGGAGGTTGCGTCGGAGGCTCGCCGCGACGCCCTGGAGGACCGCATCGCCGGCCTCGTGGCCGTAGGTGTCGTTGATGGTCTTGAAGTGGTCGATGTCGGCGAACGCGACTGACAGCGGGCGCCGGTAGCGGACCGACCGCTCGACCTCGGTGAAGAGCGCCCCGATGATCGCCGGCCGGTTGGGGATGCCCGTCAGACGATCGGTGGTCGCCTCGGACTGGGCCTCGGCCATGCTCGAGCCAAGGGTCGCCACGGCCACAGCCAGGCGCCGGCCCAGGGCGTCGCGGCGCTTCGGCACCGGGATGTCGGCCTCGCCGGCCGCGAGCCGCTCGGCGATCGCCACGAGGGGCTCGATTCGGGACCGGATGTAGGCCCGGGTCACGGCGACTGCAAGGCTGACCGCGACGATGGCGCCGAGTACGGGACGGGCGATCGGGCCGGCCGTCTCGGGTGTCGCCAGGAGCAGGATGGCAGCGATAGCCGGAACGACCGGCCAGAGCCCCCAGATGTACCGCATGTGCGACGAGGCTACGGCGGCGATCGGTGTCGACAACACGCACCGGAGGTACTGGGTCCCATCCGCGAAAGTCCCGTCCGGCCTGACGGAGGCCCACCGGGCTGCCGGGCCCAGTCCCGGGCCGCCCGCCCGTTGCTATACTCGCCCGGTCTCCGGGTCGACACCGCAGCGGCCCGGACAGGGAGGTCCAGCGATCGCGCGAGGAGGGCGCATCGGCCGTCCCGTGAGGCGTCCGAGCGACCAGCAGCATCGGCCCCGCCGAGCGGGCGGGCCAGCGACGCGGGAGATTTGCATCCACGACCCCGGGGCATCCGCCCGGGGCCTTTTGATTTCGACGGGCGCCCGCTGATGCCGGCCACGGTCATCGTCGGGCTGCAATGGGGCGACGAGGGCAAGGGCAAGACCACTGACTTCCTGGCCGAGCAGGTGGCGATGGTCGTCCGCTACCAGGGCGGCGACAACGCCGGCCACACGGTCGTCACCGGCGACGAGGTCTTCAAGCTCCACCTCGTGCCGTCCGGCGTCCTCTACCCGCACATCACCTCGGTCATCGGCAACGGGGTGGTCGTCAACCCGGCGACGCTCATCGCCGAGCTCGACATGCTGACGGCCCGCGGCATCGACGTCTCGAAGGTCAAGGTCAGCCGCAGCGCCCACGTGATCATGCCGTACCACGTCGCCCTGGACCAGGGCAATGAGGCCCGCCTCGGCGGGGCCAAGGTCGGCACGACGGGGCGGGGAATCGGGCCGGCCTACGGCGACCGGGCCTGGCGAATCGGGCTGCGGATGGAGGACCTCCTCGACCGGGCGGTGCTGACCGACCGGATCTCGCGGGCCCTGCCAGACAAGAACCTCCTGCTCGGCGAGATGGGCCTCGAGGCGATGGCCGTCGACGCCCTCGTCGACCAGTGCCTGGCGTGGGGCCGGCGCCTCGAGGGCTACCTGGACGATTCGACGTGGCTCGTCCAGGCCGCGCTGGCCCGGGGCGAGCACGTCCTCCTCGAGGGCGCCCAGGGCACGCTCCTGGACCTCGACCACGGGAGCTATCCCTTCGTGACCTCGTCCAACCCGGTGGCCGGCGGCGCCTGCACCGGCGGCGGCATCGGGCCGCTCCAGGTCGACGAGGTCATGGGCGTCATGAAGGCCTATGCGACGCGGGTGGGCTCGGGGCCGTTCCCGACCGAGCTCCACGACGAGATCGGGGCCGGGATCGCCTCGCGCGGCCACGAGGTCGGGACGACGACCGGCCGGCCCCGCCGGGTCGGCTGGTTCGATGCCATGCCCCTGCGCTACGCGGTCGCCGTGAACTCGATCAGCAGCATCATGCTCAACAAGCTCGACATCCTGTCGGGCATCCCGACGATCCGCCTCGGCGTCGCCTACGACGTCGACGGCCGGCGGGTGGACCACTGGCCGTCGAGCGCCTCGGCGATCGCGGACGCGACCCCGATCTACGAGGACTTCCCTGGCTGGGACGCCCCGATCCACGACGTCCGGTCGCTGGCCGACCTGCCCGAGAACGCCCGCCGCTACGTGACCGCCCTCGAGGAGCTCGCCGGCGTGCCGATCGTCCTCGTCTCGGTCGGTCCGGAGCGGACCCAGACGATCGAGCGAGCCTGGCGGCCGATGCGGCATCGCGGCGGGATGGCCCGTTCGTGACCTCGCCGACCCTCGTCATGCCGACCCGCGTCCTCGTCGTCGGCGGCGGGGGACGGGAGCACGCGCTCGCCTGGAAGCTGGCCGGCGAGCCAGGCGTCAACGAGGTCGTGGTCGCCCCCGGCAGCGCGGCGATCGCGGCCGAAGCGCGCGTCCGGACCCTGCCCGGCACCGATGCCACGGATCCGGCCGCGATCGTGACCGCGGCCCGGGCGATGGCCGCCGAGCTGGTGGTCATCGGGCCGGAGGCGCCCCTCGCGATGGGCGTGGCCGATGGACTCGCGAGCGCCGGGATCGCGGTCTTCGGACCGACTCAGGCAGCGGCCCGGCTCGAGACCTCGAAGGCCTTCTGCCACGCAGTCGCCGAGGCCGCGAGCGTCCGGATGGCCCGCTCGCGCGCGTTCGCCGGTGGCGAAGCGGCGGCGGCCAGCGCCTACGTCGAGGAGCTCGGCGCCGACGGCGTCGGGATCGTCCTCAAGGCCGACGGCCTGGCCGGCGGCAAGGGCGTCATCGTGACCGAGTCGATCGACCAGGCGCTCGAGCTCGCGCCGTCGTTCCTGGCCGGCCGCGCGGCCGACGCGCCCGCGCTCGTGGTCGAGGAGCGGCTCGAGGGCCGCGAGGCCAGCGTCATCGCGATCTGCGACGGGACCCGGGCCGTGGCCCTGCCCGCGGCCCGCGACCACAAGCGGCTGTGCGACGGCGATCGCGGCCCGAACACTGGCGGGATGGGTGCCTATTCGCCGCTGGCGGACCTCGACGATGCAGCGGTCGAGGCGGTCCTCGACACCGTCCACCGTCCCATCCTGGCCGAGATGGCCCGCCGCGGGACGCCGTTCCGCGGCTTCCTGTACGCCGGGCTGATGCTCACCGCGGACGGCCCGGCGGTCCTCGAGTGCAACGTCCGGCTGGGCGACCCGGAGGCGCAGGTGATCCTGCCGCGGGTGGCCGGGGCGATCGGACCGCTGCTGCTCGCCGCGGCCCGCGGGCGATTGCCCGAGGACGCTCCGCCGTTGATCGGGACGCTGCCGGGCGCCGCGCTCGGGATCGTCCTCGCCGCGGCCGGCTATCCCGGATCGCCGAAGCGGGGCCACCCGATCTCTGGCCTCGAGGATGCGGTCGCCGCGGGTGCCCTCGTGTTCCACGCCGGCACCATCGGGCGCCCGGGCGGCGGCTATGGGACGAACGGCGGCCGGGTCCTGACGGTCGTGGGGCAGGGCAGCGGGCTCGCGGAGGCGCGCGCCGCGGCGGAGCAGGCGGCCGACGCGATCGCCTGGGACGGGCTGCAACGCCGACACGACATCGGGCTGGACCAGCCGATCCCGGCGGGGGCCGCCCGATGATCCGCCGCTACACGCTGCCCGAGATGGGCGCGATCTGGGAGGAGTCCGCCCGGTTCGAGCACATGCTCCGGGTCGAGCTGGCGGCCGCCCGGGCTCTCTCGACCCGGGGTCGAATCCCCGCCGAGGCGCTCGCCGTCATGGAGGCCCGCGCCCGCGTCGACGTCGCCCGGATCGCCGAGATCGAGCGGACGACCGACCACGACGTCATCGCCTTCGTCAGCCAGGTGGCCGAATCGATCGGGCCCGAGGGCCGCTACCTCCACCTTGGCCTGACGAGCAGCGACGTCCTCGATTCGGCGCTCGCCCTCCAGCTCGGCGTCGCCGGCGATCTCCTCCTTCGCGACTGCGATCGGCTCCTTGGGGTCCTGGTGGCCCGCGCCCGGGAGCATGCCGGGACGGTGATGATGGGCCGGACCCATTCGGTCCACGCCGAGCCGACGACGTTCGGGCTCAAGCTCGCCGGCTGGGCCTTCGAGCTCGACCGCGGACGGAGGCGGCTCGCGGTCGCCGTGGACGAGATCCGGACCGGCAAGCTGTCCGGACCGGTCGGGACGTACAGCCACCTCGGGCCGGACGTCGAGGCCGAGGTCCTCGGCGCCCTGGGCCTGCGGGTGGACCCCGTGTCCACCCAGATCGTCCAGCGCGACCGCCACGCCGCGCTCATTGCCGCGATCGCGATCCTGGGCGGGAGCTTGGAGCGCTTCGCGACCGAGATCCGGAACCTCGCCCACACCGAGATCGGTGAGGTCATGGAGCCGTTCCGGGCCGGCCAGAAGGGCTCCTCGGCGATGCCCCACAAGCGCAACCCGATCCTGTCCGAGCGGATCGCCGGGATCGCGCGCGTCCTCCGGGGCTACGCCGCCACGGCGATGGAGGATCAGGCCCTCTGGCACGAGCGCGACATTAGCCACTCCTCGGCCGAGCGGGTGATCCTGCCCGACGCCACGATCCTCCTCGACTATGCCCTCCAGAAGACCGCCGGGCTCGTGGAGGGCCTGGTCGTCCGGCCCGAGCGGATGCTCGAGAACATCGACCGCGGCCTCGGACTCCACGCCAGCTCCCGCGTCCTCGATGCGCTCGTCGACCAGGCGGGGATGAGCCGCGAGGACGCGTACGCGGTCGTCCAGCGGGCGGCACTCGCCGCTGCCGACGAGCGGCGGTCGCTCCGGGACCTCCTGGCCCTCGAACCCGCCGTCGCGTCGCGGCTGGCCCTGGCCGACCTTGACGCCTGCTTCGACGATGCTCGCCACCTGGCGCATGTGGACGCCGTCATCGCCCGGCTCGCCACGCTCGAAGCGGACCCGACCCCGGGCGCGACCAGGAGCTCGACCTCGACCCCGCCCACAACCACGGCCCCGGCCGTCCCAGGAGGTACTCGATGACCGCCGTGCCAGGCACGTACATCCGGTCCGGCAAGGTCCGCGACCTCTACGCGGTCGGGGACGATCGGCTCCTCCTCGTGGCCTCCGACCGCCTGTCGGCGTTTGACGTCGTCCTGCCGACCCCGATCCCGGACAAGGGCCGGGTGCTCACCGGCGTGTCGCGATACTGGTTCGAGGTGACCCGCGACCTGGTCCCGAACCACGTCATCGGGACGGATCCGGCGGCGGTCCCGCCGGGCACCGTACCGCCCGAGGTCGAAGCCGACCTCCGGGGCCGGATGCTGCTGTGCCGCCGGGCCACGGTCCTGCCGGTCGAGGTCGTCGTCCGCGGCTACCTCTCCGGTTCGGGCTGGAAGGAGTACCAGGCCTCGCGGGCCGTGTGCGGCGTCGCCCTGCCGGCCGGGCTCCGCGAGAGCGACCGCCTGCCAGAGCCGATCCTGACGCCGGCGACGAAGGCGGAAGCAGGCGCCCACGACGAGAACATCGACTTCCAGACCATGATTCGCGAGATCGAACGGGTCGCCGTTCGCGACGGCGGGGTGGGCTCGCCACGCGATCTCGCCGAGCGGGTCCGGGACGTCGCCATCGCCCTCTACCGGCGAGCCGCGGCGACCTGCGAATCGGTTGGCCTCATCCTGGCCGACACGAAGTTCGAGATGGGCCTGGTGGACGGCGAGCTGATCCTGATCGACGAGGTCCTGACCCCCGATTCGTCGCGCTTCTGGGACGCCGGCACCTACGCTCCCGGCGGCCCGCAGGCCAGCTTCGACAAGCAGTTCGTGCGCGACTGGCTCGAGGGCCAGGAGTGGGGCAAGACGGCGCCCGGTCCGGAGCTGCCGCCCGACGTCGTGGCCGGCACCCGCGACCGGTATGTCCAGGCCTACGAACGGATCACGGGCGCGAGCTTCGATCGCTATCTCGAGACGGACGTGGTCGCCCGATGAGCATCGAGTACCGGTTCGCCGTCAACGTCCTGCCCAAGCCCGGGATCCTCGATCCGCAGGGTCGGGCCGTCGAGGGCAGCCTGGCCCACCTCGCGATCGAGGGCGTGACCGCCGTCCGTGTCGGGCGGCGGGTCGAGCTGACGGTCGCGGCCGACGACGAGGGAGCGGCCAGGACCGTGGTCGAGCAGCTGGCGCGGGAGCTCCTGTCGAACCCGCTCATCGAGGCCTTCGGGCTGGAGCTGCTCGGCGCGACGAGCTCGACGACCTCGGCGACCGGCGCCGGCCGTTGATATGCGCCCGATGCGTCCCGATGAGCGCCAGGTGAGCCGCCGATGAGCGTCCGCGTCGGCGTCGTCGTCTTCCCCGGCTCGAACTGCGACCGGGACACGACCCACGCCCTGGCCCTGGCCGGCGCCGAGCCGGTCGAGCTGTGGCACGAGGCGGCCGATCTCCGGGGTGTCGCCGGCGTGATCCTGCCCGGCGGCTTCGCCTACGGCGACTACCTGCGGGCCGGCGTCATCGCCAGGTTCTCCCCGGTCATGCGGGCCGTGGCCGCGTTCGCCGCGGACGGCGGCCTCGTCCTCGGGATCTGCAACGGCTTCCAGGTCCTGGCCGAGGCCGGGCTCGTGCCCGGGGCGCTCCTCCGCAACCGGGGCCTGCGGTTCCTGGGGCGGGACGTCCGGATCGCCGTCGAGCAGCCGGCTACGCCGTTCACCCACCTCGCCGGCCCGCGCCGGCCCCTGCGGATGCCGGTCGCCCACGGCGAGGGCTGCTTCTTCGCCGACGCCGCGACGCTCGACGAGCTCGAGGCCAACGGCCGGGTCCTGTTCCGCTACGTCCGCGACGACGGCGCGACCGCGGCCGAGGTCGACGACCCGGCCAACCCGAACGGCTCGCTCCGGGCGATCGCCGGGGTCCGTAACGCAGCCGGCAATGTCGCCGGCCTGATGCCCCATCCCGAGCGCGCCTCGGAGGGGATCCTCGGCTCGGACGATGGCTTCGGGCTCATCCGATCGTTCGTCGACAGCGCGGCCGCGGCCGACCGTGGCAGCCGGACCCTCGAGGTTGCCGGTCGATGACCATGGTCGAGCGGTCCGCCGAGAGCCCGGCTGCCGCTCCGCCCCTCCATCGGGCCCTCGGGATCACCGACCACGAGCTCGCGGCGATCCGGGCCCGCCTGGGCCGCGACCCGAACGACGTCGAGCTGGCGATGTTCAGCGTCATGTGGAGCGAGCACTGCTCGTACAAGAGCTCGAAGCCGCTCCTCCGGACGCTCCCGACCGGCTCCGCCGCCGACGGCGTCGTGGCCGGTCCGGGTGAGAACGCCGGGGTCATCTCGATCGGCGATGGGCTGGCGGTCGCGTTCAAGATCGAATCCCACAATCATCCCAGCGCCGTGGAGCCCTACCAGGGCGCCGCGACGGGCGTCGGCGGGATCCTCCGCGACATCTTCACGATGGGCGCCCGCCCCATCGCGGTCCTCGATGCCCTCCGGTTCGGCGATCCATCGGACACCCGGACGCGCCACCTCGTCGATGGCGTCGTCCGGGGCGTTGGGGGCTACGGCAACTGCGTCGGCGTCCCGACGGTCGGCGGCGAGCTCGTCTTCGACCCGTCGTACCAGGGCAACCCGCTCGTCAACGTCATGGCCATCGGGCTGCTCGAGGAGCGGCTCCTGACGCTCGCCCAGGCGCCGGGTCCGGGCAACCTCGTCATCCTGTTCGGCAGCGCCACCGGCCGCGACGGCATCGGCGGGGCGAGCGTCCTGGCCTCAGCGACCTTCACCCACGATGACCCCTCCAAGCGGCCGTCGGTCCAGGTCGGCGATCCGTTCGCCGAGAAGCTTCTCATCGAGGCGTCGCTCGAGCTCATCGAGCGGGGGCTGGTCGAGGGTCTCCAGGACCTCGGCGCCGCGGGGATCACCTGCGCCACCTCGGAGACCGCGGATCGGGCGGGGACAGGCATGGCCATCGACCTCGATGCTGTGCCCCGGCGGGAGCCGGGGATGGCCGCCTTCGAGGTCCTCATCTCGGAGAGCCAGGAGCGGATGCTCGCCGTCGTCCGACCCGAGCGCGAAGCCGACGTCCGCGAGGTCTGCGCCCGGTGGGGGATCCCGTGCGCCACGATCGGGACCGTGACCGGCGACGGCGACATCGCGGTCACCGAGGCCGGTCACGAGATCGTCCGGATCCCCGCGGCGGCCCTGACGTCGGACGCGATCGTCCTCCAGCACCTGGCCGCGCCGCCGGCCCGTCGCCGTCCTGCCCCGGCCCCGGGCGCCCCTGACGCCGGCGCCTCGGATCGCCTGCCCGAGCGGGGGATGGATCCCGGGGCCGTGCTGACGGCCCTGCTGGGCTCGCCGGCGCTCGCCTCGCGCCGGCCCGTCTTCGAGCAGTACGACAGCACCGTCCAGGTCAACACCGTGGTGGGTCCCGGGCACGGGGCCGCGGTCCTGCGGGTCAAGGGCACGACGAAGGCGCTCGTGGCCACGACGGACGCCAACGCCCCGGTCGGCGCGATCGATCCCTGGCTGGGCGCCGCCCTGAGCGTGGCCGAGGCGACCCGCAATGTGTCGATGACGGGGGCCCGGCCCCTCGGCGTCACGAACTGCCTGAACTACGGCGATCCGACCCGCCCGGAGGCCTTCTGGCAGCTCAGCGAGGCCGTCCGCGGACTGGGCGACGCGTGTCGCGCCCTCGGCCTGCCGGTGACCGGCGGGAACGTCTCGCTCAACAACGAGTCGCCGGCCGGGGCGATCCTGCCCACGCCCGAGATCGGGGTCGTCGGGCTGCTCGACGATGTCGAGGGACTCGTCGGGCCGGCCTTCGCGGCGGACGACGACGCGGTGCTCCTCGTCGGCGAGGCGAGCCCCGGGCTGGCCGGCAGCGAGTACGCCCGGCTGGCCGGCGGAGCCGCGGAGGATGGCCCGCCGCCGCTCGATCTCGATCGCGAGCGCCGGGTCCAGGCCTTCGCTCGCGAAGCGGCCGGGCGCGGCCTGACGGCCTCGATGCAGGACGTGTCGGGTGGCGGCCTCGCGGTGGCCCTCGCGGAGAGTGCGATGTGGGGCGGTCGAGGGGCGACGCTTCGCATCGCCGTCGCCCACTCACCGGCGGTCGATCTCTTCGGCGAGAGCCCCAGCCGGATCGTCGTGACCGCGCAGCCCCGGCACGCGGCCGCGCTGCAGCTCCTCGCCCGCCAGTTCGGGCTGCCGGTCGAGACGCTCGGCGTGGTCGGCGGCGATCGACTGGTCATCGAGCTCCACGGCGCCGGTGCGACCGGCGCGGTGGAGGAGCGGGGGAGCCGCGTCGCGGACCCGATCGACATCGCCGTCGCCGACCTCGCCCACACCTGGGAGCACGGGCTCGCCCGGGCCCTCGACTGGGAGGCGCCCGCCGCGGCGCCGGAGGGCCGGTAGCCATGTGTGGCGTGTTCGGTGCGGCCCTGCCGAAGGGCTCGGGGACGGAGGCGGCGAACGTGGCCGCCCTCGGCCTCTTCGCCCTCCAGCACCGGGGCCAGGAATCGGCCGGGCTGGCGGTGTCGGATGGCGCCGAGCTATTCCTTTACAAGGACCTCGGGATGATCTCGTCGGTCCTCGACGAGCGGCGGCTGCCGTCGTTCCACGGCGACCTCGCGATCGCCCACTGCCGCTACTCCACGACCGGCTCGACGGTCTGGGAGAACGCCCAGCCGACGCTCCGCCTGGGCCCGCGGCGGGCCATCGCGATCGGCCACAACGGCAACCTCGTGAACACTCGGGAGCTGCTGGGCCAGCTCCGCGGCGGCCGTGGTCGCCTGCCGGCCTCGACGGACACGGAGCTCCTGACGGCCCTCCTCGCGGACGAGCCCGGAGCGGACACGGTCGAGGCCCTCCAGAGCCTCCTGCCCCGGGTCCGGGGCGCCTTCACCCTCGTCATCCTCGACAAGGACCGCATCATCGGGGTCCGCGATCCCCACGGCTTCCGGCCGCTGTGCATCGGGCGGATCCCGGACGTCGCCGCCCCGGTCCACGCGCCCGGCGGCCTGTGGGGCGACGAGGAGGCCGCCTCGGGCCCGCGCCATGCCTGGGTCCTGTCGTCGGAGACGACCGGGCTGGACATCGTCGGCGCGGAGTATGTCCGGGAGGTCGAGCCGGGCGAGATCGTGATCCTCGAAGCCGGGCGGGAGCCACGCTCGGTCCGGTTCGCGGAGGCCACCCCGGCCCTGTGCGTCTTCGAGCTCATCTACTTCGCCCGCCCCGATTCGTACCTCGAGGGTCGGAGCCTGTACGAGGCCCGCCGCCGGATGGGCATCCAGCTGGCGATGGAGCATCCCGCGGACACCGATCTCGTCATGCCCGTGCCCGATACCGGCGGCCCGGCCGCCGCGGGCTACGCCGAGGCCGCCGGGATCCCGTACCGCGAGGGCCTGGTCCGTAACCGCTACACGGGCCGGACGTTCATCCAGCCGTCCCAGACGATGCGCCACCGGGGCGTGACGATGAAGCTCAACCCGCTCCGTGACGTGGTCCGCGGCCAGCGCCTCACGGTGGTTGACGATTCGATCGTCCGGGGCACGACGACGAAGCAGATCGTGGCCGTCCTGCGGCGCGCGGGCGCGGCCGAGGTCCACGTCCGGATCAGCGCTCCGCCGATCTACCACCCCTGCTTCTACGGCATCGACACCCAGGTCGAGACCGAGCTCATCGCGGCCACCCACACGGTCGAGGAGATTCGCGAGTTCATCGGCGCCGATACCCTGGGCTACCTCTCGATCGCCGGCGTCCTCGCCGCCCTGGACCTGCCGTACGAGCAGTTCTGCTTCGCCTGCTTCGACGGCCGCTACCCCGAGCCGGTGCCGTACGACGTCGAGCAGCGCAAATTTCTGCTCGAGGAGCCGGTGGGCGCGACGGGCCGATGACGAAGGGCACGGCGCCGCGGACTGCCTACGCCCGGGCCGGGGTCGATGTCGCCGCCGGGGACGCGGCCGTCGAGCGGATGCGGGCCGCGGTCGAATCCACGCGCCGGGTCGAGGTCGTCGGCGGGCTGGGCGGGTTCGGCGGCGCGATCGCGATCCCGGCCGGCTATCGGGAGCCGCTCATCGTGTCCTCGACCGACGGGGTGGGCACGAAGACGGCCCTCGCGACGGCCCTCGGGCGCTGGGACACGATCGGGGTCGATCTCGTCGCGATGTGCGCCGACGACGTCGTCTGCACCGGCGCCGAGCCGCTGGCGTTCCTCGACTACGTCGCCGTGGGGCGGCTGGACCCGGACGCGGTGGCGGCCCTGGTCGGCGGCGTCGCGGCAGGCTGCGTCGCGGCCGGCTGTGCCCTGGTCGGGGGCGAGACCGCCGAGCACCCCGGGCTCATGGAGCCGGGCACGTTCGATCTCGCCGGGACGTGCATCGGGATCGTGGAGCGGGCCGACGTCCTCGACGGGACGGCCGCGTGCGCCGGGGACATCGTCCTGGGGCTGCCCTCCTCGGGTCTTCACTCGAACGGCTTCTCGCTCGTCCGATCGCTCCTGGCCGAGTGGGACATCCCGCTCGACCGGCCCTACCAGGAGCAGCTTGCCCGGACGCTCGGCGATGCCACCCGCGACGCGGCCCTGGCCGCCGAGCCGGAGTACGCCCTGGCGACCGTCGGCGACGTCCTGCTGACCCCAACCCGGATCTACGCCCGGGGGGTGCTGGCGCTGCGGAGGGCGCTCCGGGCCGCCGGGCTCGACCTCCGCGGTGTGGCCCACGTCACCGGCGGCGGGCTGCCCGGGAATGCGCCACGAGCCCTGCCCCCCGCGCTCGGTGTGCGCGTCGACCCCTCGCGATGGCCGATGCCATCGGTCATGCGCCTCCTCGGCGCCCTCGGCGGGATCGACGAGGTCGAGCTCCGGGCGACCTTCAACGGCGGCATCGGGATGGTCGTCGTCGTGGCGCCCGAGGCGGTCGACATCGCCATTGCGTCCCTCCCAGACGCGGTCGCGATCGGGATCGTGGCGCCGGCCGACGAGCTCGGCGGCCGGTACCTGGAGGCTTCGTCATGAGCGGCCGAATCGTCGTCGCGGTGTCCGGGGCCGGCAGCAACCTCCGAGCCCTCCAGGCGGCGGCGACCCGCGGCGACCTGGGCGCGGACATCGTCCTCGTCATTGCTGACCGGGCCTGTCCCGCGCTTGACTGGGCCGCGGAGCAGGGGATCGAGACCGGGCTCGTGCCCGGGGGAGCCGACGCGACGCTCGCCGAGACGCTGGTGGCCGCCGAGATCGACCTCGTCGTCCTCGCCGGCTACATGCGGATCGTCGGGCCGGCCACGCTCGCGGCGTTCGAGGGTCGGATCGTCAACACCCATCCGGCGCTCCTGCCGTCGTTCCGGGGCGCACACGCCGTTCGCGACGCGCTTGCGGCGGGCGTCCGCGTGACCGGGTGCACGGTCCACGTCGTCACGGATGTCCTCGACGGCGGCCCGATCCTCGCCCAGGAGGCGGTCCCCGTCCTGCCCGGCGACGACGAGGCGACGCTCCACGAACGGATCAGGGCGGTCGAGCATCGGCTCCTGCCGGCAGTGGTCGCCCGGCTCGTCGCGGAGCGGCGGGGCGCGGCACCGCCGACCCCGCGGCGGGCGCTCCTCTCGGTCAGCGACAAGACCGGGCTCGCGGAGCTCGGCCGCGGGCTCGTGGAGCTCGGCTTCGAGCTCGTCTCGACCGGAGGAACGGCCCGGGCGCTGCGCGAGGCAGGCCTGCCCGTGACCGATGTCGCGGCCGTCACCGGCTTCCCCGAGATGCTCGACGGTCGGGTCAAGACGCTCCACCCTCGGGTCCACGCCGGGATCCTCGCCGACCGCCGGTTGGCTACGCATCGCGAGGCCCTCGCGGCCGCGGCGATCGCGCCGTTCGAGCTCGTCGTCGTCAACCTCTACCCCTTCGCCGCCGCCGCCGAGCGCGAGGGCATCAGCCTCGACGAGCTGGTCGAGGAGATCGACATCGGGGGGCCCTCGATGGTCCGGGCGGCGGCCAAGAACCATGCCAGCGTCGCGATCGTGACCTCGCCGGCCCGCTACGGAGACGTCCTCGAGGCCCTGGCCGGCGGCGGCGGCGCTGTCCTCTCCGACGGGGTTCGTGCCGCCCTCGCGGTCGAGGCCTTCCGCCACACCGCCGCCTACGACGCCCGGATCTCGGCCGAGCTGCCCGTCCGGATGGCGGATGCCGGCCTGGAGCTGCCGGACTGGCCAGGGATGCCCGGCGCCTCAGACCCGTACCCGCCGACGCTCACCGTGGGTCTCGAGAAGGTCGAGACGCTGCGCTACGGCGAGAACCCTCACCAGCCGGCGGCCCGCTACCGCCGGCCGGGGCCGGACGCAGAGCTGGGGCCGTTCAGTGGCGGCCGGCCGCCGCTCCAGGGCAAGGCGCTGTCCTACAACAACGTCCTCGACGCCGCCGCGGCCGCCGCCGTCGCCCGCCAGCTCCGGGGCCTGGCGTGCGTCATCGTCAAGCACACCAACGCCTGCGGCGCCGCCGAGCGCCCGACGCTCCTGGAGGCGTGGGAGGCGGCGCTCGCGGGCGATCCCGTGTCGGCCTTCGGCGGGGTGGTGGCGCTCACCGACGTGGTCGACCGGGCGGTCGCCGAGCGGCTCGTCTCGATCTTCCTCGAGGTCGTCGTCGCGCCGGCCTTCGATCCCGGTGCCCTCGAGGTCCTGGCCGCCAAGTCGAACCTCCGGCTGCTCGTCGACTCGTCGCTCACCGCCGGGGCACCGCGGCCCGAGCCATCGCCGCGGGCCAGCCTCCGGACGGCCGGTGGCGCGGTCCTCGTTACCGAGCCCGATGTCCGGCCGGACGATCCGTCGGACTGGATCGTGGCCACCAAGCGCGCCCCCACCGACGCCGAGCGGGCCGACCTCGACCTCGCCTGGCGCCTCGCCCGGGGCGTCTCCTCGAACGCGATCGTGCTGGTCAAGGCCGGCGCGCTCATCGGCATGGGCTCAGGGCAGGTGTCGCGGGTCGACGCCGCCCGCCAGGCCGTCGAGAAGGCGCGCCGCTTCGCCGGCGAGGAGGCGCTTAGCGGCGCCGCCTGCGGCTCGGACGCCTTCTATCCCTTCGCCGACGCCGTCGAGACCTGCCTCGAGGCCGGCGTCACTGCCTTTGCCCAGCCCGGCGGCTCGATCCGCGACGCCGAGGTCATCGCCATCGCCGACGCCGCAGGCGCCACGATGCTCATCACCGGCGTCCGCCACTTCCGCCACTGATCGGCCAGGCTCGTCGATGGCCGGATTGGCTGGGGTCGCCTCTCACTCGTGGGGTGAGTGGTAGTTCATCGATCCGTTGGCGATCGAGGCGTTTGACGCCGGAGCCACGTACGAGTTGCGTCGGTCCGGGCCGGTGTCAGGCGTCTTGTAGCACTCACCACCCACCGGGTGAGTGAGGGGCGGCGCTTCAGCTATCATCCCGGCCATGTCGCACCGGAGCTCGATGAGGATGCCGGGGCGGCCACGGACGAGCGCCACGGCCTGACCGCTCGAGCGGCCTGAGACCCGGGAGCGGCTTGCCCGCCGGCCGCCGAACCTCGCCCTGCCGATCGGGACCCACGGGACTGATCGGCCTCGCCCGCCGCCCATCCGCGGCCTCCCGAGGACCCCACGATGCCCGACCGGCCCCGCTACTACCTGACGACCGCGATCGCCTACGCCAACCATAAACCCGGCCTCCACACCCTGTACGAGGTGATCGGGGCCGACGTCATCGCCCGTTGGCACCGTCTCAAGGGCGATGACACCCGCTTCCTGACCGGAACCGACGAGCACTCGGTGAACATCGCCATCCGGGCCGCCGAGGAAGGCCTGGAGCCCAGAGCCTTCGTCGACGCCAGGGTGGGGGAGTTCACGGATGCCGAGGGAGCCCTCGGCATCACGCCCGACCGCTTCATCCGGACGACCGACCCGGACCACGTCGCCGCGGCCCAGGAGATGGTCCGCCGGGCCTTCGCCAACGGCGACATCTACCTCGGCACGTACGAGGGCTGGTACTGCCCGAACGAGGGATTCAAGGCGAACAGCGACCTCCACGAGACAGCCGCCGGCTGGCAGTGCCCCAACCATCCGGACGTGCCCCTCCAGTGGCTGACCGAGCGCAACTGGTTCTTCCGCCTGTCCGCCTACCAGGAGCGGCTGGAGCGCTGGTTCCTCGACAACCCCGGCGCCGTCCAGCCCGACTTCCGGCGCAACGAGATGCTCGGCTTCATCCGCGGCGGGCTCGAGGACTTCTCGATCTCTAGGGCCGGCGCCACCTGGGGCATCCCGTTCCCGATCGGCGAGGACGGCCAGACCGCCCAGCGCGAGGACGGTTCGTGGGACCCCGAGGCGGGCACGATCTACGTCTGGTACGACGCCCTCATCAACTACATCACCGGCGCCGGCTTCCTCTCGGACCCCGACGCCTTCGGCCGCTGGTGGCCGGCCGATCTCCACGTCATCGGCAAGGACATCGCCCGGTTCCACACGATCTTCTGGCCGGCGATGCTCTGGAGCGCCGGCCTGGAGGCACCGCGGAAGGTCTGGATCCACGGCTTCCTCCTGCTCCGGGGCGGCGAGCGGATGAGCAAGAGCCGGGGCAACATCTTCGACCCCCACGACATGATCGAGGCCTTCGGCAGCGACGGGACCCGCTACGTCGCCCTCCGCGAGGTGCCCTTCGACCGCGACGCGGAGGTCTCCTGGGAGGCCTTCGTCCGGCGCTACAACGCCGATCTCGCCAACGACTTCGGGAACCTCGTCAACCGGACGGTCTCGATGGCCGGGCGCTACCTGGGCGGGGAGCGGCCGGCGCCGCGGACGGCGCCCGGAGCCTCGGCCCTCGGCCACGCCTGGTCGGAGACCCTGCCGGCCTACGCCGAGCGCCTCGAGGGCTGCCTGCTTCACGAGGCACTCGCGGCGCTGTGGGACTTCGTCGGGGCGGCGAACCGCTTCGTTGACGGCGAGCAGCCGTGGGTCCTGGCCAAGGCCGCCAAGGCCGGCGACGCGGAGGCGGCCGCCCGGCTGCGCGACGCACTGGGCGATCTCGTGGAGGCCTGTCGGGTCGTGGGCCTGGCCGCGGCGCCATTCCTGCCACAGACGGCCCCGCGCCTGCTCGCCCAGCTCGGCCACTCGTTTCCCTACGGGCCGGACGGCAACGGCGGCCCGCCGATCCTCGACGAGCTGGCCTGGGGCGGCCGGGCGGCGGAATCCGGCACGCTGGGGTTCCCCGAACCGCTCTTCCCGCGCCTGGATGTCGAATCCGTCGAGGGCTGATCGTCGAATTCCCGGACGGGGTCAAGGCGACCCACACGCGCAAGGAGGTCCGCGATGGCGCACGGCGAGATCAACCACATCGAGTTCCCGGCGGACGACCCGCAGCGGGCGATGCGCTTCTATGAGGCCGTCGCCGGCTGGCAGTTCGGAACGGTCGAGGGCATACCCGACTATTGGCTCTTCCGGACGAGCGAGGGCTATGGCGGCGCCATCGGGCGCCGCGGGATCACGGCGGGCGCGACGCTGCGGGACTACATCGAGGTCGATTCGATCGCGACGGCCCTCGTGGCCTCGGACCGGACGGGCGGGACGACGGTGGAGCCCCGGACCGAGATCCCGGGCCAGGGCTGGTACGCCGTGGTGCGGGATCCCGAGGGCACCGAGATCGGGCTCTTCGAGACCCTGCCGAAGGGCTGACCGGAGGCTTGACCCGAGGCCTGACCCGGGCGGCCGTCGCGGCCGTCACAATCGGCGGCGTGCGGCTCATCGATTCCCATTGCCACCTCCAGTCGGATCGTTTCGCGGATGACGTCGAGACCGTCCTCGAGGCGGCCCGGGGTGCCGGCGTCGAGCGAATCCTCGTCCCGGGCTGGAACGCCTGGTCGTCCGACGCCGCCCTGGCGCTCGTGGACCGGTTCCCGTGGCTCGATGCCGGGGTCGGCGTCCATCCCCATGACGCCGCCAAGGTCACCGACGCGGAATGGGCCGGGATCGTGCGGCTTGCCGCCGACCCCCGGGTCGCGGCGATCGGGGAGACCGGCCTCGACTACGACCGCGTCTTCTCGCCGATCGTCGACCAGCACGCCAACCTGCGCCGTAACCTCGCGCTCGCCCTCGAGACGGGCAAGCCGGCGGTCCTCCACGTCCGCTCGCCGGCCGGTCGCCGGGACGCCCAGGACGCGCTGCTCGAGGCGCTCCGGGCAGCCGGGTTCGGCGGTTCGGCGTCCGCGGCGGCGTTCGGAGATCGGCCGCCGGCCCTGCTCCACTCGTTCTCCGGCCCCGTCGATTTCGCCCGGGCGGCACTGGACCTCGGCCTCGGCGTCTCGATCTCGGGGCTGGCCTTCCGGCGCGGCGAGGAGCCGACGGCCGAGGTTGCCGCGATCGTCCCAGCCGACCGTCTCCTCGTGGAGACCGATTCGCCATTCCTGACGCCGCCCGGCGGCCCCCGCGCCCGCAATGCACCGGAGTGGGTTCGGCTCACTGCGTCCTGGGTTGCCGAGCGCCGGGGGATCGACTTGGCCGACGCGCCGGCGATGGCCGGCTTCGGTGCCGACCTGGTCGCCGCCTACGATCGAACCTTCGTCCGCCGAACGGGCGGTTGACAGGCCGAAGGCGCCTTGCCTACACTGTTGGCACTCTCACACCGAGAGTGCTAATCGACGCGGAACCCGAGGGTCCCACGGTCGCCCCGACGACGGAGATAGCACCGGGACCAGGTCCGCTCGAGCGGCACACACAGATCGGCATCGGTCGGTCGCGAGCGCCCAGAGCGCCGGGCCCGACCTCACCGCCCAGGCTCGGCGGCATCGCCGTCACAGGAGGGAAGCACGTTGGCCAAAGCCACTGCCTCGAAGAAGCTCAGCCCGTTGGGCGATCGCGTCGTCGTCAGGCCGACCGCGCGCGAGGAGATGACCAAGAGCGGGATCGTCCTCCCGGACACGGCCAAGGAGAAGCCCCAGGAGGGCGAGATCCTCGCCGCCGGGCCCGGCCGGATCCTCGATGACGGCAAGCGCGAGCCGATGGACGTCAAGGTCGGCCAGAAGGTCCTCTACGGCAAGTACGCCGGCACCGAGTTCAAGGTCGACGGCGAGGACCTCCTCATCGTCAGCCAGAAGGACATCCTCGCGATCGTCGAGGGCTAGCGCGCGGCGGCTCCCCGCCGCCCCGGCGCCGTCCCCGAATCGCCCCACAGACCCTGGAGGGACTCCCAGTTGGCCAAGCAGCTCATCTTCGACGAGACCGCCCGACGGTCGCTCAAGCGCGGCATCGATCGCCTCGCCGACGCGGTCCGGGTGACCATCGGCCCCAAGGGCCGCAACGTCGTCCTCGACAAGAAGTTCGGGGCCCCCACGATCACCAATGACGGCGTCACGATCGCTCGCGACGTCGAGCTCGAAGACCCCTTCGAGAACATGGGCGCGCAGCTCCTCAAGGAGGTCGCGACCAAGACCGACGACGTCGCCGGCGACGGCACCACCACCGCCGTGGTCCTCGGCCAGGCAATGGTCGCCGAGGGCCTCCGTGTCGTGACCGCCGGGGCCAACCCGATGGTCATCAAGAGCGGCATCGAGAAGGCCGTCGAGGCCATTGTCGAGGAGATCAAGCGGACCGCCCGCCCGGTCAACTCGCGCGAGCAGATCGCGGCCGTCGCGGCCATCAGCGCCGCGGATCCCGAGGTCGGCGAGATCATCGCCGAGGTGATGGACAAGGTCGGCAAGGACGGCGTCATCACCGTCGAGGAAGGCCAGAGCCTCGGCCTCGAGAAGGAATACACCGAGGGGATGCAGTTCGATCGCGGCTACATCTCCGCCTACTTCGTGACCAACGCGGACCGGATGGAGACCGTCCTCGAGAACGTCGTCATCCTCATCACCGACAAGAAGATCTCGAGCGTCCAGGACATGCTCCCGGCCCTCGAGAAGGCGGTCCAGCTGGGCCGCCCGGTCCTGATCATCGCCGAGGACGTCGATGGCGAGGCCCTCGCGACGCTCGTCGTGAACAAGCTCAAGGGCACGATCTCGGTCCTGGCCGTCAAGGCCCCGGGCTTCGGCGACCGCCGCAAGGAGATGCTCCGCGACATCGCCATCCTGACCGGTGGCACGGTGATCTCCGAGGAGATCGGGCGGAAGCTCGATTCCGTCACCGCCGATGACCTCGGCAAGGCTCGCCGGATCGTCGCGACCAAGGACGACACCACGATCGTCGACGGCGAGGGCAGCCCGGACCAGATCAAGGGTCGGATGGCCCAGATCAAGGCCCAGATCGAGGACACCACCTCGGACTACGACCGCGAGAAGCTCCAGGAGCGCCTCGCCAAGCTGTCCGGCGGTGTCGCGGTCATCAAGGTCGGCGCGGCCACCGAGGTCGAGCTGAAGGAGAAGAAGCACCGCATCGAGGATGCCCTCTCGACCACCCGCGCGGCGGTCGAGGAAGGCCTCGTCGCCGGCGGCGGCACGACCCTCCTCCAGGCGATCCCGGCCCTCGACAAGATCAAGCTCGATCCCGACGCCCAGGTCGGCGTGGACATCGTCCGCCGGGCCCTCGAGGCCCCGGCCAAGCAGATCGCCGAGAACGCCGGACAGTCCGGCGAGGTCGTCGTCGCGAAGGTCAAGGGCATGAAGGCCGGCGAGGGCTACGACGCCCTCAGGGACCAGTACGGCGACATGTTCAAGAAGGGCATCGTCGACGCGGCCAAGGTGACCCGCTCGGCGCTCCAGAACGCAGCCTCGATCGCGGCCATGGTCCTTACGACCGAGACGCTCGTGACCGACATCCCCGAGAAGAAGGACAACGGCGGCGGGCACGGCCACGGTGGTGGCCCCGGCGACATGGACTTCTAGTCACCGTTCGCGCAACACACGACGGAGCCCGGCCGACCGGCCGGGCT
>SCUO01000113.1 GCA_004297395.1 Chloroflexota bacterium | reverse complement strand
TGGATCGAGGGCACCTGGATCGCCCTGGGCGGCCCGGCCGCCCTGCTCGATCCCGGCAATCTGCGCCTGTGCCGGCAGTATTTCGATCTCCTGGAGAGCGCCGCCGACATCGCGCGCAGCGACTGGCCGGCCTTCACCGCCCGGGTGCAGAGCGGCTACGCGGCACCCACGGCGACGCCGGAGACGCGGCTCCACATCATGACCATCCACAAGGCGAAGGGTCTGGAGTTCGCTACCGTCATCATCCCCGCGCTGGATCGCAAGGGCCGCGCGGACGATCGCGAACTGCTGCGCTGGCGGGAGCGGGTCACCGCCACCGGGGACAGTCACCTGCTCATCGCGCCGCCCCAGCGCAACGGCGAGGCGCGCGATCCGCTCTACACCTGGCTGGCGCGCGAGGACAGCTTCGCGAGCCGGCTGGAGGACGCCCGCACCCTCTATGTGGGCTGCACCCGCGCGGCGCGCCGCCTGCATCTGGTGTTTCGCGAGCCGCGCAACGACAGCCCGCCGGACAACACCCTGCTGGCGCGCATCTGGCCCGCGCTCGCGCCGGAACTCGCGCGGCCCGGCCCCGGTTTCGAGGTGGTTCGTCACGAAGCCAGTGCCGGCAACGCGGCTGTCGAAGTCGATGAGCAAACGGACGCTGAAAGAGAAACCGCACTGGCGCCGCCACTGAGCCACGGCGTGCGCCTGCCGCGGGACTGGCGGCCGGTGCTCGCGCCACCGGCGCCGGGCCCGGCGGCACCCGCGCCCGGCGCCGGCGTCGACGACGACACCGAAGCGCCCCTCGCCCGGCTCGCCGGGATCCTGTTTCACCGCGCCGTGCGCCAACTCCTGCGCGAAGGCCCCGAGCGCTGGGACGCCCGGCGCCGCGCGCGTCAGCAACTCCTCTGGCAGGGCGAGCTGGCCGCCGCGGGCGCCACCGCCGCCGAGGCGGAAACCGCCATCGCCCGCATCCGGCGGGGACTCGAGAATCTGCTCACCGACGCGCACGGCCGCTGGCTGCTCGCCGACCACCCCGAGGGCGGCGCCGAATGGGAACTGGGCTATCTGGACGACAGCGGCCAGACGCGCGTCGCCATCGTCGATCGCACCTTCGTCATCGAGGAGACGCGCTGGATCATCGACTACAAACTCGCCGAGCCCGCCGCGGGCGAGCCACAGACACAATTCGTCGCGCGCCAGCGCAAGGCCTACGCCGAGCAGCTCGCGCGTTACGCCGCCCTGTTCGCGCGCCGGGATGCGCGGCCGGTCTGCACGGCGCTGTATTTTCCGCTGCTGCCGCATCTGGAAATCCTTTAACCAGGCCGTATCCCGGTCCGTTCATCCCGTCGTCACCGGAATTACAGTAGAATTCGCGGCCCTCATGCCACTATCGCAGCCGCGCGGCGGCCGGGAATACCGAGTCAAATGATCGAAAAAGCCCTTGAAAACCTCAATGTGGATTCCCAGCAGGTCCTGCTGACGCCGGACGACCTGAAGCGGGATCTGCCCATGACCCCCGCCGCTGCCGCCACCGTGGTGCGCGGACGCGAGACGGTGCAGAGCATTCTCGACCGCCAGAATCATCGTCTGATGATCGTGGTCGGACCCTGCTCCATCCACGATGTCGACGCCGCCATGGACTATGCCCGGCGCCTGCGCGCGCTGGCCGACCGGGTGGCCGACAGCCTGTTCATCGTGATGCGGGTGTACTTCGAAAAACCGCGCACCACCGTGGGCTGGAAGGGACTGATCAACGACCCGCACCTGGACGATTCCTTCCGCATCGACGAAGGGCTGCACATCGGCCGCCGCCTGCTGCGCGACATC
>SCUO01000071.1 GCA_004297395.1 Chloroflexota bacterium | reverse complement strand
CGGGGTCCGGGTGGGCATCGATGTCGAGCGGCTGCGCCGCTACACGTACGTCTCCGATCGGGGGCTCACCGTGTACGAGCCGGGCGTGCCCGCGCTCGAGGGCTTCCTGGGCGCCCGGCTCCTGCTCCATCAGCAGGTCTACTTCCACCGGACGGTCCGGGCCATCGACCTCGACCTCGGCGAGGTCTTCGCGCCCTCGATCCGGGCGCTCTTCGGGGATGCCTCGCCGGCCGACGAGCTGGCCGGCTACGCCGACCTCGACGAATACGCGCTCCTGCACCAGGCCGCCCGCTGGGCGCGCGGCGAGGCGGTGGCGGCGGACAGCGACGCGCGGCCGGGTGACGGGCGGGTCTCGCCAACGGTCGCCGATGGCTGGCGCGGGATCCTCCTGCGGCGCCCGCGCTGGCGGGCCGAGGCCGAGGTCCGGACGTCGTACGAATCGGGCGACTTCCCCGAGGCTGCGGTCGCGTCGCTGGGGGCCGCCGAGGCAGGGCGCGTCGCCATCGACCTCGCGATGGTCGACGCCCGGATGGGCGACGACGCGGCCGGGCGGCTGCTCCAGGTGGAGGGCCGGGACGGGACCGCGATCCCGTTGTCCAGGGCCATCCCGCGGGTCCCCGGCTGGGCCCTCATCGCCCGGCGCTACCGGCGGACGGCCTGAGAGTGGGCCAAGGCCTTGCGGCCTTGGCCTTCAGGCCCGCCGGCGGCGGGCCTGGGTTCCAGGCTCGCGGCCTGGGGGTCAGTGGATCCCGGCCTCCTCGAGCGGCGGCAGGACGAACAGCGGGTTGACCCGGGCGACCATCTCGGCCGGCAGCAGCATGTGCTCGGCTGCGACCGGGTCCAGCCCGAACCGGGCCGTCTCGTCGGGGCTGAACAGGCCGTAGTGGAGGTGGCAACCGGTCGCCCGGCCGGTCATACCCTCGTAGCCGAGGAGGTCGCCGGCCTCGACGATGTCGCCGCTGGCCACGACCACCTTGCCGAAATGCGCGTACATGCTCCGGTAGCCGTTGCCGTCGTCGATGACGACGACGATCGGGAGCGTCTGCCAGAGGCCCTTGGCGTCAAGTCGATCGGTGTACGCGGTCAGGTCGCCGTCCCAGCCCAAGAACGCGTCGTACCGACGGCCCGCGGCCAGGACGACGCCGGCGTGGGCGGCCCGGATCCGGTCACCGCAGAAGGTTGCCAGGTCGATCCCATCGTGGAAGGGCTTGCCGTCGACGACCCGCGAGCCCCATTTCGTGGGCCCGAACGGGAGTGTCAGTCGGGCGTTCTGGATCGGCCATGCGTAGCCGGTCAGGGCCACCGGCGGGGCCGCCTTCGGGAGCCGGGCCCCGCTCACGCCGGCCGGCGAGTGGCGGGTCCGGGCGTGCTCCTCGATCGCCGCCACGGGCGCCTGGTCCGGGCCTGGACCGACCTCCGACGATGGGGCGGGCGTCGCCAGCGAGCCGAGGACGTCGTTCACGACCGGGGGGTTTGCGACGGGATTCACCGGCGCGGTGAAGACGAGCACGAGACCCGAGATCGTGGCCACCAGGAATCGACCGAGCGCCGCGCGCCGACGCGGCTGCCGATGCGATGTCGTTCGGGCGCCCACGAGGGGCCTGTATAGCGGCTGGCGGCGGCCGACGCAAGTTCCGAGCGGCACGACCACGCCGCTCGGAGCGCCGGGCCGGGGTCAGTCGAGGCGCCGCAGGTGGAGCGACGGGCTCCCGGTCACCCCGGCCACCGGCATGACGATGACGTACTTGCCGGCCAGGGCCTGCGACCAGCTGCTCGTCGAGCCGGCGCCCGAGGTGGGGCTCGACTCGGTCCCGCCGCCGGGCAGGGAAGCGCCGCCACGGCGCGGCACGAACTGGCGCCCGAGGGTGGCAACCGAGAGCGTCTCGCGCGGCCGCGGGCTGGGGCCCCAGGTGCCAGACCCGTACGGATAGAGCGGGTCCATGACGATCACGCCGGTGACCTCGAAGTCGTCGGTCAGGGCGGGATCGGCGGTCGCGGTGAAGCCGGCCATGACCCAGGCGTGGCGGCCCCGCCAGACGAGCAGCCCCACCGGCCGGTTCGTCTCGCGCATCGCGGTCGCGGCGAGCCTGAGGGCGTCCTGGATGTCGGCCGAGCCGACCGTCCGGTAGGGACCGGCGCCGAGGACGTTGAGCCCGGCCGTCCAGCCCCGGACACTGGCACCCTTTCGCTGGTTGCCGTCGGGTCGCTGGCCGCTCAGCGCGCGGGCGAGGACCTGGAGCTCGGCCTGGGTGGTCTTCGTCCGGTCGTCCTCTGCCCGGACCATGTTGAGCATCATCTGCATGCTGGCGCCGACGCACTGGACGAAGTTGGTCTGGGCCACGAAGTCGCCCTTCGTCGAGAGGTCGAGGGTGAAGCCTCCCTGGGCCGCGGACGGCGCGATCGACGGGCCGCCGGTGCCTCGCCCGGCAAGGACGTGGAGAGGCGCCACGAGGGCGAGCCCCAGGACGGCGGCGAGGACGATGGGGAGCCGGCGGGACCCCCTGGCGCGACCCGGCATGGCGCCACCGTAGCGCAGGTTGGGCGGCCTGTCACCCGGCCGATTCGGCGGCCACGCGGTAGTGCCGAAGCAGGGTCGACCAGCCGCCGAGGTTGCGGTCGCGCCATGCCTCGGCCTCGCCGCCCAGGCGCTCCCAGGCCCGGTGCTCGATCTCGACACGGGTACCCTACGACCGATCGGCACGAACCGGATCACCCTCGGCGACCAGCCGGAACCTCGTCGCCGCCTCGCCCCAGACCTGCTCGAGATAGGCCCGGACGGCGGCCACGCCCTCGTCGTGGAGGCGGTAGATCCGGCGCGTGCCCCGCGGCTGCTCGACGACCAGGCCGGCCTGCTTCAGCAGCCGGAGGTGGCGCGAGACTGCCGGCCGGCTGATCGGAAGCCGGTCCGCGAGCTCCCGGACCGAGCGCTCGCCGCCACCGAGCAGCTCGACGATCGCCCGGCGATTGGGATCGCCGAGGGCCTCGAACGGGTCGCCCGCGACGGCGGGCCGGGCGGCGGACGTTGGCATCGGCCGATCAGCGGGCCCGCGCTCGCTCAGCGAGCCCGCATCCGGTTGTTCTTCGAGTCGTGGGTCAGCTCGACGAGCCCCAGGGCTTCGAGCAGCGGGGGCATGTACATCCCGAAGCGGCCGCGGTAGCCCTTCCGGGTGCCGTACCAGCCCCCCACCGGGTTCGAGGGGTCGCGCCCCCAGGCCTCGACCGTCCCGGGCTTCGCGTCCTTCTGCTCGTCGGCCGCCCCGAGATCCATCCAGTCGCCGTGGGCCTTGAGCATGGCGTGGAGATCGTCGATCGCCCGCGCGTCGTACTTCAACTGGGTCGAACCGACCTGGCAGACGATGACCGGTGGACTGGCCGTGTCGTCACGCCACATCTGGTACTCGGACGTCCCCGGCGGCGTCGAGAGCTGCCAGGGATCCGCCTTGGTGCCGCTGCCGGTTGCCATCGATGCCTTCCCCCTGTCTCCATGGGTAACCGTCCGGCTACGGTAACAGGGTCCGAACGGAGGATCAATGTGCGAGGGCTGCGGCTGAATGGCCGGCACCGAGGGCCGGCGGGCGGCCGGCTGCTACCCTAGCGCTCCGCGCGCCCGTAGCTCAGCGGACCAGAGCATGTGGCTTCGGACCAGATCCGGCTGAACGCCATGGCTTCCCGAATGGCGGATACGCAGCCCGAGGGCGAGTTATACGCTGTGGCGTGAGGTTCCGCACGCTCCCGGCAGATCGGATCAACCCCAGGGGCCGCTTTGTCCGCTGCCGGATGATGCGCGGCCGTCTGTTCAAAGGCGATGAAGCCCGAACCGGCTCGGCGCATGCGACTTCGGTCACTCGCCCATTTCGGGTTCGCGAAGTGCTCCGAAAGCCCCTCGAGGAGTTCTGCGACGTCACCCCTGCGTCACCCTCCATACGCAACGCGCACGATGCCAAGGAGGAGGCCCGAGAAGCCAGTAATGGCCATAAGGGCGCCAAGTCGATGTGTCGTGAGGGCGCCGACTATCCGACTGTCCGGCCTTGCGAGCGTGTAGAGCCCGAACGACCCGATCAACACGGGAGGGACAATCAGCGGAATCGGACCGCCCTTCCCGAAGATGAGAATCCCGCCCGCGATCGTTGCGATCACGACGAGCCCAAACCGCGCCTCGAGCTCCAAGTCGAAGCTGCGTCTCGAGGCAGCGAGGAGCCATCGCCCAACGAGGATGGAACCCATGATCGCGGCTCCGAAGACCACAGCGAAGGTACCCTGATCCACCGCTAAAGCCTCACGGCCGGATCGCGGGCGGGAAATTCGTTGGCAGGAACATCGTGCTTGGTGACGTGGGCGGCTTTCCTCCGAGGCAGTACTGGATCACCTCCGCCGTATATGGAGTGTTGTAGGCAACCGCCATCCCGGAGAATCCCGCTGCACCCGCCAAGAGGGGGTTGACCGTGACGACACTCGCCGCGGCCAAGGTACCAGTCGTCACTGCGCCAGCGGCCCATTCTCCAGTTGCCCACACTGCGAAGCTGCACTTGGCGGCCACATTCAAAGCGGGACCGATGTCCATCGGCTTCTGCGGCTTGCAAGGATTGACGTTGGCCGGCCACGCCCAGGTCATGTAGCTCGTCGGCGGGATCCAGATGCATTGGCCGACGTTGAGCCTGCCTCGCCGTTGTGCGATCACTCCCTTGTTGAGGTTGACGATCGTCCGAACATGCTTCGTGTCGCCGAAGAATCTCTCGGAGAGCTTCAGCAGCGTGTCGCCCTTCTTGACCTTGTACCAGAACGTGCCGCTGGGATCAATCTTCGTGATCGGGCTGTTCGCGGCATAAGCGTAGAGGTTGGCCTCAGCCGCGATCGGGTCGGGCTGGAGGAAGCGACCGAGCTGGGTCGAATAGTGGCGCGCGCCCATCAGGTATAGGGCGGGCCCGTACCGACCATCCCACATGACGCCGCGGCGGCCGACGTAGAGGAACGGGAAGCCGAGGTCACCGTAGGGTTGGCCGGTCTCGCTATTCGTGGCCCAGCTGATGCCTGGCTCGCCCCAGGTGCCGTAGGTGAAGGTGTTGGCCGCCTCGAGGGTGCCATCGGCCAGTACCCGCCATAGGCCGGTCGCGTCGCCGTGGCCGTTCCAGACGACGATGTAGGCGCCGGGGTTGGGCCGCCCGGCGGGGATGACCAGCTTGGCGATGGCACCACTCTCATCGGTCAGGTACTCGCGAGCGAGGACGCCGCCGACGTACTCGGCGCTGATAGCGGAGCCGACGTAGCGGTACGTGATCGAGGCGGTCGCGCCACCCCCGCCCTCCTGATATTCGAGGTTCGTGCGACGGCCGTCGGCGTCGTACGCGAAAGCGAGGTGGAAGTCACCGGGCGCGCAGGCTGCATCGCATATCTCCGTGACCCGACCCTCGGCGTCGTAGTCGAGGATCCGCCAGGCGCCCTCCTGGTTCGGGAACTCCGTGATCCGGCCTGCCTCGTCGTACTCGACGTTGCCGTTCGTGCACGACGGCGTCGCCGGGGCCGAGCCGATCTCAGCGTCGCAGAGCTGGCCGGCGCTCGCTCGATTCGTCCGTTGAGGCGCCCGCCGGCGCCGTCGCGCCGGAGGTCGCGTCTGTGGCGCCTCCGTGGGCGACAGTGACGACCGGGCGGCGACCGCATCGCGACGATGGACCGGGCAGGCCGATCGTGCGTAGCGGCCGCCTAGCGCCGAAGCGCGACATCACTCCGTGATTCCACGCAGCGGCTGCCCTCGCGACCTCAATCGGCCGGAAAGCCTCGAGGACCTCGTCGACCTTGCGGACCGGTGCCGCCATCTACCGCGCAAAGCCGGCACTCGAGGCGCGCAGCGTCGCGCGGGCCGTCAAAGCCCTGATGCCTATCTTGACCTACAGCTCGTCGGCCGGGTTGAAGCGGCGGGCCGCCGCGAGGGCCCGGTCCTGGGCCGCTCCGGCCGCGTAGCGGCGGAGCATGTCGCGCGACTTCCAGCCCATGAGCTGCATCACGTCGGCCTCGAGGTAGCCGGCCGAGAAGTAGCCGTGGGCGGCCCGGTGGCGGAGCAGATGGGGATGGAGGTTCGGGATGCCGGCCTCGCGGCCCCGGCGCTTGATCATCTGGGCGATCCCGGTCGCGGTCAGGCGGCCCTTCGGCCCGAGCCACAGCCAGGGCAGCCCGGCTTGGGGATGCTTCGCCCGGGACCGGAGGTAGCGATCGAGCGCCCGGTCGCCCTTGAGGCCGATGTCGCTCAGGCGCTCGCGGCGGTTCTTGCCCTGGCGGATCCGGATCACCCGGTCTCCGACGTCGTGGCGCTCCGGGTGCGCCGGCTCGTAGCGAAGGTCGGCGAGCTCCGCGAGCCTCGCCCCCGTCGCGAGGAAGAGGCGGATGATCGCCGCGTCGCGGCGGTCCGCGAACGTCGCGTCACGGGCGCCTTCCCGAGCCGCGGCGAGGAGCCGTCGGATGGCGTCGTCGGCCAGGACCGGGGCGAGCCGCTCGGGCTGCCGCGGCTGGCGCATCCGGGTCATCGGCGACTCGGAGATCTCGCCCTCGTCGGCCAGCCATCGAAAGAACGCCCGCAGGCCGCTGTAGCGGTTGCGGGCGGTGGCCGGGCTGAACCGGGCGAGGAGATCCTCGAGGAACGCCTCGAGGTGCTCGCGCCGGATGTTGGCCACGTCGGTCGGCATGCCCTTGGCTGCGAGGAACTCGGCCAGGCGGGCGACCGATTGCATGTACGTCACGATCGTCGCCGGCGAGAGGTTCTCGGCCCGGATGTGGCGGAGAAAGCTGGCGGCGTTGACGGCCAGGTCGCCGGGCGACGACACTAGGTGGGCGGTCGATGCGTCACGGGCCATGGCGAGAGTCTTCCTAACCGCGGGTTCCGAAGCCGAGGTTATACGCTCTCGCAGCGCCATGGTCAAGAGCTCATCGCTCGCGGATTTGGGTCACATGCTCTCGTGGAACGGGACAATGACCCAAACGGCGCGCCCGTAGCTCAGCGGACCAGAGCATGTGGCTTCGGACCACAGGGTCGGGGGTTCGAATCCCTCCGGGCGCGCCATCGTCTTCGGTCGCGGCGTCGGCGACACGTGTCAGCCCGGATCCTGAGCTGCGTCCACGGGGTCGGCCTCGTGCCACCAGGACCAGAGCGCCTCCGCGATCGCCCGGTGCTGGGCAGGCGTCAGCCGTTGCCCGAATGCGAGTTCGATGACCTCCCCGTGGCGGGCGAGCGCCGCGGCATACCGTTGCCGACCATCTGTGGTGAGCACCACCCGGACACCGCGACGGTCGCCGGGGACAGGCGCGCGCTGGACCAGGCCGGCGGCCTCGATGCGGTCCACGAGCCGTGTCAGCCCACCGCGGGTGAAGAGTGCGAGCTCCTCCAACTCCTGCATCCGGAGGCCGGCCGGCCCAGCGTCGGCGAGGCGCGAGAGCACGTCGAACCACGTCAACGGGAAGCCATCATGCTCGACCATGTCGAGGTCGGCAATCCTGAGGACCCGGGCGCTCGCGAAAAGGACACCCCGCCAGGAATCGAACCAGGTCCGGTCCGCCGCCGGGAAGTCGTCGTTCGGTTGCATGGGCGGCATGGTACGCCAGCGTTTCTGTCGTCGCAACTACTGTCTTGACAGTATCTGCAAATGCAGATACTGTCCGATCACGGTCACGGGCCCACATCGGCGGGACGTCCCCACCGCGGCCTGGATGACCCGGGAGACAACAGATGGCCACGCTGTTTGTTCGACACACGGTCGCCGACTACGCCGCCTGGCGCCGCATCTTCGACGACTTCGCCCCCACCCAGGAGGCGCTGGGCGTGACGGAGAAGGCCGTCTACCAGGCTGCCGACAACGCCAATGACATCACGGTCACGCATGACTTTGCCACGCTGGAGTCTGCAAAGGCCTTCGCCGGCAGCCCGGAGCTCAAGGCGGCGATGCACGACGCCGGCGTGACCTCGGCGCCGACCATCTGGTTCGCGAATCGGGCCTGACCAGCGAGCCCGCCGTGGGCGGGCAGAACGGACTCGACGGCAGCGGACGTCCGTGGACGTCCGCTCCTCGATTCCCGAACTCGGTGTGTTGTTCCTGCTCGCCCGCAGCCCTCCGGGCGCCAGTGGCTCCTCGCCCCGCCGGCCGGGCCTAAGCCGGGCGGATGTTGTGGTTGGCGCGGAAGACGTTGTCGGGGTCGTAGCGACCCTTGAGCTCGCGCAGGCGTGCGTAGGAGGACGCCGGATAGGCGTCACGGACGGCGTCGGCGCCCTCGTCGCCCATGAAGTTGAGGTAGGTCGCCGGCCTGTCCGCCGGCAGCTCGGCGCGGAAGGCCGCGGTCCAGGCCTCGTTGGCAGCGGCCCGGGCAAGGTCCTTGTCGGGCGTGATGAGCCACAGCAGGGCGTGCCGATCGCGCCAGCCGAACGCGGTCGCGTCGCGCGGGACGCGCGCCATCGCGCCGCCGAGGACGCGGAGCTGGACGACCGCGTGAGGTGCCCCGGGTTCGGTGAGCCGGCGCTCGATCACGCCGATCATCGCGTCGTCGAGGGTGTCGATGAACAGGGCGCGGCTCGAGATGGCCCATTTCTGTCCGTCGTCGGGGTCGCCCGCGGGGAACAGGTCTGGGTACGGCTTCGCCGCGATCGTGTCGCTCATCGGCGTCCCCAGGGCGCGCAGCGGCGCCAGCGCCCGCTCACCGGCGTCCGGCGGACCCGACCACACGACCGAGAGGTAGACCACCGGGCGTCCCCGAAGCGCATCCGGGATCGCCGGGTCCTCCGGGGCGAGCATGATCGTGGGCATCGCGGTCAGCTCGTCGGGCGCGGCCAGCAGCACCGGGACCAGGTTGCGGAGCACGTCGCGCGTGGCCGGCAGGAGGATGTCGCCCGCGAGGACATCGCCCAGCGGGTGGAGCCGGAACTGGAGGCGCGTGACGACGCCGAAGTTCGCCCCTGCGCCGCGCACGGCCCAGAACAGGTCGGGGTCCTCGACGGCGCTGGCGATCCGTCGCCGGCCGTCCGCCGTGACGATCTCGACCGCGAGGAGGCTGTCGATCGACATCCCATGCTTGCGCACCAGCCAGCCCACGCCGCCGCCAAGCGTGATCCCGGCGACGCCGACGGACCCGGTGTCCCCAAACGGGGTGACGAAGCCATGCGCCTGGGTGGCGTTGGTGTACTCGCCGGCGAGGACGCCAGCGTCGGCCCAGGCAGTCCCCTCGACGGGGTCGATCTCCACGTCGTGCATCGAAGAGAGGTCGAGGAGGAGCACGCCGTCCCCGGTGCTGTGGCCCCCCATGCTGTGGCCGCCGGCGCGAACGACCAGCGGCAGGCCCCATTCCTGGGCATGCGCGACGGCGACCGCGACGTCGTCCGCGTCGGTCGGGCGGACGATCAGGGCGGGATGCCGATCCACGGCCTCGTTGTGGACACGGCGGGCGCGGTCGTACGCAGCGGCGTCGGGCGCGATCACCCGGCCCCGAAACCGCGGCCCGAGGTCCGAGGCGTACCGCGCTGTCTCTTCAAGCACCACCGTCGATCGCTCCCTCCTGGCCGCGCCGGACGGCGCCGCGCTCGGGCGACCCTACAACCTCAAGCGGACTTGAAGTCAAGCACCGTTTTCGAGATCATCCGCGGATGCCGGTCCTGCCCGACCAGATCCCGATCGGCGTCCTCGCTGCTCGCAGCGGCGTCTCGACATCCGCCCTGCGCTTCTACGAGACCCGCGGCCTGATAGCGGCGAGCCGGAACCCGGGCAACCAGCGACGGTATCCCCGCTTCACCCTTCGTCGCGTTGCCTTCATCCGCGCGGCGCAGCGAGTGGGTCTCTCGCTGGACGAGATCGCGGGCGCGCTGGCCGGGATGCCGGTGGACCGAGCCCCGGCCAAGGCCGACTGGGCCCGGCTCACCCGTGCCTGGCGCCCACGGCTCGATGCCCGGATCACGGACCTGGAGAAGCTCCGTGACGAGCTGACCGGGTGCATCGGATGCGGCTGCCTGTCACTCCGGACCTGCCGCCTCATCAACCGGGACGACGTCGCCGCCGCCGACGGCGCCGGCTCGTACCTCCAGTCGGACCGTGGTTGACTCGGGTACCGGGGTCGTAGCGCGCCGTTCTCAACCTCGCAGCTGCCGGAATCCCGTCGCGCTCAATCGATCTCGTCGTGCCCGCCCAGTGCGACGATGAAGCAGCTGTCGCCATCCCAACGGAAGAGGACCCGAAGGTCGTCGTCGACCCGGAAGGCCCAGTAGGCGGCCACGTCGCCCTTGAGCTTGTGCGTCCGGAGCAGCGGATCCTGGGGATCGACCGCGAAGCGCCGCAGCGCCGCCCTGAGGAGCTCGTCCCGCGGCGGTTTCAGCTTCTTCGCCCGCCGCATGAAGCGACTCGACGCGATGACCCGCACGCGGTTCGGTCAGCCGCGGAGATCGGCCAGGAGCGCGTCCATGTCGGCATAGGTCGACGAATCGCCCGCGGCGTACTCGGCCTCGGCCTCTCGGACCTCGCGCAGGAACAGCGCCCGGCGAGCGGCACGCAGCTCGTCGCGCTCCGCTTCATAACGCCTGGCATCAACAAGGTCCTTCTACCTGATCGGCGCTCGACCGTACGCCGCGTGGCGGCCACGGGGCGCATCGCGGACCAGAGCGCCGCACTTCTCGAGGCAATAGGCGACGCGCATCGCGAGGCGTCGCGAGCGGCCGGTCGCGGCGACCAGGTCGGCGGTCGTGAACGGCTCGGGCATGCCGGCGGGGAGCAGGTCCAGCAGATCGGCCGGCGAGTCGACGCGAAGCGTCTCGATGACGTCGAGGAGGCGCCGGTCCAGGCGCCGCCAGGTCCGCGGGTAGCGATACCGCACGCCCTCGGCGATCGGCCCCCGGATCTCCTCTTCGCGGGTGAGCACGAGCTCGATCCGGAAGTTGGGCGCCGCGATGAGCCCCGGGATGGAGACGAGCTCGTCGAAGAGGTCGAGGGCGAGGCCACGCCTCGGCGAGCGCCGTCGCCCGAGGAGCGCGCCGCTGCCATCGACGCTGACGAGCCACTTCTCGATCGCGATCGGGTGGATGAGCGCGACCCGGTGCGAGGCGACGAGCCGCTCGAGCTTGCGGCGGGCCGAGCTGAAGCTCCCGGTCTGGATCTCCACGATCTCGCCGGGGCCGGCCACGTCGACCACGAAGCCGTCCATGACGGCCTCGATCCTGGCGCCAGGGATCGCCGCGGCGTAGCGGGCCTTGAGCTCGGCGTGGAGCGAGCCCTCGCGGAAGGTCGTGATCCGTGGTGCCAGCCGGGGCGTCGCTGCTCCGCGATGGGCCGCGACGGCCGGCATCGGCGGACGCCGGTCAGGACCGGCGGCTACTCGCCCGCGACCCGCTCGAGATGGTCCTCGGCCTGGAACAGGTTCATGCCGCTGTCGACCAGGTCGAGCAGCGCGGCCATCGTCCGCTCCTCCTCGACCTGCTCCTCGATGAACCAGCCGAGAAACTGGAAGGTCCGGTTGTCGCCGGCCTCGCGGGCGGCGTTGGCGAGGGCCTCGAACTGGGCGGTGACGCGGCGCTCGCTGGCCTGGGCGACCTCGATCGCCTCGCGCGCGGTCTTGTAAGTCGTCGGCGCGGCGCCGACCTGGGGCAGGCCGAACTCGACGCCGTTGTCGATCAGGAAGGCGATGATCTTCGACCCGTGGCCGGCTTCCTCGACCGCCTGCTCGTGGAAGAACTTGGCCCAGCCATTGAGGCTCTCGCGGGTGAAGTACAGCGAGATGCCCATGTAGGTCTGGTGGGCCGAGAGCTCGTTGGCGACCTGGGCGATGAGGAGCTTCTTGGCGGGCTCGCTGATCATGTCGGACTCCCTCCGTCGGACGACTCGAGCCGAAGCCTACGCTCCAGCCCGGAACGTCGCTCCGGGCGCCACGGCCATGGTCATCCGGGAGCAGCGATCAACCGGCTGGCCCGCCAGCCGACTTGTCGAGGGCAGCGAGGCCGGCGAGCACGCCGTCCGCCCGAGGCGACGCGATGTCCGGTTCGGCGCCGCCGTCCGCCTCGCGCAGCGCCAGGGTGGCCTCGAGCGCCTCGACGAGCGCCGGTGCGGCGGCACGGAGCGCCGCGGCGTAGGGCGGACCGACCTGCTGGACTGCGGCCTTCTCACGGGCGGTCCTCGGGGCGGCGAACCGCATGTGGACCGTCGTCCCCGCAACCGTCGGTTCGAATTCGATCGTGTGCAGCAGCCGCAGCGGTCCGCCGGGCGTGTCGATGATCGTCCGGTCGGTGACGTAGTCGTACGGTCGCCAGTCGAGGATCTCTTCGACGATCGCATCCGGCCCATGCATGCAGTGATTCGCAGCTCCCACGCCGCGGCGCCCGCCGGTCGCTCCCTGGACCGTGACATCCGTCACCCATGGCTGCCATGTCATCCGCTGGCCCGGCTGGGTGAGGAACTCCCAGGCCACCTGGGGCGGGACCGGGGTCGGGATGGAGACGTCAACGATCGCTTCGTCCGGCCGGACGAACGCTCGTGCGCGAGCCTCCTCCTCCGCCCACCGCCGCTCCAGGTCGTGGGCCCAGCACCGGAGCTCACCGATCCGATCGTAGGCCTCAGCGATCGGCTGCATGTCCAGGCTCGCAGGGTCGAGGCCCGCAGCGTCCGTGCATGCCTGGGTCAGGAGCGCGTAGGCGTTCATCCCGAGCTGCTCCACGACCTCGTTCTTGAGCAGGCGGTGGACGAGGATCACGTCGGAGCCCAGGAGCTCCTGCCGGCCCGCGACGCGTTGACGGATGGCGAGGCCGTGATGGACCACGAACTTGAGGTCGAGGTCCGGGATCCGCACGCACGCGTTGCAGTCGCAGGCCGTCGCCTGGCGGACGTCCCGTCGGCGGCGTCGGAAGCCGAAGTAACAGCGCTCGATCGTGTCGAGCAGCATCGATCCGTCGAGGCGCTCGGCAGGCATCGCCGTGAACGCGGCGTCGCCCTCGAGCTTGGCCAGCCGGAAGGACGGCCGGAGGGCGGTCACCACGGCTCCCATGAGGTCCGCCAGGATGTCCTGTGCGTGATCGAGCTCGACATCGGCGAGGTAGCCGGTGTAGCCGGAGATGTCGGCGATCAGGAAGCAAGTGGCTTGCGGCGTCGAGAGCATGTCCCCCGCCCTGGCACAGCTGCGATGACGAGCAGGCCACTACTCTATGGCTCGCCCGTACTCGATGCCCGCGGTTTGCCAGGCTGGTGACGCGCGGGGATTGGGCCTGCGCACGATGGAGGGAACGCCGGATGCCCGGGTTCGAAACGCTCAGGACGGTCCTCGGCGCCGATCGCGGCGGGCTGAGCTCCTCGTGACCGGCCCGGCGAGGTCCGCCACCAATTCCAGGG
>SCUO01000070.1 GCA_004297395.1 Chloroflexota bacterium | reverse complement strand
GCGCGGACGCTGCCGATGCTACCCCACCGGAACGTCTCCGGGCAGCCCCATCGCTCCACCCGACCCGGGCGTCGGCGCAGGTGGCGCTCGACCCGAGCATCGGCGCAGGTGGCGCTCGACCCGAGCATCGGCGCAGGATGCGCCCGACCCGCGCGTCGGAGTCATCCGCCACCGGGGGTGGCGTTCGTCGACCGTCAGCGGAACCTGCGATCGTGAACCCTGCGCCGACGACCCCCTCAAAGCGTGTCGTCTGCGCCATATGTGCATCGCGTGTCAAGAATCCAGTGACCAACGCCATCGTGGGTGGAACTCGACGGAATCCTGCCCACCACCGGCGACCTGGCGAACCGACCGGAGCCTCCAGGGCGGGCGGACAATGTGACCGGCAACGGAGGTCGTGACGACCCTGGCCGGCCAACGCGGCCACCTGCGGGCGCCCGCCGAGGCCCGCGTATGATCCGGCCATGCTCCTCGCGATCGACATCGGGAACTCGAATGTCACGATCGGCCGGTTCCGGAACGGGACGCTCGCCGGCACGCGCCGGGCGGTCACGAATCCGCGGGCCGGCTCCGATGAGCTGGAGCTGCTGCTCGATGGGCTCCTCCGCCTCGACGATGCCTCGTTCGCCGATGTCTCGGCGATCGCCTGCGCCTCGGTCGTGCCGGCCCTGACCGCCGCCCTCGAGACCGTCGCCGCCCGCCGCGAACGGCCACTCGTCATCGCCACGGTGGGCACGGTGCCGCTCCCCGTCCGGGTCGAGCGGCCGGGCGAAGTCGGCGCCGACCGGCTCGTGAACGCCCTCGCCGCGGCCCGCCTCCACGGCACGCCGGCGGTCATTGCCGATTTCGGGACGGCGACGACGTTCGACTGCGTCGCCGCCGACGGCGCCTACGTCGGCGGCGCGATCGCCCCTGGCCTGGAGCTGGGCCTGGAGGCCCTCGCCGCGCGAACCGCCAAGCTGCCTCGGGTCGAGCTCCGGGCGCCCGACCGGGCGATCGGCCGGGATACCGTGAGCGCCATCCAGGCCGGGACCGTGCTCGGGTACCAGGCTCTCGCCAGCGGGCTCCTGACCCGGACACGGCGGGAGCTGGCCGAGTTGTCGGGGGTGGCGCCGGAGGAGGTCCACACGATCATGACAGGAGGCTTGAGCGCCGCGCCCTGGGCGACCGGCGTCGAGGGCGTCGACGTCATCGACCCGGACCTGACGCTCAAGGGCCTGGCCATCCTCCACGCCGAGGTCAGCGGCGGCGAGCCGCTGGAGCTGGGCCTCGGATGAGCGGCGAGCGGCCCGCGGTTCGCCAGGCTGGGCGCCTCGCTGGGCGCCTCGTCGCCCTCGGCGTGACCGGCTCGATCGCCGCCTACAAGGCCGTCGAGCTGCTCCGGCTCCTGACCGCCGAGGGTGCCGACGTCGTCGTCCTGCTGTCGCCTTCGGCGACCCGCTTCGTCGGGCCGCTGTCGTTCGCGGCCCTGTCGCGCCACCCGGTCGAGACCGAGGTCATGGACCTCCTGCCCGACGGGCGGATCGGACACATCGTCATCGCCGACAGCGCCGACGCAGTCGTGGTCGCCCCGGCGACCGCCCACTTCCTGGGGGCGATGGCCAACGGCATGGCCGGCGACGTCATCACCGCCGCCTGCCTGGCGACCTCCGCCCCGGTCGTGGTGGCCCCGGCGATGGACGGCGACATGTGGACCCACCCGGCGACCCAGGCGAACGTCGCCCGGTTGCGAGACGCCTTCGGCTACTCGATCGTCGCGCCTGCCAGCGGACCGCTGGCGTCCGGCCAGAGCGGCGTGGGCCGCCTGGCCGAGCTGCCGGCGATCGTCGACGCGATCGTGGCGGCGGTCGCCGCAAGCCCCGTCCGCCAGCCCGATCCGGCGGCCCGCCCACCGCTCGCGGCCGCGACGCCCCGCGAAGCCGACCTGACCGGCCGCCACGTCGTCGTCACTGCCGGCGGCACCCGCGAGCCGATCGATCCCGTCCGGTTCATCGGCAACCGGTCGACCGGCAGGATGGGCGTGGCGATCGCCGAGGCCGCCCTGGACCGCGGGGCGGCGGTGACCATCGTGGCCGCCGATGTCTCGGTGCCCCTACCCGAGGATCGAGCCCGCGTTGCCCGTGTCGAGACGACGGCCGAGCTCCGCGACGTCCTGCTCGACGCCCTGTTCGAGGGCGCCGCGCCGGCCGGCGAGGCCCGCTTCGATGCCCTGGTCATGGCCGCTGCGGTCGCCGACTTCACGCCGACCCATCCGTCGGCCCGGAAGCTGACCCGTGGCGAGGACCTGACGCTGGAGCTGCAGCCGACCCCTGACCTGCTGGCGGAAGTTGCCCGACTGTGCCGTGGGCTCGATGCCGAGGGCGCAGCTGCCCACCCCCCGGTCCGGCCCGCCCCGGTCCTCGTCGGGTTTGCCGCCGAGACCGGCTCGCTCGACCGGGCCGCCGCCAAGCTCCGGGCGAAGCGGGTGGACCTCCTCGTCGCCAACGACGTCACCGAGGCCGGCTCGGGCTTCGGCACGGACACCAACCGGGTCATGATCCTGGACGCGGCCGGCGGCCGGGACGAGCTGCCGCTCCTCTCGAAGCGCGAGGTCGCGGATCGCCTCCTCGACCGGGTCGCCGCAGCATTGGACGAGCGCGATACGGCGGCTCAGACTGCGCGCATGCAGGAGGCCCAGCGATGAGCGCAGGTTCCGAGACGGTCCGCCGCCTGACCGTCGCCGATATCGGCCGGATGTACGGCGACGGCGAGCGGCTGCCGATGCTGACGGCCTACGACCACCCTACGGCCCGGATCCTCGACGAGGCCGGGATCCCGCTCATCCTCGTCGGCGATTCGTTGGGCCAGGTCCTGCTGGGCTACGACTCGACCGTGCGGGTCACGATGACCGAGATGCTCCATCACACCGCGGCGGTCGTCCGCGGCACGAAGCGAGCCCTCGTCATCGGCGACATGCCGTTCCTGTCCTACAGCACGCCCGACGAGGCGGTCGAGAACGCCGGGCGCTTCCTGCGCGAGGCCGGGGCCACCGCCGTCAAGATCGAGGGTGGCGTCAGGTCCGCCCGGATCGTGGAGGCCCTGGCACGCGCCGGCATCCCGGTCATGGGCCACATCGGCTGGACGCCCCAGTCGCAGCACGGCCTGGGCGGCAAGGTGCGTGTCCAGGGCAAGAGCCGCGAGACGGCCCGAGCGCTCCTCTCCGACGCCGTGGCCATCCAGGAGGCCGGCGCCTTCGCGATCGTCGTGGAGCTGGTCCCCGAGCAGCTCGCCGCGATCATCACCTCGCGCCTCCGGATCCCGACGATCGGGATCGGGGCGGGTGCGGGCTGCAGCGGCCAGGTCCAGGTCGTCACGGACCTGCTGGGCCTGGGCACGTTCACGCCTCGCCACGCTCGCAAGTACGCCGACCTCGAAGGCTCGATCCGGGCCGCCGCCGAGGCCTGGGCGGCCGATGTCGCGAGCGGCGCGTTCCCCGGGCCGGCCGAAACGGTCCGGATGGAGGAGGCGACCCTCGACGAGGCGCTCGGCCGCACCCTGGATGATCGGGCCGCCCCGGGCCGGGTGGGCGCCACGAGCATGGTCGACGGCCTGCCGGCCGGCATCCCCCTCGACCGCGACCTCTAGTCGCTCCTTGACCCAGGTCGTCCGTACTCGGCAGGCGCTTCGCGCCGCGCTTGGCGCCGCGCCGCGTCCGATCGGGCTCGTCCCGACCATGGGCTGGCTCCATGACGGCCACCGGGCCCTGATGGGGCGAGCGCGAGCCGAGAACGCCACGACCGTCGTCTCGATCTTCGTCAATCCGCGCCAGTTCGGCGATCCGGCCGATCTCGCTCGCTACCCCCGGAACGAGGCCCAGGACGTCGAGATCTGCGAGGCCGAGGGGGTCGATGTCGTGTTCGCGCCACCGGTCGAGGAGGTCTACCTGCCGGGCTTCGACACCATCGTCGCCGTCGGCTCGATTGCCCGGCCGCTCGAGGGCGCCGCTCGGCCCGGTCATTTCGACGGGGTCGCCACGGTCGTCGCGGTCCTGTTCAATCTCGTTGGTGCCGACCGTGCGTACTTCGGCCAGAAGGACGCCCAGCAGGTCGCGGTCATCCGGCGCATGGCGATCGATCTCGCCACCCCGACCGAGGTGATCGCCTGCCCCACGATCCGAGAGCCGGACGGGCTGGCGATGTCGTCGCGCAACGTTCACCTGACGCCCGGCGAACGTGCCGCCGCACCGGTGCTGCGACAGGCGCTGCTCGCGGCGCGCGAGGCCTGGCTGGGCGGCGAGCGGTCCGGCGACGTCCTGCGCGACCGGATGCGGGCCCAGCTGGCCGAGGAGCCGCTGGCGAACGTCGAGTACGTGTCGGTCGCCGACGCCGCGACGCTCGCCGAGCTCGACGCGGTGGATGGGCCAGCGCTCCTGTCCCTTGCCGTCCGATTCGGGTCGACGCGGCTCATTGATAACGAGCCATTGGGCTGACGCCCAATGGCTCAGGGCCGATTGGCTTCGCCAATCGGCGTCGTGGCGGCACGCCCAGTGGCTCAGGGCCGATTGGCTGCCGCGAAGCGGTCGAGTGGCAGCGCCGCCGGCGCCTCGTGGAGTTGACGCCCGTCACTCGCCTGGCGAGTGGTAGTTGGCCGGACGAGCCTGCCAGAGCCGACCGACCCGGTGCATCGAACGAGAATCGATCGCCGGGCACCGGCCCGGAACCGCGCTCACGCTCCCATCACTCAGCGGCTGAGTAAGCGGCGAGAATCGGGGCCGGACGCCGGGCCGCCGACGCGACGCATCGATCGTCGAAAGGCGCGCTAGGTCGTCGGAGCCTCCGTCGCCACCGCGAGGATCCGGTCGATGTCGAGGTTCTCGGCCACGAGGCGCTTGATCAGCTCGATCTTTTCGACGTCGGCCGGGTGGGTCTTGACGAGCAGGTCATGGACCTCGGACGCCACCGAGTAGGTGTCCTCGCCAACGAGGGCGGCGAAGAGATCGGCTCTTCGGATGGCGTCGATGACGGCCTGGCGCGGCCGATAGCCACCGGTCAGGACCAGGCCGATGGCCGCGCCCTCGTGGCCGGCGATCTCGGCCCGGCCGCCGGCGCCGATGAACTCGCCTGGATCGGCCGTTCCCGCCGGCCCCATGAGGTGGGCGGTGGTCAGCGTCAGGATCACGTCCTCGCGGTCGCCAGGCACGATGACGAGGGTCCCGGGGCCAACCCGCTCGAGCATGTGGCCGGGCTCCATCGCCCCGATCGCGACGCCGTCGATGACCCGCTCGAGATCCGGCCCGGGATGGAGCAGCTCGCCGTGGACGCCCTCGAGGATCATCTCGAGGGTCGGGTTGGACAGGAGCGGCCGGACGGGCAGGATGCCAAGGAGCGGGATCTCGTAGGGCGCGAGGCCTCGCTCGATGACCCGGGCGATACCGGGCTGGGCGTCGATGTCGACCTTGTTGACGATCGCCCCGGCGACGAGCACGCCGTGATCCCGGAACAGCGCCGCGTTCAGGACGATCTCGTCGATCGGGCGGCCCACGCCGCCTTCGCTGACGATGATCGCCGGCGCGCCCAGCAGCGCCGCGACCGTCGCATTCGAGAGGCCGATCACCGCCCCGACACCGGCATGGCCGGTGCCCTCGATGAGCAGGAGGTCATGGTCCCGGAATGAATCCCGGGCACGCACGATCCTCGCCCCCAGGTCCTCCACGACCTCACCCGCGATGTAGGCCTTGGTGAAGCCGCGCGGGATGTGGACCGGGCTCATCGCCCCGTAGTCGGCCGCCAGGGGGAAGGTCTCGTGCATGAGGACCGCGTCCTCGTCGGCCGACTGGCCATGGTCGATGACGGTGCGTTGCCCGACCGGCTTCATGAACGCCGACTTCAGGCCACGCTCAAGGAAGCCGTTCAGCAGGCCGAGGGCCGCCGTGGTCTTGCCCCGGTTCTGGCCCGTCGCGGCGAGGTACAGTTGGCGCATCGGCGGCCGATCCTAGCAGGCCGCCCCGGTCGTCACGACGCCGATGCTCGGTCAGCGCCCCGCCACGGCTCTCGGCGGGTGCGGCGCGACGACGTCCGAACGGGAGGCCGACATGGCGCTCGAGACGGCGCGGCGGGCGATCGCCCGGTCCGCTCGGCGAGCCTGGGCGTTCTTCATCGATACCGTGGAGTGGACCTCGAACGGTGACCGCCGGCGGCCGAAGTTCGCCGAGCGATCGGACATCTACGACCCGACCGCCGGATGGGGCCCCCCCGACACTCGGAACGAGGGACTGGAGGCCGAGCGGCGGGGCGAGCAGGAGGCCTGACGGCACAGTCCGCGGCGCCAGGTCGGGGAGAACCGGCCAGGGCTCAGCCGCGAGCGGTGGTCTTGCGCTCGATCAGCTGGATGCCGTCACGGAGCCGGGAGACCGTGTCGGCATCGATGACGTCGGGCTCGAGGTACGGCCCGAGGCGATCCATGATGTCGGCCAGGAGCCCAAGGAAGACGGCCGCGTCGGCGACGAAGAACTGGGGCTCGTTGTTGTAGCGGACCAGGGTCAGCCGGCCCTGGAGCACCCGCCGCTCCTCGACGTGGGCGATCTGGGTGGCGAAGTTGTGGCCCTGGATGCCGTCGGGGTTGTTGAGGAAGTTCAGGGCGTTGTCGATCGCCAGCCCGAAGCGGGCCCGCCAGCCGACGAGGCGCTCGTGGACCTCCGGGGGAATGCGGACCTCGGCCACCTCATCGAAGACCTCGGGCGCGACCGTGAGCAGCCCCACGAGCGTCGTCCCGGCCCGGGCGCCGAGCATCACCTGGAGGCTGCGCTCCAGGGTGAAGACCTCGGAATCGAAGCGCGGGCTGGTGATGACGTCGGTCAGGAGGTCCTCGACGTTGTCGAGGGTGCCGGGCTCGGCCACCGCGTTGGCGAGGTGGACGATCTCCTCCTTGAACAGGAACTTCTCTTCGTGGTCGAGCATGGCCTCGATGGTAGCACCGGGGAATCGGCGCTCCGTTGCCGGCGGACGAGTGACCTACCGCTGACCCCGCCCGAGCCGCGCGTCGCGGCTTGCCTGACAGTCACAGGATCCTGCTCCGCGGGCGCCGCTGCGGCACCCGGCCGCCCTCTCGGCTGAGATGTGTGTCTGAGAGTCACGGGATCGTGCGTTGTGGGACCCAGTCGGCTGTCACGGGCGATCGGACGCACGTTCTCGTGCCTGGCAGTCACGGCCATACCAGACCCCGCCCCGACCTCGAGCAACCAGCGAGCGAACGCCCCGGGAATCATCGAGGCCCCGGACGATGCCGGGGCCTCGATGGTCGGTGCCGATGTGGGATCGCGAGGCTTACGGGTAGAGGCCTCGCATGGTCATGGCATCCGCGACCCGCTGGACGGCCAGCATGTAGGCGGCGGTGCGCATGTAGATCTGCTCGCGGCGGGCGATGGCCAGGGTCTCGGTGAAGGCCTTGACCATGATCTCCTTGAGCTTCTCGTTGACGACCTGCTCGCTCCAATGGTCGCGGTTCAGGTCCTGGACCCACTCGAAGTAGGAGACCGTGACACCACCGGCGTTGCAGAGGATGTCCGGGATCATGAACTTCGAGTTCTTCCAGAGGATCTCGTCGGCCTCGGGCGTCGTCGGGCCGTTCGCGGCCTCGGCGATGAGCCGGGCCTTGATGTTGCCCGCGTTCTTGGCCGTGATCTGGTTCTCGAGAGCCGCCGGGATGAGGATGTCGCACTCGACCTCGAGGACCTCGGGGTTCGAGATGTCCTTCGCGCCAGGGAAACCCTGGACGGTCCCGTGCTCTTTCTTCCAGTTGATGACCTTGGCGATGTCGAGGCCGTTCGGGTTGTGGATGCCACCGGTCGAGTCGGAGACCGCCACGACCGAGGAGCCCTCGGCGACCATCAGCTGGGCCGCGATCGACCCGGCGTTGCCGAAGCCCTGGACCGAGACCTTGGCCTTCTTGAGCTCGATGCCCAGGTGGCGGGCCGCCTCGACGACGCAGTAGACGGTGCCGCGAGCGGTCGCTTCGTTGCGACCCTCGGAGCCGCCGAGGCTGATCGGCTTGCCGGTCACGACGCCCGGGACCGTGTAGCCGGCGTGCATGGAGTACGTGTCCATGAACCAGGCCATGATCTGGGGCGTGGTGTTGACGTCCGGCGCGGGGATGTCGCGCTCGGGGCCGACGAGGACCTCGATCTCGGTGAAGAACCGGCGGCTGAGGGCCTCGAGCTCGCGCATCGACAGCTGCTTCGGATCGACGATGACGCCGCCCTTGCCGCCGCCGTACGGGATCCCGACGACCGCGCACTTCCAGGTCATCCACATCGCGAGGGCCTTGACCTCGTCGATCGAGACGTCCTGGTGATAGCGGATGCCGCCCTTGGCCGGGCCGCGGCCGAGGTTGTGCTGGACGCGATAGCCGGTGAAGACCCGGACGGACCCGTCGTCCATGTGGACCGGGAAGTGGCAGGTGAACTCGCGACGCGGTTCGCGCAGGACTCGACGAATGCCCTCGTCGAGGTGGAGTCGTTCGGCCGCGAGGTCGAACTGCTGCTGCGCGACCGCCCAGGCGTTGATGGGGGCGGTAACGGGCTCGGTGGTCATGCTTGGCGCGTTCCTCCGGATCGGGCCGGCGTCTGGCGGGCCCGGAAGCCTTGGGTCATCTCCCGGACGACCCCACGGGCGCGGCGCGGCGAGCCGAAGCGGGACGCGTCACGCGTGGAAACGGGCCGAGTATAGACGGGCCCGGCCGCGACCGACACCTGCCGGAATCCCGTTCGCAACCGTGCCGCAACCTTTCGCGAGGGGGCCAAATGGCCCTTCGATGCCGGACCCAGTGCCCGCCGAGGCTCCGCTGGTCCCTGGCGGCGACGGCTCCGGGACCCGCCGATCGCAGCTCGCGATCTGCGCCCTACTCGTGCCGGTAGAGGGCCACCGCCCCGACGCAGCCGGGGCCCAGGTGCGGCCCCACCGACGGCCCGACGAGGTCGATCGTCACCTTCGACGGGTCGATCCCGCCCGGCACCCGCGCAACGATCGCATCGCGGAAGACCTCGACCTCGGCGTTCGTCGTGTGGAGGATCGAGAGGCGCTCGATCGGTCGGACGCAGATCATCTCGATGACCCGCTCACGGGCCTTGCCCCGGGTCCGGACCTTGTCGGCGGTCTCGACCTTGCCGTCCTTGACCTCGATGATCGGCTTGACCGAGAGCAGCGTCCCGATGGCCGCCTGGGCGCCGCTGATCCGGCCGCCCCGCTTCAGGTACTCGAGGGTGTCGAGGGCCACGATCATGGCCACGTCGTCGCGCCGCTCCTCGCAGACCCGGGCGATCTCGGCCGCCCCCACGCCGAGCGCCGCCATTCCCACGGCCAGCTCGGCCAGCAGGCCCTCGCACATCGAGGCGCCCATGGTGTCGACGATGTGGATCTCCCGGTCCGGGAGCATGCCCTTCGCGATCTCGGCGCTCTTGATCGTGCCCGACAGGGTCCCGGCCACGTGGATCGAGACGATCGCGTCCGCGCCGGCGGCGAAGGCCGCGTCGTAGGCGGCCTTGAAGTCGCCCGGGGCTGACGCGGCAGTCTTCGGGAAGGGCGCGTCGGGCGCCGTCATCCGCTGCCAGAACTCGTCGGTCGAGAGGTCGACCCCGGCCTTGAAGGCCTGGCTCCCGAAGGTCACCTCGAGGGGCACGATGGCGATGCCGAGCTCGGCCGCGCGCGCCGGGGCCATGTCGGAGGCCGAATCGGTGACGATGGCGACGTGGCTCACGGGACTCCTCCTCGGAGGCGTCGTGCCGGGCACGTCGGGCGCCTCCACTCCTCGGCGCGATGATACGGGCGCGGGGCTCCCGTCCGGTACCCTTCCCGGCGATGGATCGCTCCCTCTGGGCCGTGCTGTTCGGCACGTTCACGCTCCGCGTCAGCACCGGCCTGACCGGGGCGCTCCTCGTCTTCTACGCCGCCGAGCTGACGGGCCACCACGGGATCGTGGACCAGCTGCTGGGGCTGGGGCCCGGCGAGGCCCTGAGTCCCTTCGCATTTTCCGTCCTTGCCGCCCTCTTCTTCGTCTCGGAGCTCCTGCTCTCGCCGGTGTTCGGGATCCTCTCCGACCGGGCCGGCCACCACCGGGTCATGCAGCTCGGTCCGCTGTTCGGGATCGTCGCCGCCGTGCTGACGTGGGCCACCACGAACCTGCCGCTCCTCGGCGCGACGCGGCTGCTCGAGGGATCCTCGACGGCGGCCAGCGTCCCGTCGATCCTGGGCTACATCGCCGCGGCAACCCGCGATGACGAGGGGCTCCGGGGCCGCGCCGCCGCGCGGTTCGAGGCGGCGACCCTGGCCGGCCTGCTCGCCGGCTTCGTCCTCGCCGGGCTGCTCTACACGGCCGTCGGCCCGGCGGCATTCCTCCTGAATGCCGTGCTCTACGCGGTCTCGATGTCGATCTACCGGTACGGCGTCAGCCCGAGCCTCGACGTCGCGCCAGCGGCGGCGGCGCCCGGGCCGGGCGCGGGGGCGCCGGCTTCGCGCTGGAGCCCCGACCTCGAGCCGGCGGCCGGGCCGCCGGCTTCGGCCCTCGGCCGCGGCCTCGGCCTTGACCGGTATCGCCGGATCCTGGCCCGCTCCCACGTCTGGCTGCTGGCCCCCACCTGGATCGCGATCAACGCGGTTCTCGGCCTGTACACGACCCAGACCATCTTCCAGCTCGTCCGCGAGCGCGACCCGGCGTTCGCCGATCAGCTGCTCATGGGTGGCTTCGAGCCGGTCCAGGTGAGCGCCGGGCTCGCCGTCGGCGGGCTGCTGTTCTTCGCCGGGCTGATCTACTGGGGCAACCGGTTCCAGAACCTCCGTCGCTCGACGATCATCCTGTACGGCCTCGGCGGCGGGCTGCTGCTCGTGGCGGGGGCGGTTGCGATCAACCACAGCGAGGGCCAGCTGCCGATCCTCCGCCTTGTCTACGCCGTGCCGGTGGTGGCCGGGCTGTTCGTCCTTGCCGGCGCGACCCCGGCGGCGATCGGCCTCCTGGCCGACGTCACCGAGGCCTATCCCGAGGACCGCGGCGCGATCATGGGCCTGTACAGCGTGTTCCTCGGCCTCGGCCAGATCGGCGGCTCGCTCATCGCCGGCGGCGTCGCGACGGCAGCCGGGCTCGACGGCATCCTCCTCGCCTCGGTCGTCCTGCTGTCGCTGGCGGTCATCCCGTTGCTGGCCCTTCGCCGGCACGAGCATTTCCTCGGCCCGTCCCAGCCGGAGGTCATCGATTGACCGACCGGCCCGAGTCCGGTGGCGGGCCGCTCGTCCCGGTCCCGCTGGCCCGTGGCCGCCACGCTGCGGTCGTCGCGCCCCATCACCTGGCCACGGCCGCGGGCCTGTCCGTGCTCCGGGCCGGCGGCACCGCCGTGGACGCGGCGATCGCGACGAACGCGGCGCTGGCCGTCGTCATGCCCAGCTCGTGCGGCATCGGCGGCGACGCGTTCTGGCTCATCTGGGACGCGGCCACCCGGCGCCAGCACGCGCTCAACGGCTCCGGTCGGGCGCCGGCCGGGGCTGACGCTGCGGGCCTCCGGGCGCGCGGGCTTCGGACGATGCCGCTGCGGGGCCCGCTGTCCGTCACCATCCCCGGCGCGGTGCGGTCCTGGGGTGACGCGCATGCCCGATTCGGCAGGCTCTCGCGAGGCGACGTCCTCGCGCCGGCCATCGAGCTTGCGGAGGGCGGATTCCCGGCCTGGGACGGGTTCATCGATGCCGTCGACCGGACCTGTCTCATCGTCTCGAAGCAGCTCGGCCGGGATGCGCCGTTCGGGGCGTACTACCAGGCCGGCGGCCGGTCGTGGCGGCCCGGCGAGCTCGTCCGGTTCCCGACCCTCGGAGCGACCCTCCGGCGGCTGGCCGAGGATGGCTTCGACAGCTTCTACGACGGCGACCTCGGCGAGCGCCAGGCTCACTTCCTGGCCGAGTCCGGCGGGCCGCACACGGCGGCCGACTTCCGCGACCACACCTCGACTTGGGGCGAGCCGATCTCGACGACCTATCGCGGGGTCACGGTCACGACCCATCCGCCGAACTCGTCGGGGATCGTGGCCCTCGAGCTCCTGAACATCCTCTCCGCGTCCGGCGACGCCCCGGATCCGGCGTCCTTCGGGCCCGATCGCGACGGGCAGGGCCGGGCCGTCGCGGATCCGTCCTGGATCCACCGGGCGATCGAGGCCGCGAAGCTGGCGATGGCCGACCGTGACGCGTACCTGACCGATCCCGAGTTCCGCGAGGTGCCCGTCGCGCGCCTTCTCGATCCCGGCTACGCCACCGACCTCGCCCGGCGAATCGTTCCTGGCCGCGCGTCCGAGCCGGTCGCCGCCACCAACCCGCCCGGCGGCGGCACGGTGTACCTCGCCGTCGTCGACGCCGAGGGCAACGCCGTCAGCCTGATCGAATCCAACTACATGGACTTCGGCTCGGGGCTCGTTGATCCGGAGACCGGCATCCACTACCAGAACCGCGGCTCGTACTGCTCGCTCGACCCGGAGCATGCCAACGTCCTGGCGCCGCGGAAGCGGACGCTCCACACGCTCCTGCCGGGGATGCTGTTCCGGGCCGGCCAGCCCGGCCGGCCGTGGGTGGTAGCGGGCTCGATGGGCGGCGACGCTCAGCCCCAGGTCCATGCCCAGCTGGTCTCGGCCCTGGTGGACGGCGGCCTCGACATCCGGACGGCCGTCTCGATGCCGCGCTGGTTCGTGGAGCCGGAGCGCCACTTCGCGCCGCCGACCGCGCTCCGGATCGAGCCGCGGTTCGCGCCCGGCCTCCTCGAAGCGCTCGCCGCCATGGGCCACGACGTCCGGCCCGGCGCGCCCTTCGACTCGAACCTCGGCCACGAACACGCCATCGAGCTCGTCGCAGGTGGGCCCTCAGCCGACGGCGGCTCGGTCGCCGCCGCCACCGATCCACGGAGCGCCGGCCTCCCGGCCGTCTGGTAACGGTCACGCCTGGCTCCTGCTCGCGGTCGGCGGCAAGTGGGTGGGTCGGCCGCGGGTGGTCCGTGCGGTGGCTACGCGATTGCAGCGTTCCTTGTCCCGGGGCTCCTGTTCCTGACGGACTCGGAACTGAAGCTCTCGGGTCCCAACAGCACGCTAGGCCCGTGGCTGTTCATCCCGTCCTTCCTGATCTACGGAGCGGTCGTCGGCCTAATCGGGGATCGGTTGCTCGGCCGAACGGCCGTTCCGAGGATTCCCGAGGATGCGAGCCCACCAGCCTAGGGGCCCGGCTCCGGTTCCCTGCCTCGCGATCCCATCTCGACCGAGCACAGACGGGCGGTTCAGCTCCGCGACGCAAGCGCAGTCTTCTCGATCGGCTGATGCGGCGGGGCTGACTACCGGCCTGTCCCAGCTCGAAGCCCGCCTGGCTCGCGCCCGGCGGAGCGGCCTCGGCTCAGGCTTCTCGAGGCTGGTTTCGCCGACGACACGCGATGGCGTTCACCCGACAACAGCCTCATGGACGCCATCGCGGTCGACCTCGAGCGCCGCAGCGCATTGCAATTCGAGTCGTCCAGCCGTATTCGAGATCCCGGCTGCGAGCGAATTCACCGACGCTGGGCGAAGGCGTTCCACCGATCTCGCGATCAGTCGGCGTCGCGCAACTCGCCCCCGTATCGCTGCTTCGGTGGGTCGGGGCCTTGTTCGCCGTTATCGTCCCGCCTATTGTCCATGCCCCTGGCGGCTGCCTGCAGGAGAACCGACGTGAAGCTCATCAACCTCGAAGGCCTGACCTTGTTCGGTCCCGGCTCGGAGTGGCTCTGGTCGATGCTCCAACTGGTGGTCGTCGCCGTGTCCCTGATCGGGCTGTACCGTCAGGTCCGGCTGCAGTCAAGCGCCGGCGCCATCGAGCAGGCGACGGCCCTCGCCAGCGACTGGAATTCCGAGGCGCTCCACCGCAGTCGGCTCGCTGCCCTGCTGCCCCTGCGAGACGGCGTCGATCAGCCCGGCGGTTCCGACCAGGCAACGGTCCATGTCGGGGACTACTGGGAGCGGGTCGGTTGGCTCGTTCGGTCCGGTCACATCGACCGACGGATTGTCTACGCGTTCGTGGGCAACCGCGTCCGACTCTGGTGGACACTGTTGGCGCCCAATGCCCAACGACTGCGCGAACTTCAACAGGACCCGGGAATCTATGAGCACTTCGAGTGGCTCGCCAACACAGTCGCGGCGATGGACAGGGAAGCCGGCTACACCATGAACTACGACGACGACGCGTACCGTGGCGAGCTGATCGAGGCCAACATCCTGCGCAGCCAGGCTGCCATCCAACAGGCAGAGGAGCTTCGGGCCGTATTGGTGCACCCGCTTTCGACAGCGGTGCTGGCGCCCACGGGAGGCGCCGCAACTAGACCCGAGGTCCACTCCCCGGACCCTGCCGTCGGGTGATATTGCGACACGCCAAGCGAGCTCCAGGATTCGTGACCCGCGCAGGCGATGCGGTCCCGGCACAGCCGCCGACGCACGCCCCGGCCAGCACGCTGGACGCCGTGTGCGATACTCCCGCTCGCCGGTGGCGCGGCTGCGCTCACACGACCGCCGCCACCGGCCTCCCATTTCGACCGTCCCGGAGGCATCGGTGACCTCGAACGTCGGCCAGAGCTACCCCTACACGAGCGAATCCGAGTCCGACCGCGCGAAGTCGATCGCCTCCCTGGTCAAGGCCCGCGAGGACCTCGCCGGGAAGCTCGCCGCGGAGACGACGCCGCTCGACGCCAACGAGCGCTGGTGGGTCTGGAAATGCCCGACGCCGGGTTGCCCCGGGCTCCTGCACACGGCCGGGTACGCCCGGGACCTGCATGCCCTCTTCGTCGTCTGCGATGGCACCTGCGCGAAGACGTTCCTCCGCTGATCCGTTTGACAGCGCTGAGCCTGGCTGCCTAGGATCGCGATAACCGACTGACTAAGCCTTACCGGTTACCACGACCTGCGGCCGAGGGCCGCACGGAGGGCCCTCGATGACCGCCGCAGGCGCGCCCGATCCGGTCCGCGCCTCCCGCCGCCGGCTCGTCCTGGATGGGCTCGGGATCATCGTCGGCGCGAGCGGCTTCGGGTTCGTCTTCGGGATCAGCGCGGCGGACGCCGGGTACTCTGCGATCGAGGCCGGCGCGATGTCGGTGATCGTCTTCGCCGGGGCGGCCCAGTTTGCCGCGATCGGCTACGTGGTGAGCGGCTTCTCGTGGCCCCTCATCGCGCTCCTGACAGCGTTCCTCAACGCTCGCCACCTCCTCTACGCCGCGTCGCTGGCGCCGTACCTCGCCGGCCGGCCGCGCCTCCTTCGGGCGGTGATGGCCCACCTGCTCACCGACGAGGCGTTCGCCCTCACGATCGCCCACTGGCGGCGGACGGGGCGAGCCGACCTGTGGGGCTACTGGTGGGCCGCGATCGTCACGACCTTCATCCCCTGGAATCTCGCCACGCTGGCAGGCGTCCTGATCGGCGGCTCGATCCCCGACCCGACCCGGTTCGGGCTCGACGTCATCTTCCCAGCCGCGATGGCCGGCCTGGCCGTCGGTCTCGTGACCGGTCGCCGGGACCTGGCGGCCGCGCTGGCGGGAGCTGTCATCGGCGTCGGCGTCGGGCTCGCCTGGGATCCCGCCGCCGGGTTGCTGCTCGGCGGGCTCCTGGGCCCGCTCGTCGGCCTGGCGGTGCCGGACGGACGGCTCGGACGGACGGGACCGACCGCCCCGGACGCGCCGACAGCGACCGACCCCGGCGTCGGCGTGACATGAGCGCGGACCTCGTCTGGCTGGCGGTGCTCATGGGGGCGGTCACGTTCCCGTCGCGAGCCCTGCCGCTCCTGGCGCCCGGGATCGAACGCCTGCCGTCACGCGTCCGCGACTACCTGGGCCTCGTTGGGCCGGCGATCCTGGCCTCGATCGCCACGGTCGGGATCATGGTCCAGACCGACGAGGCGCGACACCCGTCGTTCCACGTCGGGATTGAATGGCTGGCCGTGGGGGCTTGCGTGGTCCTGGTGATGGCGCGGCGGGGCCTGCTGGTCGGGATGGTCGCTGCGGCCGCCATCGCCGCGGTCGCCAGGGCGACCGGCCTCGCCGCCTAGGGTCTGGCTCAGGCCTCCCGGGCGGCATCGGCGGGGCCGCGACGGACGGCGTCGACCTCGAACTCGACGAGCAGGCCCGGCTCGATGAGGGCCGCGACGACGACGAGCGTCGCCGCCGGCCGGATCGAGCCAAAGATCTCGCCGTGGACGGCCATCACCTCCGGGCCAAAGGCCTGGTCGGTGATGTACGTCCGCGTCCGGACCACGTCGTCGAACGAGCAGCCGGCCTCGGCCAGGGCCCGACCGATGATCGAGAATGCGGCCCGGGCCTGGCCGGCCGGGTCGCCGAGGTGCTCGCCGGAGGGATCGGCGGTCCCGGACACCCAGCACTGGTCGCCATCGACGATCGCCCGGCTGTAGCCGTACGGCGCCTCCCACGGCGCGCCCGAGCTGATCCGCCGCCGAGCCACTGCCTGCCGCCTCAGGCCAGTGGCCCTGCCCGCCAGCCGGCGACGACCGGATCGCGGCCGGTCGCGAGCAGGAGGGCGGCCAGGAGCGTCGTCCGCGGGACGATCGAATCGACCTCCAGGTACTCGTCGGGCGAGTGGTCGCGGCCGCCGATCGGGCCAAGTCCGTCGATCGTGGGAACGCCCATGCCCGAGGTCGTGTTGGCGTCGGAAGCGCCGCCCGTCCCGACGTCCAGGGTCGAGAACCCGAGCCGCGCCGCGAGAGCGATGACGTGGTCGGCCAGCCGCCCCGACCGCTCGAGCTTCTCCATCGGCAGCCAGCCGGCCATCTGCTCGATCTCGACGCTGACGTCGGGGACGCCGGGCTCGCCGGCGATGGCGTGGATCGCGGCCACGGCCGCGTCGAGCTCGATCCGGGTCACCCCTCGAACGTCCAGCTCCAGCTCGGCCAGGTCCGGCACGACGTTGGGCCGGGTCCCGGACCGGAAGACGCCGACGTTCGCGGTCACGCCCGGCCAGCGGCCGTTGAGGGCCTGGACGCGCTCGACGATCCGGGCGCCGGCCAGGATCGCGTTGCGGCCCTTCTCCGGCTCGACGCCGGCGTGGGCGGCCCGGCCGTGGATCGAGAGATGGAGGTCGGCGATCCCCTTCCGCGACGAGACGAAGTCGCCGTTGGCCCTCGCGCATTCGAGGACGAAGCAGGCATCGACATCGGCCGCGATCGCCCGGATGTGGGCCGTGGAGCTCGGCGAGCCGATCTCCTCATCGGGGTTGGCGACGTAGGTGATCCGCTCGAAGGGCAGGGTGTCCCATTGCCCGCCGCCGAGCTCGCGCAGGGCGGCCAGGGCGTGGATCCCGGCAAGGAAGCCACCCTTCATGTCGGTGACGCCCGGCCCGTACGCGACGCCGTCCACGATTCGGAAGGGTCGCTCGGCCGCGGTGCCGTCGGGGAAGACCGTGTCCATGTGGCCGATGAGGAGGAGCCGTCGCCCGGCGCCCTCGCGACCCCGGAACGTGCCGATGACCGTATCCCCGTAGCGGGCCTCCGGGTCGGGCCGGCGCTCGACCTCGCCGCCGAGGGCCTCGAATGCGCTCGCGACCCAATCGGCGACCTGGTTCACGCCGGCCGGCGAGTAGCTCCCGCAGTCGATGGCGCAGAGCCGTTCGAGGTCCTCGAGGAAAGCCGGGAGCCCGGCCGCGACGGTAGCCTCGAGGCGTTGCAACTCGTCCGGGCCGACCGTGGCGCCGGGGGTCATCGTGTCCACGCACGGGAGTGTAGGGCGCGGGGGCGGTGGGGGCGGGCTCGCGGCCGGGTGGCGCGGCGCCAAGCGTGGTGGTGCGCCGCGGCGCGGATCGGGCGGTCGACGCCCACGACCCGTTGCTATCCTCCCGGGATCGTGCGCCTCATCGAGATCCGGCTCCTCGAAGGACCCAGCGTCTACCGGCCCGAGCCGGTGGTCAAGGTCGAGGTCGCTATCGGGCGCCGCCGAAGCTGGTACGGCCCACGGGTCCCGGCCCGCCATTCGCTCGTTCGGCTTGGCGCCGCCATCCCGAGGCGCGACTGGCCGGAACCGGTGACCACCCTCGCCGGTTGGGCGGCCCGCCTCCGCCGCGAGCACGGCGAGGACGGCGGCGCGATCCGGGTCCATTGCTCCTCGGATCCGGGCCACTGGATCGCGACCTGGCCGTGGACCGGCGCCGAGCGGGCCCGCCTCATCGCCGAGGCGGCCGTCGCCCTCGCGGATCGGGCCGCGACGCCCGCCAGGCGTGCCCACCTGACCGGCGCCCAGGAGCGCCTCCTCGCATCGTGGGAGGAACGGATCAGGCGCGCTTCCGCCTCGCCGCCGCCCTGGATCCGCGATGTCGACCGGCGGATCCCGATCGTCTCGATCTCGGGCACGAACGGCAAGTCGACGACCACCCGGCTCATCACCCGGATCCTGTTGCGGGCCGGACGGCACGTCGGGACGACGACCTCGGACGGGATCCTCGTCGACGAGCGGATGGTCGAGCCGGGCGACTGGACGGGGCCGGGCGGCGCCCAGGAGATCCTGCAGCGGTCCGACGTCGACGTCGCGGTCCTCGAGACCGCCCGCGGCGGGATCGTCCTGCGCGGCGTCGGCTACGAATCGAACGAGGCCTCGATCCTCACCAACGTGAGCTCGGACCACCTCGACCTCCAGGGCATCCACACCCTGCCCGAGCTGGCCGAGGTCAAGGCGACGGTCTGTCGGATCACGAAGTCCGACGGCTGGGTCATCCTCAACGCCGACGACCCGTTCGTGGCCGCGATCGCGAGGTCGGTCCAGGCGCGGGTGGCCTTCTTCTCGCTCGAAGGCGATGGGTCGCCGATCGTCCGGCGCCACCTCGCGGGTGGCGGGCGGGCCTATGTCGTTCGGCGCGGCGAGCTCGGCGAGGCCGAGGGCGGGGAGTGGACCC
>SCUO01000116.1 GCA_004297395.1 Chloroflexota bacterium | reverse complement strand
GCGGGCTGATTGCCTCCGCACGGACAGGCTGGGCTGTCCGTGCGGGGGTCTGTGAGAGGTCGGTCAGCGGCGCGCCGGTTTGCAGTATTCGTCAATGCGTAGCGCCGAGTCCTTCTTCCACTGCGTGTGTTCGTCGGGAGTCAGGTAGCGGTCCTCGCCGGTTTTCTCGTCCTTGATGCGAACGTGAGCCCGGGTATTGAGGGATTCCAGATTGCGTTTGGCGGTGGCGCAATTTTCGGTACGTTTGGCTTCCTCACGGGCGAGATCCGCCGCGCTCGGATTCGCGACGCCCTCGGTGATGTCCTTGGGGCGCCCGTCGTCACCGGCAGCGGATGGGGTTTCCGCAGTGGTGCCGGCGGCGGTTTCCGGCGCTTCGACCTTGAGCTTTTCCGCGCTCCGGTCGGCCGGAGGCAGCGCCGAGAACTGGGTGACGCCCTGTTCGTCCACCCATTTGTAAACGGTTTCCGCGCCCACCAGTGGCGTGACGAACGCCAGCAACAGTGCGACACTGAGCGAAACTTTGATCCGTAGTGCCATGACACAGGCTCCCTGATACGTGCCTGCTGAAGTATAGCCGCTCCCTCGCGCGAAAAGTGTGGTGCGACCGGCAAATGAGCCCTGTGGTCTGGGTCGCTGGCGGTGGCGCGCAAGCTGCGAATAGGCTGGTGCGGTGTAGGCGGCAGGTCGACGACCAAAGACTGTGTTGCATCGCCGGGGTATGACATCGGGCGCAGGTCTCGGTTAGAATGGCGCCCGCTCCGGGCTGGATGGCAGAGTGGTCATGTAGCGGACTGCAACTCCGCGTACGCCGGTTCGATTCCGACTCCAGCCTCCATTTTTTGCTTTCCCCTGAAAAATCGTTGTTCCGGAAAACAGCTCCCCCGGAAAATTGATTGTTTCGAAAAACCCGTGTTCTGACGCCCGCGTTACGAAGCCGATTGGCCTCGCATGGCGCGGTCCGCGCCGCCCGCCAGGGCTTGCCGTGCCTCTGGTATAGTGCCGGCGCAGCGTTTGCCGGTAGAGCTTCGGGGGTGCGCCCACGCAGCCGCACAGTGTCCAACCCCACGGCTAACGGCCCCAGCCATGACCAAAATCGATCCGACGAGCCTCAGCATCGCGCCGGTGTCCAGGCGTGCCGACCAGCGCGATTTTCTCGGGCTGGCCGCGGCGCTGTACCGGGACGATCCGCACTGGATCGCACCATTGCGCCTTGAAGAACGGCGGCGGGTATTTGGCAAGAACCCCCTGTTCGAACACGCCGAAGCCAGGGCCTGGGTGGCGCGCCGGGGTGACCGCCCGGTGGGGCGCATCACCGCGCAGATCGACCGTCTGCAGCAGGAAATCCAGGGCAATCGGGCGGGCTCCTTTGGGATGCTCGAAGCCGAGGACGATCCCGAGGTCTTCGCTGTCCTGTTTGCCGCTGCGGAAGGCTGGCTGCGCGAGCGGGGCTGCGCGGAAGTCCGGGGTCCGTTCAACCTGTCCATCAACGAGGAAGCCGGTCTGCTGGTCGAGGGCTTCGCAACGCCGCCCTCTGTGATGATGGGCCACGGCCGGCCCTATTACCCCGTGCGGGTGGCAGAACAGGGTTATGAGAAGGCCCAGGATTTGTTCGCCTACACCGTGAAATCCGCTTTCGTGCCGCCCCCGGTGATGCTGAAACTGGCCGAGCGCGCGCAGCGGGAGGTGCAACTGCGCGCGCTGCGCCGCCGTGATCTGGCGGCCGAGCTGGAAATCCTGCGCGATATTTTCAACGACGCCTGGGCGGAGAACTGGGGTTTCGTGCCGTTCACCCGGGCCGAATTCATGGAACTCGGCAAGGTCATGGCGGCGCTGCTTCCCGAGGACCATGTGCAGATCGCCGAAATCGACGGGCGCCCGGTCGCCTTCATCGTTGCGCTGCCCAATGTCAACGAGGCAGCGCGGGATCTGCGCGGGCGCCTGTTGCCCTGGGGTTGGGCGAAGCTGCTGTGGCGTCTCAAGGTGAGTGGCGTACGCAGCGGTCGCGTACCCCTGATGGG
>SCUO01000069.1 GCA_004297395.1 Chloroflexota bacterium | reverse complement strand
CAACGACGAGACGGACGGCAACGTCCAGCTCGTCCGCCGCCGCGACGGCACATCCGTGGACGGCCATCTGACCGAGATCCACCCGGAGATCGGCATGGCCACTGAAGAGGAACCGCGCGGTGACGGCTGCCAGGTGATGGCCGCCGAGCGTCCGCAGCTCCTCGTGACGAACCTGATGGTCGCCAGCGCGATGCTCAGCTGCCTCTGGCAGATCACTGAGCGCGGCAGCGTCCCCTACAGCGAGGTCTACCTCGACGCGATCCAGAACGTGGCCCGCAGCCGCTCCTGGTTCCGCGTCCCGGCCGCCGCGCAGTAGGGAGTGTGGATCAGCAGGTGCACAACCCGGCCGAGGCGGCGCCCACCGGCGCTTCCTCGGCCGAACCATCTCAAAACCTTTGTGACAGGAGTTGTCACAGTTGTCACAAACACGATCGGCGAACCCGTTCCGACCGGGCAGCGGCATCTTCCCGCCGCTGTTGTCTGGTCGTGAGCCGGAGACCGCGATGCTCGAGGCGCGCGTCGCGCGGACCCGCGAGGGCCACCCGCAGCACACCGCGCTGCTCGGGGAGTGGGCGATCGGCAAGACGACCTTGCTCATGCACTGGCGTCGGCGCTTGGAGGCCGCCGGGGACCGGGTCGTCCTGACCATGGCGTATCCGCAGTCGAGAGACGACTTCCTCGCGGCGCTGGCGGGTGCGGTCGCGGCGGAGACGGGCGGCGGCTGGACCACGAAACTCGACCTCGAGGTTGGCCTGGACGTGGGTGTTGCCGAGGCGCGACTCCGCAAGCCCGCGCTACAGGTTGAGAAGGAGCTTCGAACAGCGCTCCAACGCGGGGCTCATCTGGGAGACCACCACACCCTGGTCGTCATGGTCGATGACGTGGACTTGGTCGCCACTCCCGGCGACGCCTTGCTTCAGCTCCGGGCGATCGCACTCGAGCTGTACGCGACCGACATCGCGATCGCGTTCGTCGTATCCGCCTCGCCGGGCCTCTTCGGTTCGATCCGCGGCGCCCACGAGCCGCTCGTGAGGTTCTTCGAGCCCGTCACGCTCGGGCCGCTCGCCGGCGCCGAAGCCGCGGAGGCGATCACCAAGCCGCTGGCCGAGACCGGCGTCGCGTTCGACGACGATGTCGTAAAGGAGATTGTCGAGCTCTCCGGCGGCCGGCCGTACTACCTCCAGAAACTCGCCTACTTCGCCTTCGATGCCGCCGAGCGAGGGACGGTCAGCAGGGCGGAGTTCGCGGCGGCCTTCGAGCGCGCCTTTGCGTCGGTCAGCCAGGAGATCTTCGCTGCGCGCTGGTCGGTGATGGCACCGGTGGAGCGTCAGGTCGTGTCGGTGGTGGCGTCGGAGACAGCTGCTCGTTCGTCCGGCGAGATCGAGGCGGCGGCAGTGCGACTCGGGATCAGGCCGGCGGCGACCCGGCAGGCGCTCCATCGGTTGGCCGCACGCGGGCACATCGATCGACTGGCCAACGGCCAGCGCGGACGCTACGAAGTCCGCGACCGTCTCTTCCGACGGTACCTGGAGCTCCAGCCGTGAATCCGGCGGCGGCCTCCGCCCTCGTGCCCTCGCTCGACGGGTATCGGCTGCTGAGCGTGGTCGAGGAGTATCTCGTCGCGCTCCGGGTCGCTGGCCGCAGCCCGCGGACAATCGAGTGGTATCGCGCGAATCTGGCGGAGTTCATCCGGTTCCTCGAGCGCGACGGAAGCGTGACCTCCGTCGCCGATCTGCAGCCCGCCGCCGTCCGGCGTTGGTTGCTAGCCCTGAACGCGCGGCCGACTCCGCTGGCACCGAGCAGCCTGGCGGGTCGCGTCCGCACCATCAAGGCATTCGGGACATGGCTAGCCGCCGAGCTCGACATGCCCGCCAACCCGGTTCGTGCCGTGCCGATCCCGCGAGTCCCCGACCAGCTCGTCCCGAGCCTTCGCGATCACGAGATCGGCCGGCTGATCCAGGCGGCCGCCGAGTCACGTCACCCCCAGCGTGATCTCGCGCTCGTCTTGATGATGATCGATACAGGGATACGGCTGAGCGAGCTCGCGGCGCTCAGGGTGGGGGACGTCGACCTCATCGAGGGTCGCTGTCGCGTGATGGGCAAGGGGAGCCGCGAACGCGTCGTGCCGATCGGGCGACGAACCCGCAAGGCCCTACGCGCGTGGACGTCTTTCAGGCGCCCCGTGCCCGTCGCCAGCTCGCCGCTCTTCGCTGGACCGCAAGGCTCGAGCCTGTCCCCACGTGGCGTCCATCAGCTCGTGCGTCGAGTGGCCCGACGAGCTGGCATCGAGACCCGCTGCTCGCCACACATCCTGCGCCACACCTTCGCCCGAGCGTTCCTGACCAACGGCGGCGACGTCTTCAGCCTTCAGCGCATACTCGGCCACAGCCCTCGCTCGATTCAGGTAACGCGCCGGTACGTTGACCTTCTGGACGACGATCTCCGCGCCGTCCACCGCCAGGCCTCGCCGGTCGATCGCCTGCAGTGAGACGCTCGGCGAGGCAGCCGTTCTTGATTTCGACGACCGTTCAATAGCCTCCACGCCACCGCCGATGGGCTTCGTCTGCGAGCCGGCGGAATTCGGACACGATCGCGGGTGTGATGTAGGGGTTATTGGCGCTAATGAGATCGACGGTCCCGACAGCGACATCGAGAGCAAGAGCTCCGGCCTCAACGAGCTCGATCAGTGGCCGCAGTCCGCGCATCCTCGGCACTCCGTTGGCTTGGCATTCATCACTGAGTGGCCCGTCGTTGGTCCAGCAGGTCGCTCCGCCATCTCGCGCGACGATTAGGCAGACCTTGTCCGCGAAGGAGAGCGCGGGGTGAGGATTGGCAGCTTCTCGAAGTTGATCCATCGTGGGCTCAACGACCTCCACGCCCAGCGCCGCGCATTTCAACTCGTCGAGACTGTCTACCTCCGCGAGTACAGGTGTGGGGACAACAACTCGCGCCAGGTGTTGAGCGATTAGCGCCAGGACCGCCTCGTTCGCATCCGCTATGTCGATGAGCACATTGGCGTCACCGACTAGCTCGAGCCGAGCCGCCCCCTCCACCGGCTACGCCCACGATTGGTGCAGATCGCGCATCTTCCGCAGATCGATGCCGAGGATCTCAGCCGCGCGACTGAGCGACATCCGACGCTCGTCTAGCGCCCGCCGAATGAGACGCATCCGGCGGTCTGGATCAAAGTCGCTCGGGGCGAGTTCGTACGGCTCGCGACCACGGAGGGGCTCGGGCGCCGCGGTTCCGCGGGCGGCCGGGGTCAAAGGGTCAGGTTCATCGGTTCGAGTCAGCGATCGACCCAAGCGCATCTTCGCCTGCGCCATGAACCGACGCCAGACATCCTTGATCCCCTCCTCGTCGAGGCGGTGCAGCACAGTCCTGTAGCTCACGCGGAAGATCCGCTTGACCTTCATGACGGCGTCGAAGAGGGGAAGGCCCAGCACTTCCTGCCACTCCTTGGTGAACCTAGGCTCGGGCATCAAGAGGTAGGCGGCGAACACGTCCGCCTCGCGCTCAGCATCGACGTGCTCCGCAATCTCGTCCGGGTTGAACTCGTCTCGGTGCAGAAGCAGGTGGCCGAGCTCGTGGGCGGCGGTGAAGATCTGTCGCTCGACGCTAATGCGATCCCAGCTATTCACCACGATCGCGGGCCCTGACCCATCCTCCGCCACAGACAGGCCAAAGAACCCCTCGGAGGCGATCTCGAGCCACAGGACCTTGATCCCTACCTTGTCTTCGAGAAGTCCGCTGATGTCGAAGATCGGGTCGTCGCCGAGGTGCAGTTGCTTCCGGACGAGCTCGGCCGCCTTGCGGGCACGATCTGGACCTTGGGGAGCGTTGAAGTCCGCGAAGAGGTAGGGTCGCGGCTCGTCGACGAGAAGCTCGAGGGACGCGTAGTCGTCGAGCTCGCGCCCGACATCGTGAAGAATTCGAGGGCGGTCCTTCAGCCTAAGCTTCGAGCGAAACCGCGCCCGGGGAGGCGCCGGCGCCGGGAGCAAGAGGTCAGCCGGTGACACCCCGAGCGCCTTTGCGAGCGCGACGAGAGTCGAGGCTCTGGGCTCGCTGAGCCCAGCCTCGACGTTCCGGTACGCGGCTCGAGACAAGCCGGCGGCCTCTGCCGCTGCCTCTTGGGTAAGGCCGCGCATCCCCCGCAGCCGCTGAAGGTTCGCCCCGATGTCCGCGGTCGGCGAAATGGCCATGAGTTCGCCTCCCATACGAATACGCTCGTACACTACGCGATTTGACCACCGTCGTCAAGTCGGCTAGTATGCCCCTCACGAGACGCACTTGGCGGAGAGCGAACAGAGTGGTTTGGATTGTTGACGGGACCCAGCGCCACAACTGCCGGAGCGACGGCCTGACCCGTATGCCTGTACTGCGTCGGGATCCGGTGCCGTGACAACGAAGGTGGCGCCGATCCTGTTCGGCGAGGACTACCAGCACCGCTACTTCTGGATTCAGGCAGCGCGGCTGTTCATGGAGGACGACCCGGCGGAGGTCGTCTACCTCGAGCACCCGATCATCCAAGCTTTCGACGACGTGGTCGCGGTCAACCGGATCCCGCTCTACAGCCACGACCTCCGACAGATCGAGGTCGACCACTACCAGCTCAAGTATCACGTGGACGGGCGCGAAACGATCCGCGCCTTCGACCTCTCGACGCCGTCGTTCATCGGCGCGACGGCCCATTCCCTGCTCGACAAGGCGTATGCCGCGACCAAGGGGGGCGACATTCCGAAGCGCCTCACCTTGGTCACGGCGTGGCGATTCGACCCCAACGACATCCTCCGAACGCTCGTGAGCAACAACGACGGCGAGATCATCACCCGGAAGCTGTTCGAGAGCGGAACCGAGGTCGCGAAGGTCAGGGAGACATGGCGGGCCGACCTGGGCGGCGTTGGCGACGACGAGCTCGAGCGCGTGCTGCGGCACCTCCGGATCTGGGACAACATGCCGATGTATCGGGTCAAGCAGGACGTTGCCAGCGGTCTCGCCCTGGCGGGCATGATCCCGCCGTCTGGCGCGGAAATTGACGATCGTTACATCGGGATGGCTCGGGGCTTCATCGAGTCCGGAGTCCGTGAGCACCGCCGCGACTCGCTCCGCCCGCTTCTCGAGAAGGCGCAACTCTGGCGAGGCAGGCGTGTTCGGTCGGCGTCGGATCCTCGCGACGTCGCCATCAAGAGCTTCTCGCGCTCGGCCATCAACCTCGAGGACCACGCGGCCACCCTGAACCTCGTCCCCGACTTCCACGGCCGGTACAAGGCCATGGAAGTCGACTGGGGCCGGGACCTCGCGCCCCGGATCCGCGACTTCCTCGATGCGAGGATCACCGATCATGGTGCGTTCGACCTGTACCTCGACGCTCATCTCTCGATCGCCTATCTGGCGGGGTACCTGCTCGGGAAGACCGACGCTGATGTGGCTCCGGTCCAGCGGGAGGGGCGGGTCGTCTGGCGCAGGACAGAAACCTCGGTTCCGGGCGAGCTCTGGACCGTTCGCGAGGAGCACGTCGGCGACGGACCGGGTCTCGCGCTCGCGATCGAGGTCACCCGTCTGACCGCCGAAGACGTCCGCATCTATGCGGCCAAGGAGTCACCAGGGATCGGACGGATGCTCGTCTTCACGATTACCGGTGGCGCCGGCCCGACGTCCGTCCAGGGCGCTGACCATGCTTGGGCGCTTGTGCACGACCTCGGCCAACTCGTCGATGCAAGGCGAACCGCCGACGAGCGAGAGGCGCCGGTCCACGTCTTCGCGTCGGTCCCGGTGGCGCTCGCCTACCTGATCGGGCGCGAGGGACGCGCGTTCGGTCGGTCCATCACCTACGAGTTCGACTTTGATAACCGCACGCCCGGCGGCTACACGCCTGCGTTCCACTTACCGCTGACCGCTTGAGGAGGACTTGAACCGTGACCAACGCGACGGCCGCATTCGATGGCTTCCTGAAGAACATCCGGCTGCCGGAGGAGCTCGCCAGCCAGTGCCGGGATGAGCACATCCGCCTGCGCGGGCTGCTGTTGGCCGATGCCGACCTGCGCGACATCATCGTCTCGACGTTCCTCCAGGGCAGCTACCGCCGGGACACCGGCACCAAGCCCAACGGCGAGGACAGCCACGCCGACGTGGACGTCGTGGTGGTCACGACCCTCGACCCCACCCGCTACACGCCAGACCTCGTCGTCGCGCGCTTCACGCCGTTCCTCGAGAAGAACTACCCGCGCCATTGGGAGCGCCAGGACCGCGCGATCAAGATCACGCCGAACGGCAAGGATGTCACCCTCGACCTGGTCGTGACCGCGGCGCCCTCGAAGATCCAGCAGGAGTTCTTCGAGTCGGTCGACCCGACGTTCAAGGCCGCCCGGACAGGCGTGCCGGCGCCCGAGCCGCTGAACTTCCGCGAGGCCTTCGACCGCATTGCCAAGAGCGCCCGGCTCGAGGAGTGGCAGCGGGATCCGCTGCTGATCCCGTCCCGCGACCTCGGTCGCTGGGAGCGGACCCACCCGCTCGAGCAGATCCGCTGGACTCAGGAGAAGAACGACGACACGGACGGCAACTACATCAACGTCGTCCGCACCCTGAAGTGGTGGCGGAAGGAGAATCCCGACGGCAAGTACCCGAAGGGGTATCCGCTGGAGCACCTGGTCGGCGACACCTGCCCCGACGGGGTTGAGTCGGTGGCCGAGGGCGTGACCTTGGCGCTTGAGGCGATCCGCGACAACTACCGGATCCACGTCCAGACTGGGCAGAAGCCCAATCTGCCCGACCGCGGCGTGCCCGAGCACGATGTCTTTAAGAAGGTCACGGCCGAGCAGTTCGCGACGTTCTGGAAGCTGGTCGAGACCGCGGCCGGGGCGGCGCGCGCGGCCCTTGGCGCGGAGACGAACGCCGAGAGCACGCAGCGTTGGCACGACCTGTTCGGCGACGAGTTCCCGAAGCCCGAGAAGCCGTTCAGCGCGCCCACCGGCCCGGCCACGGTGACCTCGAGTGGCCGATTCGGCTGAGCCCAGCGCCGAACTCGAAGCCGGCCGCCGCGGAATCGAGGACCTCGACACAGAGATCGCGTCGGTCGGGCCTTGGCTGCCGTCCGCCCAGCTTGCCACAGGCGAGTGGCAGCTCGAGCTGGCCCTGAAGCCCAAGGATCTGGGCGACGTCGACCCGATCCCGCCGGTCACGCGCTGGTTCGTGCTCGCCGATGCCGAGTACCCGCGCGGCCGGATCCAGATCTTCCCCGCGAAGGACGGCGGGATCGAGGAGACCTTTCCCCACCAGGAGCTGAACACCCCAGGCGACTTCGACGTTCCGTGGCGGGCAGGGATGCTGTGCCTGGTTCACACCATCTCCGGCCACGAGCTCGCGGCCGCCCGATACGACCCGATCACCGCGTACGAGCGCCTCCCGTGGCACGTATGGCGCGCCCTCGAATGGCTCCGGGCCGCCTCGCGCGGCGAGCTGATCAAGCCTGGCGAGCCCTTCGAGCTGCCGGTCTTCGGACGACGCGATACGAAAGGACCGATCGTCGCCTTCCGCGAGAGTGCCGACTCGTTCGCATCGTGGACTGGCGTCAGCGGCCGGGGTGGGCTGGCGGCGATCGCGTCGGTCTCGGACAGCGGCCGGCGCGTCGTCGCCGCGCGAGCGTTTCGCGACCCGCGCGGCCGATCCGTCGTCGACGTCCCATGGGGCCGGCACATCGCCGAGGCGAAGGAGTCACTCGGCGTCTGGCTTCGGTTCGAGGCCATGCCGGTTGAGCGGTACTGGCGGGCGCCGGCCACGTGGGCGGAACTGAACGCGATCGCGCGCGCCCAGGGCTTCAACGCGATCGACGTCGTCGCCGGGGTGGCCGATCAAATTCGCGACGGCCGAAGCCATCTCGTCCTCGTCGGCTTCCCGATCTCCGCAGTGATGGGCGGGGAGCATTGCGAATACGCCTGGGAGGCCTTCGAGTTGCCCGCGCTCCATCGAAAGGGCTCGAAGACCGCCTACCCGGGGTTCCGCGCCGATAAGGCGCTCATCGTGGCTGACCGCCAGATCGGGGCACTCTCCCCAGCGGCCACGCTGGCGTGGGTCCGGACTGAGAACTGGCATCCAGACCACCTCGCTGCCCGAGGACGCTTCGCCGCAGAGCTCAGCGAGCGCAGGGTGGTGCTGGTCGGCGCCGGCGCTCTTGGGTCGGTAGTCGCAGACATGCTGGTTCGTGGTGGGGTCACGGACCTGGCGATCATCGACGGCGGGGTCCTCGAAGCCGGGAACCTGGTCCGGCACACCCTTTCAACCGTGAGCGTTGGCATGCCGAAGGCGCTCGCGCTCGCGGCCCGGCTCAACGCGGTCGGCCCGAACGCGTCGGTTACGGGCTTCGCGGAGTCCCTGCCGAACCTCGGTTCTGAGGCGCGCGCGCGGATCGAAGCGGCGGATCTCGTCATCGACACGACGGGTTCGGACTCGGTGATCGCGTCGCTCGGCGAGATGACCTGGACCTCCGAGACCACGATCGCATCCATCTCGCTATCGTTTGGCGCCGAGAAGGTCTACGCCTTCGCCGCTCGTGGTCCAGAGTTCCCGGCCGGCGAGTTCCGAGAGGAGATCAGGCCTTGGAGTGAAGCGGACGCCCGCCGACCCGACGAGTACCCGTGGGAGGGGATCGGGTGCTGGAGTTCCGTCTTTCCCGCGCGTGACGACCATGTGGTGCAGCTGGCGGCCACCGCGGTAGCCTGGTTGGAAGGCCAGGTCCAGACCGCGAACGCAGGGCCGCGCTTCGTTGTCTGGGAGCGCGCCGGCGACGGCTCGGTCACGAGAGCCGCGACGCCGGTGACAGCGTGATGGCCTCGTTCGTCGCTACCGATGCGTCGGTGGCCGTCGACATTGAGGACCAGGCGCTGAGTGCCATGTACCGCGCCGCACGTCGTGCCGGCCGACAAGAGACGGGCGGAATCCTGGTCGGTCGGTACACGGAGTTCGGCGACCGTGTGCGCGTGGTCGAGGCAACCGGCGCGCCGTCGGACTCCAGGTCGTTCCCAGCAGCCTTCGTTCGCGGTGTGGTCGGCCTGACCCACCGCCTTCGGGCTGCCTGGCATCGCGGGCTCTATTACGTCGGCGAGTGGCACTGCCACCCATACGCCTCGCCGCAACCGAGCAGGCGGGACCTGGCCCAGATCCTGGCCTTCTCACGCGACGGCCAGTACCGATGCCCGCGCCCTGTTTTGATCATCATCGGCGGCGACCCACAGCAGCCTGCCGCATCGGTTCATGTGGTTCTTGATCGCGGTGTCGAGACCATGCAAGAAGGTGTCTCGTTAGCATCGGTCACGGGCCAGCCAGCCCTTGAACACTCTCGTGGACAATGAGTCGCTCTTATCGATGCCCGGTGCCAGCGAGCCGATCGGCGGGCGATGCCGCCGCATGGCGGGTCACGAGGTCGACATCGGCGAGGGCGACGTAGCGCTTGACCATGTCGAGTGTCGTGTGGCCGAGGATCCGCTGCAGGCTGAACACGTCGCCGCCGTTGACGAGGTAGCTGCGGGCGAAGGTGTGCCGGAGTGAGTGCGGGCTGAGCCGGCCCGTCACCCCGACCCGGCCTTTGAGCCGGCGGACCATGTGCTGGAGACCGCGGGCGCTGATCTCGCCCTTCCGACCCAGGAACAGGGCCTCGTCCGGCCGTCCAGGGCCACGCTGGCCGAGGTAGCGGACGATGGTCTGTCGGGCGGTCGAGCCGACGGGCACCATCCGCTCGTGGGAGCCCTTGCCGCGGACCTTGAGCGTCCCGTCGGCTCGGAGGTCGCCGAGCCGGAGGCCGGCCACCTCCGAGACGCGGAGCCCGGTGTCGAGCATGAGCAGCACGATCGCCCGGTCGCGCACCGAGCAGACCGCAAGCAGTCGGCGGAGGACGTCGTCGGCGACCGGCTCGATAACCTTGTGCGGGACGCGCGGCCGGCGCAGCCCGCGGAGGGCGGCCGCCTCGGCCAGGCCCTCGGCCGCGAGCCAGTTGCCTAGCACCCGGAGCGTCCGGACGTATCCCGCGACGCTCACAGGCGAGAGGGTCGTCCGGAGCTCGACGAGCCAGGCTCGCAGCTCGGCCGGGTCGAGGCCGTCGAGCGCCCGTTCCGAACCGATCGCCCGGACGAGCCGGACCAGGATCATTCGGTACCACTCGATCGTGCGGGGCGACGCACCCTCGGCCGCCTTGGCGGCGAGGAACAGTTCGACCGCCCGTCCGAGGATCAGGCGTCCCTTCGAATCAGATGCCCATAGGTCAGGGCGCCCCGAATCAGGTGCCCAAAGATCAGTAGTGTCAGGTGCCCAAACCATCGTCGGCCTCCTGGCCGACCGATGTCCGGACCCGGTCAGGCCACAAGATGTGGTGGTTCAGCGGTTCGTGATCCCTACATCTTGTGGAATTGGCTGGCGAGGGAGGATTCGAACCTCCAATCCCCTGATCCAGAGTCAGGTGCCTTACCGTTTGGCCACTCGCCAGCGGCGCTCGGGGCCACCGAATCTACCCCGAAACCGGCCGTGGCAAGCGTAGCCCATCGCCCCGCCCGGCTCGTCCACGTGGCGTGGACTCGCGCCCGAGGGGGGCGGCGATGGCCGCGCCGAACCCGCGCCGAATGTCGGCCCCGTCCGACCCGCCCCATGCCCACGCGCGAATCCCGCGATGCACGTTGGCCGGAAATTTGAAGGATTCGCCTGGACCAAGCGCCTTCACCGCGGGGTGAGCTGTGGAGGGTGCCGGACATGCAGGTTCTGGGAGTGGGGCGGGCCTGGTTCCTCGGGTCGGCCATGCTCATCGCGGCATGCGCGCCGGCGCCGGTGGCCACGACGAGTCCTCCGGTGCCGGCCACGGCCACCCCGACACCGACCTCGACGCCGGCGCCGCGGCCCACGGTCACGCCTCCGCCGGCCCTCGATCAGCCGGGGGCCGTCGGGTCGCCTGGCTGCGACCGCCCGCCGCCGGAGCCGGGCGACTCGACGATCGAGCTCGCCATCGATGGCGAGGATCGGACCGCCCTCCTTCACGTCCCGCCGGGCGTGCAGCCGGGGGTGCCGCTGCCGCTCGTGCTCGTGTTCCACGAGGCCTACATGGACGGCCAACAGATGGTCGACCTCACGGGCTTCTCGGGTCGTGCCGATGCCGACGGCTTCCTCGTCGCCTATCCCAACGCTGTCGGCGATCGGCAGGCCTGGAACACGCCCGAGGCCACGGATCAGGCCAGTGATGCCGCCTTCGCGCGGGCAATCGTCGACGGCCTCGAGGCCGAAGCCTGCCTCGACCAGCGCCGCGTGTACGCCGTGGGCCTCTCGATGGGCGGCGCGATGGCCCAGCTCGCGGCCTGCCGCGACGAGCGGATCGTGGCCGTCTCGCTCGTTGCCGCCGTCCACGGTGACGCGGGCACGAGGTGCGTCCCCGACCGGCCCGTGGCGGCCGTCTCGATCCACGGCCTCCTGGATCCGCTCGTCCCGTGGCGGGGCGGCCTGAACCCGCTCCCCGAGTTTGCCGATCACCCGGCCTACCAGGACGTTCTCGAATGGGCCGCGGCCTGGGCGGTCCACAACGGCTGCGACCCCCAGCCACAGGAGCAGGACGTGGTCGGTGACTGGGTCGTGCCCTTCGAGTGGGACAACTGCCGCGCGCCCGTCGTCGTCTACCGCGTCGGCGACGGCGGCCACACCTGGCCTGGCGCGTCCGGAGCCTCGGTCTTCGGCGGGACGAACCAGGATGTCGATGCGACCGAGCTGTCGACAGCCTTCTTCCTCGAGAACCCGGCGCCGCCCCCGGCGATCGTGTTCGAGGACGCCGCACTCGGCTACCGCGTGCGCGTTCCAGTGGGCTGGCCTGAACCTTGGGTCGGCCGGTTCGGCTACCACCAGGTCGTGGCCGGCTCGGTCACGTTCCCGGTGGGCGTGCCCGTCATGCTCGACGTGTGGGCCACGCAGATCGTCCTCACCTCGGGCCCGATTGGTGACGGCCCGCTGACCCCTGGCGGCCCCCTCCCCGGGGAGACGGCCGACGGCCTGGCCCGCCGCCTGATGCAGGACGTGGCGGGCTACGAGGTGAGCCCTGTCACGGTCAGCGTCGGCGGTGAACCGGCGGTCGTCCTCGAGGGACCTGTCGGCGAGCCGCTGCCGATGGCGGTGGTCTTCACCCACGGCGATCGGGCATTCTTGCTCTACGTGTACCACGAGGTCCCGATCGCGATGGATGACCGCGAGACGCTCGACCGGTTCCTGGCTGGCTTCGAGTTCACCGAGTGATCGACGAACCGGCGACGCGGACGCTCGTGATCAGGGCCCGTTCCGGCGACGGCGCCGCGTTCGAGCTGCTGGTGCGGGCCAACTACGATCGCCTGTACGCCGTGGCCCGGCGAATGGTCGCCGACGCCGGCGATGCCGAGGACGCCACCCAGGAGGCGTTTCTGCGCGGCTGGCGCGAGATCCCGAAGCTGCGTGACCCCGATCGATACGAGGCCTGGCAGCTGCGATTGCTGATCCGGACCTGCTACGACCTGCTGCGTGGGCGGAGCCGGCGTCGCCTGCAGTCTGCCGTCCGCCCGATCGCGGAGCTCGTGGCTCGACCTGACGAGAGCGTCCTCGAGCGAGAACGCCTTGGCCGGGCATTCAGCCGCCTGCCACCGGAGCAGCGCGCGGCGGTCGTGCTGCACTTCTACCGGGACATGGCCCCGGCCGCCATCGCCGACCTGCTCCAGGTCCCGGTGGGAACGATCAGCTCGCGACTCCACTACGGCACGCGCGCGCTCCGTGCCGCGCTCGAGGCCGACGAGCGCGCGGGCACGTCCGTCGGAGAGCAGTCGGCATGAACCGATCCACCGTCCCATCCGCCGAGGAGCGGATCCGGCAGTGGCTTGCCGTCGGGCCGGAGCGAGGCTCGGAGCGCGCCATCGACGCGACGATCGACCGCCTTCGCGAGACCCGTCAGCCGCGGATGCTGACGCTCCGACTGCCCTTGTCGCTCGTCGCCGCGGTGGCGATCCTGGCCGTGGTTGTCGGGGGCGCCGGCCTGTTCATCGGCCTGCGTCCCGGCCCGGCCTCGATCGTTGCGCCGTCACCCAGCCCGAACGCCTCGGCCTGTTCCCTGGAGATCGCGGTCGGCGGGCGCTGGCCGATCCTGCTGGGCCGAGGATTCGGAGCGAATGCCGACGTCGTCCTGGTGCTTGATCGGGCGGATGGCTCCCACACGACGATCACGGTCACGGACCGGGGCGAGCTGCGGACCGACGCCGGCGGCCGGTTCGGGCTCGAGTTGCCGCCCTCCCCGGAGGACCTTGGTCGGCTCGTCATCAGCGCGAGCGCTGGGTGCACCGCATCGGTCGAGACGATCATCACCGCCGACCAGCTGCCACCCGCGTGCCCGGATCCAGCGGTGGGTCCGATGGACCTGCGGGACGGCCCGGGATACCGGGCCGTCGTCGCCGGAGATGCACCGGTCCACCTGTGGCACCTCGACGAGGCTAGGGAGGGGACAGCGATCGACGCGACGGGCGGCGCGGATGGGACCTGGATCGGGACGCCGGCTGGCGTGACCGGGTCGACGGGAACCGGGGCGCTGTTCTTCGACGGCTCGGGGTCGTACGTCGAGATTCCGCGGCTGGCGGTCGACGACTTCACCGTCGAGGCCTGGGTCTATCTGTGCGATGGCGTCGACAACGCGGACGCGATCGTCGGTCATTCGCTCGAGGCTCCCAGTCTCAACTTCTTCGACTATCGCCTCCGGCTGTTCACCGCCGAGCTCGGCGATGTCGTCGTGGCCAGCAGCCCAGCGACCCTCGACCGCTGGCAGCACTGGGCGGTGACACGCGACGCCACGGGGACGCGCATCTACCTCGACGGCGTGCTGGACGCGACCGGCGGACCATGGTCGGGCGAGATGGTCATCGACCAGATCGGCCGGGGCGACGCCGGGTTCCTCTGCGGGCTCCTCGACGAGCTGGCGATCTACGATCGGGCGCTGACGGCCGAGGCCCTGACCAGCCACGCCACCGCGCGGTGACGGCGCGGCGGGCTCTGAGGGCCGCGGCGGGCGCGATCCGGCGGCTGCGATGGGCGACTCAGCCGCTCGCCCTGACTCTGGCCCAGGTGTCGCGAAGGGTCAGGGTCCGGTTGAAGACGGGCGCGTCCGGTCCCGAGTCGGGGTCCTTGACGAAGTAGCCCAGCCGCTCGAACTGGACCGTCGCGCCGACCGGCGCGTCGGCCAGCGCCGGCTCGAGCATCGCGCCGTGGACGATCGTCTCGGACGCGTGGTTGAGGTCGCCGAACAGGTCCGTGCCCCCGGCGCCCGGGAACGGCTGGGCAAAGAGGTGGTCGTAGAGCCGGATTTCCGCCGGGACGGCGTGCGCCGTCGAGACCCAGTGGAGGGTCGCCTTCGGGCGCCGGCCGTCGGGCGCGTCGCCGCCGCGGGTCGCCGGGTCGTACGTGCAGCGCAGCTCGACAACCGTCCCGGACTCGTCCTTCACGACCTCGTCGCAGGTGATGAAGTAGGCGTTCCGGAGCCGGACCTCGCGGCCCGGCGCGAGCCGGAAGAACTTCGGCGGCGGCTCCTCCAGGAAGTCCTCGCGCTCGATCCAGAGCTCACGTCCGAAGGCCACCGGGCGCTCGCCGGCAGCGGGATCCTCGGGGTTGTTGACGACCTCCATCGCCTCGATCCGGTCCCCGGGCCAGTTCGTGATCACGACCTTGAGCGGGTCGAGGACGCCGAACCGCCGCGGGGCCGTCCGATTGAGGACGGCCCGGACCGCGAACTCGAGCTGGCCGACCTCGATGACCGAATCGGTCTTGGCGACGCCGATCATGGCCGCGAAGTCGCGAATGCCCTCGGCCGGGAAGCCGCGCCGCCGGAGGCCCGAGATCGTCGGCATCCGGGGGTCGTCCCAGCCCCGGACGCGGCCCTCCTGGACGAGTCGCAGCAGGACTCGCTTCGAGAGCACGGTGTGGGTCAGGTTGAGCCGGGCGAACTCGACCTGGCGGGGGACGTGCGGGACCGGCAGGTGCTCGATGAGCCAGTCGTAGAGGGGCCGGTGATTCTCGAACTCGAGGGTGCAGATCGAATGGGTCACGCCCTCGATCGCGTCGGACTGGCCGTGGGCGAAGTCGTACGTCGGGTAGACGCACCAGGCGTCGCCGGTCCGGGGGTGCGACGCGTGGACGATCCGATAGAGGATCGGGTCGCGGAGGTTGAGGTTCGGCGAGGCCATGTCGATCCGGGCCCGCAGGACCCGGGCGCCGTTGGGGAACTCACCGGCCCGCATCCGGGCGAAGAGGTCGAGGCTCTCGGCCGCCGGCCGGTCGCGCCACGGGGAGTCGCGGCCGGGGCCGGTCAAGGTGCCCCGGGTCTCGCGTATCTGGTCGGCCGACTGGTCGTCGACGTAGGCGAGGCCGGCCTCGATGAGGTGGCCCGCCCAGCCGTACAGCTGCTCGAAGTAGTCGGACGCGTGATAGAGGTGCTCGCCCCAGTCGAAGCCGAGCCAGCGGACGTCGGCCTCGATGGCGTCGAGGAACTCCTGCTCCTCCTTCTCGGGGTTCGTGTCGTCGAACCGGAGGTGGCAGCGGCCGCCGAACTCGGCCGCGACCCCGAAGTTCAGGCAGATCGACTTGGCGTGGCCGATGTGGAGATAGCCGTTGGGCTCGGGCGGGAAGCGGGTGACCGGTGCATCGACCCTGCCGGCCGCCACGTCCGCGGCGACGATCTCGCGGATGAAGTCGCGACGCTCTGGGCCCTCGAGGCCGGCCGGTGGGGTGGTCATGTCGGGCGCGGCTCCTGCGTTCGGACGGGGCGGAGTCGCGGCTCACGACGGGACGCGCCACACTCCCTGGGAGTTGGCTGGCGCGCCAGGATTCGAACCTGGAACCCCCTGATCCAGAGTCAGGTGCTCTACCGTTGAGCCACGCGCCAGCGGCCGGGCCGAATGATACCCCGCCCCCGCCGAAGTGCCGAGGTCAGGTCGCGGCCAGGCGCCCGCCCAGCCTGCGGGCCAGGTCGGCGATCGCCGCCTCGTCCGCGCGCGGTGCGACGTCGTCGCTCTGGTGCCATGGGACGTCGGCCGGTGCGCCAGGATGGCGGGTGACGACGTGCTCGTGGAAGTGGGCGATGCCGCGACCGATCACCGCCGCGAACACATGCTCCGCATCCAGCTCGGCGCGCAGCGCACCCGCCAGGCGAGTCCGAAGCCGGCCCAGGGCCGCCGCCTCGACGTCCGTGAGATCGTCGAGGTACGGGGCATGGCGGTCGCTCTCGATGAACAGGTAGCCGAGCGGCGCCAGGCCATCCTCGCCGGGCCCGGCGTGGTAGATCCAGAAGCCCTCGAGGCAGGCTACGAGCTCGCCTCGAAGCTGACCCTCGCCGCGATGCTTGGCACAGACCTGGCAGTCATTGGCCATATCCCGCAGCCTACCGCGCGGCCCTGCCGACGTGGGTCGAGCGCCGCGCTCATCCCCGGCGGGATCGCGATGGCCGGGACGGGCCTGCGCGGGCCGCCGACCGCGGCGATGATAGGTGGCATGGCAGCTGACCCCGAGTCGTTCCGCGCCTACGTCGTCGATCGCGTCGGCGACCGCTTCGAGCGCGGCCTCCGGCGCCTCGCCCCGGCCGACCTGCCCGATGGCGAGGTCGAGATCCGCGTCGGCTGGTCCTCGATCAACTTCAAGGACGGCCTGGCGGCGACCGCCGACGGGAAGGTCGCCCGGGCCTGGCCGCTGGTGCTCGGCATCGATCTCGCTGGGACCGTGTTGAGCTCCACGGATCCTGCGTTCCAGCCGGGGGCCGAGGTCATCGCCCACGGCTACGACCTCGGGGTGAGCCGGCACGGCGGCTTCGCCGAGATGGCCCGCGTGCCCGCCGCCTGGATCGTGCCGCTGCCGCCGGGGCTCTCGGTCCGCGAGGCGATGGCCATCGGGACCGCAGGGTTCACGGCCGGCCTGTCCGTGGTCGAGCTCGAGGCGAGGGGCCTCGAGCCGGCGGATGGCCCGATCCTCGTGACCGGGGCCAGCGGCGGTGTCGGCAGCACGGCCGTGGCGATCCTGGCCGAGCGTGGCTACGAAGTCTGGGCGGCGACCGGCAAGGACGACGAGCGGGCCTGGCTCGAGGCCCTCGGCGCGGTCGGGTTCCTGACCCGTGACGAGGTCACCGCCGAGGGACGGCCGCTGGAATCGGAGCGCTGGGCCGGGGCCGTCGATGCCGTGGGTGCGGCGACGCTGCCGTACATCCTGCGGACCCTCCGGCGAGGCGCGGCCATCGCCGCCTGCGGCAACGCCTCTGGGCCGGCGCTGGTCACCACGGTCTTCCCGTTCATCCTCCGCGGCACGGCCCTGCTCGGGATCGATTCGGCCTACCTGGCGATCGAGAAGCGTCGCGGGGTCTGGGATCGCCTGGCGACGGATCTCCGCCCGCGGTCGCTCGCGGAGCGCGTGACGGAGGTGGGCCTGGACACGCTGGAGCCCGCCCTCGATGCCATCCGGGCCGGCGAGGCCCGCGGTCGCTGGGTGGTCCGGATCGGCGCCTGAGCGAGGCCCGGGGGCCACCGGGCGGCGAGCGTGTAATCGTCGACGACGCTTGGCTGGCGCTCCTGTCCGTCATCGACAGTGGTGCGCCGTGGCCCCATCGTCCCGGCCGTGCCGGGACCCTCTGGTGGGTTGCCGATCGGGCCCCGGCGGGCGAGGCTCGTCGCATGCCCCGATCCTCGCGCCCCAGGATCCGCTCGGTCGCTCCCCGGCTCGGGTTCATCCTCGCCGTCCTCGCCGCGGTCCTGCCGCCCACGGCCGCTCCCGTGGCGGCCCAGGTGGTCCCCTCGGCGACCGTCACGAGCGAGCGCCTCGGCGGCGCCGACCGCTACGCCACATCGGTCGCGATCTCGCAGCGGCTCTTCCCCTCGGGCGAGGCACCCGTCGTCTTCCTCACCTCCGGCCAGACCTTCGCCGACGCACTCTCGGCCGGCCCGGCCGCGGCGCGACTGGGCGGCGCCGTCCTCCTGACCGCCGCGCAGGCGCTTCCGTCCGTCGTCGAGGCCGAGCTCGTCCGGCTGTCGCCGGAGCGCGTCGTCGTCCTGGGCGGCCCGGCGGTCGTCTCGGACGTCGTCGTCGATCGAGCCCGCGCTGCCCTGGGCGGGTCGATCCCGGTCGATCGCATCGCCGGCGCCGACCGCTACGAGACGAGCGCGCTCGTGTCGGCGGCATCATTCCCGGCCGGGGAGGTCGACGTCGCGTTCGTCGCGACCGGCACGAACTTTCCCGACGCCCTGGCCGCCGGATCGGCGGCCGCAGCCGCCGGCTGGCCGGTGCTCATCACCCGAACGGGCGCCCTGCCCGGATCGATCGCGGCCGAGCTCGCCCGGCTGGCCCCCGACAAGGTCGTGATCGTGGGTGGTCCCGGGGCCGTCTCGGACGCGGTCGCGGCGGCGATCTCGACGGTCGTGCCCCTGGTCTACCGCTCGAGCGGCCCGGACCGATTCGCGACTGCCGTCCAGGTCGCCAACGAATACCTGCCCACCGCGACCTCGGTCGTCATTGCGACCGGCCTCACCTTCCCGGATGCCCTCGCGGCAGTACCGCTTGCCGGTGCCCTCGACGGCCCCATCCTGCTTGTCCAACCCGATGACGTGCCGGCCGTGACCCGGGATGCGATCCGGGCCCGCGTGCCCACCACGATCGTCGCCATCGGCGGTCCGGCCGCGGTCGGCGGCATCACGCTCGGTGAGCTCGTCGGCTGGGCGGACGGACGGTTGGCCGTCCCGGCGCCGGGCCCGACCTATCCGGGCTACGACGCCCGCTATCACGACTACGGCGAGATGCTGACCTACATCCGGGCCGCCGAGATCGCCTACCCGGACATCGTCCAGGTCCTCTCGATCGGCCGGAGCTACGAGGGCCGCGACATCTGGGCGGCCAAGATCTCCGACAACGTCGCGACCGACGAGCCCGAGCCGGAGGTCCTGTTCGACGCCCTCCACCACGCCCGCGAGCACCTGACAGTGGAGCAGGCGCTGTACCTGCTCAGGACGCTGGCGACGGAGTACGGCTCGGATCCCACGATCACCGGGCTCGTCGACGGGCGCGAGATCTGGATCGTCTTCGCTATCAATCCCGACGGCTGGGCCTACGACCTGACGGGCGGGCCGTACGTCGGCTGGCGCAAGAACCGCGAGCCGAACACCGGCACGTCGGCTGTCGGGACCGACCTGAACCGCAACTACGGCTATGGCTGGGGCTGCTGCGGCGGCTCATCCGGCAGCGCCGCGGCCTGGAACTACCGCGGCCCGGCCGCGTGGAGCGCGACCGAGACCCGGGTCATGCGCGATTTCGTGCTGAGCCGGGTCATCGACGGTCGGCAGCAGATCCGGACGCACGTGACGCTCCATACCAACGGCGAGCTCATCCTGTGGCCGTACGGCTACACCAGGACGGACATCCCCGCCGACATGACCGTCGACGACCACTCGACCTTCGTGGCAATGGGCCGCCACATGGCCTCCCTCAACGGCTACACGGCCCAGCAGTCGAGCGACCTGTACGTGACCGATGGCGACCAGATCGACTGGATGTACGCGACCCAGCACATCTTCTCGTTCACCTTCGAGCTCTACCCGACGGAACAGGTCAGCTCCCATGCCGATCACGAGCCGCCCGACGAGGTCATCGCTTCCCAGACGGCGCGGAACCGGGGCGCGCTGCTGTACCTGATCGACATGGCCGTCTGCCCCTACGCCGCGATCGGCAAGGCCGGCGCCTATTGCTAGATGGTGCCGCCGACCCGTCGGCCCACCTGACCCTCAGTCGAGCTCGCCGCGGAGCTGGGCCAGGGCACGATCGAGGGGCTCGACCGCGCTCGCCGGATCGAACGGCATGGCAGCAAGTGCGGCCGGCCGAGCCAGCTCGCCGGCGTGGAGCCGGCGGGCGACCGCCGCGACGGCCTCGAGCTCGCCGAGCTGGCGCTCCACGAACGCCCGGTCGCCGATCGAGCCATGGCCCGGCACCACCGATCCCCGGACGAGCTCCAGCAGCCGGCGGACGGTCGCCGGCCAGTCCATCGGGTAGCCGTCGCCGAAGTAGGGGACCGCGTCGTTCTCCAGGAGGTCGCCGGCGAACAGGACGCCGGCGTCGGGGACCTCGAGCACGATGTCGTTGTCGGTGTGGCCGCGACCGAGGTAGCGGAGCTCGACCGCCCGTCCGCCGACCTCGATCGTCACGGCGTCGTCGAACGTCTGCTCCGGCGGGTCGAGCTCGACGGTGCGCAGCTCGTCCGCGAGATTCGGCAGCTTGGCAGCGACCACGCCGATGACCGTCGCGGCCTCGGCCAGGAGTCGAGACCGGCAGCGCGCGTGGCCCCAGATGGCCGCCGGTCGGAAGTCGCGATTGCCAAAGGTATGGTCGTAATGCCAGTGGCTGTTCACGACGGTGCCGACCGGAACCGCGGTCAGGCGGCCGATGTCGGCGATGAGCTCGCGGGCCTGGCCCGGGGTCGAGCGTGTGTCGACGACGAGCGCCTCGCCATCGCCGATGACGACCCCGATCTGCTGGTCGAAGAAGCGATAGCGCCGGGTGAAGATCCGGTCGCCGATCTCGAGCCAGTCCTCACCGCCGTGCATCGACCAATGGTAGCGGGCGGCGTCCCACGCCTCCCCGGAGTACGCTCGCAGCGATGGCCTCGATCACCGACAGCGCCACGACCCGCGACGGCGTCCGCATCCTGACCCGGCACTGGCCGGCCGCCTCGCCACGGGCCGGCGTGCTCCTCGTCCACGGCCTCGGCGAGCACAGCGGACGCTGGGAGCACGTCGGCGAGGGGCTCGCGGCGGCCGGCCTCGAGACCTTCGGCTGGGACCATCGCGGCTTCGGGGCGTCCGCCGGCGAGCGGGCTTGGATCGATCGCTGGACACGCTTCCACGATGACGTCGAGGACCGCGTCGCCGCCGTCCGGGTCGCCCTCCCGGGGCGCCCGGTGATCCTCTACGGTCACTCGATGGGCGGCCTCATCGCCCTCGGCTACGCCGTCTCGCGCCGGCCCCTGCCGGACCTCCTCGTCCTCTCGGCCCCGGGCATCGACGACAACGCCCCCGGCTGGAAGCACGCCGTGGCGCCGGTGCTGGCCAGGATCCTGCCAGGCCTCCGAATCGCCAACGGGATTCCCCCGGAGATGCTGTCCCGCGATCCCGCCAGGCAGGCGGCCGCCCGAACCGACCCGCTGATGCTGAATGCATCAACGACCAGGTTCGGAGCCCGCTTCTTCGAGGAGCAGGCCCGCGTCCGGGCTGCCGCCGCGAGCCTGTCCGTTCCGACCCTCGTCATCCACGGCCTCGACGACCCGATCGTGCCGCCGGCCTCGAGCGAGCCGCTGGCGGCGATCCCCGGGGTGACCCGCCGGACGTACGCCGGGATCCGGCACGAGCTCCACAACGAGCCCGAGGGCCCCCGGATCCTGGCCGACGTCATCGCCTGGATCGATGCCCGCCTCGACGAACGCGAGGCCGCCGCGCGTGCGACAGCCTCCTCCGCGCCGGAGCCAGCGGCCGCGGTGTAGGATCGCGGCACAACTGAAGATCGCCTCCGGGGAGCGCCGAAGCGCTGAGAGTGTGGCCGGGGCCACAGACCCGCCGAACCTGATCCGGCTCGTACCGGCGAAGGAAGCAGGCAGTTCGAGCTCGATGCCGCCCTCCCGGGGGCGGCGTCTCTGCATCGGAGGATCTTGCAGCCATGACCTCGACCACAGCCGGGCCGACCGGGGCCGCGCCGGGACGCTCGATCGACACGCGCTGGCGGACCCGCGACATCGTCGTCGCGGCGGTCCTCGGCGTCACCTTCGGGGTCGTCTTCTGGGCCTGGGGAGCCGCTGCGTGGCCCGCCCTCGCGCCGCTCAACGGCCCGTTCCCGGTGCTCCAGGATCTGTTCTACGCCGTCTGGCTGGTGCCCGCGGTCCTCGCGCCGCTCATCGTCCGGAAGCCGGGCGCGGCGCTGTTCGCCGAGATGGTCGCCGCCGGCCTGTCGGCGTTCCTCGGCAGCCAATGGGGCGCCGACACCCTCCTGTCCGGCTTCGTCCAGGGCGCTGCCGCCGAGCTCATCTTCGCCTTCACCCTGTACCGCACCTGGTCGCTGCCGGTCCTCGCCATCGCCGCGGTTGCGAGCGCCGCCGCCGCCTGGATCCACGACTGGGCCGTCTACTATCCCGACGTGGCGCTCGAGATCCAGCTCGCGCGGGGTGTCGCGATGGCGATCTCGGCGATCGTCATCGCGGCGTTCGGCTCCGTGGCCCTGGTCCGGTCGCTCCGCCGCGCCGGGGTCCTCGAAGGGTTCCCGGACTGACCGCCGGTCCCGGGCCCGGGGGCCCACTGCGGGCCGGGGGCCCGCTGCCGCTCGCCGCCGACGGGGTCCGGTTCCGCTACGCCGGAGCGGCCCGGCCGGCCCTCGACGGGCTCGAGCTGCGCCTGGACGCGGGCGAGGTCCTCCTCGTCGTCGGGCCGTCCGGGTCGGGCAAGAGCACCCTGGCCCGGGCCATCGCCGGCCTCGTCCCGCGGGACGTCCCCGGGGAGTGGCAGGGCTCGCTCCGGGTGGGCGACCTCGAGGTGTCCGCGGCCGAGCCGGCCGAGGTGGCCGCCCGGGTCGGGATCCTGTTCCAGGACCCGGCCAGCCAGCTCGTCATGGATCGCGCCGCCGACGACGTCGCCTTCGGGCTGGAGAACCGGGCCTGGCCGCTCGAGGCGATGCGGACCCGGGTCCCGGAAGCGCTCGGCGCGGTGGGCCTCGGCGGCTTCGGGCGGCGGCCGGGGACCCGCCTGTCCGGCGGCGAGCAGCAGCGTCTCGCGCTGGCCGGCGTAGAGGCCCCCGAGCCCGCGGTCCTCGTCCTCGACGAGCCGACGGCGAACCTGGATCCGGCGGGCGCGGCGGCACTGTTCGAACGGCTCGCCAAGCTGCGCGAAGCCCGGCGGACCACGATTGTCCTCGTCGAACATCGGGCCGACCTGGCCTGGCCCCTGGCGGACCTGGTCCTGGCCCTCGACGGGACGGGTTCCCCGATCGCCCTCGAGACGCCGGCGAGGATGCTGAGCCGGCACGGCAAACGGCTCGCGACCGAGGGCATCTGGCTCCCGGGCGACTGGTCGGCGACGGGGACCGGGAAGGGGGCGCAACCCGGCAGAGCCGACGGCCCGGTTGCGAGGCAGGCGGAGCCGGGTCTCTGGGGAGCGGGCGCCGCAGCTCGTTCCGTGGTCGTCGACGTCCGGCACCTTCGGTACGCCTACGCCCGCGGCGCGGAGCCGGCCATCCGCGATGTCGAGCTCGAGATCGGGGCCGGCGAGCGCGCAGCCCTGGTGGGCCCGAACGGCAGCGGCAAGTCGACCCTCCTCCGGCTCGTCGGAGGTCTCCTCCGTCCGTCGGCCGGCTCCGTCCTCGTGGGTGGAGCGGACCCTCGACGCCTGCCGGCACCGTTGCTGTCCCGGCTGGTTGGGATGGTCTTCCAGGACGCTGAGCTGGGATTCCTGGCCGATACGGTCGGGGAGGAGATCGCCCTGGGGCTGGACCCGGCCCGCGCCGCCGGTGCCGCCGGGCTTCTTGAACGGCTGGGCATGCCCCTCGAATCGTTCGGCGAGCGCAGCCCGTATCGCCTCTCGGGCGGAGAGCAGCGGCGCCTGGCCCTTGCGACGGCGCTTGTCCGGCGGCCCCGGGTCCTGCTCCTCGACGAGCCCACCTTCGGCCAGGACCGGCGCGGCTGGGAGGCGCTCGCCACGATCCTCGACGAGCTCGTGGAGGCCGGGACCGCCGTCCTCGCCGCGACGCACGACGAGCGGTTCGCGACTCGCGTCGCCAGCCGCCGGCTCCAGATGGCCGACGGCTGGGTGATCGCGGACGACTCGGCCCTGGCGGGTGGCTCGGGCGCATTCGCGACGGCGGACGCGTGATGTTGGCCCCGATCGACCTGACCGATGCCCAGGCCTCGAGCCCGCTCGGCCGGACGAGCCCGCTCGTCAAGCTGGGCGTGGCGATCACCTGGCTCATCGGGCTTGCCCTTGTCCGCGAGCCGGGTCCACCGCTCGTGCTCGCGGCGCTGGCGATCGTGGCGGGGCTCTCGATCGGGCGCGTCACGGCTCGGAATCTCGTCCGTGGCCTGGCGCCACTCCTCCTCGCGGCGACCTCGATCGCCCTCGCCAACCTGCTGTGGTCCAGCTCGAACGGTGACCCCACGGCCGTTGAGCTCGCCCGGATCGGGCCGTTCCGGATCACCCGGGAGGCCGCCGATGCCGCCGTGGCGCTCGCCGCCCGAGTCGTGTCGATCGTGAGCGTCGGCGCCGTCTTCGCCCAGACCACCGACCCGACGCGCCTGGTGGACGCCCTCGTCCAGCAGGCCCGCGTCCCGGAGCGGTTCGCCTACGGGGCGCTGGCGGCGTATCAGGCAGTTCCGGGCCTGGCCGAGGACCTCGTCACGCTGCGCCAGGCGCGCCGGGTCCGCGGCCTCCGGGGCTGGCACCCGCGCCTGCTCCTGGGGCTCCTCGTCCGGGCGCTGCGGCACGCCGACCAGCTCGCCCTGGCCATGGACGCCCGGGCGTTCGGGAGCGGTCCGAGGACCACCTTCCGTCCGATCCGCTGGGGCTGGCTCGACGCCGCCGTGGGCCTCGGCGGCCTCGCGGCGCTCTGGATCGCCCTCGCGATCCGGTTCTGATCGAGGGTCCGGCTCGAGCCGGCGCGGCACCCGGCTCGCGGGCTGGAACGGCCTACCGCCCCGGGCGCACAATGTCCGGACATCCATCGATCCCTCGCGCGCGCCCGAGTGGCGGGCCCGCGGCAGAGCCCACATGGAGGTTCCCCATGACCGAGGTCAAGGACGCGGTCCAGGCCTACCAGCAGTTCATCGGCGGCGAGTGGGTCGACAGCGCCAGCGGCCAGACCCTGGATGTCCTCAACCCGGCCACGGACAACGTGGTCGCCCGGGTTCCGGCCAGCGACACCGAGGACGTCGACCGGGCGGTCCGCGCGGCCGAGAAGGCCTTCGCCACCTGGCAGCACACCACGCCCCAGGACCGGAGCCTCCTGCTCCTGAAGCTCGCCGACGCCCTCGATGCCCGGGCCGATGAGCTCGGCCGCCTCGAGAGCCTCCACACCGGCAAGCCGGTCAACCTCGCGATCGACGAGATGGCCGTCAGCTCCGATCTCTTCCGGTTCTTCGCCGGCGCCGCCCGGGTCATGGAGGGCAAGGCGGCCAACGAGTACCTCGCCGGCCATACCTCCCTGATCCGGCGCGAGCCGGTCGGCGTGGTCGCCTCGATCGCGCCCTGGAACTACCCGCTGTACATGGCCGCCTGGAAGCTCGGTCCGGCACTCGCGACCGGCAACACGGTGGTCCTCAAGCCCTCCGCCCGGACGCCGTTGACGGCCCTCGCGTTCGCCTCGACCCTCGGCGACATCTTCCCGCCCGGCGTGGTCAACGTCCTGTCCGGCACCGGCGCCGCGATCGGCGATGCCCTCGTCGGCCATCCCTCGGTCCGGATGATCTCGGTCACCGGCGACACGGAGACCGGCAAGCGCATCGCCCGGATCGCCGCGGATCGGGTCAAGCGCCTGCACCTGGAGCTCGGTGGCAAGGCCCCGGTCATCGTCTTCGACGACGCCGACATCGAGGCTGCGGCCGAGACCATCAAGTTCGCCGGTTACTGGAACAGCGGCCAGGACTGCACCGCGGCCTGCCGGGTCATCGCCGGCCCGAAGGTCTACGACAAGTTCGTCTCGGCCCTCAGCGACCAGGTTCGGTCGATCAAGTGGGGCAACCCGACCGAGGTCGACGACCTCGACATGGGCTCGCTCATCGCCGGGGCCCAGGCCGACAAGGTCGAGGGCATGGTCGATCGGGCCCGGGAGGGGGCCGAGGTCGTCGTCGGCGGCGTCCGGCCGAAGGGCCCTGGTGCGTACTACGAGCCGACGGTCATCGCCGGCCCCGATCAGCGCTCCGAGATCGTCCAGGACGAGGTCTTCGGGCCGGTCGTCACGGTCCAACGGTTCAGCGACGAGGCCCAGGCGATCGCCTGGGCCAACGACGTCCGCTTCGGCCTGGCGTCGTCGGTCTTCACGAACGACATCGGCCGGGCGATGCGGGTGGCCAAGGCGATCCAGTTCGGGACGGTCTGGATCAACGAGCACTTCACCCTGGTCTCCGAGATGCCCCACGGCGGCTTCAAGGAATCGGGCTACGGCAAGGACGGCTCGATGTATGCCCTCGAGGACTACACCGTCGTCAAGCACGTGATGCTGAAGATCTGAACCACGTCGACGTCCGGCCTTCCGGCCCGGCCGTGGACGCCGCGGGAGGCTGACCCCTGGCGGCCTCGGCCCTGGTCGTCCCGCTGCGCCTGCCGCCGCGGCTGGCTGCGATCCGACGCCGGGAGGTGGCGGTTGCCCGGCTGGGCGTGCCGGCCCACGTGACGATCCTGTCGCCGTTCGTCGATTCGGCCCGGCTGGATCGCCGTGTCGTCGCCCGGATCGGCGAGATCGTCGCGCGGGTGCCGGCCTTCGACGTCGAGCTGGCGGCCGTCCGCCGCTGGCCGGCCTCGGACCTCGGTCCTGGCGTGGTGTGGCTGGAGCCCCGGCCGGGCCAGCCGTTCGTGGCCCTGACCCGGGCGATCTGGGCGGCCTTCCCGGACCACCCGCCCTACGGCCGCGAGGACGACGAGCTCGAGGCCCACCTGACGCTGGCCATCGATGACCCGGCCCGATTCGACGCCGTCGAGGCAGAAGCCTGGCGGCTGGTCCCGTTCCACCGGCGTGTGACCATCGTGGCCCTGCTGGTCGAGGACCTCGACGGCCGGTGGCGGACACGACGACGCTTCCCACTCGGAGGTTGAAGGGCCGGCGGGGCCCTCGAGCGGTACCGAGGCGCCGCTTCGAGGCTACGCGATCCCGAGCATCCGGGCGAGGAGGCCACCCGCAACGAGGGCGATGGCGAGCGAACCCCCGGTGATCGCGAGGGCCGGGCGGCGCCCCAGCTCCGCGGCCAGCGCCGCGAGCGTCGCCGCGCAGGGAATCGAGATCGAGGTGACGATCGCGAAGACGAATACCTGGCCCGCTGACATGAACGTCCCGAGGTCGCCCGCCCCCAGGCCGTACTCCACGACCGCGAGCGCGATCAGCAGCTGCAGCGCCAGCTCCTTGCGCAGGAAGCCGAAGGCGATCGCCACGCCGGCGATCGGCGGCAGGCCGAGGAGTCCCTCCGTGACCGGGCCGAGCCCCACCGAGAGGGGCTGCCACGCCCCGGTCTCCCAGGCGAGCCCGACCACGAATGAGCCGATGAGCATGATCGGGGCGGCGGCGAACACAAAGCCGCGGAAGCGGACCCAGGCCTTCTGGGCCACGTGCCGCGGGACGGGGACCCGGATATGGGCCATCTCGAGGACGAGGCTCGGCTGGCGGCCCGGGACGAGAGCGTTGGCGGCGAACCCGGCGCCGAGGGCGACGGCCGCGGTGACCCCGAACGCCGCCAGCGCCACGCCGGGGCCGGCCAGCGGCACGAGGGCGGCGATGACGACCGCGCTCCGGGCCGAGCACGGCGTGAGGGTGATGAGGAACGAGGCCAGGATCCGCTCCCGGCGCGTCCGCAGGATCCGCGTCCCGTACAGCGCCGGCACGTTGCAGCCGGCTGCCGCCAGGAGCGGCACGGCAGCCCGGCCGGGCAGGCCCACGGCGTTGAAGACGCGGTCGAGGAGGACGGCCGCGCTCGTGAGGTAGCCCGAGTCCTCAAGGGCGGCGAGGAGGACGTAGAACGTCAGGATGTAGGGGATGCCGACCGAGATCAGGGCGAGTAGCCCACCATCGATCGCCCACAGGATCGAGTTCGCCAGGACGGGGATCGGAACGATCGCCCCGACCGCGGTCGTGAGGGCCGGCGAGACGGCCGCGGCCCAGGCGTTGCCGAGGACCGCCGCCAGCCAGCCGCCGACGACGACCATGGCCCCGAACGTGAGAAGGGTGACGGCGAGGAACGCGGGGATGCCCGGCCAGGGGGCGGTCGAGGCGCGTTCGAGGCGGTCGCTGAAGGGCTCGCGCACGGTCCGGATTCGCTCGACCTGGCCTGCCCACCGCCGCGCGATGCCGGCCCGTGGCCCCTCGAGTTCGTCGCCCAGGCGGATCGTCGCGGCGCCGCGGCGGCTCGTGACACCGGCCTCGATGAGACGCCCGAGACCGGTCCCGTCGATCGCCGCCGCGCCGACCGAGCGGAGGTCGGAGAACCGGGCCGCCTCCGCCGCGATGCGGGCGTCGAGCGCCGGCTCGTAGATCGTGGCCGGGGTCGTGGAGGACGGCGCGGCCAGTCCGAGCCTGACGTCGCGGCGCCGTCCGGCGAGCTGGATCGCGTCGCCGAGGGCCGCCCGGATCCCGTCCCCGCTCCGACCGTTCGTCAGATGGACCGGCGCCAGGATGAGTTGCGAGAGGCGCCCGGTGTCCACGTCGACGCCGTGGCGCGCCGCCTCATCGGCGAGGTTCGCGGCGACGACGATCGGCAGCCCGAGGTCCCGGCAGGCGAGGGCAAGGGGGAGGTGGCGGGCGAGGTCGCCGGCATCGACGAGGACGAGGAGCGCGTCCGGGCAGGCGGCTTCGAGGCGCCGCCAGAACGGCTCGTCGCCCGCCGGCCTGTCGATCAGCGAGCGCGTTCCCGGCAGGTCGACGAGGATCGCCTCGTGGCCGTCGACCTCGACCCGGCGCCGCTCGGTGAGGACTGTCGTTCCGGGCGCGTTGGCCGTCTCGGCGAAGCGGCCGCTGCCACGGGCGAGAAAGGTCGACTTCCCCACGTTCGGCCGGCCGACGAGGCCGATCACCGGCAGGTCGGCATCACCGTCGACCATCACCGGAACGTGGCGGTGGATCACCCGACGATCTCGACGGCGGCGTCCGTCGGCGGCTCCATCGTGACTGCGACCGCTGACGCGACCGAGCGGGCAACGGCGATCCGGGCCCGGCCGATTCCCACGACCAGCGGCCCGCCGAGCGGCGAGCGTGATGCGACCGCGACGGCCGTCCCCGGCAGCAGGCCCTCGAGGGCCAGGTCGGCGTCATGCTCGCCGGCGATCGACACGACCCGCGCGGCTCGACCGACGGGCAGGGCGTCCAGGGTCAGGCCACGCTGGGCCGGGGCGGGCCTGCCGATGGCCTCGGCGACCCCGACCTCCCCGTCCGCCCCAGTGGCGGCCGTGGCCCCGGCCACCGCGACTGCGCCCTCTGACAGGACTGTCGTCACGGCCTCGGCCGCCGCGCGGCCCTGGGCGATGCAGTCCGGCAGGCCCACGCCGCGATAGGCACCGCCGGCGATCCGGAGGGCGGGGAAGGCTGCGAGGGCCGCCTCGGCCGCCGCCACCCGCGCCAGGTGTCCGACCGTGTAGTGGGGCATCGCCGCCGGGTAGCGCGAGACCCGGGTCAGCAGGGGCTCGCCGCGGATGCCCAGGGCGCCCGTGACATCGATATGGGCGGCCCGGGCCAGCTGGTCGTCGGAGAGGGCATGCGCCCCGCTCCGCCCGTCGCCGATGAAGGCCCGCACCAGGAGTGTCCCGTCCGGGGCGCGGTCGGCCCACTTCCGGGAGCTGAGCGTCGCCGCGCTGATCGTCATCGGCTCGTCGCCGGCGACGAGGAAGCCATGGCCGACGAGATCGTCGGGCAGCTGGTCGTCGCAGTAGGCGAGGTTCACGACCGCGGTCGCCCCTTGGGGGATCGAACGGATGTGCCGTGCGGCCTCGGCTGCACCGGGCTCCAGGAGATCGGCGGTCACGGGTGCCGGCGTCGCCAGGATCGTCGCCTCGGGTGCCATCCGCTCGCCGCCGCAGATCCGGAGCCGGACGCGCGGGCCGTCGAACTCGAGGCCCTCGAGGAGGCATTCGGTCCGGATCCCCACGTGGGGCATCGCCCGGAGCGCCGCCACGAGTGCATCGACCAGCTGCTGGGTGCCACCCGCCAGGGTCACGAACGGCGATGGCGCGGCGCCGTTCTCGACGCTCCCGCGTGCTGCGGCGACCCGTTTCCGGGCTCGGACGTCCGCCAGCGTGGCCAGGAGCAGGGAGCGATGCGCCCGCTCCGACTCGCGGAGCTGCGGGACGACGGCGTCCAGGCTCAGCTCGTCGATCGGCGTGCCGTAGACGCCGCCGATGAGCGGCCCGGCGAGACGGTCCACGAGCGCGCTGCCGAGTCGCCGGCGCAGGAACGGCCCCACGGCAACGTCGCCCTCCGTCGTGTCCCGGGGCAGCAGGAGGTCGAGGCCCATCCGGAGCTTGGCGAGGGGCGAGAACAGGTCGCTGGTCATGAACGGCCGGAGCTTCGTGGGCAGGACCAGGCCCATCCCGTCTGGGAAGCGGCGGAACCGCCCGCCCGACCGAATGAAGACGATCCGCGGCTCCTGCGGTCGGACGACCGCGTCACCGAGGCCGAGCTCGCGGCACAGCTGGACCGCCGCGGGCCGGTAGCTGACGAACGAATCGGGGCCGTGCTCGATGACGAAGCCGTCGGCCGTCTCGGTCCGGACCTTGCCGCCCAGGCGACGAGAGCCCTCGACGAGGAGGGTCGGGATGCCCGCCCTGCCCAGGGCGTAGGCGCTCGCCAGACCGGTGATGCCGCCGCCGACGACGAGGACGGTCATGGCGCGCTCCTCAGCTCGCCTTGCCGTCGAAGCCGGGCGGGACGAACGGGCAGAGCGGGTCGGCCGCCAGCGGATCGCCGGTCCAGGCGAAGGCCCGGGCCCGCGAGCCGCCGCAGATCCGGCCGTACTCGCAGGCCCCGCAGCGGCCCTTGAGCTGGCTCGCGTCCCGCAGACCGGTGAAGACCGGGTGCTCGCGGTAGAGGCTCACGATGTCGTCGGTCCGGACATTGCCGACCGGCAGGGGCAGGAACCCGGACGGGAAGACATAGCCGTTGTTGGCCACGAACATGATCCCGTTGCCGTCCCGGACGCCGAAGCCGCGCCCGACCGAGGTCGCCGCGATGGCCGCCTCGTCGAGGCCCTCGGCCTGCATCCGCCTGATCGCGACCCGGCGGTAGTGGGTTGCCTCGGTCGTCTTGATCGCGAACGGCGCGTCCTTCGAGAGGCCGTACAGCCAGTGGTTGAGGCGCTCGGCCTGGCCGGGCTCGATCTCGCGGAGGTCGGAGCCGCGCCCGACCGAGATGAGGAAGAACAGGCTCCAGCGGATGATCCCGACCCGGATCATCAGGTCGTAGATCGCGGGCAGGTCCTCGAGGGTCTCGTCGGTGATGAGGGTGTTGACCTGGAGCGGCAGCCCGATCTGGTGGGTCCATTCGGCCGCGCGCAGGGTCGCCTCGAAGGTGCCGGGCACGCCCCGGAAGCCGTCGTGGCGCTCGGCTGTGGAGCCGTCGAGCGACAGCGACATCGTCTGGATCCCGGCCGCCTTGAGGGTCCGGAGTCGCTCCGGCGTAAGCTCGGGGGTCGCGGCCGGGGCGAGCGAGGCGCCGATGCCCCGGGCGGTTGCCGCCTCGACCAGGGTCTCGAGGTCGGGCCGGCGGAGGGGGTCGCCGCCGGTGAACACGACGTGGGGGTAGGGCTGGCCGAAGCGAGTGACCGCGTCGAGCAGCCGGAAGCCTTCCTCGGTGGTGAGCTCGTCGGGCGCGCGCTCGGGGATGGCCTCGGCCCGGCAGTGGCGGCAGGCGAGGCCGCACGACGTCGTCGTCTCCCAGTAGACGAGCATCGGGGCGCGGTTGAAGACGTAGCCCTCGGGCCGGACGGAGCCGACGGCACCGATCTGCCCCGGGTGGCCGCCGGGGTGCCGGGTGGGCCCGCCCGCGGGCCCACCTTCGGGGTGACCACCCGGGTGGCCGGCGGGGCGCATGAGCGCGGTCATCGTGCGACTCCTCCTGCGGGGATGGCTGCGAATTCCGTCGCGGCCGGCGCGGTATCGAGCGCCCGGGTCGCGACGTCGGCGAGGGCCGAGATGAAGGTCGGGTCGTCGTTCATCGAGGGCGCCCGCTCGAGTCGGATCCCGACCTCCCGGGCAACCGCCTGGGCCTCGATGTCGATGTCGTACAGGACCTCGAGGTGCTCGGCCACGAAGCCGACCGGCGCGACCACGATCTCGCGGACGCCCTCGGAAGCCAGCCGCCGGAGCTCGTCGCGGAGGTCCGGCCCGAGCCACGGCTCACCGGTCCGGCCGGCGCTCTGGAAGCACTGCTCGTAGTCGGCCACGCCCAGCCGCCCGGCGACGAGGCGGGCCGTCGCGGCGATCTCGTCGGGGTACACGTCGCCCTCGGCGACGACCCGGGCGGGCAGGCTATGCGCGGTGAACAGGAGGTGGACGGCGGCCGGCGTCGCGAACCGGTCGAGGGCCTCGCGGGTGGTCCGGGCCAACGCCTCGATGAAGCGCGGCTCGTCGTGCCACGACTCCACGAAGATCGGGGTCGGGGTCGTCTCACCGCCGGCGCCCGCGGCTGCCAGTCCGGTGACCACGGCTCGCCGGTAGCCGGCCCCGTTCGACGATCGCTGGGGAGCCAGGGCGATCGCCACGAACCGTTCGATCCCGTCGCGGGCCATGGCCTCGACGACAGTCGCGATGCGAGGCGCGATGTGGCGCATGCCGGCGTACACCGGGATCGCCCGGCCGCGCCCGGCGAGGGCCGCCTCCAGGGCCGCCCGCTGGCGCTCGACGATCCCGGACAGGGGCGAGGCGCCACCGATGGCCCGGTAGCGGTCGAGGAGCTCGTCGAGCAGCTCGGGCGGCGGGGCCACGCCGCGCCGGATGTCGGTGTAGTAGGCCTCGACCTCGTCGAGCGAGCCGGGCCCGCCGTAGGCCATGAGCAGGACAGCATCTCGGGTCATCGGGAGGCACCCCGTGGCTGGTGATCGTGGACGAGGTCGACGAGGCGGCGCAGGGCGTCCGGATCGGTCTCCGGGAGGACGCCGTGGCCGAGGTTGAAGACATGGCCCGGACGGCCGCCGGCCAGGTCGAGGATCCAGCGCGCCGCGGCCTCGACGTCCGGCCACGGACCGAGCAGCAAGGCCGGGTCGAGGTTGCCCTGCACGGCCCGGTTGGGGACGAGGGACCAGCCCTCGTCGAGGGCGATCCGCCAGTCGAGCCCGATGACGTCGCCGCCGGCCTCGGCCTGGAGGCGAAGCAGGCCGGCCGTGTCGATGCCGAAATGGGTCGAGGGCACGCCCATGTCGCCGATCCCGGACCACAGCCTGCGCATCCACGGCAGGACAGAGCGGCAGTAGTCGAACGGCGAGAGCCCGCCGACCCAGGAATCAAAGACCTGGACCGCCTGGGCCCCGGCCGCGACCTGTGCGGCCAGGTAGGCAACGGTCGCGTCGACGAGGTGGGCCATCAATGCGTCCCAAGCGGCCGGCTCGGCGTGCATGAAGCGGCGCGTCTTCGGGAAGTCGCGCGAGGGGCCGCCGTCGATGAGGTAGCAGGCGAGGGTGAACGGCGCCCCGGCGAAGCCGATGAGCGGGACCGGGCTCTCGGCCCGGACGAGCCGGATCGCGTCGAGCAGCGGTCCGACCGCCTCCTCGGGCACGAACGGCCGGAGCCGCTCGATGTCGTCCGCGGAGGCGATCGGCCGCTCGATCACCGGGCCGACACCTGGCGTGATCTCGAAGGCCACGCCGAGCCCGGTGAGAGGCGTCGTGATGTCGGCGAAGAGGATGGCCGCGTCCACCCCGAGGCGGCGGACGGGCTGGAGGGTGACCTCGGCGCAGAGGGCCGCGTCGCGGGTGATCTCGACGAGCGAGGCCCGCTCGCGGATCGCCCGGAACTCGGGCAGCGAGCGCCCGGCCTGGCGCATGAACCAGACCGGGGTGACGTCGACGGGCAGGCGCAGGGCCGCCCGGAGGTAGCGATCCGTCCTGGGCTCGGCCACGGCAACGGGCGCTTCGGTGCCGGCCTCGATCACGGCCACGCCGGTCATGCGCGGAAGGCCTTCCGGGCCGCGGCCACGGTCTCTGCGACGAGCTCGCGGTCGTGGGCCAGCGAGATGAACCAGGCCTCGAACTGCGACGGCGGCAGGAGGATGCCCTGGTCGAGCATCGCCCCGAAGAAGCGGGCGTAGGCCGCCCGGTCGGAGGCCATCGCGGCATCCGTCGAGGTCGGGATCCCGTCCCGGAAGAAGACGGTCAGGAGCGACCCGACGCGGGCGATCGCGACGGTCCGCCCGGCCGCACCCGCCGCGGACCGGAGCCCGACCTCGAGCTCCGCACCGGTGGCCTCGAGCGCCTCGTACGCGGCGTCGTCGAGGAGCGCCAGCGTCGCTGCACCGGCGGCCATCGTGAGCGGATGACCCGATAGCGTGCCGGCCTGGTAGACCGGGCCCTCGGGCGCGATATGGGCCATGAGGTCGCGCCGCCCGCCGTAGGCGCCGACGGGCATGCCGCCACCGACGATCTTGCCCAGAACGGTCAGGTCCGGCCGGACGCCGTAGCGGGCCTGGGCGCCGCCATGCGCAACCCGGAAGCCGGTGATCACCTCGTCGAAGACGAGCAGCGCGCCGTTCGCGGCGCTGACCTCGCGGAGGCCCTCGAGGAACCCCGGCGCCGGGGCGATGACGCCGACGTTCGCGGCGACGGGTTCGACGATGACCGCCGCGATCCGGTCCGGATGAGCCTTGAAGACGGCCTGGACCCCGTCGAGGTCGTTGATCGGGACGACGATCGTGGCGGCGGCCACCTGGGCCGGCACGCCGGCGCTGCCGGGCAGGGCCAGGGTCGCCAGGCCGGAGCCAGCCTCGACGAGGAGGCCGTCGGAGTGGCCGTGGTACCCGCCGGCGAACTTGAGGACAAGATCGCGGCCGGTCGCGCCGCGGGCCAGCCGGAGGGCGCTCATCGCCGCCTCGGTGCCCGAGGAGGTGAAGCGCAGCCGCTCCATCGACGGCACGGCCGCCCGGATCGCCTCGCCCAGGATGATCTCGGACGGCGACGTGGCGCCGAGGGCGAAGCCGCCCAGGGCGGCGGTTCGGACGGCGTCCACCACCAGCGGGTGGGCGTGCCCCACGATCGCCGGACCCCAGGCGCCGATGTAGTCGACGTACCAGCGATCGTCGGCGTCGCGGACGCGGGCGCCGGCCCCGGCCGCCAGGACGACCGGCGGCCGACCGACCGACCGGAAGGCCCGGACGGGGCTGTTGACACCGCCCGGGAAGAGGTCCTCGGCCCGGGCGATGAGGCTCGACTGGCGGGACGGGGCGTGGGGATCGGCGGGCGCGGTCATCGGTCGGTTCCTTCCCGGAGCCACGTCGCGAGGTCCGCGGCGGCATAGGTGATGACGATGTCGGCCCCGGCCCGGACGATCGAGGTGAGGGCTTCGATGTGGGTTCGGCGCCGGTCGATCCAGCCGAGCTGGGCCGCCGCCTCGATCTGGGCGTACTCGCCGCTGACCTGGTAGGCGGCGATCGGGAGCTCGAATCGGGCGCGCGCGGCAGCCAGGATGTCGAGCGACGGCATGGCCGGCTTGACGAGGAGGGCGTCGGCACTCTCGTCGACGTCGATCGCCATCTCCCGCATCGCCTCGCGGAAGTTGGCCGGGTCCATCTGGTAGCCCCGCCGGTCGCCGAACGCCGGCGCGGAATCGGCGGCCTCGCGGAACGGCCCGTAGTAGGCCGAGGCGGTCTTGGCGGCATAGGCCAGGATGGAGGTGCCGGTGAAGCCGGCGGCATCCAGGCCCGTCCGGATCGCCGCGACCTGGCCGTCCATCATCGCGCTCGGGGCGACGACATCGGCGCCGGCCCGGGCCTGCGACACGGCGGTTGCCGCGAGACGCTCGATGGCGGCGTCGTTGTCGACGCTGCCGTCCGGCAGGATCGGGCCGCAGTGGCCGTGGGCCGTGTATTCGCACAGGCAGGTGTCGGCGATAAGGACGAGGTCCGGGTCCGTGGTGCGGAGCCCGCGGAGCGTCTCCTGGACGATCCCGTCCTCGATCCAGGCACCGGAGCCCTCGGTGTCCTTCGCGGCCGGCAGGCCGAACAGGATGACCCCACCAAGCCCCAGCTCCACGTAGCGGGCGACGTCGGCGGCCGCCTCGTCGGGCGAGACCCGGTCGACGCTGGGGAGCGACGAGATCGGGCTCCGGATGCCGCGCCCGGGCTGGACGAAGATCGGGGCCACGAGCTGGCGGGGATGGACCCGGGTCTCGCGGACGAGCGCCCGGAGGGATGGCGTCCGGCGGGTTCGGCGGAGGCGGTGGGCAGGGTCGACGACTGGTGCGCTCGGGCGGTCGAGGTCGACGGACGCCGCGATGGAATCGATGAGCACGTTCACGTTGGATCCTCCGGGCGCGCCGATGACGCCGCGTCGCCGGCGCGGGCGGGCAGGGCCGTTCGAACGAGGTGGGCGAGCGCGTCCGGCCCGGCCTCGGGGGCGACGAGGACGAGATCGAAGCCGACGGTCCGCGCCGCGGCGGCGGTCGGCTGGCCGATGCAGCAGGCGACGATCCGGCGGGCGACGTCGAGATGGGCGCGCCCCAGCAGGACTGCCAGGCCGCGGACGGCCGAGGCGCTGGCGAAGACGATCGCTTCCGGGCCGCCGGCGGCGAAGAGGGCACGGAGCGCCTCCCTCGACGACTCGGGGCCTTCGATGGTCCGGTAGGCGACCGCGGCATCCACGCTGGCGCCGCGGGACTCGAGTGCCGCCACGAGCCGCCAGTCGGCGATGTCGGTGCGGGGCAGGAACACGGTCTCGCCCCGCTCGATCGGCAGCTCGGCGGCGAGCGCGGCTGCGTCGGCGGTCGTCGGGACGAACGACACCTCCACGCCGCGGGCCTCGAGGGCCGTCTTCGTGGATGTGCCGACGGCTGCCCAGCGGGGGCCGGAGAGATCGACGCCCAGGCGGGCTGCGGCGTCGAGGACCGGACCGACCGCGTTGCCGCTCGTGACCGCGATCCAGGTGGCACCTGCGGCCCGGCCGACGGCGGCGTCCAGGTCCGTGTCCGCATCGGCGGCACGGATCTCGATCGTCGGGATGAGCTCGGGCTCGAGGCCCTGGGTGCGGAGCGCCGTCGCGAGCGTATCGGCCTGGCCGGATGCCCGGGTCACGAGGACGCGGGGTTGCGTTGACGCACGCTCGGCGCCGGCCAGCTCGGCGGTCAGCCGGGTCGCCAGGTCGGCGGCCAGGGCCAGCCGGTCGGCGACCGGGCCACGGACCTCGCCCCAGGCAATGACCGGGCGCCGGCCCTCGGCGACCTCCGGCTCGGTCGTGCCGGCCGTCGCGCCGCGGAGGATGAGCGCATCGCCCTCGACAGAAGCCAGCGCGCCGATCGGGGCCCGGCAACCGCCGCCGGTGGCCCGCAGGAACTCGCGCTCGGCCTCGACCGCGGCGCGGGTCGCCGGGTCGTCGAGCAGGGCGATGACGGCGCGCGCGGCCGCGTCGTCGGCCCGGCACTGGATGGCGAGCGCGCCCTGGCCGGGCGCCGGCGGGCAGGCCTCGGCCGGCAGGATCTCGCCGATCCGATCGGCTCGCCCGAGCCGGGTGAGGCCCGCGACCGCGAGGACCAGCGCGTCCGTCGCGCCCTCGTCGAGGCGTCGGAGACGGGTGTCGACGTTGCCGTGGAGGGGATGGAGGCGGAGGTCGGGCCGGATCGCCCGCAGGAAGGCCGAGCGACGGGGGCTGTCCGTGCCGACCCGCGCGCCGTGGGGGAGGCCCGCCAGGGTCGTGCCCGGCTCGCGACCCACGATCGCGTCGCGCGGATCGGCGCGCTCGGGGTAGGCGACGATCGCCAGGCGGGGATGCTCGGTCGTCGGAACGTCCTTGGCGCTGTGAACGGCGAGATCGATCGTCCCGTCCAGGAGCCCGGCCTCGAGCGCGCCCACGAACGCTCCCTCGCCCCAGGTCGTGTCGGGCGGGCGATCGTCGCCGAGGGTCCGGACGGTGATGAGCTCGACCTCGGCGCCAAGCGCCCGGAGGGCGTCGGCGACGGTCGATGACTGGGCCACTGCGAGCGCGCTGCCACGCGTCCCGAGCCGAAGCCGCGGGGTGGCGGGAGAGGTCTCCCGCGCGGCGGCGACAGTGGCGACAGCGGCGACGCCGGATAGCGGGACGGTCGGACGGCTGTCGATCATGGCTCAGACGCCGAAGAGCTCGCGGGCGGCGCGCTCGAGATCCGGGGACGGATCCGTGTTGAGCGCCGCCAGCGGGGCGTGGATGAGGGCCGCCACGAGGCGGTGGCTCATCTGGTCGACGAGCGCCAGGTCGTCCTCGGACAGCTCCGGCAGGCGTCGCCGAAGCCAGTCCACCTCGGTCCGGCGGTGACCCTCGGCGCTCTGGACGAAGGCCTGGATGGCCGGTACCGCGTCGCGCGTCCGGATCCAGTGGCAGTAGTCGCGCCCGGTGTCCGAGACGAGGGATTCGAGCCGACGCCGAATCCGCTCGCCAGGCCCATCGTCCTCGTCCGCCAGCTCGTCGACCGAGACGAAATCGGAGCCCAGCTCGGCCGCGCTCATCGGCGTCAGGGCAGGCGGTGAGGAGAGGTCGACGACCGGGACCCGATCGCGGCGGAGTCGGGCGGTCTCGTCGGCGCCGATCGGCCACGGGCCGCCGATCGCCACGACCACACCTTCAGGCTCCGCGGCGTCCGTGCCGGCGATCCGCCCGAACTCGACGGTCGTGCCGCCGACCTCGTGGGCCAGCTGGTCGGCGCGGTCGCCGGCCCGGTTGGAGACCGTCACGGAGCAGCCTCGGCGCATCGCCGCGAAGGCCGCCAGGCGGCCCATCCGGCCGACGCCGACCACGAGGATCCGGCGGCCGGCGAGCGGCCCGATCTCGGCCGCGATCCGGTCGAGGGCCACGTCGGCCAGCGATCGCGGCGAGCCGGTGAACCAGCCGTGGGCGATCCGGCCGGCATGCAGGGCTGCCTGGAAGAGGCGATCGAGGACCGGGTCGAGGGGCCGGCCAGCGCCGCGTGCGCTGATCGGCTCTCGCAGCTGATGGAGGATCTGGGTCTCGCCGACGACCGCGCTGTCCATGCCGCAGGCGACCGAGATCAGGTGGCGCACCGCGGCCGCATCCTCGAGCCGCTCGCCGCCCGCCGGCAGCTCGGGCAGGCGTCCCGCGAAGGTTCCCGGCGCCAGGTAGACCTCGACGCGGTGGCAGGTATGGACGACGAGGTGGCCCGGGCCATCGGCCAGCGTCGCCAGCTCCGCCGCGAAGGCCTCGCGCCGCAGGCTCGGGACCGAGCGGGCGTGGGTGACGAGGGCGACGACGGCAGGCCCCGCGTGGGTGGGGGCATCGAGCCCGGCCGGTGCCGTGCCGGGGGCGATGTCGGGACGCTCGGCGATCGTCACTGCAGCGCCACCGGGCCGGAGGTCACGTCGCGATGGCCGCGGAGGAGGGCGAGGAGCAGCCGATCGAAGACCCTCGACGCGGCAAGGATCAGGTCCACGGCCTCGTCGGTCCGCAGTCGTCGCCGATCGGCGATCCGGCTGAGCTCGTGGAGGAACGGCAACCGGAACTGGAGGAACGTGTCGGTAACGCCGTCGGTGTCGATGGCCCGGGCGCGGGCCATCGCGCCGTAGTGGGCCGCGGCGTTGAGCGCGCCCGACAGGGAGGTCTCGCCTTCCTCGGGGGTCGGGGCGTCCAGGAAGCCGAGGACGCCGGCCAGGATCTGGCGGCCCGGCTCGCGGAACGCCTCGCGCTCGGCGTCCGGCAGGTCCTGGACCCAGGAGTGCGAGGTGCTCCGATCGGCGAGCTCGCGGCGGTACTGCCGGACGACGCGATCGGGTGTCTCACCGAGCTCGTTGAGTCGTCGACGGCGGGGCCGGGCCGAGGGCAGCATCCCGAGGATCGAGCTTCGGGCGAAGCGGCGATGCCCGCCGGGAGTGACGAAGGCCTCGAGGTCGCCGGCCTCGGTCCAGCGCCGCAGGGTCGCCGGGGAAACGCCGATGAGATCACTCGCCTCATGGATCGTGAGCCAGGCGCGGGGAGCCCTGGGCGTTGCGTTCATCGGGCCGGCCCTGCCTCCTCGATCCGTTCGGAAGTGCGCAAATCGCTCAAATCGATCGCAGTGTCGGGCGCGCCGGGTCCGCCGCGGATGGGCCGATGGCTAGGTGGCTGGGGGCCATTCGGCCCGATGTGCCGAGGACGGTCGGACGGACATGCGGGGAGCGACGACCGCTGCCGGTTGCGACCCGCGGCGGGCTCGCCGGTATCGTTGGGGCGTGCCCGATTCCCTGCCGCCGACCGCCGTCGCCGGTGCTGTCCCCGAACCGCTCCCCGGCGCCGTCGCGCCCGAGCTCCGCGACGCGATCCTGGCCTGGTTCGAGGCCGAGGGCCGGCCGCTCGCCTTCCGGGCGACGTCCGATCCGTGGGCGATCCTCGTCTCCGAGGCGATGGCCCAGCAGACCCAGGCGGCCCGGGCGGCCGAGGCCTGGACCCGCTTCCTGGCCGAGTTCCCGACCACGGCCGCCCTCGCAGGCTCGACGCCGGCGGCGGTCCTGCGGGCCTGGCGCGGCCTTGGCTACAACCGTCGGGCACTGGCCCTGCGGCGAGCCGCGATCGCGATCGTCGAGGACCACGGCGGGCACGTGCCGTCCGATCTCGAAGCCCTGCTTCGGCTCCCCGGCGTGGGCCCGTACACGGCCCGGGCGATCGCGGCCCTGGCCTTCGGGCGACGGGTTGGGGCGGTCGATGTCAACGTCCGGCGGGTCCTGAACCGGGCCGTTGGCGGACGACCCGGGGCCTTCGACGACAAGGCCCTCCAGGCCGTCGCCGATGCCTCCGTCCCCGCCGATCGCCCGGGCCACTGGACGCACGCCCTGATGGACGTTGGCGCCACGTTCTGCCGGGCGCGGGCGCCGCGTTGCGGTGCCTGTCCGGCTCGGACCAGGTGCCGGGCCGCGATTGCGGGGACGGCGGAGGAACCTGCGCGAGACGCCGGCGATGCCGCGGCAAGGGCCGGCGGCCCGGCGGCGGCCCGTGCCCGGCGGCGGATCGCTCGCGAGTCATCTGCTCCCTTCCACTCCACGTCGCGGTGGTTGCGCGGCCGGATCCTCGACGTCCTCCGGGACGCCCCGGCCGAGGCCTGGGCGCGCCTCGATTCGCCGATCGGGGACCACGACGCGGCGGCTGTCGAGACCGCACTGGCCGGGCTCGATCGGGAGTGCCTCGTCGAGCGCCACCCGACCGAGCGCAGCCTGGCGCGCCTGCCGCTCGCCTGACCGGGAGCGATTTCAGGGCTTGACATCGGACCCGGACTCTGCTGTCATTCGGTCGACCGACCGACCAGAACAGGTCGGGGAGCGTGCTGAAGCGTCCCGGAGGCGTCCCATGAGCTACGAGATCGAAGGCCGGCTGCTGGAGGTCTGCACCTGCAACGTCCTGTGCCCGTGCTGGGTCGGCGAGGACCCCGACTACGAGACCTGTGACACGGTCATCGCCTGGGATATCGAGACCGGCGCGATCGACGGGGTCGCGGTCGACGGACTGACCATCGCGGTCTCGGCTCACATCCCCCAGAACATCCTGACCCCCAAGTCCTGGAAGGCCGTGGTCTTCGTCGACGATCGGGCCACGAGCGACCAGGAGGGCGCGCTCCTCCGGCTCTTCACCGGCCAGCTGGGCGGGGCCGTCGCCGACCTCGCGGGCCTCATCGGTGAGGTCTCGGCCGTCGAGCGGGCACCGATCAGCTTCAGCGTCGAGGGCGGCAAGGGCCGCCTCACGATCGGGTCGCGCGTCGACGCCGAGATGGCGCCGTTCGTCGGCGCAACGGGCAACCCGACGACGCTCGCCGAGACGGTCTTCAGCACCATCCCGGGCTCGCCGGTCTACGCCAGCAAGGCGAGCCGGTACACCCGCGACGGGACCGGCCACGGCATTCCCAGCGTGGACCTGAAGGATCACAACGCGCTCCAGGGCCACTTCCGCTTCGCCGCCTGAATGGCGCGCCTGCGCCCTGGAGAGAGCAACGATGTTCGCACCTGCGCACCTTCGCGCCCCGCGCCGAGACCGGGCGATCCTCGGCGGATCGCTCGTCGGCCTCGCCGGGGCGGCGTGGCTGGCCCTGTGGCTGTGGGGCACCTCGCCCTACGCCGGCTATCTCCACCACGACGGCGACGTCGGACCGCTGGCGGCGGGGGCGTTGCTCTTCGCCGCCGGCTGGGTCCTGATGATCGTGGCGATGATGCTGCCGAGCAGCGTTCCGCTCGTCCTGACCTTCGGGGCCCTCGTCCGACGACGGCGACGGCCCGGGCTGCTCGTCGCCCTCCTGCTGATCGGCTACCTCGCCGCCTGGACCGGCTTCGGCCTGGCCGCCTGGGTCGCCGACCGGGCGATCCACGCGGCCGTCGACGCGCTGCCGTGGCTCGCGGCGCATCCCGAGCTCATCCTCGGTGCGACCCTGCTCGGGGCCGGCCTGTGGCAGTTCAGCCCGCTTCGCGATCGATGCCTCGACGAGTGCCGGAGCCCGATGGGATTCGTGATACATCGCTGGCGCGGCGTGTCGGAGGCCCGGGAATCCATCGCGATGGGCATCGCCCACGGCGCGTTCTGCGTCGGCTGCTGCTGGTCGCTGATGCTGGTCATGTTCGGCGTCGGCCTCGCCAATGTCGCCGCGATGCTCGCCCTCGGTGGTCTGACGGCGATCGAGAAGAACCTGCCCTGGGGTCGCCGGCTGACCCGACCACTGGGCATGGGCCTGGTCCTGGCCGCTGTCTACGCGGTCGCGGCGTGAGCCGGGGATCGTATGCTCACGGTATGGACGGGACGATCCAGCCGACGGGCAGCCGGGCGGAGCGGCGGGATCGATCCACCGCCGAGACGCGCGCTTCGATCCTGGCCGCGGCCCGTGACTGCCTGCTCACCGACGGTTACGCCAGCCTCTCGACGCGCCGGGTCGCGGACAGCGCGGGTGTCCCGCTCAGCCAGATTCACTATCACTTCGGGTCCAAGCACCAACTCGTCCTGGCCGTCCTGGCCGAGGAGAACGAGCGACTCCTGGGCCGCCAGCGGACGATGTTCGATTCGCCCGAGCCGCTGTGGGCCCGCTGGGAGCGGGCCTGCGACTTCCTCGACGCCGACGTGTCCTCCGGCTACGTCCGGATCCTCCAGGAGATGATCGCCGCCGGCTGGGGCGACGCGGCAGTGGCGGCCCCGGTCCGGGCGCTCATCGGGGAGTGGTACCGGCTGCTCGCGGAGGTCGCCCGGCGCGAGGTGGCGAACGGCCTGGATCTCGGCGGCTTCACGCCGGACGAGGTCGCGGCGTTGATGTCGACGCCGTTCCTGGGCGCCGAGGAGCTGATCCTGCTCGGCGTCACCGAGGCCACCCTGCCGATGCGCTCGGCGCTCCGAAAGGTCGGTGTCATCCTCCGCCTGATCTCCGAGCGGCCCCCGATCGCGGAGACGACGTGACGGCCCCTGCGCCCCAGGCCGCGGTTGCACCGGCGCGGCCGGATGCGGGTCACGCGACCGGCTCCCCGGCTTCCATCACCGGGCGCGAGCAGAGCCGCGCCCGCTATCCGGACGAGACGGGCTTCGTGGAGCGCGACGGGGTCCGCGTCTTCTACGAGGTCTACGGCTCGGGCCGGCCGACGGTCCTCCTCCTGCCGACGTGGTCGATCATCCACTCGCGGTTCTGGAAGCTGCAGATCCCGGACCTCGCCCGGCGCTGTCGGGTCATCACCTTCGATCCCCGCGGCAACGGCCGCTCGGATCGTCCCTCGACCGCCGAGGCCTACGCCGAGGCCGAGTACGCGGCCGATGCGCTGGCCGTGATGGACGCGACGGCGACCGAGCGTGCGGTCCTCGTCTCGCTGTCGATGGGGGCGCAGCGCGCCCTCATCCTCGCCTCCGACCATCCTGAGCGTGTCGCGGGCGCCGTCTTCGTCGGGGCCGCGCTGCCGTTCGGGACCAGGTCGCCGGGACGCAACCCGGCCGCCGCGTTCATGGCGCCGGCCGAGTCCGACGAGGGCTGGAACACGTACAACGGCCACTACTGGCGGCGCGACTTCCGGGGCTTCCTCGAGTTCTTCTTCGGTGAGTGCTTCTCTGAGGCGCACTCGACAAAGCCGATCGACGATGCCGTTGGCTGGGGGCTGGAGACCGACCCCGAATCGCTCATCCTGAGCGAGCTCGCCCCGGGCCTCCGCGATCGGGCCGAGGTCGTGGCCCGTGCCCGTCGAGTGCGATGCCCGGTGCTCGTCGTCCACGGCAGTGACGACCACATCCGCCCCCAGCGTCACGCCGAACTGCTCGCCCGCGCGACGGGCGGCCGCCTCATGATGATCGAGGGCGGAGGCCACATCCCCAACGTCCGAAACCCGATCCAGTTCAACCTCGCCCTGCGCGAGTTCCTGGCCTCGCTTTCCGGAGCCGCGCGATGAGTGCCCCCGCGAGCGCGGTCACATGGACGCGGGCTCGCAGCCGACGGCGTCGCGCGCTCTACATCTCCTCGCCGATCGGCCTCGGCCATGCCCAGCGCGACCTGGCGATCGCCGCCGAGCTGCGAGCCCTCCACCCGGATCTCGAGATCGACTGGCTCGCCCAGCACCCGGTCACGACCGTCCTCGAGGTCCACGGCGAGCGGGTCCATCCGCGGAGCAGCGAGCTCGCCAGCGAATCGGCCCACATCACCGCCGAGTCGTCGGAGCACGACCTGAACTGCTTCCAGGCGATCCGGCGGATGGACGAGATCCTCGTCGCCAACTTCATGGTCTTCCATGACGCCGTCACGGAGGGGGACTATGACCTCGTCATCGGCGACGAAGCCTGGGAGGTGGACCATCACCTCCACGAGAACCCGGAGCTGAAGCGGACGGCCTTCGCCTGGATGACCGACTTCGTGGGCTGGCTGCCGATGCCGGCCGGTGGGCCTCGCGAGGCGTTCGTCACCGCCGATTACAACGCCGACACCATCGAGCTCGTCGAGCGATTCCCCCGCCTGCGCGACGCCGCCATCTTCGTCGGCAATCCCGAGGACATCGTGCCCGACGACTTCGGACCGGGGCTGCCCCGGATCCGCGACTGGACGGAGCGGCACTTCTCGTTCAGCGGCTACGTGACGGGCTTCGACCCGGCGCCGCTCCTGGAGCGGCGCGAGGAGCTCCGCCGCGAACTCGGGTACCGCCCCGACGAACGGATTGTCATCGTCACCGTGGGTGGGTCCGGCGTCGGGGAATCGCTCTTGCGGCGGGTCGTTGCCGCCTATCCCGAGGCGCGGCGGCGGGTCCCGGGCCTGCGGATGGTCGCCGTGGCGGGCCCCCGGATCGACCCGGAGTCCCTCGGCGCCCCCGCCGGCGTGGACGTCCGGGGCTTCGTGCCGGATCTGTTCGCCCACCTCGCCGTCTGTGACCTCGCCGTCGTACAGGGTGGCCTCACCACGACGATGGAGCTGGCCGCCGCCCGTCGGCCGTTCCTGTACTTCCCGCTTCGCAACCACTTCGAGCAGACCCGCCACGTCCGCCACCGGCTCGAGCGCTATGGCGCGGGCCGCTGCATGGACTACGACGCCTCCGCGCCGGAGGTCATCGCCGAGGCGATCGCCGCGGAGATCGACCGACCCGTCACCTCGCGGCCAGTCGAGACAGATGGCGCGCGGCGCGCCGCCGAACTCATCGCGCCGCTCCTCTGATCGCCGGCCAGGCCCCGGGTGTGGTCCCGGGCGCCGCGCCCGCTGTCGCTCGCCCGGCGCTCGGCTAGGCTTGACCCGCCGTGAACGCATCCCTTCCCGCGACCGACCTGCCAGCGCCGCTGCCCGGCGACGACCCGGAGCTCTTCTCGATGGACCTCCGCGGCCTTCGAACACGCTGGGCGGCAGCCGCCGCCCGGGCGCCGATCGGGGCAGAAGCGATGACCGGCGCCGATCTCCGGGCCCAGGCCCTGGGCGTCTCAGGCGAGCGGCTCATGGAGCATGCCGGGGCGGCGGTGGCGGCGGCGATCCACGCCATCGCCCGGGCGACCGGCCGTTCCGGCAAGGGCCCGGTCCTCGTCCTGTGCGGCCCGGGCAACAACGGCGGCGACGGCTTCGTCGCCGCGCGACGGCTCGCGGAGGCCGGGACGGACGTCATCGCGGCCCTCGTCTCGACCGCGCCCCGGCCGTCGACGGCGGACGCGGCCCGCAACTGGGATCGCCTCAACGGCCTTGACCGCGTCACCCGCGTCCAGACGCCCGTCGCCCGCGACACGGCGATCCTGGCCGCGGACGTCGATCGGGCGTCGGTCGTCGTCGACGCCCTCCTCGGGACCGGGGTTCGAGGCGCCCTGCGCGAGCCGATCCGGGGCGCCGTCGAGCTCGTCGCCAAAGCCCGCGCGCTGGGCATCCCGATCGTCGCGGTCGACACGCCCACCGCGGTCGACCTCTCGTCGGGCGACCCGTCCGACCCGGTCGTCCAGGCCGATCTCACCGTCACGTTCCACCGGCCCAAGACGGGCCTCCTGACCCGGCGCGGGGCGGCGCTGGCCGGCAGGGTCCTCGTCGCTCCGATCGGGATCCCGCTCGAGGCCGACCGTGGCTGAGCGCGCCCAGGCCGGCGCGCGCGACGTGCTCCTCGTCGCGGCCGTCGCCGTGGCCGTCGTCCTTGGTGCGGCCATCCTCACGAGCCTCCTGCCCGAGGAGGTGCAGCGGTTCCTGTTCCACCAGCCGGTGGCGATCGCCATCCTCGTCGTCGGGACCGGGCTGGTCCTCTGGCGCGTCGCGATCCACCGGCCGCCGGAGCCATGAGCGTGGCGCTCCAGCCGGCGGCAGCGGCCCGGGGGAGCGCGCTGCAGACACTCGCCTCGGAGCGCTTCGACGTCCTCATCGTCGGTGGCGGGATCGTCGGCGCGGGCGCCCTCCTCGACGCGGCGAGCCGCGGCCTCCGGGCTGCCCTCATCGAGCAGACCGACATCGGGGCCGGCACGTCGTCTCGCAGCTCACGCCTGATCCACGGTGGCCTGCGGTACCTGGAGCAGCTGCACTTCGGACTGGTCGCGGAGGCGCTCGAGGAGCGAGCCCGGATCCTGCGGCTGGCACCGCACCTCGTCCGCCTGGAGCCGTTCCTGTTCCCGATCTATGGCCTGCCGCTGGTCCACCAGGGCTTCTACGGCGCCGGCGTCTTCCTGTATGACCTGCTCGGCTCGCGCCACGGCGCCGGGTTTGCCCGCCACATGCGGGCCGAGGCGGCCCGGGAGTTCGCGCCGCAGCTCCGGCCCGAGGGGCTCCAGGCCGGGATCCTCTACCACGACGGGGTCGAAGACGACGCCCGATACACCCTGGCGGTGCTCCGGACCGCCATCCAGACCGGTCCGGGAGCGGTGGTCGCGACCCGGGTCCAGGGGCAGGCGACGCTGACCGAGGGCGGCCGCGCGAGCGGCGTCCGGGCACGCGACCTGCTGACCGGGGACGAGCTCGACATCCGCGCCACGCAGGTCGTCGACGCGACCGGGGCCTGGGCGGCTCATGCAAGCTCGGACGGCGGACCGGCCGGGGCGCCGCGGATCGTGCCGAGCCGGGGCGCCCACCTGGTGATCCGGCGCGAGCGGCTCCAGGCCGCCGGTGGCATGACCCTCCGGATCCCGGGCCGTGTCGTCTTTGTCATCCCGTGGCCGGACCGCTGGATCATCGGCACCACCGACCACGCCGACACCCGCCCGCCGGAACGCCCGACGGCCCTCGACGAGGATGTCGACGAGCTCCTCGAGGTCGTCAACCACCGCCTCGACATCGATCTCTCGCGGGCCGACATCCTGGCCACCTACGCCGGGCTTCGGCCACTCGTCGGCGACGTCGGCGGCTCGACCGTCAAGGCTTCGCGGGAGCACAAGGTGACGACCGACGAGGCCGGCGTCGTCCGGATCGGCGGCGGCAAGTACACGACCTACCGGGTCATGGCCCGCCACACGATCGACGCGGCACTCGGGAAGGAAGAGGCCCGCCGCCGGCCCTCCGCGACCGCCGAGCTGCCGCTCGTTGGCGCGGCGACGCGCGAGGCGCTCGGCGCCCTGGCCACCTCGATCGCCCGCCAGACGGGATTGTCGGACCAGGTCTCGCGGCGGCTCGTGGACCGGCACGGCTCGCGGGCGCTCGAGGTCGTGGCCCTGGGCCGGGAGCTCGATCTGCTCCGGCCGCTCGCCCCCGACATCGATCATCTCGAGGCCGAGGTCGCGTGGGCCGCCCGTGACGAGCTGGCCGGGTCGCTCGATGACGTCCTGGCGCGCCGGATGCGGCTGGCCCAGGAGCGCTCGGACCATGGCGGCGCCGTCGTGCCGCGCGCGGCCGCGATCCTCGGCGCGGAGCTCGGCTGGGATCCGGCCGTCCAGGCGGCCGAGATCGCCCGCTACGTGACCGGCGCGGCGGTCGAGTTCGCGGTACCCGACGGCCAGCCGGCCGCGGGCACCGACGCCGCGTCGGCGAGCCCGGCCGCGCTCGTTCGGGACACCTGAGGCGGCCCGTGACCGCCGCCACGGCCCCGGACCTCGTCCTGGCCCTCGACCAGGGCACGACCTCGTCACGGGCGATCGCCTTCGGTCGTGACGGGCGACCCGTCGCGAGCGCCCAGCAGCCCTTCGAGCAGCGGTTCCCATCGCCCGGCCACGTGACCCACGACCCCGAGGCGATCTGGGGGTCGCAGCTCACGGTGGCCCGCGAGGTCGTCCAGCGGGTCGGCGGGCCCGGGCGGATCGCCGCCATCGGGATCACCAACCAGCGCGAGACGACGATCGTCTGGGACCGGGCGACGGGTGTGCCCGTGGCGGACGCGATCGTGTGGCAGAGCCGGATCACCGCGCCGGCCTGCGAGCGGCTGCGGGCCGCCGGCCTCGAGGCGCTGTTCCGGGAGCGGACCGGGCTGCCCCTTGATGCCTACTTCTCGGGGCCCAAGATCGCCTACATCCTCGACGCGGACGGCGGATCGGGGGCCGCCCTCCGGGCGCGAGCGGAGCACGGCGAGCTTGCCTTCGGGACCGTGGACACGTTCCTCGCCTGGCGGCTGACCGGCGGCCGGGTCCACGCGACCGACGTCTCGAACGCCAGCCGGACGCTGCTCTTCGACATCCGGCAGCTGGCCTGGGACAACGACCTGCTGGGCCATTGCGGTGTGCCCCGGGCGGTGCTGCCCGAGATCGTGCCGACGTCCGGGGTCATCGGCGAGACGGATCCATCGATCTTCGGCCGGCCGATCCCCATCGGCGCGCTCGTCGGTGACCAGCAGGCCGCGACGTTCGGCCAGGCCTGCTTCCGGCCCGGCGAGGCCAAGGTGACCTACGGCACCGGCGCGTTCCTGCTCCTGAACGTCGGCGCCTCGCCGGTCGCATCGGCGAACCGCCTGCTCACCACGGTCCTGTGGCAGCTGGGCTCGGGCGGACAGGTGGCCTATGCCCTCGAGGGCTCGGTATTCGTCGCCGGGGCCGCCGTCCAGTGGCTGCGCGACGGTCTCCGAGCCATCGATGCGTCGGCCGACATCGAGCGGCTGGCCGCCAGTGTCCCGGACAGCGGTGGGATCGTGGTCGTACCGGCCTTCACCGGCCTCGGCGCGCCGTACTGGGATCCCGACGCTCGCGGCGCGATCCTCGGCATCACCCGCGGGACCGGCCTGGCCGAGATCGCCCGGGCAACGCTCGATGGCATCGCCCACCAGGTGGCCGACGTCGTCGAGGCCATGGCGGCCGACACGGGACGACCGCTGGAAGCGCTTCGGGCCGACGGGGGCGCCTCGGCCAACGACGGGCTGCTGCAGCTCCAGGCCGATCTCCTCGACCTGCCGGTCGAGCGCCCGGTCGTGGCCGAGACGACCGCCCTCGGGGCGGCCGGCCTGGCCGGTCTGGCGGTGGGTTTCTGGCGCGACACGGCCGAGCTGCAGGCAGGCTGGGCACTGGACCGGCGGTTCGAGCCGTCCATGGCGCCGGCCGACCGGAATTCGCGGCGCCGGACGTGGGCCCGGGCAGTCGACCGGGTGCGGGGCTGGTCGAGCACGGATTCAGGGTAGAATTCGGGACTAGGCAGGCCCAGAGTTACCGCGTATGCTCCGCCTCGCCCAATGTCGCGGCACCGGCCGTGACTGCATACGCGTAGACGACCACGAACCGGACTCCTCTCACGGCTGACGCGAGAACCCGAGCGCGGGATCGGCGTCGGCTACCGAGAGGAGTTCTTTTTGTACAGCGACAAGAATCTGACCTGCGCGGACTGCGGACAGGAGTTCGTCTTCACCGCATCCGAGCAGGACTTCTACGCGCAGCGCGGCTTCACCGAGCCGCGTCGCTGCCCGTCGTGTCGCGCCAGCCGCAAGGCCGCGCGCGCTTCGACCGGCGCCGGCTACGGCTCCGGCAGCGACTACGGCTCGGCCGGTGGGGGGTACTCCGCCGGCGGCAGCTACAGCGCAGGCGGGTACGGCGGCGGTGGTGGTGGCTACGGCAACCGCGACCGCGGCACCCGGGAGATGTTCACGGCGACCTGCTCGAACTGTGGCAACGAGGCGCGAGTCCCGTTCCGCCCGACGAGCGGCAAGCCCGTCTACTGCTCCGATTGTTTCCGGACGATGCGGGGCTAATCTCACTCCTCTCGGCACGCGGG
>SCUO01000010.1 GCA_004297395.1 Chloroflexota bacterium | reverse complement strand
AACCCGATGGAGACCCGCGGCGACATCGGCTGGTACAACCCGGGCACCGACGAGTACACGATCTGGATGTCAAGCCAGACCCCGCACATCCAGCGGCTCCTCCTGGCGGCCTTCGTCATGGGTGTGCCGGAGCACAAGATCCGGTGCATCAGCCCGGACGTCGGCGGCGCCTTCGGGACGAAGATCTTCACCTACGCCGACTACGTCCTCGTCCTGCTCGCGTCGAAGCGGCTCGGCGGCCGGGCCGTCAAGTGGATCGAGGGCCGGCGCGAGAACTACCAGTCCACGATCCACGGGCGCGACCACATCACCTACCTCGAGGTCGCCGGCAAGCGCGACGGCGAGATCACCGGCCTCCGGGTCAAGACGTACGCCAACCTCGGCGGCCGCCTCTCGACGATCGGGCCGGGCATCCCCACGACCCTCTACGCCCGGGTCCTGTCGGGCTGCTACCTGATCCCCAATGTCTTCGCCGAGGTCGTCGGGGTCTACACAAACACCGTCTTCGTCGACGCCTACCGCGGCGCCGGCCGGCCCGAGGCCACGTACGTCGTGGAGCGGGCGATGGACCTGTTCGCCGACGAGATCGGGATGGACCACGCGGCGATCCGGCGGCGCAACTTCATTCCTCCTGACCAGTTCCCGTACGAGAACCCGTCGGGCCTCGGGACGGCCTCGGGTGGGGCCAAGATCTACATCGATTCCGGCAACTACGAACCGGCCCTGAACAGGGCCCTCGTGATGTCCGGCTACCTGGACGGCGAGGCCGCCCGGGCCGGGGCCCGGAAGCGCGGCAAGTACCTCGGGTTCGGGCTCAGCTCGTACCTCGAGGTCTGCGGCGTCGCGCCCTCGAAGTGGATCGGGGCCGTCGGCGAGGGCTGGGGCGCGGCGATGTGGGAGTCGTCGAACATCAAGGTCCACCTGACCGGCAAGGTCGTCGTCACGATGGGCACCCAGCCCCAGGGCCAGGGCCACGAGACGACCTACGCCCAGGTCGTGGGCCACGAGCTCGGCGTGCCGATGGAGGACATCGTCATCCAGCACTCCGACACCCAGGGCACGCCATTTGGGTACGGCAGCTACGGCTCACGAACCTCGTCGGTGGGCATGACGGCGGCGATCAAGGCCGCGGCCAAGATCCGGGAGAAGGCCCGGCGCTACGCGGCCCACATGCTCGAGGCCTCGCCCGACGACATCGAGGTCGAGGGCGCCGAGTACCGGGTCAAGGGCTCGCCCGACAAGAAGAAGACCCTCCAGGAGATCGCCTTCGCCCTGGACCTGGCATTCGATGCCCCAGAGGGCATGGAGCCGTACCTAGACGAGACGGCGTACTACGACACCCCGAACTGCACCTGGCCGTTCGGGACCCATGTCGCGGTGGTCGAGATCGACGAGGCCACCGGCCAGGTCGATCTCGTGAAGTACGTCGCGGTCGACGACGTCGGCAACAAGATCAACCCGATGATCGTCGATGGCCAGCTCCACGGCGGCATCGCCCAGGGCGTCGGCCAGGCCCTCTGGGAGGGCGCCGTGTACGGCGACGACGGCCAGCTCCTGTCGGGCTCGATGCTCGACTACGCGCTGCCCCGGGCGTCGTGGTTCCCGCCGCTCGAGCTCGATGAGACGGTCACACCGTCGCCGGTCAACCCGATCGGGGTGAAGGGCGTCGGCGAGGCCGGCGCGATCGCCTCGACGGCGGCCGTGGCGAACGCCGTGAACGACGCGCTCCGACCCCTCGGGATCAGACACGTGGACATGCCCCTCACGCCGCAGGCGGTGTGGAAGGCGATGCAGGCTGCGAAGGGAGGTCGGGCATGATCCCCGCCGCGTTCGGCTACGTCAGGGCGCGCTCGCTCGACGACGCCCTTGCCCGGCTCGAAGCGAGCGCAGGGTCGGCCAAGGCCATCGCCGGCGGCCAGAGCCTCCTGCCGCTCATGAAGCTCCGGCTGGCGCGACCGGAGACCCTCGTCGACATCGGCCGCCTGGCCGAGCTGCGGGGAATCCGGCGGTTGGCCGATGGCAGGGTCGCCGTCGGCGCCCTGACCACCTACGACGAGATGATGGCCGACGAGACCCTGGGTCATTACGGCCTCCTCCGGGACGCCCTGCCGAACATCGGCGACGTCCAGGTCCGGAACCGGGGCACGATCGGTGGCTCGATCGCCCACGCCGACCCGGCCTCGGATATGCCGGCGATCCTCCTGGCCCTGGATGCCGAGATCGTGGCTCGTTCCGCGCGCGGTGAACGGGAGATCGCGGCAACGTCGTTCTTCGCGGGCGCGTTCGCGACCGCGCTCGAGCCGGATGAGCTGATCACCGAGATCCGCCTGCCCGGCGGACGAGACGATGTTGGCTCGGCCTACCGGGCCATCGAGCAGCCTGCTTCCGGGTACTCGATCGCCGGGGTTGCGGCCGTCATCGGGGCCCACGACGGGAACCAGTGGCGGTTCTGCTCCATTGGTGTGACCGGGGTGGGGGAGCACCCCTACCGGGCGTCGGCTGTTGAGTCAGCCGTCACGTCCGGGGCTTCGATCGAGGACGCTGCCCGCCACGCCTGCGACGGCGTGACGGTCGCCTCCGACATTCACGCGGATCGCGAGTACCGCGCGCACGTTGCAACGGTGATCGTGAGACGCGCGCTGGAGGCGGCCATCGCCCGGCTCGGGTGAAGGTCGCGCACATCGCCCCCGGGACGGCGGCGCCGGCGAGTCTCGCCGGCGCCGTCCTGACCCGGGATATCGAGGTCGCCGGCGAGCGCTGGGCCAAGGGCCGGCGACTCTCAACCGCGGACCTGGCGGCGCTCGGCCGGGCAGTGCCGGTCGTGGAGAGCCGCCGCATCACCGTCCTGATCCCCGAAGCAAGCGACGTCCACGAGGACGACGCGGGCCGACGGCTCGCGGCCGCGGTCATCGGTCCCGGGCTTCGGGCCACCGAACCGGTCCAGAGCCGGGTCGACCTCCGGGCGACCGCCGCGGGCGTCGTCCACGTCAGGTCGACTGTCGTGGATCGGCTCAACGCGATCGACCCGGTCGAGGTCTTCACGATCCAGGACGGCCGGGTTGTGGAGGCTGGAGACCTCGTCGCGAGCGTGAAGGTTGCCCCGCACCTGGTCCCGGATCGGGTGCTCGCGGCGGTCGAGACAATCGCCGGGCGAGCCGGCCGTCGTGGGGTCGTCTCGGTCGCGCCGTTCCTGGCCCGGCGAGTCGCCGTCATCGTCAAGGAGACCATCCGCGGGATCCCCCGCGACCGCTTCGAGGCGAGCGTCCGGGCCAAGGTCGAGGGCCTCGGCTCGACGATCGCCGGGATCGACTACGTCGAGGACGCCGTGGCGCCGGTCGAGCGGGCGCTCCGGGCCCGCGCCCGCGGACGCGACCTCACGCGGGCGGACCTGATCCTGACCGCCGGATCGTCGAGCACGGATCCCGAGGACCCGTTCTTCGTGGCCCTTGCCGCGCTCGGCGGACGCGTTGTCCGGCACGGCGTGCCAGCCCACCCGGGCTCGATGCTCTGGTTGGGCCGCGTGGGCCGGGTGCCCGTGATCGGCCTGCCCTCGTGCGGCGCCTACTCGAAGGCGACGGCCGTCGATCTCCTCCTGCCGAGACTCCTCGCCGGCGAGCCAGCGTCAATCCGAACCGTGGCCCGACTCGGCCACGGCGGCATCCTCACCCGCGACCAGCGCTTCCGCTTCCCGGCGTACGCCCGCGAGCTGGACGCTCCGGACGGGTAGGTCATCAGCCTTCCGACGTCCGTCGCATGGAGTGCTGCGACGAGATTCGGGCAGTCCAATAGTCGGCACGGGCGCCGATGGCAGCCCGTTGGGCGTCTCTCCACGCCTTGGTCCTGGGGACGGTTTCGGCGACGTACGCCTGGGCAGCCTTGATCGCGCTGATTCGCTCCGCGAAGGTTTCGGTCATGAACGTAGCGTGCGCGCGCGACGATGGATCCGTAACCCTGACCATCAGCCGTGCGACATCCACTGGGATGGCGGCAGGAACACGGTGCTCCGTGAGCAAGACGAACCTACCACCCGGCGGAGCCGCTCCCGGCGGGCCTGTTACGATCGGCCGATGCCGCACACCCTTGCTTCCACTGACGCGATCACCGAGGCGTTCCGCGAGCGCGGCTACATCGCCGACCGCTCGATCGCGACCGCCGTCTTCCTCGGCCTCCAGCTCGGGCGGCCGCTGCTCCTCGAGGGCGAAGCCGGCGTCGGCAAGACCGAGCTCGCCAAGGTCCTCGCGAGCAGCCTCGGCACCCGCCTCATTCGCCTCCAGTGCTACGAGGGCCTCGACGTCAACACGGCGGTCTACGAGTGGAACTACCCCCGCCAGATGCTCGAGATCCGCCTCCTCGAGGCCCGCGGCCAGGCCGACCACGCGACGGCCCACGACATCTTCGGCGCCGAGTTCCTGATCAAGCGGCCGCTCCTCCAGGCCCTCGAGGCCGGGTCTGACGGCGAGCCGCCGGTGCTCCTCATCGACGAGATCGACCGGGCCGACGAGGAGTTCGAGGCCTACCTCCTCGAGATCCTGTCCGACTTCCAGGTCACCGTCCCCGAGATCGGCACGATCAAGGCCGAGCGCCCCCCGCGGGTCATCCTGACCTCGAACCGGACGCGCGAGGTCCATGACGCGCTGAAGCGACGCTGCCTCTACCACTGGATCGACTACCCGTCGGCGGCCAAGGAGTTCGAGATCGTCCAGGCCCGCGTCCCCGGCGCCCCGGAGCAGCTTGCGCGCGCGGTCGTCGCCTTCGTCCATCGCCTCCGCGAGGCCGACCTGACCAAGGTCCCCGGCATCGCCGAGACCCTCGACTGGGCGGCCGCGCTCATGGCCCTCGGCGCCGCCGAGCTGACACCCGAGCTCGTCGACGAGACGCTGGGCGTCGTCCTCAAGTACGAGGAGGACATCCGCCAGGTCCGCGGCGAGACGGTCAAGAGCTACCTCGCCGAGGTCGCCGCGGGCGGGTAAGGCATCGATGCTACCGTCCCCGCTCGACCCGGCCATCGTCCCGAGTGGCCCGCGCGAGGCCATCGATGGCCACCGCGTCCTGGCTCGCGCGGTCGGGTTCGGGCGTGCCCTTCGCAGGGCCGGCCTGGCCGTCGATCTGAGCTCCGAGATCGACTTCGCGCGGGCCCTCGGGATCGTCGACATCGGCGATCGCGAGCTGGTCCGTGCAGCCGGGGCAGCGGTCTTCACCCGGCGCCGCGACGACCGGCCCGTGTACGACCGGGTGTTCGACCAGTATTGGCGGCGCCGGGCGCTGAAGCCCAATCTCGACGGGCCGGGGACGGAGCATCGGCCCGAGGCCACGGCCGCCGACGAGGGCACGCCCCAGGACGCGCCCCTCCCCGGTGACGAGCGCTCCGACCTTCCCGAGGATCGCCAGGGCATGCCGATCCCGACCGACGGCGAGGCCGACGAGGACGAGATCGCCCCGGACACGGTCACGATCTCGCCCGATGCCTACAGCCGCTCGGAGACGATTCGCCACCGCGACTTCGACCGGATGACGGCCCAGGAGCTCCGTGACGCGGAGCGCCTCGTCGACCTCCTGGAGCCGAAGCTGGAGCTTCGACGGACCCGCCGCTACGAGCTCCATCGGCACGGGCGGCGCCTCGCCAGCCGCCAGATGTTCCGGCGCAACCTGGCCACCGGCGGCGAGGTCCTCGAGTGGGTCTGGCGGCGCCCCGTCCGTCGGCCGCGGCCCCTCGTCGTGCTGTGCGACATCTCGGGCTCGATGGAGCGACACTCGCGGCTCCTCCTCCGGTTCATCCAGGCCCTGTCGGCCTCATCGGCGGTGAAGACGGAGTCGTTCGTCTTCGGGACGCGTCTGACGCGGGTCACCCGGCTGCTGAAGGACCGCAACCGCGACCGGGCCCTGGCCAAGGTCGCCGACGCGGTCACCGACTGGGCCGGCGGGACCCGGATCGGGGAGTCGTTCCGGGACTTCAATCACAAGTGGGCCCGCCGGACGCTCCGGACGAGCGGTGTCGTCATCGTCGTCTCGGACGGCTGGGACCGCGGCGACCCGCGGCTCGTCGAGCTCGAGACTGCCCGCCTCCGGCGGAACTGCCATCGCCTCGTCTGGCTCAACCCGCTCGCCGGGACGCCCGGCTACCAGCCCCTCGCCGCCGGGATGCGGGCGGCCTTCCCGTACGTCGATGACTTCCTCGCGGCGGGGACGGTCGCCAGCCTCGAGCGGCTCGGCGAGATCCTGGCGGGTGGCCGTGGGGCCGACCCGCGGCGGGGGAGCGAGGCCGCGGCGCACGTGGCCCCGTCACCCGACGCCGTCCGGACGTTCGAGCCGCCCGTCCGGGTCACGCGCGAGCCACGAGACCCGTTCGCCGCCCAGCCCTTGGACGGTCGGGCGGCCGGGACTCAGTAGGTCAGGACCGTCACCGGCGTCAGCGCGAAGTCGCGGACGTTCCGGGTCAGCACGGCCGCTCCGTCGTGGACGGCCTCGGCCGCGATCATTGAATCGGGGAGGCTCAGGGTCCTGCCACGGCGGAGGGCCTCGCGACGCCAGCGTCCGGCATCACGAGCGGCGTTCGGCGCCGCATGCACGAACTCGGCGGCTCGGATCAGCGCGGCGAACGCCCGCTCGTCCTCGGGGCGCAGCCCGGCCTCGACCTCACAGACCGGCGAGAAGCAGAGCAACGGTTCGTCGCCATCCTCGAACAGCTTCGCGAAGCGTGCGATGGCCGCCGGATCGCCGTGCAGGTGGTCGATGAGGAAGGACGAGTCAAGCATCACCCGCATGCGGCACTCCATCGTCAGGAGGGTAGGAGGTTTCCTCAGCGCGACGGGCCCGGACCCACTCCACAACCATCTCGGACGTCGCCCAGTGCGGGTAGTCCTCTGCCTTGAGAACCCCCGCCGTGGCCTTGATTGCCTCGCGCAGGCGCTCGCGCTTCAGCTTCGCCTCGAGGGCCTCGGCGACGAAGCGGCTTCGGCCCCGAGGTCCGGCGTACTTGTCGACCTCGCGGACGAGGGCTTCGGGGAGCAGGAGATTAGTGCGCACAGTCATGCGCACGAGTATACACACGCGGGAAGCGACCGCCTTCGACCGCCCTCGACCGGCAGAGTCGACGGCCGCCGTACGATGGCGCCATGCGCGATCTCCTCGAGACCCTCGACGCCTGGCGGGCCGAGGGCCAAGATGCCGGGCGGGCGGTCGTCGTTCGGACCTTCGGCTCGGCGCCGCGGCCGGAGGGCGCGGTCCTTCTCGTCGCCGACGACGGCCGGCTCATGGGCTCGGTCAGTGGCGGCTGCGTCGAGGGCGCCGCGGCCGAGGAGATCGAGCGTGCCCGCGCGACCGGCAACGCAAGGGTCATCCGGTACGGCATCAGCGACGAGGAAGCCTGGGACGTGGGCCTCGCCTGCGGCGGCACGATCGACGTCCTCGTCCAGCCCGCCATCCCGGTCGCGGTGACCGCGGCGGCCGCCGGATCCCTCGGCCCGCGGGGCCGGAGCGTGGCCGCCGTGACGCCGCTCCCGGCCGACGCGCCGCCGCCGGCCTTCGGTGCCCACCAGCCCGGGATCGGCGAGCCACCCGCGACGCCGGTCC
>SCUO01000068.1 GCA_004297395.1 Chloroflexota bacterium | reverse complement strand
CTCGATGGCCGCCCGGAGGCCGGCGTTGACGAGCGGGAAGTCGAGGATCGCGAGGAGCACCCGGAGGGGCTCGGCCATCGCACCCGACCCGCTCTGTGTCACTGGTCCCTCGCGCTCAGCAGGCGTTGACATCGAGGGCGCCTGCGACACCCTGCCCTAGTTTCTACCGATCGAGGCGCATGGCCTAGAGGGCCAGAGGTCGTCAGGAAGGCAGGCGGGCGCACGGATGCGCAGGGCACTCCGGACCATGCGCTGCCGGCCAGATGGCCGGGCGGCGCCCAGTTCCGGTTCGCGGACGGGCGTGCGCGGAGTTGGCGCGCCGGCTCAGGGCTCCGGTGTCGGCGGCGGGGCTTGGGATGGATCCGGCTCGCCGAACAGCTCGGCGAACTCGGTGCCGCTGTGGCAGATCCAGCAGTTGTTGCGACCGGCCATGTCCGTCGGCAGCGGTGCGCCGCTGGCCGTTGGCTGGCCGCCGTGGCAGGTCACGCAGGCCTGGCCGGTCACCAGGTGGTGCGGTCGCGGCGGGGCGGTGCCCTCGGCATCGGGGACCGCGTGACAGGTCAGGCAGTCGGCCTTGTGGAGGCTCGAGTGACCCGGAGCGCTCTGGACGAGGCGGTCATCGGCGTGGCAGGCGGTGCAGTCCTTCCAGCCCTCGAGCGGGTGGGCCAGCGCCGGGATGTCCTTCGTCCCCACCACGCCTGCCGAGTCGAGATGGCAGGCCCCGCAGTCGGCGTCGGCCGGCATCCCGATGCCGATCGGCGACATCGCGCTCGGGGGCGACGGGTCGGCGGTGGCCGTTGCGACCGGCAGGGCCGGGTTGGCCGTGAGGCGAACGAGCTCGGGGAGCACGGTGACGACCACGAACGTGCCGACGAGGGCGATCGACAGGAGCACCAGGCCGAGGCCGACCGGGTAGGCGAAGCGGGTGACGGGCCGGATCATGCCCCGCCCTCCACCGACCCCGGCGTCGGTGCCGGGACGGGCGCCCCGACGCCGACCGCGGCGTCACGCGCGACCCGCCGGCGCGACGGCAGCAGCGCCCGGATCCGGTTGAGCGACGGCACCGGCAGGGTGACCACGGCATGGGCGTCGGATTCGTCGAGGTCGAGATAGCGCTCGGCGAGGCTGTACGCGAGGGCGACGAACGCGACTGCGCCGAGGATGATCGCGATCTCGACGAGCGACGGCGAGTACACGGCGAACGGGGCCGAGATATTGCCGGCGACCGAGGTGGGGGCAATCTGGCCCGCGGCGACGAACGTCATCCGGTCGACGAAGACCCCGGCGATGGCCAGGAACGAGGCGATGCCCGTGCCGATCGGCGTGCGCGTCGCGGGCAGCGCGAGAAGGGCGATCGGGACGGCGAGGCCCAGGACCACCCGGAGCCCCCAGAACTGCCACGCCAGCGGGCCGGCGACGAGCAGCGTGGTCGCTTCGCGGAAGGCCGGGAGGTCGGAGGTGAGGCCCACGAGGACCTGTCGGGCGACCAGGAGGGCCACGACCGTCAAGCCGAGGCCGAGCAGCAGACGGATCGCCGGGATCGCCAGGCTGGCGGCCCGTTCCGCGCCGGCCAGGTGGAGCCGATGGACCGCGAAGAAGACCATGCCGAGGAGCGCGGTCCCGGACAGGAAGGCGGAGGCCACCATCAGGGCAACCGTGAACGGGCCGTGCCAGAACGGCCGGGCCACGAGGACCCCGAAGACCGCGCCCAGCGTCGCCGGCGCGACGATCGCGGTGCAGGCGGCCATCGTGCAGGTGACCTGGTGGATCCGGGGGTGGTTGGTGAACATGCTCCAGACCTCGACCACGAGCACGCACAGGTAGATCCCGTAGAAGACGCCCATCCACCACATCGGTGAGCTCGGCGAGGGCACGAACACCGCCCCGAAGACCATCCGGATCGGGTAGTGGAGGTCGAGGGCGATGATCCCGAACGCGGTCGTCAGGCAGAGCAGGGCTAGGATCGCGTGACGCTTCTCGAGCGGCCGGAACCGCTCGATCCCGAAGACCGTGCCCAGCGATGAGGCCAGGCACAGGCCGCTCGTGGTGATCGCGAAGAAGACGTAGCCGACGATGAGGAGGCCCCACTCGAAGGTGGGGGTCGTCCCGAGGACCTCCCAGCCCGGCGGCAGCGCCACCAGGGCGGCCGGCACGGCGACGGCGATGGCGCCCAGGAGGACGGCGAACCACAGGCGCAGGCCGCGCGGCATCGAGGCGATCTCGCGGCCCAGGGCGCCGGCCGCCTCCCGTGGTTCGAGCGGGATCGGCCGGCCGGCCAGGATCAGGGTTCGTCCGGAGATGGTCATCGCTCAGGCTTCCTCGACGGACGGCCCGAGGTACAGGACCCGCGGTCGGGTCCCGAACTCCGGGTAGAGGGGCTGGGGGCTGCGTTCGCGGACGAGCCGGGCGATGTCGCTCTCCGGATCCGCGGCGTCGCCGAAGCGGCGGGCCCCGACGGGGCAGACCTCGACGCACGCCGGGAGGGCGCCGCGGCTGATCCGGTGGTAGCACCAGGTGCACTTGTCGGCGATGCCGGGGGTGTCATTGGGGGCGCGCTCGGCGGCCGGCGTGAGGTAACGGGCGCCGTACGGGCAGGCCACGACGCAGTAGCCGCAGCCGATGCAGCGCCGGGCGTCGACCAAGATGATCCCGTCCTCGGTCCGGTAGGTCGCTCCGACCGGGCAGACCGAGGTGCACGGCGAGTCCTCGCACTGCATGCACAGGCGCGGCTCGAAGAACGCCGATTCGATCGTCTTGCCCTCGGCGCCGGGGGCGGTCGAGGTGGCCGGGAAGCCGTCCATGCCACCGTCCGGGGAGTCGACGTAGACGGCCCCGTCGGCGACGGCATGGCGCTCGACCCAGGTCCTGGCGAACTCGCCGTCCTCGGTCACCGCGTTCTCTTCCTTGCAGGCCACGACGCACAGGCCGCAGCCGATGCAGGAGGCCGAGTCGACGACGAACGTCCAGGCCTTGCCGACCGGATCGTAGGCCGGGACGATCGGCGGCGGTGCGCTCGAGGTGTCCTCGAAGACCGGGACGAGCCGCGACAGCGCGGTCGCGCCGGCGATGCCGCCGAGGAGGGTCAGGCCGAAGCCGAGGAAGCGCCGGCGCGAGACCGAGATCTCGGTGATGGCTGGGGCGAGATCGGCCAGCGGGACGAGCTCGGCCGGGACCGGGAGGTCGGGGCTGGGCGCGGCCATCGCCGGGGCGGGGGACGCAGCGCTCGGCGCGGCGACCGACGCCGGGACCGACGAGGGGATCGACGCTGGAGCCGATGTCGGGCGGTGGGTTCGAGGTCGTCGGGCCGGAGTGGGCGGCTCAGGAGCAGGCCCCAGTGCGGCCGTCATGGCCGGCTCCGGGGCCGGCGCCTGCGGCAGGATCTGCCGGTCGTCGGGCGTCGCCATCACCGGACCTCGGGGCCGCGGCCTGCGGCGTGGCAATCGAGGCAGCGATCCTCGGGCACCACCGGGTGGCGCTGGTTCCGGGCCTTGAAGCCTTCGGGGCCGTGGCAGGTGGCGCAGGGCGGCAGGTTGTCGAGCGGGTGGAGGACCTCGGGCGGTCGTCGCGAGATGGCGGTGTGCGGGTCGTGGCACTGGAGGCAGACCGGCGCGTAGTGCTCGGCCGGATCGACCTGGCGGAGATCGTCGGGCCGGCCCACCGCGCCGGTGTGACAGCGGAGGCAGAGCTCGTCGGTCGGGGCCTCGATCTCGCGGGTCGCGACGTACGTGCCACGGCTCGATTCGACGTGCGGCAGGAGCGGTCCGTGGCAGCTCTCGCAGCCGATGCCGGCGTGGCTGGCGGTGGCCGCCTTGGCCGCCTCGGGTTCGTGGCACTCCGTGCACGAGCCGCCGAGACTGTAGTTCGGCTGGAGGGCGGCCCAGGCCCGCGGGTTCGATTCGGGCTGGATCGAGGATTCGATGTACGGCGACCAGGCCATCGTCGCGCCCACGAAGAGGGCGCCGGCGACGACGCCGGCACCACCGAGGACGAGGACGAGGCCGAGCACGGCGCCGCGGCGGGACGTCGGCCGGACGGTCCGCCAGAAGCCGGCCGTCGCCCGGGCCAGGCGCCGGGTGCCCTGCCATGCCGCGCGCATCGCACCACCGGCGCTCACAGTTGGGCGACCTCGATGACGCCCCGGCGGAGGGCGAACCGGAGGAGCTCGACGCGATCGTGGAAGCCGAGCTTCAGCATCACCGCAGCCCGGGTCGAGTGGACCGATCGCTCGGTGAGGTTCAGCTGCCGTGCGATCTCGCGGTTGGTGTGTCCCACGGCGGCCAGGAGGAGGACCTCGTGCTCCCGGTCGGTGAGGGTGTCGTAGGCGTCCTCGAGGCTGTGCTCGGGGCTCCGCAGGACGTAGGTGTTGACCATCCGGGTGACGAGGGCCGGGGCGACGTACGTCTCGCCCCGCCGGATGCAGCGGAGCGCGGTCACGACATCGGCCGGCTCGGCGTCCCGGGACAGGAAGCCGTCGGCCCCGGCCCGGAGGGCGAGGCTGAACTGCTCGGCCCCGCTGCGGCAGTCGAGGGCCAGGATCTTGAGGCCCGGTGCCGTCTGGCGGATCGTCTCGATGGCGGCGAAGGCGGTGGCGCCCTCGCGGCTGTAGGGCAGGCACTCGGTCACGATGGCGTCGGCCGGGATGGCCGCGGCCAGCTCCCGGAGGCCAGCCTGGTCGGCGGCGACCCCGACGACGGTCATGTCGGGCTCGGCCTCGATGGCCGCCCGGAGGCCGGCGTTGACGAGCGGGAAGTCGAGGATCGCGAGGAGCACCCGGAGGGGCTCGGCCATCGCACCCGACCCGCTCTGTGTCACTGGTCCCTCGCGCTCAGC
>SCUO01000067.1 GCA_004297395.1 Chloroflexota bacterium | reverse complement strand
ATGACGAGCTCGAGCTCGTCGTGCATACCACCGCCACGATGACCGAGATCCTGGCCCGGCCGATCCCAAGGGTCCCGGCCCTCCGCGGCTGGGGCGTCACGAACCTGTTCTACGAGGCCTCGACCCGGACCCGGGTGAGCTTCGAGGTCGCCGCCAAGAACCTCTCGGCGGACGTGGTCAACGTGACCGCCTCGGCGTCGTCGGTGACGAAGGGCGAATCGCTCATCGACACGATCAAGACGCTGGAGGCCCTCGGGGCCCGGATCATGGTGATCCGTCACGCGACGTCGGGCGCGCCGTGGCTGGCCGCCGAGACGTTTGGCGGGAGCGTCGTCAACGCCGGCGACGGCTGGCATGCCCACCCGACCCAGGCGTTGCTCGACCTGTACACCATGCGAACCCACCTGCCGGGCGGATCCGTTGCGGGTCGAAAAGTCGTGATCCTCGGCGACGTCCTGCACTCACGGGTCGCCCGGAGCAACCTCTGGTCGCTGACTGCGGCCGGTGCCGACGTCTGGGTCTGCGGGCCCGCCACGCTGCTGCGGGGCTTCGATGCCTGGGCTGTTGCCGGGGTCGCAGGTTCGCGCCGGTTCACGGTCACCTCGGACCTGGGCGCCGCCCTCCGCGACGCCGACGTCGTGATGGCCCTCCGGATCCAGCGCGAGCGGATGGCCTCGGGGTTGCTGCCGTCCCTGCGGGAGTACGCAGCGCGGTTTGGGCTGACGCGCGAGCGCCTCGCGGCGGCCCGGCCGGACGCGCTGGTCATGCACCCGGGGCCAATGAACGAGGGCGTCGAGATCGCGCCCGACGTCGCCGCCGGGACGCAGTCCGTGATCACGGACCAGGTCGCGAACGGGGTCGCGGTCCGGATGGCGATCCTGTACCTCCTGGCCGGAGCGCGGGGGACGGGGGAGTGACGGCGACCGTGGCGGCTGCGACCGTGGCGGCTCCCGCGCTGCTCGCCGACCTCGAGATCTCGCGCGCCTGGCTCGTCGATCCGGCGAGCGGCCGCGAGGGCCCGGGCGAGATCGTGGTCGAGGACGGCATCCTCGTCGCGGTCACCTGGCTCGAAGGCCCCGATGCCGAGGGCATCGATGCCTCCGGGATCATCGTCGCGCCCGGGTTCATCGATCTCCACGCCCACTTCCGCGAGCCTGGCAACGAGGATGCCGAGACGGTCGCTTCGGGGCTCGCGGCGGCCGCCCATGGCGGCTTCACGACCGTCTGCGTCATGCCCAACACGACGCCGGCTCTCGACGAGCCGTCGGTGCTGGCCCGGATCCGGGACGCGGCCGCGGCCTCCGGCTCGCCCGTGACGCTGCTCGCGCACGGGGCGGTGTCGGCGGGGCGTGCGGGGGAGCAGCTGGCCGCCCTCGGCGAGCTTGCAGATGCAGGCGTGGTGGGGTTCAGCGATGACGGCGCCCCCGTTCGCTCCGCGTCGCTGTTCCGTAACGCCGTGGCCTATGCCGGGATGCTGGGCCTGCCGATCGTCGACCATCCCGAGGACGCGACCCTCACCGAGGGCTCCGAGGCGAACGAGGGGCTGATCGCGACGGTCCTCGGCCTGCGTGGCTGGCCGGCAGCCGCCGAGGCCGGTGCTGTCGCCCGGGACCTCGCGATCCTGGCAGACGTCCTCCGCGACGTGCCCGGGGCGCGGCTCCACCTGACCCATCTCTCGACCGCCGGGTCGCTCGAGCTCGTCCGCGCCGCCAAGGCGAAGGGCCTGCCGGTGACGTGCGACGTGACGCCGCACCACCTCGCGCTCACGGACGAGTGGGTCGCCGGGGCGCGGCGCTGGAGCTGGGAGGCGCTCGACGACGACGGCGCGGCTCGGGATCCCTGGCGGGACGGCGCGATCACGGCTGCACCCTTTGATCCGTCATTGCGGGTCAACCCGCCGCTCCGCTCAGCGGCCGACGCGGCTGCCTGCCTCGCGGCCCTTGCGGATGGCACAGCCGATGCGATCGCCACGGATCACGCGCCCCACGCCGAGGTCGACAAGGCGGTCGAGTTCGGCCTCGCTGCCAACGGCATCAGCGGCATCGAGACGGCCCTCGGCGTCGTCCTCGCGGCGGTCGACGCGGGCCAACTCACGCTCGCAACCGCGATCGCCGCCCTGACGACCGGCCCGGCCCGAGTCCTTGGCGACCGCGGACCGGCCCATCGAGGACTCGCCGAAGGCGAGTTCGCCAATATCGTCGTATTCGACCGCTCCGCGACCTGGCGCGTCGAGTCCGGCGCCCTCGCGTCGAAGGGCAAGAACTCGCCCCTCCTCGGCCGCGACCTCCCGGGACGGGTGCTCCTCACCGTCGCCGGCGGCCGGCTCGCGTACGAGGCGCCGTCGGCCTGAACCGCATCCGCGAGGCTACGGGGAGTCGACGCCGTCGGCCCAGGCGACCACGGTGACCACGAACCGCTCGCGGCAGAGCTGCTGCGCTTCGGGCGCGCAGCCCTCGGCCCGGGCGTCGTTGAAGTGGCCGATGAAGACGACGGGCGTGGGCGAGGCTTCGCCGACATCCGGGAGCGGCCGGGCCCAGCCGGTGTTTGGCCCGTCGAACGCCGGATGGATGGCCGGGCTGCTGGGCGAGCTCCCGCTCATGCCGTTGCGGTCGATCCGGAGGATCGATTCGGGCTCCGCCATCAGCCAGGTCATGTCGATCGTGCAGTTGCCGTTCAGGAGGTCGACGACCGGCTGTTCGGGAAACGGGCAGGGAACCGGCAGCGCCTGCTGGAACCAACCCGACACGGCGACATCGGTGCTGGCCTCGAGGCCCTGGACGTCGATGGCGTCGACGACCGTGACGACGTCGAGGTCATTCGCGGTCGTCGGGAAGTCGATCGAGGTCGACGGGTCGGGCTGGCGCATCAGGTTGGTCAGGAACAGCGCGGCGGCGAGGGTGGCGAGGAGGATCCAGGCCACGCTGACCGGCACGCCGTCGCGATCGTCGCTCACCCGCGGAGGATCACCCCGCGGGCCGGCGGCCGGCAAGGGTCATCCGGCCGCTACGATGGGCGCGATGGCCGCCAAGCCCCAGCTGAACCGCGACTACGAGCGTCGGCCGTACTGGTGGGCGACGATGCCGCCGCTCCACGACCGAAGCGGGCGGGGGCTGCCGGACACGGTCGATGTCGCGATCGTCGGCGGCGGCTACACCGGCGTCGCAGCCGCTCGCAAGCTCGCTCTGCAGGGCGCGAAGGCCGTCCTGCTCGAGGCCGAGACGCTCGGCTGGGGCGCGTCCAGCCGCAACGGCGGGATCACCCATCCGGGCTTCAAATGGGGTCCCCGGACGCTCGCAAAGCGGTACGGCGAGCCGCTCGCCCGGGCGTTGTACCGCGAGACGCTCGATGCCATCGAGCTCACCTACGGGCTCATCCGCGACAACGACATCGATGCCGAGCTCCGGTCGGCCGGCTGGCTGGAGCTGGCCTGGGCGCCGAGCCATTTCGAGGACTTCGAGGCCGAGGCCGCTTCGCTCGACGACTTCGGCTCGCACGCGACCGTCGTTCCGAAGGACCGCCTGCGGGACGAGATCGGGACGCCCATGTACCACGGGGGCCTGGCCGTGAACCCCGGCGGCCTGCTCCACCCGGCGAAGTGGTTCGCCGGCCTCCTCGGGCTCGCCGAGCGGGCCGGCGCCGATCTCCACGAGCGGACGCCGGTTCGCTCGATCCGACGCCAGGGCGACGGCCGCTTCGTCGTCGAGACGTCCCGCGGCGCGATCCTGGCCCGCGACGTCCTCGTGGCCACGAACGGCTACACCGACGGCGCCGCGCCTTCCGTCCGCCGCCGGATCGTGCCGATCGGCAGCTACATCATCGCCACGGAGCCGCTGCCCGAGGACCTGGCCCACGTCGTGTCGCCGACCGGCCGGGCGTACTTCGATACCAAGAACTTCCTGTCGTACTGGCATGTGTCCGCCGACCGGCGGCTGATCTTCGGCGGGCGGGTGAGCTTCATCCCGACGACGGTCGACCGGACGGCCCGGCTGCTGTTCGGGCGGATGCTGGACATCCATCCGCAGGTTGCCGGCTACCGGGTCGAGTACTCGTGGGGCGGCAAGGTCGCGATGACCCTCGACCGGATGCCCCACATCGGCCGGCTTGGCGGGATCATGCACGCGGTCGGCTACTCCGGGACCGGCGTCCTGATGTCGACGTATCTCGGGACGCGGGCCGCCGAGTGGCTCGGCGGCGGTGAGGCGCCGGCGCTGGCGAAGCTGCCGTTCCGCCTCATCCCGGCCCCGTACGAGGGCCGGCCGTGGTTCCTGCCGGTCATCGGCGAGCTCTTCCGCTGGCAGGACCGGCTGGCGGTCCGAGGCGTGCCGGACCCCGACGCCCCAGCTCCGGGCGAGCCCCCGTCCGCGGGCGGCTGACCGTGCGGGCCGCCGGCGCGGCAGCCGCGCTGGGCATCGCCATGGTGGTGGCCGCCCTGGTGATCGCGATGTCGGCGGCTGGTCCGGTGATCGTCCGGGCCGCCTCACCGGAACCTTCGGCGACGACCTCGCCCACCGCGCGACCGCCGACCTGCGCCGAGCGCTACCCGGCAGAGGGTCCGGGCGGCGTCGACCTCCAGCTCGGCTGCCTCGTGAATGAGCTCGTCTCGTACGCCGGCGGGCTCGGGCCGAGCGACCAGCCGCAGCGGCTGACGGCGTACCTCGCCCCGATCGCCGCGGTGGCGGCCGGGCTTGCGGTCCTGCTCCTCGTCGCGCGCCAACTCAACCGGCGTGCCGCGCGACGGGTCGCCCCGGCGACACCCGTTGCCTGGTGGTCGTGCCCGGCGTGCCGATCGCTCAACGCCGCCGGCCGGGACACCTGTTACCGCTGTGGCCGGCCGTTCGAGGTCGGCGCCGTCGAGATGCGCACGGACGCCGAGCCGCCGGCACCCCAGGCGTTCGGGCGCCGCGACCTTGGGGATCGGCCCTAGCTGATCGCCGCGCCGAGCTCGCGGAGGTGGCCGAGCAGGCGGTCGACGTCGGCGGTCGTGGCCTGGGTGTTGAGGATGCCGGCTCGGAGCCAGGTACCGCCCTGAAGGCGCGTGGTCGAGAGCCAGCCGTCGCCGGAAGTCTCGAGGGCCGCCTGGATGGCGTCCTGGTGGGCATCGAGGTCGGGGCCCTCGGCGAGGCCTTCCGGTCGATGGCGGAAGCAGACGACCGACAGCGGCGGCACAGCGGGGAGCGCCTCGAAGTCGGTGGCCTCGGCGACCCGGGCGGCGAGATGGGCGGCGAGATCGACGTTTACCTCGACGAGCCGGCCGAAGCCGGCCGTCCCGATGTGCTTCCACGACAGCCACAGCTTGAGCGCCCGCCAGCGGCGGGTGCCCTCGAAGCCGAGCTTCCAGAAGTTCAGCTGGCCGGCCTCGCCGTGACCTGCCTCCGCGTCCGCGTTGTGTGACGGCATCGGGGCGTGGCCGCTCCGGTAGTACTCCGGCCGGCGGCTGCCGAACACGGCCTCGAGGTCGGCGCCGCGGCGGACCATGAGGCCACCGATGTCGTAGGCCTGGAAGAACCACTTGTGTGGATCCACCGTCACCGAGTGGGCCCGTTCGAGGTCCGGGACCCGGCCCGCGTCGCGCGCGGAGAGTCGGGCCGCCGCGCCGTAGGCCGCGTCCACGTGGAGCCAAAGGTCCTCGTGCTCGGCGACGTCGGCCAGCTCCCCGACGGCGTCGACAGACCCGGTGTTCGTCGCCCCGGCGACCGCCGAGATCGCGACCGGCGTGAGGCCGGCGGCTCGGTCCTCGGCGACGGCCGCCGCGACGTCGGCGCCGCGAAGCCGGAAGTCGTCGTCGGCCGGGACGAGGACGAGGCACTCGGGCGGGAAGCCGAGCTCGTCGATCGCCCGGCCGATCGAGAAGTGGGTCTGGTCCGACGTGTAGATCCGGAGGGCCTCGAGCTCGCGGCCTCGCGGCGGGTGGTCGAGACCCAGCAGGCGCGGCGCGTGGACGTCCCGGGCCAGGGTCATGGCGATGAAGTTGGCCATGACCCCGCCCGAGGTCAGGAGCCCGAAGCCCCCGCGGCCGTAGCCGACGAGGTCGCACAGCCAGTGGACGACCTCCTCCTCGACGAACGTTGCGACTGGGCCGGCATGCCAGACATCGACGCCCTGCTGGGCAACCTGGGACAGGATCTCGCCGAAGATCGAGGCCACCAGCGGCGGCGGGGTGAAGTAACCGTACGACCGCGGATGCCAGGCGCTGACCGTATGGGGCGCGATCCGGGTCCGGAACTCGTCGAGGAGATCGGGCAGCGGGGTGGGGTAGCGGGGCGCCGCGCCGGGCCCGCCGGAGGGACCGAAGTACATCGATCGAAGCTCGGCATAGCCGGCAGGATCGCCCATCGCCCGGACCAGGGCGTGGTCGTAGAGGTAGTCGAGAGCCGCCTCCCACGTCGCTGCGCCTGCGGCCCGGAGCGCCTCCCGGGACGTGGCCGCGTCCCGGACCCCGAGGAGCTCCGGCTCCGGGTGCCAGCCGAAGGCCTCGGGGAAGCCGTCGGGGACCTGCTGGCCCGCGGTTGCCGGATCGCGCTCGTCGTCCACACCCGAATCGTACGGGAGCGCGAGTCCCGCAGGGTCGGTTACCGCGCCGGGCCTGGTTGCTCCGCTGGGTCGGCCTGATCCGCGGCTCGCGATCGGTTTGTTTCAGATCGACGCCCCGGGTCGATTAGATCGAGCTCCGCCGCCTCGGTGCCCGAGTTCGGGCGTATCGGCGCGGTGGCGGAACGTGGAGCGCGGTCCAGTTCGGCGCGGTGAGCCGGGAACGCGCTGCCGGACCGTTCGTATCGACCCCCGGTGTCGATCTGAAACATTCGGGGGGGGCTCGCGGGGGCTCGCG
>SCUO01000009.1 GCA_004297395.1 Chloroflexota bacterium | reverse complement strand
ATCTCCTCCGGCGGCAGCTCCGAGTAGCACGTCCGGCAGGCGGTGTAGATGAGCGGGACGTAGTACTGCTCGACGATCTCGCGGGAGGGGAAGAGGAGGGTCGCCTTCATGCCGAGGTCGGCACGTCCGGGGTTCTTCGGAATCCCGGTCCTGTCGCGTCCGGACGCCTCGACGGTCATGCGCCGGAGTCTAGCCCGAAAGCCACTCCCGGGCTTGACCGGAGGTGGCTCGGGCCCGGTGGTGGTCCAACCCCCATCCCGGGGCGCTGGGCCGGCGATTCAGCGGCGGGTCAGTAGTAGTCGGAGCAGCTCAGGAAGTAGCCGCAGGCGCAGACGAGCTTGCACTTCCGCTCATCCATGGCCGCGCCGCAGTTGGCACAGGTCAGGATCAGGATCGACGGATCCGGCTCGCCTCCGGCGCGGGCGCCGGCCGGCGGCCGGGGCGGGTCGTCCGGAAGGACGGCGATCGGCGGCGCGGCGGCGGTCCACGAGGTCCCCGTCGACGTCATCGAAGCCGGCTCAGGCGTGGTCGTGGGTGTGCTGGCCGAGCTCGTCGATCGGGACGTCGAGGGCGTAGGCGACCGCCTCGTCGAGGCTCATGGCGGCGCCCTCGGCGCCGTAGCGCTCGAGCTCGTCCGGGGGCAGGAGCTTGCCGACCTGGGGTCGGGCCACGTAGTCGTACTGCTCGTTCACGAAGCCGGCCAGCTCGGCGCCGGTCGCGGCTGTCAGGCGTCGCGCGGCGCCGCGAAGGCGGGCCGCCCGGGGCAGGTCCCCGTCGGCGGTTGCCTGCGACGACAGGTCGTCGAACAGGAGCGCGATGCCGGCCGCGTCGCTGGCCTCGTGGAAGTGCCGCAGGGCGTGACGCAGGAAGGTCCGCGCCTCATCGAACCGATCCCGTCGCCGGAGGAGGGTGCTGCCGAGCATGTGCAGTGACCAGGCCTCCATGGTCACGTCACCGACCTGCCGGAAGAGCTCCAGGGCTTCACGGAAGCGCGCCTCGCCGCCGTCGTCCGAGAGGAGGAAATACGTGCGGTTGCCCATCGCCCACAGGACGTTCGCCTGGCCCCGGAGATCGCCGAGCTCGCGGTAGAGCTCGAGGGCCTCGGCGAGGACCCGTTCGCCCTCGCCGTCGGGATCCGCCAGGCGGGGATCCTGCCGCGGGTTGGCGCTGACGGCGAAGGTGAAGGCGTAGTTGTAGAGCGAGTTCGCGATCTCGGCCTTGTCGCCGATCGCCCGCCACAACTCCACCGCCTCCCGGTAGGCGAGGCCCATCGCGTTGATGTCGGCCTGCCACCACAGGGTCCCGCCGAGGGCCTCCATCAGGCGTGCCCGGAGAACGCGGTCGTCGTGCGACCAGGGCGCGGCCGCGTAGGCCTCGAGCCGCCGCCGGGCCTCGTTGAGGTGGCCTCGCTTCTGCCAGAAGCGCCACATCGCGAAGGCCAACCGGATCGCGGTCGAACCGTCGCCGGCGGCGGCTGCCCGATCGAGGGCGGCCCGGACGTTGTCGTGCTCGCGCTCGAGCTGCTCCAGGAGCGATCGCTGGTCGGCGCCTGACAGGCGCGGCGCGATCGATTCGGCGAGCTCGAGGTACCAGCGGCCATGGCGGTCGCGGATCGCCGAGGCGTCCTCGCGCGCGTCGAGCATCTCGGCGGCGAACTCGCGGATCGTATCGAGCATTTCGAACCGTGGCGGGTCAGTGTCCCGGCCCCGGATGAGGCTCTGGTCGGCGAGCGCGAGCAGCCCGTCGAGAACGTCGATGCCGATCTCGCCCGACGGGCCCCCGATCGCCTCGGCGGCCTCGAGGTCGAAGCCTCCGGCGAAGACGGATAGCCGGTCGACGAGCCGCCGGTGCGCCTCGTCGAGGATGTCGTAGCTCCAGGCGATCGCGCCGCGGAGGGTCTGCTGGCGAGCCGGCAGGTCGCGAGCGCCCGCGGCCAGCAGGCTCAGCTGGCTCTCCAGGCGGCCAAGGATCTGGTCGGGGCTGAGGAGCTTGACCCGGGCGGCGGCCAGCTCGATGGCGAGGGGCATCCCCTGGAGACGGGCACAGATCGCCGCGACCGCCGGGGCGTTCTCGTTCGTGACCGCAAACCCCGGCCGGACGGCGACGGCCCGGGCGATGAAGAGGCGAACGGCCTCGTACGTCGAGAGCCGCGCGATGTCGATCGCGCCGGCGTCGCCCTTGAGCGCCTGTTCGTAGCCGCCGAGCCCTCCGAGGTCGGGCGGCACCGGCAGCCCCGGCACCGGGAACTCCTGCTCGCCGGAGACGTGGAGCGGCGTCCGCGAGGTGGCCAGGGCTTTCAGGCCCGGGACCGACCGGAGGAGGTCGGCCACGAGCGGCCCGGCGTCGACGACCTGCTCGAAGTTGTCGAGGACGAGGAGGACCCGCTTACCGGCCAGCCATTCGACGAGGACGTCCCGGCCGGACCGGCCGCCGCTCTCGGCGATCCCGATCTCGCCGGCGATCCGCGAGGCCACCAGGTCAGGGTCGCGGACGGTCTCGAGGGGCACGAAGAAGACGCCATCGGGGAAGTCCTCGACGGCCTGGGCCGCGACCTGGAGCGAGAGCCGCGTCTTGCCGGTGCCGCCGGGCCCGGTGAGCGTCACCAGCCGGTTGGCGGACAGCAGGCCGCAGGCGGTGGCGAGCTCTTCCTCACGGCCAACGAACGAGGTCAGCTGGGTCGGCAGATTGTTGGGCCGGGCATCGAGGGTCGCCAGTGGCGGGAATGTCGCCGGGAGATCCGGGGCGGCCAGCTGGTAGAGGTGCTCCGGCTCGCGGAGGTCCTTCAGGCGGTGGCCGCCGAGATCGATGAGGGTGACCCCGTCCGGGAGCTCCGAGCCGACGAGGGCCCGGACGGTCGCCGAAATGAGGACCTGGCCACCGTGGGCGACGCCGGCCACGCGCGCCGCCCGGTTGATCGCGAGACCGACCAGGCTGCCGCCGACGACCGACGCCTCGCCCGCGTGGAGGCCCATCCGGACCCGGACCTCGCCGCCCTTTGGCCAGGGCTCGGCGAGGATCGCCCGCTGCGCCTCGAGGGCGGCGACGACCGCGTCCCGCGCCGCCGGGAACGCGACGAAGAACGAATCGCCCTCGGTGCCTTGCTCGCTGCCGGTGTTGGCGGCGAAGGCCGCCCGGAGGAGCTCGCGATGGCGCTCCCGGACTGCTGCATAGGCAGCGGTCCCGACGGCCTGCTCGAGGCGGGTGGAGCCCTCGATGTCCGAGAACAGGAAGGCCAGCGTACCCGCGGTCGCGGCCGGGTCGAATTGGGGACCGGTCATGGGACGCGTGGCCGAGGCGAGGGACGCATCGTCGGTGGCGTCAGTGCCGAATGGTTTCGGTGGCCTCGCGCAGGCGGGTGGCGACCCCGCGCAGGATCGCGAGGGCGAGGGCCGGGTTGGCCAGCAGGACGGCCTCGAAGTCCCAGGAGGCGATGGCCAGGCAGGTCGTGGCGGTCTCGGCAGCGACCATCGCGTTGCGGGGTCGGCCGTCGAGGACAGACAGCTCGCCGAAGAACTCGCCCGGGCCGAGGGTCGCCAGCACGGCGCCGTCACGAACGACCCGAACGCTGCCGCTGACCACGATGAAGAAGCCGGTCCCGATCTCACCCTGCCGAGCGATGACGTGGCCGGCCGGGAAGTCGACCTCGGTGGCTCGGCCGGCGAGCGCGGCGATGCCGTCGGCGCCGACCCCGCTGAAGAGGGGGCAGGCGCCCAGCAGCTCGGCACGGCGGGGCGCTGGCAGGGACATTCGGTTCCTCGCAGATGGGCGGCTGGAGGCCTCCGATGCTGCGCGGTCCTCGTGCTCGCGTCAAGATTCGGCTGGCGGCTTCGCCGCCGGCTCGGCTCGTGGGTTGACCAGGGGCTCGCGACCGCCTCGCCGGACCGTCGAACGGTGCACAATCGGGAGCGACGCTTGGACCCCCGACGCCGCTAGGAGACCCCGACACCATGGCCACCCGCGACGAGATCGCCGACGCGCTCGCTGGCATGGCGCTCTTCGCCGACCTCGCAAGGCCCCAGCTGATGGGCGTCGCCAGCCAGTTCGAGGAGGCGTTCTTCCCCGAGGGCGCGAAGGTTCTTCGGCAGGGAATCTCCGGCTCGGCGTTCTACGTGATCCTCGATGGCGACGCGGCGGTCGTGGTCGACGGCAGCGAGCGCACGACGCTCGGGCGGGGCGAGTTCTTCGGCGAGATCTCGATCCTCCTCGGCGAGGCGCCGATCGCCGACATCGTGGCCCGCCGCCCGCTCCGCTGCGTCGTCCTGCCGGGTGCTTCGATCGAGGCGTTCCTCGTCGAGCACCCCCGGGTCATGTTCCGGATGCTTCAGGCGATGTCGCGACGGCTTCGGAACGCCAGCCGGCTGCGGAGCTGAGCGCCCGATGGTGGACGCGATCCTCGACGCCGACCGGCCGTTCCCGCCGGGCGAGTACCCCGTTCTCGTCGTGGGCTCGGGTCCGGGCGGGCTCCAGGCGAGCTACTTCCTGGGCCGGGCGGGGATCCGCCATGCGGTCATCTCGGCCGATCCCGGGCCCGGCGGCATGTTCCGGCGCTGGCCGTTCTTCCAGCGCCTGCTCTCCTGGACCAAGCCGTACGCCCCGGCCGATCGCCATAGCCGCGAGTTCGAGCGCTGGGACTGGAACTCGCTCATCGCCGTCGAGCCCGAGCTGCGCGGCATCCAGGCCGAGTTCATGGACGGCTCGTCCGACTTCCCGTCGCGGCCGGAGATGGAATCGAACCTGACGGCCTTCGCGGAGCGGGCCGGGATCGCGGTCCGATACGGCTGTACCTGGGAGACGACGCGGCGCGAGGAGGGGCCGGATGGGACCGCCTTCGTCGTGGGCACGAGCGACGGCGAGTACCGCTGTCGCCAGCTCATCCTGGCCGTCGGCGTGGCCGAGCCCTACAGCCCATCGCCCCCGGGCATCGAGCTGGCCGTCCATTACGCCGACACCCGAGCGGCCGAGTCCTATGCCGGCAAGCGGCTGTTCATCCTGGGCAAGCAGAACTCCGGCTTCGAGCTGGCCTCGGGCCTCCTCCAGTGGGCCAGCCGGATCACGCTCGCCTCGCCGTCGCCGGCGAAGACCTCGATCGAGACCCGCTCGCTCGTCGGCGTTCGGGCCCGCTACGTCCAGCCGTTCGAGGATTCGGCTCTGGGCGGCGGCGTCGACATCCTGGCCGCCTCGATCGAGGGGATCGTGCAGGTCCCGGGCGGCCTGCGGGTGGACCTCAAGCGCAGCGACAACGGCCTGCCCGTGAGCCTGGAGGCCGACGAGGTCATCGCCGCGACCGGCTTCACTTGCCCGCTCCGCGATCTCCCGGCCCTTGGCGTCGCGACGTTCGGCCAGAGCCGGCTGCCGGCCCAGACCGCGTTCTGGGAATCGGCCACGGTGCCGGGGATCCATTTCGCCGGGACCATCACCTCGGGCGCCCCGGGCCTCAAGAAGCACGGCATCCCGAGCTATTCGGGGGCCGTCCAGGGTCACCGCTACAACGCCCGGATCCTCGTCCGCCGGCTCGCCGAGACGGCCTTCGGCGCGGTGCCCGAGCACCCCGAGGTCGCCGTTGCCGCCCTCCGTGACTACCTCCTGGCCGAGGCGACTCGCGGGCCCGAGCTGTGGCACCAGAAGGCCTACCTCGCTCGCGTCGTGACGGTCTCGCCCGACGACGGCATCCGGGATCGCGGGATCCTGCCGCTCGCCCACGTCCTTGATACCGACGGGCCGGACGCGGTGGCGATGACGATCGAGGCCGACGGCCAGGGCGCCATCTACCCGGTCGTCTACGTCCGCCGAGCGGGCCGCCTTGCCGAGCACGCCCTGGAGCCGCACCCCCTCAACGACTACGAGGGCAGTGCCTACCGGCGGGACCTCGGGGCGATCCTGGACCTGGTCGCGCCCGGCTCGTCCGCCGCCTGAGGGGTGACCGCCGCTGCTCCCGCGATCGCGCGCGCCCCGGCCCCCGCGGCTGCCGCCGCAGCGGCGCCTTCGGTCGCGGCCGACCGCGCAGCCGCTGCCGACCGCGCAGCCGCTGCCGACCGCGCAGCAGCGGCCGACCGCGCAGCCGCTGCCGACCGCGCAGCCGCTGCCGCCGACTGAGCCGTGGCCACCTCGTTCGTCGCCGGCGCCCTCGCCGGCTGGGCGATCGCGATCCCGGTCGGGGCGATCGGCGTCCTCATCGTCGAGATCGGGATCCGGCGCGGCTTCCGGGTGGCGGCCGCGGCGGGCGCCGGGACGGCCTCCGCCGATGGGCTCTACGCGGCCCTCGCGGCCGTCGGCGGGTCCGCCCTCGCGGCGGTCCTGGCACCGCTCGAGGGGCCACTCCGGGTCGTGGCCGTGGGCGCCCTCCTGGCGATCGGGATCCGCGGCCTGCTCGTGGTGGCGATCGGGTCTCGAGGCGTGCCGGCGAGCGCGGTCCTGCCGGTCCGGCTGGTCCCGACGTACCTCCGGTTCCTGGGCCTGACGCTCCTCAACCCCCAGACCGTCGTCTACTTCGCGGCCCTGATCCTGGCCCTGCCCGACCTCGGGCGCGGCCCCGGCGAGCGGGCCGCGTTCGTCGGCGGGGCGTTCCTCGCGTCGCTCTCGTGGCAGCTGGCCCTGGCCGGGGGTAGCGCCATCGCCCACCACCGGCTGCCGGCCGGCTTCCAGGTCGCGGTCAGCGTCCTCGGCAATGTCGCGATCTGCGGCTTCGCGCTCGTGCTCGCGTTCGGTCTCTGAGGCCCCTGACCTCCCAGGCGCCAGGCCTAGACGAGGTCTCTTGGGATCGACTCCGTGGTCCGGGAGTCGTGGAAGGACTCGCCGTCCAGGCGAACGGCGAGACGAACGTCGAGCTCGAAGGCATCGACCGTCGAGGTCGTATCTCCATCGACATCGATGTCGATGGCGTGCCCGGCTCGCTCCAGGACGTACCGGATCCGGCTGGCCATCCGGGCACGGGCGGGATCCGCGTCTGAGGCGGTCAGGTCGTGGGATTCGGCGCTGTACAGGCGGGTGCCGTCCGGAAGGATCACGTCGCCGCCGTCGTGGGTCGAGACCGTGACCGTACCGGCCATGACGTCCTGGGTGATCAGCCAGGCCGGTGGGTCGGATGTGCCGCCGCCGACCTCCTCGAGGCCCGGCGCCTCGAGGTGGAAGGCGGGCACAGAGGCGTCGTCTGCGGCCGGGGCGAGGGGCAGGTCGAGGTGCGATGTGGGGCCGGTCTCGCCGCCGCTGTGGATCGTGATGCTGCCCGGATACGGCGACGGCCAGATGACCGGCCAGCAGGCGGACGCCACCGAGACCCGGATCCGGTGACCAAGGGCGAAGCGGTAGCCGGCTGCCCGCATCGGGACGCGCACGGTCTCCACGACACCGCGGCCGAGCGGCTCCGGGCCGGTGTGCGACCGGCGATGGGTCAGGTTGAGGATCCCCATCGTGACCTGGCACGACGTCCCGTCGGGGGCCACGTCCGACAGCCGGACGACGAGCGTTGCGACCGGCATCGAGGCCGCTACCGCGACCTCGAGGGCCGGCATGCCCAGGATCGAAACGGGCGCTTCGAGCGGCGCCGAGGTGTACACCGGGACCCCCGATTCATCGGGCCGGATGTCGCGGGCCAGGCCATTGGGCGCGCTCCCCGCGCCCCACGACAGCCCGCCGGTGGTGCCCGTCGTCGCCCGGTGGGGGAACGTCACCGAGGCGGTTGCCGCTGGCGCGCGCGGCACCTGCGAGGCGCGCATCACGAGGCGACCACGGAGCCCGTCGTCGAGGGCATCGTCGCCGGTCAGCCACAGGCGCAGCCGGCCGGCATCGGCCGGCGGAGACGTCGATGCCGCCCGCCAGCGGCCGGGCCAGGCCGCCGGAAAGGGCTCGGGCGGCGCGAAGTCCCGCTCGAACCAGGTCAGGGCCGGCTCGCCCATGACCCCGTTCGGCTCGCCCTTGAGCCAATGGTCGAAGAACCGGACCATCTCGTGGAGCCAGTCCAGGTTGGGGCCCGGGTAGCCGTCGTCGGGGTACTCATGGGACCAGTTGCCGACGATCGCGCGCCGCGGCGCGGTGCAGCGCTCCAGCATCCGGAAGACCGGGTCGACGTACGAGTCCATCCAGCCACCGAACATCAGGATGGCGGCCTCGATCCGGGCGTAGTCGGGCGCCAGCGAGCCCCCTCGCCAGTAGGCGCCGTCACGCTGGTGCCGGAGCCACGGAACCAGCCACACCGGGGTCGTAGCCAGGCGCTCGCGCCAGGCGGCCAGCCAGTCCTCGCCGGGCCGGGCGGGGACGGCCGGCAGGGCGTTCGAGGCGACCATGCTGACCGCGTACTGGGTCAGCTCCGACGCAGTGACGCAGCCGCCGATGTAGTGGACATCGTCCGTGTAGCGATCGTCGGTCGCGTACATCGGGACGATCGCCCGGAGGTGCGGCGGGCGGAGCGCTGCCACCTGGATCGAGGTGAAGCCGCCGTACGAGATGCCCCACATCCCGACGTTGCCGTTGGACCAGGACTGGGCCGCCAGCCACTCCACGGCGTCGTAGCCGTCGCGGGTCTCGTCGGCGGTGTACTCGTCGAGGGCGATGCCATCCGAGCGTCCGGTGCCCCGGACGTCGAGCCGGCACAGGACGTAGCCTCGGGCCGCGAGGTAGCGGCCGCGGGCCTCGTCGCTGTTCGACCGCCAGTCGTCCTTGCGGTACGGGATCATCTCGAGGATCACCGGGGCCGGGGCCGTCGGACTGGCATAGGCGGGGAGCCACAGGTTGGCCGACAGCTCCGTCCCGTCGCGGACCACGATCCGGACGTCGCGCTCGGATCGGACAGCGTGGTCGGGCGGGCTGGCGGGGCGCGGTTCGGGCATCGAGTCGAGTCTACGGGCGCCCGGCGCCCGGATCTCCTGGGTCCCGGCCCGCGATCCGCTGGCACGCCGCGTCGTGGCGCGCCGCGTCGTGCCGCGCGCACCACGACCCCGCGTGCCACCGCCACTGAGGGCGGCACGTTCTCAATGAACGCGCACGGACAGGCTCGACTTCCGGCTCCCCGACGCACGATCTCGGGCCCGGCCGTGTTCGTTCATCGAAACCATGGGGTTCTCAGTGGCGCGAGGGGCAAGACAGACGTGCGGGAGCCCGGTGACCCCGGCACCCGACCTGTTAGCGTCAAGCCATGCGGCTCGATCGGCAGCGTGACTGGGACGTCGTCGTGGTCGGTCTCGGCGCGATCGGCTCGGCGGCGGCGCACTGGGCGGCGGCTCGGCCCGGGAAGCGCGTCCTGGGCCTCGAACAGTTCGAGCTCGACCATGCCAACGGCTCCAGCCGCGACCACTCGCGGATCATCCGTCTCTCGTATCACCGGCCCGACTACGTCCGCCTCGCGAAGCGGGCCTATGCCTGCTGGGCCGAGGTCGAGGCCGCGACCGGCCACCGGATCGTGACGCGGACCGGCGGCCTCGACATCTTCCCGCCCGGCGGCGTCACCGACGAGGCCGAGTACAGCGGCAGCCTCAAGGCCGAGGGCGTCCCCTTCGAGCGCCTCGACGCCGCCGAGACGATGCGGCGCTGGCCCCAGTGGCGGCTCCCGGACGACAGCGCCGTGCTCTTTCAGGCCGAATCCGGGATCGCCGACCCGATGCGCGGCAATCCGGCGCACCGCGAGCTGGCCGCGGCCAACGGCGCGACCCTCCTCGACCGGACGCCGGTCACGGCGATCCGCGACACCGGCGGCGAGTACGAGGTCACGGCCGCCGATGGCGCCACGTACCGGGCGGGCAGGGTGGTGCTGGCCGCCGACGCCTGGACGAACCACCTCCTCGCCTCGCTCGGGACGCGGCTGCCGCTCACCATCACCCGCGAGCAGGTGACCTACTTCGCCTGCCCCGACCCGGCCGCCTTCGCCCCCGAGCGCTTCCCGATCTGGATCTGGATGGACGAGCCGGCCTACTACGGCTTCCCGACCTACGGCGAAGCCGGTCCCAAGGCCGCCCAGGACGTCGGCGGCAAGGCCATCGACATCGAGCACCGGACGTTCGACGTCGACGTCGAGGCCCACGCCCGGGTGGTCGCCTTCCTGGAGCGACACCTGCCCGGTGCGGTCGGGCCGGACATCGTCACCAAGACCTGCATCTACACCCTCACGCCCGACCGCGACTTCATCGTCGACCGCCTGACCGACCACCCCGGCGTCGTCCTGGCCGTCGGCGCCGGCCATGGCTACAAGTTCGCCTCGGTCCTGGGCCGGATCCTGGTCGAGCTGGCGATCGACGGCGAGACAGCCTCGAGCGGCGAGATCGAGGCGTTCCGGGTCGACCGCCCGATCCTCCTCGAGGAGCACCCGGCCGCCAGCTTCAGGATCTGACCGCCGCCAGCCGGCGCGATCGGCGGCGCGATCAGGGTCGTGACCATCGGGCGCCACCGCGTGCCGCCTGGCCGCCGCACGATCCGCATCGCGGGTCATCGGGCGTTTCGAGTTGCGAGCGGGCACCGCGGTGTGGGACTCTGCGTGAACGGCCGGGGGGCCGCAGGAGGAGGAAACCATGCGACCGTCTATTCGTGCCCGTCTCGCCGCAGCCGCGGCGACCATCGGGCTGATCCTCGCGGGGCTGTCGACGTCGCTGGCCCCGGTGGCCGCCGCCGATCCGCTCATCCTGAAGGCCGGAACCGACCAGGACCTCCAGGTTCTCAATCCCTGGAACTCGGTCGTGGTCGCCGACTTCGAGGTCTTCACCCTCAACTACGACCTGCTGGTGAACTTCGGCCAGGACCTCGAGCCGGTCCCGGGGTTCGCCGAGTCGTGGGAGCAGGATGGCCTGACGTGGACCTTCCACATCCGGCCCGGGATGCTCTGGTCGGACGGCGAGCCGGCGACCTCCGCCGACGTCGTGTACACCTACCAGCTCATCCTCGATGCCGTCGACACGGAGTACGGCTGCCTTGGCCAGTGTTACCTCGACGGCTATCTCCTGAACGCCGGTGTCACCTCGGTGACGGCGCCGGACCCGGAGACGGTCGTCATCGAGACCGAGTTCGAGAACACCCTCCTGCTCCAGAACTACGTCCCCATCCTGCCCGAGCACATCTGGTCGGAGCACAGCCTCGAGGAGATCGGCAACCACGAGGGCGTTGAGCCCTTCCTGAACGAGGCACCGGTCGTCGGGACCGGCCCCTACCAGGCCGTCGAGTTCGAGGCCGGCAACTTCGTCCGGATGGCGAAGAACCCCAACTACTGGGGCGAAGAGCTCGCCGCCGACGAGGTCATCATCCAGCACTTCGCCAGCACGGACACGATGGCCCAGGCCCTCAAGACCGGCGAGCTGGACTACGTCCGCGGCGTCCTCGCCGACCAGTTCAGCGACCTCGCCGACGAGCCCGACATCGTGACCGTCGAGGGTGTCGCCAACGGCTACACCGAGCTGTCCTTCAACACCGGCGGCAACTCCGAGGGCTACGCGGGCTCGACCGCTGCGCTCGCCGACGTCGCCTTCCGGGATGCGCTCGGCTATGCCATCGACCAGGAGGCCCTCGTCGAGGCGACCCTGGGCGGCTACGGCGAGCCCGGGACGACGATCATCCCGCCGTTCCACACCCGCTGGCACGTCGAGCCGGACAACCCCCGGACGTTCGACCTGGCCGAGGCGGACCGCCGCCTCACGGCGGCCGGCTATGCCCTCAACGCCGACGGCCGGCGGCTCGACAAGTCGGGCGCGCCGATCACCCTCCGCCTGACATGGCCCGACTCCGAGGAGGAGAACGCCACCAACGCCCAGTTCATCGTCGAGTGGTTCGACGAGCTGGGGATCACGGTCGACGCAGCCGTCACCGAGGAAGGCGCCCTCATCGATGCCGTCACGGGCCCGCCGAACGGCCCGGCCGACTACGACATCTACATGTGGGGCTGGGTCGGCGACCCCGACCCGACATCGCTCCTCAACTTCTTCCGGTCCGAGGAGATCGGCTACTCGAGCGACAGCTTCTACTCCAACCCGCACTACGACGAGCTGTTCCTCGAGCAGCGGGCGGAGTCGGACGAGGCGACCCGCAAGGGGATCCTGGCCGAGATGCAGAACCTCGTCTACGACGAGGCCCCGTACCACATCCTCTACTACGACGCGGAGCTCCACGCCTACCGGACCGACAAGTTCGCGGGCTGGACCAACCAGCCGAGCGTCGGCGGCACGCCGCTCTTCGGCTACGGCTCATATGGCTACACCCAGCTCACGAGCGTTGCCACGGAGCCCACTGCCGAGCCGTCGGGTGCCGCCCCCAGCGCCGGGGCCACGCCGGCCCCGTCGGGCAGCGGCTCCGGCACCGGCGCCGGCGACAGCACGCCGCTGATCATCGGTGCCGCGGCGCTCGTCGCGATCATCGTGGTCGGGCTGCTCGTCATGCGGCGCCGCGGCCCTCGCACTGAGGAGGAATGATCGTTCGATCGATTGAGCAGCGCCGACGCGGCCGATGAGCGGGTCGTACCTGGCCCGCCGGTTCGGGTCGGCGCTGTTCACGATCGCCCTGATCATCCTCATCAACTTCGTCCTCTTCCGGGCGCTGCCCGGCTCGCCCGAGCGGGTGATCCTGCGCGGCACCCCGAACGTCACGCCGGCCGTGCTCGCGGCGGCCCGGGAGCGCTGGGGACTCAACGATCCGGTCTTCCCTGACCAGTTCGTGGCCTTCGTCGGCGCGACCGTCAGCGGCGACCTGGGCTACTCCTTCATCGCCCGCGGCCAGACCGTCAGCGGGGTGCTCGCCCAGCGAATCTGGCCGACGGTCATCCTGTTCGGCCTCGGCGAATTCGTGGCGATCGTCCTCGGGCTGGCGCTCGGGGCGTATTCGGGCTGGCGCCGGGGCGGCCCGATCGATGTCGTCGGGAACGGGCTCTCGCTGATCCTGTATTCGACGCCCTACTTCCTGCTGGGCATGGCGCTGCTGCTCGTGTTCGCCACCGGGCTGCGCTGGTTCCCGACGTTCGGGATGCTCACCGTGGGCGCCGTCTACCCGGACATCTGGGCCCGTCTGGCCGACTTCGGCGCCCATCTCGTCCTGCCGCTGGCCACGGTCGGGCTCGGGCTGGTGGGGCAGTACGCGATCGTCATGCGCTCCTCGATCGTCGAGACGCTGTCGGAGGACTACGTCACGACAGCCCGGGGGATGGGCCTCCGGGAGGGCCGGATCCTCCGTCACCATGCGCTGCCGAATGCGCTCCTGCCGACCGTGTCGTTGGTCGCGATCAACCTCGGCTACGTCGTCGCCGGCGCGATCACGGTCGAGATCGTGTTCAACTGGCCGGGTCTCGGGACGCTCACGGTGGAGGCGCTCACCGCCCGGGACTACCCGGTCCTGCAGGGTGTGTTCCTGCTGCTGAGCGTGTCGGTCGTCCTGGCGAACCTGCTGGCCGACCTCATCTACGGCGTCCTCGACCCACGGGTCAGGACGTGACCGCCGCCGGGGCCAGCTGGTCGCCGCCCGTTCCGGTGCGTCGCCGGGCCGGCCGCATGGACCTGCTGGTCCGCCTGGTCCGCCGGCCGGAGGGCGCCTTCGGGGTCCTGATCCTGACGGTCTTCGGGCTCCTCGCGATCGCCCCGGAGCTGTTCGTGGGGCCGCTCCAGACCGCCGTGACCGCGCCCGGGACCCGGCTGTCGCCACCCTCGGCGGCGTTCCCGCTCGGGACCGACGAGCTCCGTAGGGACATGCTCAACCTGACCGTCCACGGGGCCCGCGTGTCGATGGCCATCGGCCTCCTGGCGACGCTCGTGACGGTCCTCATCGGCGCGACGGTGGGCATCGTCAGCGGCTTCGTCGGCGGCCGCACCGACGCCATCCTGATGCGGATCACGGACTTCTTCCTGGTGATTCCGACGTTCGTCCTGGCGCTCATCCTGACGCCGATCATCCGGGACCTCGTGGGCTCGGCCTCGACCGAGGTCCTGGGCATCCGGATGACGCTCATCGTCATCGTCATCGTCATCGGCATCACAAGCTGGAGCTCGACGGCCCGGATCATCCGCTCCCAGACCCTGTCGCTGAAGGAGCGCGCGTTCGTGGACCGGGCCCGGGTGATCGGCGCGGGCAGCGGCCACATCATGCGTCGCCACATCCTGCCCAACGTCATCAACCTCATCGTCGCCAACTCCGTGCTCGTCTTCGCCGGCGCCGTGCTGACCGAGACGACGCTGTCGTTCGTGGGCCTCGGCGATCCGTTCCAGCCGTCGTGGGGCCAGCTCCTCGAGGCCGCCCGCTCGGTCGGCGCGCCGGGGCTCGGGGCATGGTGGTACTTCCTGCCGCCGGGCGTCTGCATCGTCCTGGTCGTCTTCGCCTTCACCCTCGTCGGCGGCGCCCTCGACGACCTCCTCAACCCGAAGCGCCGGGGCCGGGCGTGACGATCACGGCCAGCCGAGCCGCCGCCGAGCGCCCGCCGCGGAAGCTGCCGAGGCTGGCAGTCGAGGGCGCGCCGCTGCTCGAGGTGGTGGACCTGAAGACCCACTTCAAGCTGGCCGGCGAGGTCGTCCGGGCGGTCGACGGGGTGAGCTTCCGCCTGGATGCGGGCGAGGCCCTCGGGATCGCCGGCGAATCGGGCTGCGGCAAGACGACGACGGCGCTGTCCCTGGTCAAGCTCCTCCCGGCCAACGCCAGCATCGTCGGTGGCAGCATCCGGCTCCACGGTATCGACCTGGCCACGAAGTCCGACACCGCCATCCGGCGGTATCGATGGCGCGAGATCTCGATCGTCTTCCAGGGCGCCATGAACGCCCTCAACCCGGTGGCCCGGGTCCGCGACCAGATCGCCGAGCCGATCGTCGAGCGCCTCGGGGTGGACGGGCGGGCGGCCCGCCGACGGGCCGGCGAGCTGCTCGAGCTGGTGGGCATCCCGAAGGCCCGCGGGTCCGCCTACCCCCACGAGCTCTCGGGTGGGATGCGCCAGCGGGCGATGATCGCGATGGCCCTCGCCTGCGACCCGGCGATCGTCATCGGCGACGAGCCGACGACCGCCCTCGACGTCATGGTCCAGGCCCAGATCCTCGAGCTCCTGGAGCGTCTCCGCGAGCGCCTGGGGCTGTCGCTGATCCTGATCACCCACGACCTCTCGGTCATCGCCGAGACCTGTGACCGGGTCCTCATCATGTACGCCGGCCGAGTGGCCGAGGAAGGGCCGGTGAACGAGGTCTTCATCCGGCCGCGGCACCCGTACACGCAGAAGCTCCTCGCCGCGTTTCCCAACATCCAGGCCGACCGCCGGACGCTCGATGTCATCCCGGGCTCGCCGCCCGACCTGCGGACGCCGCCGCCGGGTTGCCGCTTCGCGCCGCGCTGTCCGATGGCGATGGCCGTCTGCACCGAGATCGTCCCGCCGGAGGTCACCTTCGGAGATCGCGTCCGGGTTGCCTGCCACCTCTATCCCGAGGGCTCGACTGGCGAGCCGATCCCCGTCCCGGCCGCGGCGACGGTGGGGCCGGCGGGCGCCGAGGCGTGAGCGTGGGCGTGGGGAGCGAGGCGGCCGGCCCTTCGGGCGCGGGGAGTGGGGCTGGTCCGGCGAGCGCAGGGAGCGTGGTGGCTCCGGCGGGTGCCGGAGGCGCGGCTCCGGCAGGCGACCGTTCTGACGAGCTCCTGCGGATCGAGGGTCTCGAGGTCCACTTCCCGATCCGTCGCGGCGCCCTGGATGTCCTGCCCGGCCGCCACCGGGACGTCGTCCGGGCCGTCGACGGCATCGATCTCACGATCCGGCGAGGGGAAGTGCTCGGTCTCGTCGGCGAATCGGGCAGCGGCAAGACGACGACCGGTCGGGTCGTCGTCAAGCTGACCGCCCCGACCGCGGGCCGGGTGATCTTCGACGGCCGGGACGTGACAGACCTCCGGGACCGGGCCGCGTTGCGCGACTACCGGCAGCGCGTCCAGGTGATCTTCCAGGACCCGTACGAGACGCTCAACCCGAAGCAGTCGATCGGCGACTTCGTGGCCGAGCCGCTCGATGTCAACGGCCTCGCCTCGTCACCCGAGGATCGCCGCCGTCGCGTCCTCGCCGCGCTCGACGCGGCCGGCCTGCGCCCGGCCGAGGACTTCGCCCGTCGCTACCCGCACGAGCTCTCGGGCGGCCAGCGGCAGCGGGTCGTCATCGCCGGCGTCCTGGTCATGGGCCCCGAGCTCGTCGTCGCCGACGAGCCGGTCTCGATGCTCGATGTCTCCATCCGGACCGAGCTCCTGCGCCTCATGCTCGATCTCCGGGTCGAGCGCGGGCTGACGTACCTGTTCATCACCCACGACCTCGCCCTGGCCTGGGTCCTGGCCGATCGGATCGCCGTGATGTACCTCGGCCGGATCATGGAGATCGGGCCGGCCGGGCAGGTGATCGAGGATCCCCACAACCCGTACACCCGGGCGCTGGTGAGCGTGTCACCCACGACGACGCCACCGGCGGCCGGCGAGCGTGCCCAGCGCACCATCCTCGTCGGCGAGACGCCGGACGCGGCCCACATCCCGACCGGCTGTCGCTTCCACCCCCGCTGCCCGCTGGCGTTCGATCGGTGCCGGACCGAGGAGCCGCCGCTGTTCGATGTCGGTGGCGGCCAGGCCGCCGCCTGCTGGCTGGCGGAGGGCGGGCGGAGCCTGCCGGTCCTCCCGCCCGTCCCCGCGACGACCCCGCCCGAAGCCGTTCCCGGAGCCTAGCCCCCGGCCTCCGGGTTCGAGAGGACCCGATGGATGAACCAGCCGACGATGGCGCCGACGAACGGTGCGGTGAGGTAGATCCCGATCGCGGTGTAGTCGGCCGAGACGATCGCCGGGCCGAGCGACCGGGCGGGGTTGACCGAGGCGCCGCTGAACGGGATGCCGACCGCGTGGATCGCCAGGAGCGTCAGCGGGATCACGGTGATGGCGTGCTCCGGGGCGCGCTTCGTGACGGTCAGGATGACGGCCACGAAGATCGCGGTGAGGACGACCTCCACGGTGAACGCCCCGAGCTCGCTCACGATGCCGGGCAGGTTCTTCGTCCCGGCGACCGTGGCCTGGTCGCTGATCGTGAAGACCACGCCCGAGGCCGCCACGGCGCCGACGACCTGGGCGATGACATAGCCGGCCGCGGCCGGCGGGTCGATCCGCTTGTCGAGGAGCGCGCCGAGGGTCACGGCCGGGTTGAAATGACCGCCCGAGATGGGCCCGGCGACGGCGATCGCGGCGAGCAGCCCGAGCCCGAAGCCGATCGCGATGACGACGATGCTGGCCGCCTCGCCGGCCCCGCCGACGCCGATGATCGCGAGCGACCCCATCCCGACGAGGACGAACGTGCCGATGGCCTCGGCGATGAGCTTGCGAATGTCCACGATCCCTCCCTCTCCGTCAGCCAGATCGAGGCCGCATCATACCGACCGCTCGCCCGCCGCTCGGAGCAGGATCGCGTCGCGCCACACCCGGCACAGGACGTCGACGAGCTCCAGCCGGTCCACCGCCAGGACGAGCGCTGCCTCGAGCGCGGCGCTGCCCCGGTCCGCCACCTCGGCGCTGGCCACGGCGATCGCCCCGTGCCGCTCCAGGAGGACCGCGCCGGGCAGGGGCGGAGCCGTCGGGGCGAAGGCCGCCGCGACCCGCCCAGCCAGCTCGGCGCTGCCCATCTCCCCGAACGCCACGAGCGGCAGCACGGGCAGGTGGTAGGCGGTCTCGGGCAGGGCCGTCGGGTCGGGGGCGTGGCCGGCGAGGGTCAGGGCCATCGAGATGGGGAGGTGGGCGTGGACGACGGCGACGACATCGGCCCGGGTTGCATAGATCGCCCGGTGGATCGCGATGTCCGAGCTGGGCGGCGGCCCGCTGGGTTCCGGTCCGGCCGCCGGGTCGAGTGGCACGGTCGCCAGGTCCGCGGGTTCGAGCTCGTCCTTCCGCCGGCCGGTGGGCGTGGTCAGCAGGACGCCGCCGGCGAGGCGGATCGAGAGGTTGCCCTCCGCCGCGCTGATGAGGCCGCGAGCCCCGAGGCGCCGACCGGCGGCGCACACGGCGTCGCGGAGCGATACCTCGATGTCGCCGGTTCCCGCGTGGCGGTTCACGCCCGGGATGGTAGCCCCGGACCGGTGACCGCCATCGGGTCATCGCGCGTCAGGCGGCGAGACGCACCTGGTCGATCGAGGGCACCTCGTGGTCGGCGAGGACCCACTCGACGGCGCAGTCGTCGCACCGGATCGCGTCCGGCATCGGCGCTTCGATGATGAGCGGCTGGTCGCAGCAGGGAGCTTCGAAGGTGATCATGGCCGGAGCCTGACCGGGCCCCGTGTCACCTAGGGTGGCACGCCGAGACGGGCCTTCGGCGGGCCGCCTCAGCCGCGGTAGCGGAAGCAGACCGGCAGGTGGTCGTCGACGAGCCCGACGCTCTGCATGAAGGCGTACACGATCGTCGAGCCGACAAACCGGAAGCCGCGGCGCTTGAGGTCCTTCGAGAGCGCATCCGAGATCGGCGTCGTCGCCGGGATCGAGCCGGCGACGGCATCCCGCGGCAGGCGCGTCGCCGGTCGCGGCACGAGCGTCGCGAGGTAGGCATCGAACGAGCCGAACTCGCCAACCACGTCGAGGAACGCCCTGGCATTGCCGATCGTGGCGTCGATCTTGGCCCGGTTCCTGACGATCCCGGCGTCGGCCATGAGGCGAGCCCGGTCGGTGTCGTCGAAGCCAGCCACGATCGCGGGATCGAAGCCCCGGAACGCCGCCTGGAAGGAATCCCGCTTGTTGAGGATCGTCTGCCACGACAGGCCGGCCTGGAAGGCTTCCAGTGTCAGGCGATCGAAGAGCTCGATGTCGTCGTCGACCGGCACGCCCCATTCGGTGTCGTGGTAGGCCCGCATTCGGGCGTCGCCCTCGGCCCACCAGCAGCGCCCCACGTCCTCGGTCGCGTCCATGGCCGCCGAGGATACGCGAGCCGGCGGTCAGGACCTGACAGGTACCCTGTCCGGTGATGGCCACGGATCTGACGACCTACCTCGGCCACGGGGCGAGCGGCACGGCGGCGAGCATGGCGCCGTTCGTCGCGGGCCTCGCCCGGCGCGGCATCCGGGCTGTCGCGGTCGACCTCCCGAAGCGCAAGGCAGAAGATGCGGTCCCGGCCTGGCGCGCGGCCGTGCCCGACGGACTCCTCACCGTGGTCGGCGGGCACTCCTACGGCGGCCGGGTCGCGAGCCTGGCGGCGGCCGAGCCAGGATCCGGCTACGCGGCTCTCGTCCTGTTCAGCTATCCGCTCCACCCGCCGGGCGCGCCCGAGCGGACCGAGGCACGCATCGCCCACTGGCCCCGGATCGCCTGTCCGGTGCTGCTCCTGTCCGGCGAATCCGATCCCTTCGCCCGGATCGAGCTCCTCCGAACCGCGGTCGGCCTCCTGCCCGATGCCCAGCTCGTCACCTACCCGCGCCTGGGCCACACCCTCAAACCCGCCCTGGACGATGTCCTCGAGCGCGTGGCGACGTTCCTCAGCGGCCTTCCCTGACCTTCGGCCCTCCTCGGGTCACGGTTGCCCGTTCCGAAGGGCGCCGCTATCCTCCCGAATCCGCGCCCAGCGCCGGCGCAGCCCTCTCTGGAGGAGGACTATTGCCCGAGGTCACCGGCCGCCGTCGTGCGGCCGCGCCGTCCCTGATCACAGCCGTGGTCCTCTTCGGTCTCATCGGCCTCATCAGTCCCGCCCCCGCCAGGGCGGCCGACCCGCCGAACATCGACGGGTTTCTCGCCGCCCTCGGGGCGGTGGAATCGAACGGCCGATACGACGCCGTCAACGCCACGAGCGGGGCGATCGGCAAGTACCAGATCCTGCCCCTCAACTGGCGCGCCTGGGCGCGGCGCTACCTCGGTGACGAGAACGCGGCGCCCTCGCCCGGCAACCAGGAGATCGTTGCCCGACGGAAGGTGATCGCGCTGTACGGCTGGCTGGGTGCCTGGGCTCCGGTGGCCCACTGGTGGCTCACCGGGGATGGCGACCTGAACCCCGACAACTGGTCCGACTTCTCGCGCAACTACGTGAACCGGATCCTGGCCCGGATCGGCGAGCCGCTCCTGCCCGGCCGGCCCGAGGGCTGGGGCATCGAATCGTTCAAGGGTCGGGCCTACGACGACTCGAGCGGCAAGATCACCCTGTCCGAAGGCTGGGGCGAAGCCGGCTATTCGCGCTACAACGGCGGGATCGTCCGCTACGCGACCGAGCCCGGGGCGTCCGCCATCTTCACCTTCACCGGGACGGCCATCTCCGTCGTCGGGCCGATCGGCCCGACCCGCGGCGATGCCCGGGTCTACGTCGACGGCGCCTTCATCGGCACGATGAGCGCCACGGCCCGGCACTTCCGGGCGCGCGTCCGGATCTTCACGATGACCTTCGACGTCGTCGCCACGCACACGATCCGGCTCGAGGTCGTCGGTTCGGGGAGCCACCCGATGGTCGCCCTCGATGAGTTCGTGGTCGAGGGCGAGCCCCTCGCGATCGAGGTCCCACGGGTGGCGGCGATGGCGATGGAGGTGCCGGACGCTCTGGAGCCCGGCCCGGTGCTCGCTCAGCGAGCCGCGACCACCTCGATCTCGATCCGGTAGTCGGCGGCCAGGGCGCTCACCCCGACCGTCGCCCGGGTCGGCGCCTCGGACGGGAAGAACTCGCGGTAGACGGCGTTCATGCGGTTGAACTCGGCGAAGTCGCGGATGTAGACGGTGGCCTTCACGACGTCGCCGTAGTCGAGGCCGACGGCGCGCAGCAGCCGGCCGACGTTCTCGAGCATCTGGCGGGTCTCGGCCTCGATGCCGCCGGGAACCGGGCCGCTCGTCCCGGGGACGTTGCCGACCTGGCCGGCCAGGAATACGAAGCCGTTCGCCTCGACGACCTGGCTGAACGGGAAGGGGCCGGTCACGATATCCGGGCCGGTCGGAACATGCTTCGGCATGGCGTTCCTCAGCTGCGTTGGTCCCAAGCCTGAATCCTAGCCCCGGCTGCCCCACCGCCGAGCCGCCGCCGAGCCGCGCCCCGCGCGGCGGGAACAGCTCGCTCGCGTTACAGCCGGCGACGGGCCGCCGCGACCGCCTCCTCGCCCCACCAGCGAAGGTCCTCGGCCGCCGTCAGTCCCGTCGGGAGGATCGTCCCGGCCGCGGCATCCAGGCCCTTCCGCCAGCCCCGCAGCAGCAGCCCGGCGAGGATCGCCAGGTCGCGCTGGGCCGCCCAGTCGCCCACGAGGGCGCCGCCGCCCGCTCGCTCGAGGGCCGTTCGGTACGCCTCGAGCACGGTGTCCGGCGGGTCGGCCAGCTGGGCGACGTTGGCCACGAGCAGCCAGCCCAGCTCCACCGCGACCGGCGCGTACGTGGTCAGCTGCCAGTCGATGCAGGTTGCCTCGCCGCCCGGGAGAAGGGCGACATTGGCGACCTTGAGGTCCCCGTGCAGGCCCGTCGCGGGCAGCCGTTCGAGGGCGGCAAGCAGCGGCCCGGGGTCGGCCGTGAGCTCCTCGATGACATCGCGGGCGGGTCCCGGCGCCAGCCGGTCGAAGGCGTCCCAGCCGGTGAGGAAGCGCTCGCCGACCCACAGGCCGCCGGCCCGGTAGCGGGTCGCGGCGTCCCGGGACAGCAGCTGGATCCGCTCGCGGACGGGGCACCACGGCCACCACGTCCCGTCTTCGGGCGACGCATCGAGGAGGTCGCTCCAGGGCATCGAATGGATCGCGGCGGCCGCGGCCAGGACCCGTTCGAGGGCCTCGGGCCCCAC
>SCUO01000066.1 GCA_004297395.1 Chloroflexota bacterium | reverse complement strand
GTCTTGATGCCCGTGCACGCATCAAGACCGGAGGTGAATTTCGGCGGCGCGGTGGGGCGCGGGGCGCAGGGGCGCGGGGGCGTGGGGGCGCGGGGCGGGCGAGGACGCCGCCGTGCGGCTCGCGCGACCTACCCCGCCGTGACGAGGAGCTGCGTCTCCCCCGCCGAGCGGGCGTAGGCCTCGACCGGGAGGCAGGCGCAGACGACGTTGCGATCGCCGTAGACGTTGTCGATCCGGCGGACTGGCGGCCAGTACTTGCGCGCCCGGACCCAGGGCAGCGGGAAGGCGCCCTGCTCGCGCGTGTACGGTCGGGCCCACTCATCGCGGAGGACGTCGGCGGCCGTGTGCGGGGCGTTGTGGAGGGCGCTGGCCTCGAGCGGCACGGTCCCCGCCTGGATCTCGGCGATCTCGGCCCGGATCTGGAGCATCGCGTCGGCGAAGCGATCGAGCTCGGCCTTCGATTCCGATTCTGTCGGCTCGACCATGAGCGTCCCGACGACCGGGAAGCTCATGGTGGGAGCGTGGAAGCCGAAGTCCATGAGCCGCTTGGCGATGTCGTCGACGGTCACCCCGCTCGCGGCGGTGAGCTCCCGGACGTCGAGGATGCATTCGTGGGCGATCATGCCGTGGGCCCCGACGTAGAGCGTCGGGAAGGCGTCCCGGAGGCGGGCGGCAAGGTAGTTGGCGTTGAGGATCGCGATCTCGGTGGAGCGGCGGACACCGTCCGCGCCGAGCATCGCCACGTAGGCCCACGAGATCGGCAGGATCGAGGCGCTGCCGTACGGCGCCGAGGAGACATGGCCGGGCGCTTCGAGGTCGACGCCCGGAAGGTACGGCTTGAGGTGCGCGGCGACGCCGATCGGGCCCATGCCCGGTCCCCCACCCCCGTGCGGGATGGCGAACGTCTTGTGGAGGTTCAGGTGGCCGACATCGGCCCCGATGTCGGCCGGCCGGGACAGCCCGACCTGGGCGTTCATGTTGGCCCCGTCCATGTAGACCTGGCCGCCGGCCTCGTGGACCAGCCGGCAGATCTCGACGATCGCCTCCTCGAAGACGCCGTGGGTGCTCGGGTACGTGATCATCAGGGCCCCGAGGTCGGCGGCGTGCTCCGCGATCTTGGCCCGGAGGTCGTCGAGGTCGACGTTGCCGTGGGCATCGGTGGCCACGACAACGACCCGGTAGCCGGCCATGACCGCGCTAGCCGGGTTGGTGCCATGGGCCGAGGCCGGGATGAGGCAGACCCGCCGATGGCCCTCGCCACGGGAGCGGTGCCAGCCGCGGATCGCCAGCAGCCCGCTGTACTCGCCCTGGGAGCCGGCGTTGGGCTGGAGGCTGATCGCGCTGAAGCCGGTGATCTCGCCGAGCCAGGCCTCCAGGTCGGCGAACAGCCGGGCGTAGCCGGGCAGGCGGGCCGGATCGGAGAACGGGTGGACCCGAGCGAAGCCCTCGAAGCCGATGGCCATCATCTGGGTCGCGGCGTTGAGCTTCATCGTGCAGCTGCCGAGCGGGATCATCGAGCGGGTGAGGGTCACGTCCTTCTCGGCCAGCCGGAAGATGTAGCGGAGCATCTCCGTCTCGGACCGGTGGAGCGAGAAGACCGGGTGGGTCAGGATCGCGTCGGTCCGGCGGTTGGCGGCCGGCAGCGAGGCGGCCGCGGTGGCGGCGGTGGCAGACGCGCTGGCCGGTGATCCGCCCAGGGCTTCGAGAAGCGCCGCGACGTCGGCCTCGGTGGTCGTCTCGTCGCAGGCGATGCCGATCCCGGTGGCATCGAGGCGCCGGAGCTCGTAGCCGGCCGCGGCAGCGGCGGCCAGGAGCGCGTCGGCGCGCGCGGCATCGCCCGTCTCGAGGGCGAGCGTATCGAAGTACAGGTCATGACGGAGGGAGATCCCGGCAACCCCGCCAAGACCGGCAGCGATGGCCGCGGCCCGACCGTGGACGCGCTCGGCGATCGCCCGGAGGCCATCGGGCCCGTGCCACGCCGCGTACATGCTCGAGATCACCGCCAGGAGGACCTGGGCGGTGCAGATGTTCGAGGTCGCCTTCTCGCGGCGGATGTGCTGTTCGCGGGTCTGGAGGGTCAGGCGATAGGCGGGATCGCCATCGGCGTCCTGGGACACGCCGACGAGCCGGCCGGGGAGGGCCCGCTTGAAGCCCGTCCGGGTGGCCATGAAGGCGGCGTGCGGGCCGCCGTTGCCCATCGGCACGCCGAAGCGCTGGCTGCTGCCGATGACGACGTCGGCGCCCTGGGCGCCGGGGCTCTCGAGGAGGACCGCGGCGAGCGGATCCGTGGCCACGATGGCGAGCAGCTTGGCTGCGTGGGCGGCCTCGATGTCCGCGCGAATCGACCGGACCGCGCCGGACGAGCCGGGGGACGACAGCAGGATCGCAAACGGGCGCTCGCCGTCGCGGCCCGCGTCTGCGCGGGGCGCGGCCGCCCGGGCGAGGAGCTCGGCTGGCGGGGCGACGACGACCTCGATCTCGAGGGCCTCGGCTCGGGTCCGGAGGACGGCGATGGTCTGGGGGTGGGTGTCGTCGTCCACCAGGACCAGGTTGCCGTCGTTCACGCCCGACACGGCGTGGGCAAGGGCGACGGCCTCGGCCGCGGCGGTGCCCTCGTCGAGCAGCGAGGCGTTGGCGATCTCCATCCCGGTCAGGTCGGCGATCGCGGTCTGGAAGTTGATCAGGGCCTCGAGGCGACCCTGGGCGATCTCGGGCTGGTAGGGCGTGTAGGCCGTGTACCAGGCCGGGTTCTCGAGGATGTTCCGCTGGATCACCGGCGGCGTGATGGTGTCGTGGTAGCCCATCCCGAGCATCGAACGGAGGGGTGTGTTGGCCGCGGCCATGGCCCGGAGGTCGGCCAGGGCCTGGGCCTCCGTGCGGGCCTGCGGAAGGCCCAGGAGGGCGCCCGGCGCCCGAAGGATCGCGGCCGGGACGGTGGCCCCGATCAGCTCGTCGAGCGAGGCCCGTCCGATGGTCCGGAGCATCTCGGCGACGTCGGCTTCGTCAGGGCCGACGTGGCGATCGACGAACCCCGGTTCGGTGGTGGGATGGGACATCTGGACAGGCACCTCCTCGGCGCCCCGCTGTCCTGGTGCCTGAGAGCGTCCTCGCGACGCATGGTGCGTCCCGAGTTCCTCCGTCGGCGCGCGCTCGGCGGGATCGCTCCCGTCCGCATCGCTCTCCAGCGTCCCCATCCCTGCGCGGTCCCTGGTGCCTGAGAGGTTCCGGGCCGTTGCTCCGTCGGCGTCGCCGGGCGAAGCTTCGCTTCGCCTTGGAGCGAAGCTTCGGCTTCGCTCGCGAGCGAGGCAGTAGCCTCGATCTCCCGACGATCTCTCCCGTGCAGTTCGCGTGGGGTCTCTGGCGGCATCGTACGCCTTCGCGGTGAAACGTCCACCCCAGACGATGGGCCCACCGATCGTGACCATCGTCCCTTGTCTGGATGACGCTCGGCCCGGAGACTGGACGGCGGGACGGTGGTCGCTGGCGTTCCGAGCTCGACCGCCGAGGAGGTGCTCGAATGAGCGCGAAGGTCGGAGACCGGCTCGTCGTGGAGTCCGAGCGCGTCGGGCAGGCCACTCGCGATGGCGAGATCCTCGAGGTCATCGAGGCGTCGTACGGGACCCGCTACCGCGTTCGCTGGGACGACGGCCACGAAAGCACGGTCCGGCCCGCGGCCGGGAGCGCCCGGATTGTCAGCGCCGCGAAGCCTCGCCGCGGGGGCTGACCGCCGAGGCTGCTGCCGGGGCTGATCCCCGGGGCGCACCGCCGGGCGCACCCCGGGCGCACCCCGGACGCTGATCGACGCCCTGCCGTCCCCCGAGGACGGCCGCTGGACGTGATCCCGTCGCCACCGTAACGGCCGACCTCGCCGTCCGTCTCATGCACGGTCGATCCACGCGTCCTCGCACAGCCCAAGGGGCGCACGATGAGCCGGTTCAGCACGTTCCCGCGTCCCAGTCGTCGGCAGTCGGCCGGCCTCGTCGCCGCCGTCGCCGTCATCGCGATTGCGGCCGGACTGGCGCTCCAGCCGCGAGGGAGCTCGCCGGGCGCATCGACGGGACCGGGTTCCGCGGCGTCCCCGGGCAGCCCCTCGGCGGGTGCCAGCGCCAGCCCGGAACCATGGGCGGCCCTGGATCTCCCACCGATCGAGCGCGCGGCAACCCTCGAGCCGGTCACCGCCGACGCGTCCGGGATCGCCCCGGATACGGCCTTCGTCCTCACCAGCCTGACCGGCGAGCCGGCGGCGTCGATGGTCGCTCGCCTGGAGGTCTCGCCGGCCGCCGCCCTGGAGGTCGTGACGTCGGCGGAGCCAGACGCCGGCGCCAGCGTCCAGCTCCGTGCGTCGACCGACCTGGCGCCGAACCAGGGCTACCGGTTCACCCTCCGGACGCCAGACGGGGCCGTCGCGGGCTCGTGGGCCTACCGCGTCCGCGGTCCCGTGGCCGTGTCGAGCACGATCCCGGGCCACGCGGCGACGGATGTGCCGATCAACACCGGCATCGAAGTCACCTTCAACCAGGCCGGCGTGGCGACCATGGCCGATCACTTCACGATCGTGCCGCCGGTCACGGGGCGCTTCGAGCAGCACGGCCTGACCCAGGTCTTCGTGCCCGGTGCCCTGGCCCCCGCCACCCTCTACACCGTGAAGATCGCGAAGGGCCTCGCCCGGAGCGGGTCGGATCTCGGGTCGGACCTCGCCCTCCCGAGCGACGTCGTCGTCCGATTCGAGACCGCCGGCGCCGGGACCCCGCCACAGCCGATCTTCCCGGCCCGTGAGGTCGTCGAGGCGAGCCCGGACGAGGCCCCGGTCATGGCCGTGTACGTCCCGCAGCTCGACGACGCCCCGCGGCCCACCGAGGCCCAGGTGAGCGCCTACCGCCTGCCCTCGGTCGACGCGGCGGCGACCGCCCTGGCCGACTTCCTCGCCCAGCCCCATTGGACGCAATTCACCCGTCCGCACATGGCCACCCAGGGACTGCCCAGGGCCGCCACCTTCTCCGCGACCCTCGAGCCGTTCCGGGAGGGCGACGTCTTCGTCATCCGCTTCCCGGCGGCCCTCGAGCGGGGCTGGTACGTCGTCGAGCTCGGCGACGGATCCGGCGCGCAGGCGTTCCTGCAGGTCACCCGGGTATCTGCCTGGGCCTCCGTCCTGAGCGACCGGTCCGTGATCTGGGTCAACGACGTCGTCAGCGGCGCCGCCGTGGCCGACGCGACGGTGACGATCCAGGGCGGTGGCACGCTGGCTCGCAGCGACGCCTCCGGGCTGGCCATCGGGCCGACGCCGGCCGCGCTCGTTCCGCCCGCCGCCCAGCCGGGCGAGGACTCTGACGCGGATCCGGGCCCTGCGGCGGCGCCGATCCTCCGGGTGACGGCGCCGTCGGGCGCGACCGTCCTGGTCCCGTTCGGGGTTGCTGGCGACTTCGGCTACCGCGGCGAGTGGTACGAGAAGTCGACCCCGGCCAACGAGACCTTCTGGTCGCTGTTGTACACGGATCGTGGCTTCTACCGGAGCGACGACCGGATCAACGCCTGGGGCTACCTCCGCGACCGCGACGACAGCCACGTGCCGGCCTCCGTCACGCTCCGCCTCGTCAATGGCAACAGCGCCCGGGACGCGGGCGCCCCGGCGATCGTCGAGACGACCGTCCGAACCGGCGCCGCGACCGACGGCGCGACCGACGGCGCGACCGTCGCCAGCGGCGCCTACGCGGCCGCGCTTGAGCTGGCGGGCATGCCCACCGGCTGGTACACCCTCCAGGCCGTCGTGGACGGAGACGTCGTCGCGACCCGCTGGATCGAGGTCGCGCTGATCCGCAAGCCGGCGTACGAGGTGACGCTCGTGCCGGACCAGCGGGCGGTCATCGTCGGGACGGTCGTCGAGTGGACGGCGACCGCAACCTTCTTCGACGGAACCCCGGCGGCCCACGTTCCCCTGCGATTCCGCGATCATTCCTACGACTCGGACGCCGAGCGTGTCGCGACCACCGACGCCGCCGGCGTCGCGTCCGTGTCGTTCGTTGCGCGGGCGCCGTCGTACAGCGGCGAGGAAGGTCGCTGGGAGGAACCCTCCAGCTGGTACGTCGAGGCGCAGCCGACGGGCCCGGAAGGCGGCACGATCTACGGCCAAGCGACGGTCGTGGTGTTCCCAACGGCCTACGCCCTGCGGGCATCCGGAAGCCTCGCGACGGACACGCTCCGGGTGACCGGAACCCTCAACCTGGTCGACCTGGCCGGCGTGGACCGGTCCCTCGAGGCCGCGACGTGGGAAGGGCTCGTCGCGGGCGCGGGCCTGGGCTCGGCCGTCGCCGGCGAGCCGATCAGCGCCGCTGTCACCGAGCTGATCACGGTCCGGACCAAGGTCGGCGACGACTACGACTTCATCGACAAGGTGGTCCGGCCGCGCTACGAGTACACGACGACGCGCAAGGCCCTGACGACGCTCAAGGCGACCTCGGCCGCCGACGGATCGTTCGCCGTGTCGCTCACCGTTCCCGACCCGAGCCACCTCTACCAGGTCGTCATCACCGCGACTGACGCCCAGGGTCGAGCCCAGACCCGGACCCTCGTCGTCGGCCGGGACGTCGAGGACGCCTGGTGGTTCGACCGGGGGCCGGTCTTCGAGGGAGCCGACGGCTCGCTCGCGGGGTCGACCGAGTTCCAGATCGGCGATGAGATCAGCTGGACGGTCACCGACAGGGGCGAGGTCGCCCCGGCGGACGGCGGCGACCGCTACCTGTACCTCGTCGCCCAGCGCGGCCTCCGGAGCACCCAGGTCACGACCTCGCCGACGTTCCGCCATGCCTTCGCCGAGGCTGACGCCCCGGGCATCTTCATCGTCGGCATCCGCTTCAGCGGCACGACCTACGCGCCGAAGGCGGCCAGCTGGGCCTGGTTCGACGAGGAAGAGCGGGCCCTCGACGTCACCGTCAGCGCCGATCGGGCGCGCTACCGACCAGGCGAGACCGTCAACCTGACGGTGACGACGACCGACGCCGAGGGCGATCCGGTGGCCGCGACTGTCCAGCTCCAGGCGGTCGACGAGAAGCTCTACGCGATCGGCGGGGCGTCGACGCCCGAGCCCCTCGGCGACCTCTATGCCGGCGTCGACAGCGGCATCCTCCGGATGACCTCCACCCACCAGGTGCCGACCCGGGCGGGGCCGGAAGGCGAGGGCGGCGACACGACCGGCGGGGGCGCCCGCAGTGACTTCCGCGACACCCTGTTCGTCTCGGCGGTCTCGACCAATGCTGCAGGCAAGGCCACGGTCACGGTGGACCTCTCGGACGACCTCACCTCGTGGCACGTGACCGCAACGGCGATGACCGATGCACTCCAGGCGGGTGTCGGAGAGCTCCTGGTTCCGGTGGGCCTGCCGTTCTTCGTGGAGACGACGGTCGCCGATTCGTACCTGGTCTCGGATCGACCCGCGGTCCAGCTGCGGGCCTTCGGAAGCGAGCTCCAGGCCGGCGACCGGGTCGAGTTCACGATCTCCTCGGCAAGCCTCGGGATCAGCGCGACGAAGGTCTCGGGCGTGGCCTTCCAGCCGGTCTGGTTCAGCCTGCCGGCCCCGTCACTCGGACGCCACACGCTCGACGTGCGAGCCACGGCGACCCGCGTCGGCGCCGACGGCAAGCCGCTGGCCGACCGCCTGCTCACCAGTTTCGAGGTTGTCGGCTCGCGCCTGACCGAGATCCAGGCGACCTACGGCACCCTCGGCGACCTGCCCGATCCCCCGGCATCGAGCGGCTTCACGACTTACACCTTCAGCGACGCCGGGCGGGGTCGGTACCTGCCGCTGCTCCGCGAGCTCCTCGCGCCCGCCGGCCCGCGCCTCGACCGGACCCTGGCACGATGGCTCGCCCGTTCGGTCCTCATCGACGAGTTCGGATACGACCCGGCCGACCTCCCCGAGGTCGAGCTCGACCTCGGGGCCTACCCCGTCGGGACGATCGCCGATGGCGGTGGCAACGAGATGACCGGGATCGGCCTCCTGCCCTACGGCGGGGTCGATCCATGGGTGGCCGTCCGCGTGGTGATCGACGCACCCGACGCCTGGATCGGCACGGACGTCGGGCCGATCCTCGAGGACATCCGCGATGCTCCTTCGAGCGAGCGCGACCTGGCGATCGCCGCCGTCGCGGCCCTGGCGGCCATCGGCCAGCCCGTCGGCGACGACCTGGATGCGATCCGGGCGCTGCCGGACCTGGCGATCCGGGAGCGAATCCACCTGGCCCTCGGCTACGCCGCCCTCGGCGATGACGCGACCGCCATCGAGATCGAGCGAGGCCTCCTGGCCGAATCTGGCGAGCGCCTCGGCGATTGGGTCCGGCTGCATGCCGGCTCGAACCTCGACGAGACGCTCGACGCTACCGCCCAGCTGGGCCTCGTCGCCGCCAGCGTCGGCGACCCGCTCGCCGCGGCGATGGCCGACTACGTGGCCGCCAACCCGAGCCGCGAGGCGACGTACGCCCTCGAGCTCGCCGCCAGCGCCCGCCGGATGATCGCCCGGAGCCCCGCCACCGATGCCTCGTTCGCCTATTCGATCGACGGCCAGCGCCGGGTGATCGAGCTGGGGGGCGGCCGGACATTCAGCCTCGAGCTCACCGCCGCCCAGGTCGCCGACCTGGGCCTCGAGCGCCTTACCGGGAGCGTCGGGGTGACGGTCGAGGCACGCGTCGCCGTTGACGTCGCCGACCTCGATCCCGGCCCGGACCTGGTCCTCGAGCGGACCGCGCCTACTGGCCCGATCCCGGCGGACCGGCTCGTGGTCGTGGACCTGGTGGCGACGATCAAGGCGAGCGCCCCGAGGAACGGCTGCTACGAGATCGTCGAGCAGGTGCCCTCGGGGCTGGCACCGGTCGAGGACGCGTACTTCGACGATGACGCGGGGGTCGTCGCGCCCTTCCGCGTGTCGGGCCAGGAGGTGGTCTTCTGCGCCACCAAGGACGTCGACGGCCAGGACCAGGCCCACCTCCGGTACGTCGCCCGGGTCGTAAGCCAGGGCACCTTCACCTGGGAGCCGGCGGTCATGCAGCTGCGCGGGGCAGCCGAGCTGCTGGCGTTCACGCCGCGCACCTCCATCGAGGTGGTGAGCGCACCCTGAATCGGGCGCGACCTGGGCAGGAAGCCATGGTCCGGAGCGTCCGTCCGGCACTCGTGGTGGCCGCTCGGCTGGGATAGGTTCGAGGTTGGCGAGCCGCGAGTTCGTGCGTCGCGTGTCCGACGATCGCGCCCCGCCTGGAGCCAGGGGCCAGCATGGATCCGATCCTCCTCGCGCGGGCGCAGTTCGCCCTGACCGTGATGTTCCACTTCGTCTTCCCCTCGATCACGATCGGGCTCGGGCTCGTCGTGGCCATCCTGGAGGTCGCCCGCTGGCGGACCCGGCGCGATGTCTACGCCCGGGCGGCCCGGTTCTGGACGAAGCTGTTCGCGCTGACCTTCGTCGTCGGGGTGGCCAGCGGCATCGTCATGGAGTTCCAGTTCGGGACGAACTGGTCGCGCTACTCGACCTACGTCGGCGACATCTTCGGGGCGCCGCTGGCGGCAGAGGCGATCCTCGCGTTCTTCCTCGAATCCAGCTTCCTGGGGCTCCTGCTGTTCGGCGGAAACCGGATCGGCTCGGGGCTGCGAGCGCTGGCCGCCTGCCTGGTCGCCGCCGGCGCGGCCCTCTCCGGCCTCTGGATCATCATCGCCAACAGCTGGATGCAGACGCCTGCCGGGTACGAGGTCCAGGGTGACCGGGCCGTCCTCATCGATGCCCTGGCCGCGCTCCTCAACCCGTCGACCCTGCCTCGCTACTTCCACACCATCGCCTCGTCCTGGGCGATGGCCGGGTTCCTGGTCATCGGCGTCGGGGCCTGGCTGATCCGCAAGCGCCGGGCCGGCGACGTCGCCAGGCTGAGCCTCCGGGTCGGCCTGATCGTGGCCATCGTCGGGACGAGCGCTGTGCTCCTGACCGGGGACGGGTCCGCCCGACAGGTGGCCCAGACCCAGCCCGCCAAGTTCGCGGCAATGCAGGGCCTGTACACGACGACCATCGGCGCGCCGCTCGTCATCTGGTCGCTGCCGCCGTCCCAGGACCCGGCAAAGGCACCCGAGGGTCCGGAAATCCTCGTCACGCGCCTGCTGTCGTTCCTGTCGTTCGGCAGCTTCACGGCCGCGATCCAGGGCCTCGAGGAGTTCCCCGCGGCGGACTGGCCGCCGGTTGCGGCGACGTTCCTGGCCTACCACAACATGGTCGTCCTGGGGACGCTCATGGCGATCCTCCTGGCCAGCGGGGCATGGCTCGCCTGGCGCCAACGGCTCGAGGTGTCGCGCCGCTGGCTGGCCTTCGCGACCTGGGCGTTCGTCCTGCCGGCTCTCGCCATCCAGCTCGGCTGGGCCACCGCCGAGATCGGGCGCCAGCCCTGGATCGTGTACGGCTTGATGCGCACCGAGGACGCGACCTCGCCGGTCGTCTCGGCCCCGGAGATCGCGTTCTCGATCCTCCTGTTCGGGGCGATCTACACCCTCCTCGGCGGCCTGTGGCTGTTCCTGATGCGGCGGGCCATCCGCGAGGGCCCGGTCCAGGAGCCCGAGCCGGTTGGGCTGAACGTCGGCGTCTCGGTCCGTCTGCATCGACCGATGGAGGTCCACTGACATGCCCGCCCTCGGTGACATCTGGTTCGTGCTCGTCGGCGTCCTGCTCCTCGGCTACGCCCTCCTCGACGGCTTCGATCTGGGGGCCGGGATCCTCCACCCGTTCGTCGCCCGGACCGACCCTGAGCGGCGGGCCGTCATGCGCTCGATCGGGCCGGTCTGGGACGGCAACGAGGTCTGGCTGCTGACCGCGGGCGGGGCCCTGTTCGCGGCCTTTCCGATGGTCTACGCGACCGTCTTCTCGGGCTTCTACCTGGCCCTGATCCTGCTGCTTGCGGCGCTCATCTTCCGGGCCGTCGCGCTCGAGTTCCGGGACCAGCTCCCCGGGACCGGCTGGCGCCGGGCCTGGGACGTCGCGTTCTTCCTGGGCTCGCTGCTGCCCGCCCTCCTCCTTGGAGTGGCGGTGGGCAACATCGTGCGCGGCCTGCCGCTCGACGCGGACGGCCTGTATCACGGCGGCCTGGTGGGCCTCCTGACGCCGCTGCCGCTCGTCATCGGCCTGCTCGTCGTCGCGTTCACGATCACCCACGGTGCGGCCTGGCTGCTGCTGAAAAACGAGGGCCCCATCGCCGCTCGTTCGCGGGCCGCGGCCCTGGGTGGATGGCTGGCCCTGGCGATCCTGTGGCTCGCGGCCACGCTCGCGGCCTGGGCGCTGGCTCCCGACCGATGGGAGCCGTTCGGCAGCCCGCTCGCCTGGCTCGCGCCGGGCGTCGTCGTGGTCGGGCTCGTGGCGTTCCCGGTCCTCGTGCGGGCCGGCCGCGCGGGGCTCGCCCTGGTCGCGTCGGGGCTATCGATGGCCGGGATGATCGCGACCCTCGGCATCGGGCTCTATCCGAACCTCGTGCCGGCGCTCGACACGCCGGAGCGGAGCCTCACGATCTCGAACGCGGCCTCGTCACAGCTGACCCTCGGGGTCATGCTCGGGATCGCCCTCGTGGGCGTCCCGATCGTGCTGGCCTATACCGCTGCGATCTACTGGCGCTTCCGCGGGGTCGTCCGGCTCGACGAGGAGGGGTACGGCCACTGACGGACCGAGCCCCGCCGGGCGACCGCCGGAGGTTGATAGTCAGCCGGCGATCCTCGCCAGCTGCCCGCCCCAGGCTCGCGCCCGCTCGATCTCGCCGTCCTTCAGGGGCCCCGTCTGGCCGGCGACGAGGAAGTGCTCGGCCTTGGCCAGCGGGTTGTAGCCGGCCTTCGTCAGCTCGCGGTCGATGACCGAGGCGGCACTGCCCGGCGACCAGCGGATCTTGGTGTCGAACGCGGCCGACCGGCCGTGGCCGGGGGGCAGGTGCTCGAGCCACGAGCGGAGGGTCGGCGCGGACACGTCCGGGGCGGGCACGGTGTCCAGCTTCACGCCGTCTCGCATCCGGTCGGTCGGGAGCGAGAAGCCCTGGATCGGCGCCCCGGCGACGATCAGCGCGGCTCCGGCGATCGCTTCCGGCGTGGCCTCGGCGGTCGACAGCGCGCGGGCCTCCGGTCCGATCCCCTCGGCGATGGCCCGAGCCACCGCGGCGGTGTTTCCCCATAACGATTCGTAGACGACGACGGCCTTCATCGAGGCACCCTCCAGCGGACAGTGGTGATCCAGCCTCGATCATCGGTCGCGTTCCAGGCGGGCCGAAAGGGCCGCGTCGCCCGCATTCCGGGGGCCGAGGGTCAGCCCGCCGCGATCAAGGGCCGTACGCCTGGTATCGCGGCGGGGTACGAGGGTTCGCGCTCGTCAGGCCAGGGCGCGACAGCAGAACGCGTGGCGGAGCGGGCCGATCTCGGTCGCGTCTCGAGCCTCGTCGAACGCATCGACGCCCTCGACCGCTCCCACCCGCACTGCGCCGAGGCGGTGCGAGCAGACGTGGGCGAGCGGCCAGCGGCTCATCTCGTCGGCGGCGCGCCGCGCCCGATGGGCCTCCGCGAGCGCATGGAGCGTCTCGGCCCAGACAATCGATGCGTGCGCTGCCGAGGTCTGTTCGCCTGAGGCGGGACCGCGCGGTCGCAGGCTCATCGGGACGCTCCTCTACTCCACGCTGGTGACGACGAACAGCTCGCGGCAGCGAACGAGCTGGATCTCGGGCGACTCCTGCCACCCCCACTCGGCGGGCACCGTCCGCCGGCAGGTCGCCGAGGCGGGGTCGTCGAAATGGCCGATCACGCGGATCGGGGTCCCGGTCCTGATCGAGTCGCCGAGCGACGGGTCGATCGCGATCGGCAGCGGGCCGTCGAGGCCGTCCGGGCCGTCGGGGCCGTAAAGCCGCCACAGCGAGTACTTCGCAAGCCAGCCCGGCTCGCCCTCCACAGAGCCCAGGTCGCCTTCGTCTGCCGCGAGGATCGCGATCGCACCGTCGAGGGTGATGTCGCGGTCGCCGTAGCAGTGGACACGCTCGAGTGGCTCGAGCGAGATGAGCTCGAGCACGCTCGGGTCGTCCGGACAGTCCGGTTCGATGATCCGCACGAGCGGCCGGACGCCGTCAGTCGAGGGGATCCAGAGGAACTCCGACGGGTACGACGTGCCGTTTTGCCATTCGACCTGGTACCAGTCGTAGCCGGCATGGGAGATCGGTCCAGAGACGACGCCGTAGCGGGCGCCGGGCTGGGCATCGATGGCGATACCCTCGCCGATCGTCGGATGCGGATCAGCGTACATCGCCTGCGTCGGGGCTCCGGTCTGGAGGATGCCCGGCGGGAGGACCTCGACGATCGACCCGATCGGGATCTCGAGCGGGCCGTCGAGCGGCGCCGGCAGCTCCCCGACGCTTCCGGGGTACGCGAACCCGCCGGGCCTCTCGAGGACACCCGAGCTGCCTGCCGGATCGCCATCCGCGTCGAACATGATGTACGAGCCCCATTGCCCGGCGGCGTACCCCTTGCCCGCTTCCCATGAGATGACCAGCGTCGCGACCCATTGCTCGAGCAGGTTCCGAGCCACGGTCGTCGTGCAAGTGACGGGGACCGGCTCGGCGATGCGGCCGTTCGGGCCGTAGTCGTGGAGGAGGTCATCGATCGTGGCCTCGGCGGCCCCGGGCGTTCGCGGGAAGCAGCCGTACAGGTCGCTGCCCTGCCACAGGCGCGTCTCCCGATCGAGCGCGTCGATGGCCCGGCCCAGCGCGACGTCGCGCGTCGTCTCATCGAGGGGCGTGGGATGGGTGTCGAAGCGGACGGATCGGGCGATCGCATGGGCCTCCGCTCGAAGGCTTTCGAGGTCGGGGCCGCGCAGGGTCGCTCGAATGAACCACAGGTCCGAGAACCCGTCGGGCGGGAAGATGCCCCAGGTCAGGACCTCGTCCGCGCCGGGCACGACGGACGTCGTCTCGATGACCAGCTTGGCGGGCATGCCGTCGATGCGCTGGTCCCAGCCTTCACCCTCACGCGGTACATAGCCGAGTCCGTCGCCCGGCCCGGCGTCGGGTCCGAACCAGTCCGTCGGGTCGAATGGCTCGATCGGCCCCACGGCGATCCGCTGGGGGAAGCCCTTGGTGACGACGAGGCGGATCTCCCCGGGCTGCATCGGCGCTTCGACGACGCAGGCGTAGATCCGATCCTCCAGGGCATAGATCGCTCCGGTCTGGTCGTCGGCGGGCGAGACCCAGACGTCGCCGCTCTGCACGGGCGCCGGCGGGGTCGCCGTTCCGACGTCCTCCGGCGCACACCCTTCGACGCTCTTGTTCGAGACGATCAGGGTGGTCCAGCTGCCCTGGTCGTTGAACGGGCTCATTGCCGTGACGACGTGCCAATCGTCGGGATACTCGATGGCCAGTCCCCGCGCGCCGAAGTCCGACACCGAGTCGAACGGGTTCGGCAGGCGATCCAGGCGCAGCGCGCCGGTGGCGATCGCGGAGACCATGGCCGCCAGGAGGGCAAGCACGGCAAGGACGAGCCGAGGCGACAGGAGGCCGCCGCGCTGGCCGAGTCCGCGGGCCCGGATCCGAACGCCGCCGAGCGCGGCGGTCGTCGACGGCAGGATGAGCTCCGGCAGGAACGTCGGCTCGTCGGGCGCCGGGAGGCGGAGGCGCCGCTCGATCTCGAAGGTGGTCATCGCTCGTCTCCTCCCAGCTCGCCGACGGTCGAGCGCAGGCGCTCGACGCCCCGGCTGGCATAGGTGCGGGCGGACGCTGTCGTGATTCCCATGACCTCGCCGATCTGCTCGAACGACAGGTCAGCGCGGTAGCGGAGATAGAGGGTCGCCCGTTCCCGGGCGGGCAACCGGTCGACCAGCGGCCACAGCGACAGGCGGTCGTCGAGCGCGTGGCTGACCGACTCGACGTTGCCGGCGGTCAGCCGGCCGACGAGCTCGCGCACCCGGCGCCCGAGCCGATGCTGGTCCATGACCAGGCGGTAGGCGACCCGGAAGACCCAGGCATCGATGTCCTCGATGAAGGTCCCGCTCGTCAGCTCGCGCCAGAGCCGGAGGTGGACCTCCTGGACGACGTCGGCCGCCTGCTCGTCACTCGCCCCCAGCCGGCGAGCGAGGCCCCAGAGCTCGCGTCCACGCCGCTCGTAGTGGTCGGTGACGCGGCGGGCGACGTGATCCGCGGACTCCCCGACCACGGTGCCCACGATGTCCTGTGCCACGTCCATGCCCTACCGACGCAGGTGGATGCGAAAACGCAGCGCCCGTCCCGGCGGCGTCGCTGGGCGACATCGTGACAGCCCCGGCAATACCCGGGCCGTCCGATCAGGCCTCCTGGATCGTGGTCGGGGCGCCGTGGATCGCGGGAATCGTGCCGAGCCGGCCGGCGTGGTAGTCGGCCACGGCCTGCATGACCTCCTCGCGGGTGTTCATGACGAACGGGCCCATCCAGGCAACCGGCTCCCGGATCGGTCGGCCGCCGAGGATCAGGACGTCGAGGTTGGGGCTGCGCGATTCCTGGCGGCCGAGCGGCAGCGCCGCGACCGTCAGCCCCTCACCCGGCCCGAGGACCGCGAGCTGGCCGGTCTCGATCGCGACCGGCCCTTCGCCGGCTGCCTCGCCGTGGCCCCGTCCGATGGATGCGCTCGGCCCGACCGTCCCGAAGCCGGCCATGACGTAGACGAGGGCGTTGTAGTCGGCCCGCCACGGAAGCGACAGCCGGGCGCCCGGCGACAGCGTCGCGTGGACCAGGGTCATGGGCGTGTACGTCGAGCCCGGTCCGGCGATCCCAGCGACGTCGCCGGCGATGACCCGGACGAGGGCGCCGCCGTCGGGCGACGTGGCGAGCGCGACCTCGCCGGCCCGGATGTCCTGGTAGCGCGGCGGGGAGAACTTCTGGGCCGCCGGCAGGTTCACCCACAGCTGGAAGCCGTGGAACAGGCCGCCCTTGGCGACGAGCCACTCGGGCGGCTTCTCGATGTGGAGGATCCCGGCCCCGGCCGTCATCCACTGGGTGTCGCCGTTGGTGATGACCCCGCCGCCGCCATTCGAATCGCTGTGCTCGAAGACGCCGTCGATCATGTACGTGACGGTCTCGAAGCCGCGGTGCGGGTGCCACGGCGTGCCCTTCGGCTCGCCGGGCGCGTACTCGACCTCGCCCATCTGGTCGAGGTGGACGAACGGATCGAGGTCGACGAGATCGACGCCGGCGAACGCCCGCCGAACTGGGAAGCCCTCGCCCTCGAAGCCCCGGGGCGCGCTCGTCACACCGAGGACCCGGCGCTGGCGAGCGAGGACGGGATCCGGCTCCGGGATCCGGGGCAGGACGGTGATGTCGTCGACGGTGACGGCGGGCACGAACGGGTTCCTGACTGGCCGATGGCCTGGCTACGATGCGGCGCGGCCAAAGTGGGACGCGTCCATCACTTGCGTGATGACGCAAATGGTTGCGCAGTCAACGACATCTGTCAAGCCCGCCCGGCTGGCATGATGGGTCGCGATGGAGCCGATTCGCCTCGCGATCGTCGACGACCACCCGGCGATCGGGGCCGCCATCAGGGCGGCCATCGCCGAGGATGTCAGCGAACCACGGATCGAGCTGGTCGCCGACGTCCGGACGCTCGAAGCGGCCCTCGCCCTCACCGCGCTCCCGCCCGATGAGTGGCCCGATGTCGTCCTGTGCGACCTCCAGCTGGGTTCGGGTTCCGAAGGCTTGCAGGTCTTTACCGCCGCCGCGGCGGTCGCACTCGGTGGGATCGGTCCGCGGGTCATCGCCTTCACATCGTTCGATCGCTCGTCGTTCATGCGGGCAGTCTTCGAGCGGGGCGGTGCCGGCTTCCTGTCGAAGGCGACCGAGATGACCGAGGTCATCTCGGCGGTTCGGCTGGTCGCCGGGGGCGGGACGGCGTTCTCGAGCCTGGACCTCGACGCGGTCCGCGGCGCGCCCCGGCCGCCTTCGGAACGCGAGGTGGCCGTGCTCCGCGGCCTGATGGCCGGCGCAACGAGCGAGGAGATCGGGCACGGCCTGGGGATCTCGCCCCGCACGGTCGAGAGCCATCTGCGCCGCCTGTTCGACCGCTACGGCGTCGTGTCGCGGACGGAGCTGGCCGTCCTCGCGGCGCGCGAGGGCTGGGTGGACGAGGGCACGGGATGAAGGGGTCGACCACCGGGCCGGTCCGAGCCGGGCCGGCCCTGGCTGCGATCGCGGCTGCGGGCCTCGCCCTCGGCGCCGCCGTTGCAGTCGTCGGGCTGGGTCTCGGGCTGCGTCTGGTCGACGGGCTCGCCCCCCGGGTAATCGGCGGATCGGCCACGGGTCTCGACCTCAACGCCCTCGTCCCGTCGCTCGTCGCCACCGCTCTGCTGTGTATCGCCGGCCTCGTCCGGGGTAGTGCGCCCGCCCTGGTCACGTTTGCCATGGGCCTCGCAGCCTTTCTCGGGGCAGTCGAGGCGATTGCGATCATTCGATCGTGGCTGCCGACCTCGAGCTTGGAAGATCGGCCGCTCCTCGTCGCCCTCGCCGGCGTCGCTGGAACGTCGGCGACCTGGGTCGTGTGGCGGTTCTTTGCCACGGCCGCTCCCGAGCCACGTCGCTGGGTCGGGCTCAGGACCGCCGCGGCTGTCGGGCTCGTGGCCCTCGCGTTCGGCGCTGCCGTCGCGACCGCCTCGACGGCTCCCCTGCCCGTCGATCCCGACGCCGTTACGCCGTACCGCCTGGCGGCCCGACTCATGGTCGCTGTCACCCTCGGCGCGCTCGCGCTCGGATCAATGCTCGTGGTCGTACCGCGGCTCGGTCGGGCCTGGCGGCGAGCGACGGGCCCGGCGCCGATCGGCTGGATCGATGCCATGGTCGAGGCGTTCGCCCCCGGCCTGGGGAGGCAGCGGGCCGCCGAATCTGAGCGAGCAAGGCTTGCCGCAGATCTCCACGCCCGCGTCGTGCCCGATCTGCGGCAGGCGATGGCGACGGCGGCCGCGTCACCAGTGGGAGGCGAGCTGGTGGCCGAGCGGCTGCGGGCGACACTCGGCGACCTCGAGACGCTCATGGTCGAGCGCCAGTCGCTCGTGCTCGAGGACTTCGGCCTCGTCGCGGCGCTCGAGTGGCTAGCCGAACGCACGCAGGAGCGGACCGGCGTCGAGGTCGCGCTCGACCTCGACGATGATGGCGGCGGCGTCCTGCAACGCCGGGCCGTAGCGGGCCTCCCCGCAGCCGCGGACGCGCCCGGTGACGAGCCCCGGCCGCCGCGTGCGGTCGAGCGGGCCGCGTTCCGGGTTGCCCTCCTCGCCACCGACAACGCCATTCGGCACGCCCCGGGCGCCAGGATCGCGATTCGAGCCCGGGTCCGAGCCGCAGCCGTCCGGGTCGAAGTTTCGGACGACGGACCCGGCTTCGACGTGGGCGCCGCGCGGGCGCAGCCGGCAGGGCGTCGAGGCCTGGCCGACATGCGTACGGAGGCGGCGACCGTCAACGCGCGACTGGAGATCGGGACCACCGCGGCGGGCGGCGGGCCGGCCGCCACGAGGATCTCCTTTGACTGGCCGACGGGACGCGGGATTGCGTGATTCTCCTCGATGATCCTGCGCCGACCACCGCTTGGCCGAGCGCCTCACCGGTGCGACGCTCGGCTGCGACGGCAGGCGGAGCCCAGCCGTGGATCGACAGAGGGACGCACCATGCTCGACCGGCGCCAGGATGGCCTTGATGGCCAGGACCATCGCGACGATCACACGACCCGTGACGCGATCGTGATCGTCGTCGTCTTCGCGATCGCGGCGATCAGCCTTCTCGTCATCCTTGGTCCCCAGACGAGCCAGATCCTGAGCACGATCTCCGGGTCGATCTGACAGGCCCGCGGTCGGCCGGTTTGGCCGACGGTCGGCGTTACTCGACTGTCGCGAACAGGGCTTCGATCCGGGCGACCGATTCGTCGAGCCGGGTCTCCCTGATCCGGCCCGCTTCCACGAGGCCGACGACCGTCCCGATGACGTGCTCGACGATGGCCTCGTCGTAGACCTGCTGGTTGGCGAACAGGAGGAGATCGACGCCGGCCTCGATGGCCAGCGCGACCGCCTCGTCGGGGCCGAAGGCCCGGGTGATCGCCGGGGCCTGGAGGTCGTCGCTGACGACGAGCCGATCCCAACCGAGATCACCCCGGAGGAGGCCGGTCACGGTCGGGACGGAGAGCGACGCCGGCCGCCCGGGATCGAGCCGGTCGTTGCGGATGTGGCCGACCATGACGCCGGCCGGCAGGCGGGTGGCGAGGAGCGCCCGGAACGGGTCGAGCTCGACATCCGTCCAGGTCGTCGTGACGTCCACGACGCCATCGTCCGTGCTGCCGGTGGCGCTGCCCTCGCCCGGGAAGTGCTTGACGACGCAGTGGATGCCGGCCCCCTGCTGGGCCTCCAGGAGGGCCGTTGCCTGGGCCACGACGACATCCGGGTCGGCCGAGAAGCTCCGATCGAGGGCGCCGATCGCCGGGTTCGACGGGTTCAGGTTCAGGTCGACCACGGGCGCCAGGTTGACGTCGATCCCCGCGCCCAGGAGGGTGATCGCGGTGAGGGTCGCGACGTCGGTCGTGCGGTCGAGGTCGTCGGCCGCGCCGAGATCCGCCTGCGACACCATTGCCGGGTAGCCGTTCGATTGGTTGAGCCGGGCGACCTGGCCGCCCTCCTGGTCGACGGCGATCAGGAGCTCGGGGCCGGTGGGCCCGGCGAGCGCCGTGTCGCGGAGGGCCGATGTCAGGGCCACGAGCTGGTCGGGCGAGGTGATGTTCCGGCCGGTTGTCCCGGTGAGGCCGTCGCGGTCGAAGAGGATGACGCCGCCGAGCTCGCCGGCCGCGATGGCCCTGGCGATCGGCGTGGCGGGGTCGAGCTCGGTGCCGCGGAAGCCGACCATGAGCATCCGGCCGATCTTGTGGCGGAGGCGAGCTTCGTCCGGCGTGGGCGCCGGGCTCGGGGCGTCGCTCGGGGCCGGCGTCGGGGTGGCGACGGACGTCGAGGATGGCTCGGGGGTCGGCAGCGGGGGCGATGCCGTCCCGCCCGGCGAGCAGGCGGCGACCAGCCATGCCGCTGCCGCGCCGGTGCCGGCAAGGAACCGCCGGCGAGGGAATCGGCGACTCAGGCCGTCCGTCCCAGGATCTCCATCAGCATCGCCACGAACGTCGGCTCGTCGGCGTCCATCGCGAAATGGACGTTGGCCGGCCGGCCGCTCCGGAACCGGAAGTCGCAGACCGTCCGGCCCACCGACAGCTCGCCGCCGGTCTCGACATCGACCGGAATGAGGTGGGTCCTGATGACCGAGGGATCGATGATCGAGCAGACGGCGAGGGCGTCGTGGACGGGCGCGGCACCGGCACGGTGCATCGGCTGGGTGGCGTCGTAGCCATCGATCCGCTTTTCGACGAAGCGGGCCGCCGCCTCGCCGGCCGGGGTCCCGAGGGCCCGGAGCGTGCGACAGTCGTCGAGCGAGACGAGGGCCCGGTGGGTGGCGTCGAGCGGGATCATCCGGATCGGGCGGCCGCAGTTGACCACGATCCGGGCCGCCTCCGGGTCGAGCCAGATGTTGAACTCGGCCGAGGCCGTCGAGTTCCCGTGGTCGTGGGCGCCGCCCATGATCACGATCTCGGGGATCTTCTCGAGGATCGCCGGCTCCTTCTGGATCGCCGTGGCGATGTTCGTCAGCGGCCCGACCGGGACGAGGGTGACGTCGCCGTCCGAGGCCAGGAGGGTATCGATCAACCAGTCGACGGCGTGGCCGGGCTGGAGCCGGGCGGACGTCGGGGGCGGGAGGTCCAGGAGATCGCCGTGGATCCGGCTGGCCGGATTGAGCTGGGTCATCTGCGGCCGGGCCAGGGGCCGGCTCATGCCCTGATGGACCGGCGTCAGCGGAAGCCCGATCCAGTCGAAGACGCGAAGGGTGTTCTCGGTGCAGTTGTGGACCGCCGTGTTGCCGTTGACGGTGGTCGCGCCGATGAGCTCGAGATCGGGGCTCAGGGCGGCGACCATGAGGGCGACGGCGTCGTCGGTCCCGGTGTCGACGTCGAGGATGACCTTCGTGGGCATGGCCGCCAGTCTGCCATGCCGGGCGCCGGCCGGCTTGAAGCCGCCGGCCGGGTATCGATCAGGCGCTGACGGGGACGCCGATCTCCGCCTGCGCGCGGCGCTTTCGCTCGAGCATCCGCGCCCCGAGATCCTCCAGCTCGTCCCGATCGAAGACGTTCCGGGCGGTCCGGAACATCTCGCCCTCCTCCTCCTCGATGTGGTGCTCGATGTTCTCCTTCATGACGATCGCCTTGGCGCCCCAGCTTTCATCGTCGACGTCCATGCTCTCGAGCTCACCCATCAGGAGATCGACCACGTGGTGCTCCTCGAAGCCCTCGAGCACGATGTCCTTCGCCCTGGGGTGGCTCTTCAGCTCCGGATAGAAGATCTCCTCCTCGATCGTTTCGTGGACGATCATCTCGCCCTTGATCGTGGCGAAGAGCTCGGACCGCGTCTTGACGCCGCGGTCGGTGGTGCGCTCGAGCTCGGCGAGCAGCTTCTTGACCTTGTCGTGGTCCGACTTGAGCAGGCTGATCGCGTCCATGTGTCCTCCGCAGCGCGAGTCGGTCGATTCGCCCGTGAGCGGGCGCGTGGTCGGAGGTCGCGGCATCGACCACTCGACGGGCGCCCGCGGCCACCGACGTGCCTGCGAGGCTAGGCACCGGGCCGTCGCGGCTCCGCCGGTTGGAGCCGCCGCTCGCTTGCAGGTGCGTGGCGACCGGCGCCGGTACGAGGCCCTACGACGCCGACGCGCGGATCGCGGCGAGGACCCGGTCAGGGGTCGCGGGAAGCGTCGTGATCCGGGCGCCGGTCGCGGCGTGGATCGCCCCGAGGATCGCGGGGGCAGTCGGGACGAGGGCGGGCTCCCCCACCCCCTTTGCGCCGTATGGGCCGCTGGGCTGCGGATCCTCGACGAGGATGATCTCGATCTCGGGCACATCGCCGACGGTCGGGATGAGGTAGTCGTGGAGGTTCTCCGTCCGGCCCGGGACGTAGGCCTCCATGAGGGCCAGTCCGAGCCCCTGGGCGATCCCGCCGTGGATCTGGCCCTCGACCTGGGTCGGGTTGATCGCCCGGCCGACGTCGTGGGCGGCCACGATCCGGAGGACGCGCGTCGTGCCGAGCTCGACGTCCACCTCGACGACGGCGAGCTGGGCGCCGAAGGCGTAGGTCTCGTACGGGACGCCCTGGCCGTCGGTGTCGAGCGGCGTCGTCGCCGGGTCGAAGGTGCCGGTCGCGGCGAGGACGGCTCGATCGCCGGCGCTGCCCACGCCGATCTCGGGCAGCTCGGCGAGATCGATCGTCACCGCCGAGCGTCCGGGTTCGCGGAAGGTGGCCCGGCCGTCGGCCAGCTCGATGCTGGCGTCCTGGCCGACCTCGGCAAGGCGGAGGAGGTCGCGCCGGAGGGCCTCGCCCGCCAGCCGGGCGGCGTTGCCCGAGACGAACGTCTGGCGGCTGGCCGAGGACTTGCCCGCGTCCTTCGTCCGGTCCGTGTCCCCGCTCACGAGCCGGACCGTGCCCGCCGGCACCCCGAGCGCGTCGGCGGCGATCTGGACCAGGATCGTCGACGCCCCCTGGCCGATATCCACGGCCCCGGAGTAGAGCGTCACCACGGCAGCGCGGTCCAGGCCGATCTCGATCGTCGAAGGATTCGCGATCGAGGTGTTGCCGATCCCATACCACATCGCCCCGATCCCGACGCCGCGCCGGGCCGGGTCACGGCGACCCGCCGCGGCCACGTTCCACGCCTCCACCTCGGCCCGCAGCCGCGCCCAGGCTGGCCGCAGCGCCTCCAGGCACGCCGCCAGGCCCGCGCTCGCCCGGAGGACCTGGCCGGTGGCGGTCATGGAGCCGGCCCGCAGGGCGTTCCGGAGCCGGATCTCGAGGCCGTCGATCCCCAGCTGCGCGGCGAGGTCGTCCATGAGCGCCTCGTGGGCGATCGCGGCCTGGGGCACGCCGAAGCCACGGAATGCCCCGGCCGGCGGGTTGTTGGTGTGGATTGCCCGGCTCGTGGCCAGGACGGCGGGCACGGCGTAGGGACCCATGGCATGGACGGGAACCCTGTTCGCGACCGTCGGGCCCCACGAGGCGTAGGCGCCGGTGTCGAAGTCGCCGTGGAAGCGGAACGCGGTGAGCCGGCCGTCGGAGTCGGCGGCGGCCGAGGCCCGGATCCGGGCCGGGTGACGCTTGGGGCTGGCGGCCATCGATTCGGGCCGGGTCCAGACGGCCCGCGCGGGCCGGTCCAGGAGCCAGGCCGCGACCGCCACGAGACCGTGGACTCCGAGGTCCAGCTTGCCGCCGAAGCCGCCGCCGCAGGCCGTCGGCACGATCCGGACCTGCCCGGGGCCAATTCCCAGGATGAGGGCCACCTCGTCGCGGTCCATGTACGGCGCCTGGGTGCTGACGGTCACTTCGATCCGGTCGCCGACCCGGCGGGCCCAGCCGGCCTCGGGCTCGATGTAGGCGTGCTCGACGAAGGTCGTCTCGACCTCGACCGCGGCGCGGGCGCCGGTCGCCGCGAAACCTCGATCGACGTCGCCCCGTGCCAGCCGGCCCCGGACGAGGACGTTGCCGGGAGCGTGCGCGTGGAGCAGCGGCGCGCCGGGCGCGGTGGCGGCATCGATGTCCGCGATCGGATCTAGCGGCTGCCAGGCGATCGGGATCTCGGCATCGTCGATGGCATCGAGGACGGCCTCCTCGGCGACGAGCGCGCAGACCGCCTCGCCGCGATGCCGCACCTCGCCCTCGGCGAGCACCGGCTGGTCCTTGCCGGTCGGGTAGATCCCGTAGCGATTCTGGCCGGGGACGTCGGCCGCGGTGAGGACCTTCACGAGTCCCGGGTGGCGGGCGTGGAGCGCCTCGAGGTCGCCGATCGTGAATCGCGCCCGGGCGTGCGGCGAGCGCACCGCCCTGACGCCAAGGCAGCCCTCCGGCCGCTCGTCCGCGCCGAAGGCCGCCGTGCCGTCGACCCGGCCGATCCCGTCGACCTTGACGAGGCGGGCACCGACGGCTCCGCCAGAGGCGGGCAGCGACGGGCCCGCCGACGCGACCTCGGCGGCGGCGGCGTCGGGCGCGGCAGCGACCACGGCGACCGCCTCGAGGATCTTGCGGTACCCGGTGCACCGACAGAGCACGCCACCGAGCGCGTCGCGGACCTGGGCCTCGGTCGGTTGGTGCGTCCGCTCGAGGAGGTCGTCGGCGGCCATGAGCATCCCCGGCGTGCAGATCCCGCACTGGGCGGCCCCGGCCTCGAGGAAGGCCCGCTGCAGTGCGGCGAGGTCGGCGAACTCGTGCGGCTTGAGTCCGGCGCCGCCGCCCCGTTCGTGCCCTCCGCCGCTGCCTGAACCGTCGTCGGCCAGCCCCTCGACCGTCCGGACCTCCGTGCCAGCAGCCTGGGCGACGGGGACAAGACACGCCGCAACCTGGCGGCCGTCGAGGCGGACGGTGCAGGCGCCACAGTCGCCGGCGTCACAGCCGATCTTCGTGCCGGTCAGGCCGAGATCGTCGCGCAGGACGTCGGCCAGGCGCCGCATCGGGTCGACCTCGACATCGACCGGCCGGCCGTTCACCGAGAAGGCGATCCAGGCGGTCACGAGGCCAGCTCCTCGAGGGCCCGGCGGACGAGGACGAGGGCCGACGCACGGCGGTAGCCGGCGGTCCCGCGGACGTCGTCGATCGGGCTGAGCGCGGTGAGGTGGTCGGCCCGGACGAGGTCGCCGATCCCGGGCTCGAGGGTTCGCCCGGCCAGCTCCGCCTCGAGCGTCGGCAGCCGCCGCGCCACCGGCGAACAGGCTCCCACCGCGAGCCGTGCCGACGCGATCCGGCGGCCGGCGTCGCGCACGACGACCGCGGCGACCATCGCGATCGAGATCACGAGATAGGCTCGCGCGCCGAGCTTCAGGAACGTCGAGCTCGCGACGAACTCGTCCTTCCGCCCAGGCGCGCCGGCTGCGGCCCCGATCGCCGCCGCGGGATCGGGGACGAAGAGGCCGGTGACGAGCTCGTCCGGGGCCCGGACGGTGGCCCGGTTGCCGACCACGAACTCGCCCACCGGCACCCGTCGGGCGCCCCGGACCGAGGCCAGCTCGACCACCGCGTCGAGGACGAGCAGGTTCGGGACCCCGTCGGCCGCCGGCGAGGCGTTGCAGACGTTGCCGGCGATCGTCGCCCGGTTCTGGATCTGGAGCCCGCCGATCGCGACGGCGGCCCGCTGCAGCCCATCGAAGCAGGCCGGCAGCGGCTGCTCGGCGAGCTGGGTCCAGGTCGCGCCCGCGGCGATCCACCAGCCGCCCTCGACCTCGCGGATCCCGCGGAATGCGGCCAGCGCGGAAACGTCGAGGACGTCCTCGTCGGTGACCCGCCCGACCCGGGCCGGGTAGTGATCCGTGGCGCCGGCGACGACGACCCGCGGCCGGCCCTCCGCGACGCCCTGGGCGAGCGCCTCGAGCGCGGCCGGCAGCTCCGCGGGCCGGAGGTAGCTCGCCACCGCCCCCGCGGTCCCTACGCGGTCACGAGTGGCAGGACCTGCTCGGCCAGCACGTCGAGGCGCGCCGGGTCCCAGTCGAGCGGATTCAACACGAGGTGGTCCACGCCGCCCAGGGCCTCGATCTTGGCCCGGATCCTGGCGGCCACCGCCTCGGCCTCGCCGAGCAGGTAGAAGCGCTGCCAGTAGTCGAGGTCCATCCCGGAATAGGTCGAGAAGTACGGGGCGGCCGCCTCGGGCGGCTCCCCGGGTCGCAGGACGTGGACGAAGTTCGAGTAGACCTTCGACAGCTCGTCGGGCCGGCGGCCGAGCTCGGCCATGTACCCGTGGATCGCATCGAGGTCGCCGGCCACCATCTCGGCCGTGGCCGAGGAATGCGGCACCCAGGTGGTGGCGTAGCGGGCGATCCGGCGCAGGACCGGCTCGATCGAGGCGACCTGCTGGCCGTAGATCCGCTCCGACGGCTGGGTCCCGCCACCGATCCAGATCGGCGGGTGGGGCCGCTGGACGGGCTTCGGCTCGAGGGTCACGTTCCGGAAGCGGTAGAACTCGCCCTCGAACGAGACGTCGTCGCCGGCCCACAGGGCGGTGATCGCCTCGAGCATCTCGCTCATCCGGCGGCCCCGCTCGCGATACGGGATCCGGAGAGCCTCGAACTCCGGCTCGCTCCAGCCGACGCCCACGCCCAGGATCGAGCGGCCGCCGGACAGGACATCGAGGGTGGCCCATTCCTTGGCAAAGGCGACAGGGTCGCGGAACGGCAGGACGAGGACCATCGTCCCGAGCCGGATCGTGCGGGTGACGCCGGCCAGGGCGCTGAGCAGGGCGACCGGCTCGAGCCAGGCCACGCGATAGGCCGGGCGGGCGATGAGCAGGTGGTCGATGACCAGGGCGGATTCGAAGCCGAGGTCCTCGGCGTGGCGCAGGTAGGCGCCCATGGCGTCGAGCGACGCGGTGCCCTCGCCGAGGGCGAAGGACGGCAGCCGGAGGCCGATCTTCATCGCGCGGCGCACTCCTCGTGGCTGGTCAATGGCCCCCCACCGCCGGACCCCCGCCGCCGACGACCTCGGCCGCCCGGGCCGCCGGGGGCGTGTTCCGGCTGCGCCCGATCCGGACCTCGCCGTCGATGAGGACCATCGAGATGCCGGGCAGGTCGCCGATCGCCAGCGCGCCCATGGCCGTGTCGGCGATCGAGCCGACCGGCGCGTCAACCAGGCACAGGTCGGCGGCGCGCCCGGGCTCGATCACGCCGACGTCGAGGCCGTGGACCCGGGCGGTGTTGCCCGTGGCCATCGCCACTGCGACCTCCGGCTCGATCCCGCCCAGCGCCGCGAGGTGGGCCATCACCCGCAGGATCCCCAGGGGCACGACGCCGGTGCCCGACGGCGCGTCGTTGCCGATGATGACCCGGTCGAGAGCCCCGGCGGCGACCGCCAGCCGGGCGGCCATGAGGGCAGCCCGCCCGTTCCCGCAATGGACGATCTCGATAGCCATGTCGGAGGCCACGAGGCGCTCGATGTCGGCGTCGGACATGGCCGTCGTGCCGCCGTTGATGTGGCCCACGATGTGGGGCCGGGCCTCGAGGACCGCGTCGGCCCCGATGGCGCTCGAGCCGGCGATCGATGGCCCGCCGGTGTGGAACGTGACGGTCATCCCGTGGGCCTTGGCCCAGGCGACCATCGGCGCGGCCTGGGCGCCGGTCTTGACGCTGCCGAGGCCGATCTCGCCGACGAGGGACACGCCGGCGGCCGCCATCTCCGCGAAGTCCCGCTCCTCCATCCCGAGCTCGAGGATCGGGGCGCCGGCGCGGACCTTGACCCCGGCCGGCCGGAGGTTCTGGTAGCTCTTGGCGGCGACGATGGCGAGGGCCTTGAGGCCGACGATGTCCTTGGGCCGGCCGGGCAGGTGGACCTCGCCGGCCGAGATGACCGTGGTGACCCCGCCGTGAAGTCCCGATTCGATGAAGTCGATCGTCCGCTGGCGGGGTGTGAAGTCGCCAAACACGGGATGGGCGTGAGAATCGATGAGACCGGGGATGGCGGTGGTCCCGTGGGCATCGATGACGAGCTCGACGCCTGCGGCGTCGAGCGTTCGACCCACGGCCGCGATCCGGCCGTCCTCGATGAGGATCCCATCGGCGTCGGCGAGGGGCGCGGCGACGTCGCCGGAGACGACGGCACCGAGGTTCGTGATCAGCGTTCGCATCGAGGATCCCTGTCCCGCCGCCCGCCGGTCAGTGGAGGCCGTCCTCGCCGACGGCATCCTCGGCCCGCAGGCCACCGACCCGGGCGTGGGGCCGGCCGCCGTCGGTCACGGCGAGGGCAAGCAGGAGCTCGTCGCTGGCCGGCGCATCGGGCACGCTGATCGTGACGGCGTCGAAGTGGCTCCGAACGAGCATCGCCTTGATGTGATGCACGGGGATATCGAGGTTGGCTCCCATCGTGCCGCGCTTCTTCACCGAGGGCAGGATGGAGACACCGCCGGCGCGCTTGCGGGTGGGCGCCCCGAACTTGGGATGGAGGACAGCGGCGACGTGCTCGAGCTCGCCGGCCTCGCCCACGATGCCGCCCTTGCCGTAAGCCTCGACCGCCGTGCCGAGGGCCTCCTGGCAGCGCCGCATGAGCTCGTCGCCGAGGACTTCGCCGAGGTCGATGAGCTCGCTGAGGTCGTCGGGGTTCCGACCGGCATAGGGGTTCTTCACGACGACGGCCACAGCGACCCGGCGCAGTGGCCGGGAGAGCGGCTTCCCGCCCTCCTGGTGGACCTCCTCGGCGAAGGTCGCCCACTTGCGGATCGTCACGGCCATCGTGCTCACCTCGCTCGCTGCCTCGATCCCGCGAGTCTACCCGCCGGCGATGACGGCGATTCGTGGAACCGCAGGAGCGTGCCGGCGCGGACACCCGAGCCGGGTCGCGCGGACGCCCGAGCCGGAAGGCGCGTACGATCAGCGGGACGCCCCGACCCCGGGGACGACACCGAGCGAGGGACGATGACGAAGCACTCCAAGTTCGAGCGGCAGCGCCGCGCCGACGAGACGGTCCGGGTCCAGGAGATCGAGCGCGCGTGGCAGGGCAGCATCCCGGCCCCGATCGCCGCCGAGTTCGCCGCCGTGGTCAAGGCAGCCAAGGAGCGCGGACCGTGGGTCCGCCAGCCGGACATGGCTCCGGGCACGGCCCCCCGACCGCCGCGCCCCGGCCGCGAGCCGAAGCCCAAGAAGGACGACGCGACCTCGCGTCGACGGTCCTAGGCGGTGCGGCGCCGCAAGGTCACCTACCCGCCGGCCAAGACCGCCACGAAGGGTCCGCCGCCGGTCCTCGGGGCGACGGATCCACGCAACCCCGCCGGGCGGACGGTCTCGATCAACCTGGCCGCGGCCGCCGGCCGGGCGTCCATCCGCCTCGGCGAGAAGGTCCGGATCCTGAGCGGCCTCTACGCCGGCGAGACAGCCGTCGTCGAATCTGTCGCGAGCGGCGTGATCTCGTCGGCGATGGTCCGGACCGAGGCCGGGCGGACGCGCCGCGCGCGGACGATCGATCTTGAACCGATCCGACCAGGCGCCCCGGCAGCACCGTCGGGCACCGAGGAGCAGGAGCAGCTCGGCTCCTGAGCCTGTCGGGGCGCGAACCACTCGATATCTTGATATCAGAGCCAGATTCGTCGATCATATCTGGCTATGAGTATGATTCACCGCGAGCCCGCGTCGGCGCCTGTGGGCCGGACCGTCCGGGCCGGCGATGCCGCCGAGATGCTGGGCGTGACCGTTGAGACCCTGCGGCGCTGGGAGGTCGAGGGGCGCCTGACCGTCGTCCGCTCGGGTGGCCGCCAGCGACTCGTCCCGATCGAGGAGGTGGTCCGCCTCCTGGCCGAGCGCCGCCGCGCCAACCCCGATCCCCGGGCCGCCACACAATCCGCCCGCAACCACTTCAGCGGCGTGGTGACACGGATCGAGGCCGACCGAGTGGCGGCGGTCGTGGAGGTCCTGGCCGGGCCCCACCGGATCGTCAGCCTCATGACGGCCGAGGCCGTCCGGGAGATGGACCTGAAGGTCGGCGACCCGGCGGTCTGTGTCGTGAAGGCCACGAACGTGATCGTCGAAGCCCCGCGGTGAGCCGCTCGGGCCTGAGGCTCGGGCTCGCGTTCGGGCATGGTTCCGGCACAGGGCACCGGGGTCGAGGCCGCCGCCGGAGGGCGGTGGCGACACTCGCCGCAATCGGGGCCATCGCCGCCCTGCTCGCCACCTGTGGCGGCTCGGCCAGCCCGGCACCGGCTTCGATCACGGTCTTCGGCGCGGCGTCGCTGGCTGATGCGCTCGAGGCTGCCGGTGCGGCGTATCGCCAGACCACCGGCACGACGGTCGTGATTGCCACCGATTCCTCCGCGGCCCTGCGGACCCAGATCGAGCAGGGCGCCAGGGCCGACGTCTTCCTGTCGGCCGACACGCTGAACCCCGAGGCGCTCGCCGCGGGCGGGCTCGTCGACGGCGAGGTCGTGGCCTTCGCCGGCAACTCGCTGGCGATCGTCACACCGGCCGCGAATCCGGCCGGGCTGGCCTCGGCGTTCGACCTGGGCCGACCCACGCTCAAGGTCGTCGCAGCCGGCGAAGCGGTCCCGATCTCCGGCTATGCGGCCATCCTCCTCGACAACCTGGCGGCGCTGCCGGGCGCCCCACCCGATCTCGTGTCGGCCTACGCCGCCAACGTCGTGAGCCGCGAGGACAACGTCGCCGCGGTCCTCGCCAAGGTGGTCCTCGGCGAGGCCGATGCCGGGATCGTGTACGCCTCCGATGCGCACGGCGCCTCGACCGTCGCCACGATCGCGATCCCGGCCGCCGCCAACGTCAGCGCGACCTACGCCGGCATCGTCTCAAGGGCCGCGACCGACCGGGCGGCAGGGCACGCCTTCCTCGACTGGATCGCCGGGCCCGACGGGGCGGCCATCCTCGCGACGTTCGGCTTCGTCGCCGCGCCGTGACCGCCCGACTCGGGGTCGCCGCGCTGGCGGCGGTCCTGGCCGCCTTCCTGGCGCTCCCGGTGGTGACCCTGCTCGGTCGTGCCGTGGCCGGCGGCGGGCTTGCCGGGGCCATCGGCTCGCCCGTCGTCCTGTCGGCCCTGGGCCTGAGCCTCGTGACCACCGGGGTCAGCGTCGTGGTCATCGTCCTGTTCGGGACGCCCCTCGCCTTCCTCCTGGCCCGCCGCCGGTTTCGCGGCTCCGGGCTCGTGGAAACCGTCGTCGACCTGCCGCTCGTCCTGCCGCCGTCGGTGGCCGGCCTGGCCCTGCTCCTCGTCTTCGGCCGCCGCGGCCTGCTCGGCGAATCGCTCGACGCGGCCGGCCTGGCGATCCCGTTCACGGTCGTGGCCGTCATCCTCGCCCAGGTCTTCGTGGCGGCCCCGTTCTACGTCCGGGCGGCGCGGGCCGGGATCGCCGGGGTGTCCCGTGACCTCGAGGACGCGGCCCGCGTCGACGGGGCGTCGGAGGCGGGCGTCTTCCGGCACGTCATGGCGCCGCTGGCCGCCCCGGCCCTGGCCGCCGGGCTGGTCATGAGCTGGGCCCGCTCGCTGGGCGAGTTCGGGGCGACCATCCTGTTCGCCGGCAATGTCGCGGGCCGGACGCAGACGCTCCCGCTCGTGGTGTACGGAGAGTTCGGCGGCGGCGACCTCGACGCCGCGATCGCGGCGGCAACGGTCCTCGTCCTGGCCGCCCTCGGGGTGCTCGTCGCCGTGCGGCTCGGTCGGCGGGGTCAAGGCCTGGATCTCGCCGGCGCCGGCCAGCCGGGTTGAGCCGGTAGGATCCGTCGCGACGCGCCGGTGGCAGGGCCGCGGGCTTGATCAGGCCCGAATCGCGGCCCGAGGACTCGTCTGTGTCGCGCGGGCCGGGCCGGCGTCGAGATCGACGCTCCAGTGGCTGGCCGGGGCCGGCTGACCGAACAGGAAGCCCTGGCCGAGATTGACGCCGAGGGCCTGGAGCGTTCGGCGCTCAGCCTCGGTTTCGATGCCCTCGGCGATGACGTCGCGATCGGTCGCCTGGGCGAAGTGGCGGAGACCGACGACGAGGGCCTGGCGAGTGAGGTCGGCATTGACACCGCGGACGAGGCCGATGTCGATCTTGACGAAGTCCGGCCGGAGCTCGACGAGATGGCTGAAGTTGGCCACCCCGGCGCCGGCGTCGTCGACCGCGATCCGGAGGTCCGGTCCGAGCTTGACGATGGCCGACCGGAGGGCCGCGTAGTCGTCCACCCGCTCGTGCTCGGTGAGCTCCAGGACGGTTGGCCGTGAGCGCAGGTCGAGGACCGCGTGGAGGCGGCCATTGGAGAGGACCACCCGCGGCGAGAGGTTGAGGCTCAGCCACGGACCCGGGGGCAGGGCCTCGGCCGCCTCGATCGAGGCTCGCAGGCAGGCGAGCTCCAGGTCCAGCCCGAGGTCCACCGCGCGCGCCTCGGCGAAGACGAGATCCGGCCGGGTCCCATCGGCGAATCGGGTCAGCGCCTCGAACCCGACAGTGGCGCCGTCGTCGAGGTTGACGATCGGCTGGAAGACGGGGGCGAAGCTCGCCTCCTCGATGAGGCCGAGGATCCGCGTTCGCGAGACCGACGCCTGCTGACGGGCCCGGAGGGCCGGCTCGAGAAGGGCGCGCGCGGCGGCGGCAAACTCCTGGAGGGCCGGCAGGTGGCGCTCCAGACGCTCGGCGCCGTCGGGTCCGCTCGCCCCGACCCGGAGCAGCGCGATCGGCTCGCCGCTTCCGATTGGGGCCGCGGCGGTTGCCGTGAGGCCGGCTTTGACCGAATCATCATAGAACGTCCCCTCACCGGGCTGGCGCGTCAGGGGCGCCGCCCAGGCCTCGCCGGCAGCCTCGGCCCGGAGCCCGGCGGCACGCACCAGGGGCACGAGACAGCCGATGTGGTTGGCCGGGAAAGGAGCGGGTGTCGCGGCCATGACCGTCGCCGCGCCATTCACGTCGAAGGTCAGGAGCCAGGCGGCCTCGATGTCGGGCAGAGCCTGGACCGCGGCGACGATCGCCGCCCCGGTGGCCTCCGGCGTCTCGGCCGGCTCGAACCCGGCGACCAGCCGGGCGACCTGGAGGCGCTCCTCACGGGAGGCGGCGAGGATCGCATCCATCTGCCGCTCGCGGGTGACATCGCGCTTCACCGCGACGTAGTTCGTGATCGCCCCGGCGCCGTCGCGGATCGGGGTGATCGACGCCTCCTCGACGTACGTCCGGCCGTCCCTGGCGCGGTTCACCAGCTCGCCCGTCCAGGTGTCTCCGGAGGTCAGGGTCGTCCACATCTCCTCGTAGAAACGCTCGTCCTGGAGGCCGCTCTGGATGATCCGCGGGGTCTGGCCCATGACCTCTTCGCGGCGATAGCCGCTGACTCGCTCGAAGGCCGGGTTGACGTACACGATCCGGCCTTCGACGTCGGCGATCACGACCGATTCGGCCGTCTGCTCGACCGCCGCCGACAGCCGCCGCTCGAGGGCCCGGGCTTCCTGGCCGGCCGTGACGTCGTCGCCGAGGGCCACGCATCCGGACGCGGCGCCCGAGGCGTCGACGATCGGCGCGGGGGACCAGTTGATCCGGCGCGTCCCGCCGCCGGCCACGACCAGGCCGGTATCGAACCGTGACGGCTGGGCCTCGGCGTCGAACACGGTCGACCACTGGCTGCGGGCGATCGCGCGCTCCGCCTCCGGGACACACGTCTCGTACCAGTCGCGCCCGAGGAGCTCCTCCGAGGTCTGCCCGGTCAGCTGGCACAGCCGCGGGTTGGCGAAGGTGATCATGCCGTCGCGGTCAATGGCAACGGCCAGCATGTCGACCCGCTCGAGCATCACCCGGAGTCGCTCCTCCGAGCGGCGCAGGCGCTCGTGAGCGTCGATCCGCTCGGTGATGTCGCGGGCCGTGCCCTCGACCGCGACCGTCTGCCCGTCCTCGATGATCGGCGTCCAGCGCTGCTCGGTCCAGATCGGGGTCCCATCGCGGCGCCGCCAGCGCATCACGGTGACGTCACCACCCGTCCACTCGCCGGCGAACATCTGGCTGACGCGCCTGGCATCCTCGGGGAACACGAACTGGTAGACAAGCTCGGGATTGGCGTACAGCTCCTCGGGGGTCCAGCCGAGGAGATCGAGGACCGCCGGGCTGACGTAGTCGAAGCCGATCGGGAGCTCCAGCCGGAAGCGATACACGACGTCCTGACTGCGTTCGGCGAGGAGGCGGAAGCGATCGCTGGCGTCGTTCATCGGGGGCGGGACGGGGCGACGCGTTGACGTGGGCGATGCGGCGCCGGACCTGGTACGGACCAGGGGGGACGCGGGGGACGCTGGCATCGAGCTCATGGGCGCTTGGTCGCTCGGGTACGCAGGCCGGGCCCGGAGGTTCGCACCGGGGTTGCCCACAGCCCGAGTCTCCCCACGGTCCCGGGTATCAGCGAGATGCCACGCGGCCCCTCGTGGTGGGTCCGAACGGCCCCTCGGAGCGTGGAGGGCTCGAAGTTCGCGGTGCACGGGCGCACCACCGGCCACGCCGCCGGCCGCTCAGCGGTCGTTCAGCGGTCGTTCAGCGGTCGTTCGGCGGTCGTTCGGCGGTCGCTCGGACGTTGCGGCGTTGCCGACCGGGCTCGGTCGTGACGCTCGCCTCGTATTCGGGGTGGCGGGCCAGCCAGGCCCTGATGAACGGGCATCTCACCGTGACCCGGGTACCGGTCATCCGCGCCGCCTCGAGCGAGTAGCGGGCCAGCGCGGTCCCGACCCCACGGCCGGCGAAGGCGTCATCAACCTCCGTGTGGAGCAGGATCCGCCTCGTTCCGACCATGCGGTATTCGAGGAACCCGGCCAGGGCGCCGGCCAGGCGGGCCTCGTAACGCCCCCGGTCGGGGACGTCGTCGATCGTCGGGGCGGTCGTCTCGGGATCCGGGTCTGCCACACCCGGACGATACCGCGGCGCCGATCCGGGGTGCGGAATCCGGGTTCACGTGGCGCCCGCCGGACCTCCACCTCGTCTTCGTCACACCTTCACACCTTCTCCATGCCCACCTCCCAGAGTGGATCGCAGGTCGATCGCCCGGACCGTGATCGGGCGATCAGGCCACTCGAAGGGAGTGCAACGTTCAGATGGGATTCTTCAGGGTCCTCGGGGCCATCGTCCTGGCCGTCCTCGCGATCGGGCTGGGTGCGGCCATCTTCCAGACCGGCTATCTCGCCGGAGTCGCGGCCGACGGCGGGGTTGCCCCGGTCGTAGTCGGTCCCGGCCCGGGCTACGGCTACGGCTGGGGCTGGGGCTGGGGCTTCGGCGGCGGCATCCTCCACATCCTCGGCTTCCTGTTCTTCCTGTTCCTGTTCTTCGCGATCCTGCGGGCCGCCTTCGGTGGCGGTCGTCGCGGCTGGGGCAGCGGCGGCCGGGGACCCGGTGGCTGGGGTCCGGGTGACCAGGGTCACCACCCGGGCGGCCGGTTCGGCCCTTGGGAGGACCGGGCGCGCGAGGTCCACGACGAGTGGCACCGGAGCCAGGGCTCCGGTGGAACCGGCGGGCCCGGCACGACCGGCCCCTCGGGCGGGACCAGACCCGACGAACCGCCGTCGGGTGGCGCCGCCTGACGGCGCTCCGCATGCTTCGCGAGGCTCGGGGCGGGCAACCGTCCCGAGCCTTGCCATCTCCCTCATCGATGGCCCGCGGCCTACCATGCGATGCCCGATGAAGACCATCCTCGTCGTCGACGACGAACCCAAGATCGTCCAGCTCGCCCGCGACTACCTCGAGCACGCCGGCTACGCGGTCGTCACCGCCGGCGACGGGCGGGCCGCGCTCGAGGCCATCGGCGCGACGGCCCCGGACCTCGTCGTCCTCGACCTCGGGCTGCCCGAGATCGACGGTCTCGAGGTAACCCGCCGGCTCCGCCGCGACGGCGAGATCCCGATCCTCATGCTCACCGCTCGCGACGACGAGATCGACAAGCTCCTGGGCCTGGAGCTCGGGGCGGACGACTACATGACCAAGCCCTTCAGCCCTCGCGAGCTCGTCGCCCGGGTCAGGGCGATCCTCCGGCGGACCGATCAGGCCGGCGCGAGCGGCGCCGGAGCGTCAGGTGCGGCGGGGACGGCCGGCGGCCCGCGCGCCACCGCCGACTCGGGCGGCCTCGTCCTCCGAGCCGGCGAGGTCAGCATCGATGTCGACCGGATGCGCGTCGAGGTCGCGGGCCGCGACGTCGAGCTCACCCCGACCGAGTTCCAGCTCCTCGTCGCGCTGGTCCGCCGGCCGGGGCGCATCCTGACCCGGTCGCAGCTCCTGGACGCCGTCCACGGCGTCGCCTTCGATTCCTACGAGCGGGCGATCGACACCCACGTCAAGAACCTGCGCCGGAAGCTGGAGCCCGATCCCCGCCTGCCGCGGTTCGTCCTCACCGTCCACGGGGTGGGCTACCGGTTCGCGGACGACCGCGATGCCTGAGCACGGCGATGCGTGAGCGCGGCGCCATGCGTAAGCGCCCCGGTGCCTGAGCGCCCCGATGCCTGAGGACCGGCCCCGCTGGCGCCACGGACCACGCCGGCGGCCGCCGTGGTGGCCGGCCGACGAGGCCTGGCCGCCGGTCGGCCCGGACGGCCGGCCGGCATGGGGTCCGGGACCGGGGCGGTGGGGCCGGCGGGGCGGGCCTTGGGCGGCGATGGGCTGCCTGTTCTTCGCCCTCATGCTCCTCGGCGCCTGGATCCTGCTGGCGATCATCGTCAGCATCCTCGGGGCGCTGGGCGTCATCGGCGGGCCCGCCGGCGGCGTCGTCCAGGCCGCGGCGATCGCGGTGATCATCGTCGGGGTGGTCGCGATCGGGGCGATGGGCCGGGTCTTCGGGGCCAGTGCCCGGACGCTCGGCGCCCTCGTCGACGTTGCTCGGCGCCTCGAGAACGGCGACTACGGCGCCCGGGTCGGGGACGCGGCCCGGGGTCCGCGGCCGGTCCGCCAGCTGGCCCGCGCCTTCGACACCCTGGCCGAGCGGCTCGAGGCGGACGAGACGGCCCGCCAGGCGCTCCTGGCCGACGTCTCCCACGAGCTGCGGACGCCGCTCGCCGTCATCCGCGGCAACCTCGAGGCGATCGCCGATGGCGTCCATCCTGCCGACGACGAGCATCTCGTCGGGCTCATCGAGGAGACGGTCGTCATGGAGCGGCTGATCGAGGACCTCCGGACCCTCTCGCTGGCCGAGGCCGGCCGGCTCACCCTCCATCCCGAGTCCACCGACGTGGACGTCCTGCTGAACGAGGCCGCGGCGTCCTTCCGGATCGCCGCGGCCGACGCCGGCGTCACGATGGCCGTCGCGGTTCCCGCCGACCTCCCGCTCGCCGAGGTCGATCCGGTCAGGATCCGTGAGGTCGTCACGAACCTGATCTCGAACGCCGTCAGGCACACACCGGCGGGTGGCTCGATCCGGGTCGAGGGTGCCGCCTCCCGCGACGGCTCGACCCTCCACCTGGCGGTCGAGAACACCGGGCCGGGCCTCGATCCGAGCGTGGCGGAGCGGCCCTTCGACCGATTCGTCCGGGGACCGGGCTCGAAGGGCAGCGGGCTCGGCCTGGCGATCGCGCGCGATCTGGTCGAGGCCCACGGCGGCACGATCTCGGTCGACAACCAGCCCGGCGACGGCACGACGTTCAGGATCGTCCTGCCGGTGGGACCCGCGGTTCCCCAGGACGACGCGTAGCGGGCGGTCAGAGAGCCGGCAGACTCGGTCGCTCGTGGACTACCGGCGCCAGGTCGAGGCCCTCCGTCCAGGCCGCGATCTCGTCGCAGGTCGCGACCCACAGGCCGTGAATCGCCTGGGCCCGCTCGATGAGCTGCTCCAGGACCGCCGCCCGCGAGGCCCGGCCTGACACGAACGGATGGTTCGTCAGGTTGAACAGGCCGCCCTCGACCGCGAGCGCCTCGAGCTCCAGGGTCCAGCGCTCGAGGACGACCGAGGGGCTGAGGATGACCCCGGTCCCGGTGAGCCCGGGCAGGTAGTTGTAGGGCTCCCAGTCGTCGAGGGCCCAGTGGACCGGCAGCTCGATGAGGCTCGCGGCACCGGGCTCCGGCCCGACGGCCAGGCGGTAGGGATGATCGGCGTCCATGAGGTTCGAGGCGTAGCGGAAGCCGTGGCGAGCCACGATCGCGGGCGTCCGCCAGTTGAGGTCCCAGTTCGGCGCCCGGTAGCCCGTCGGGCGGACGCCGAGGACGGTGTCGAGCGCCTCGAGGCCGCGCACGAGCACCTGTTCCTCGGTGGCCTCGTCCATGCCCCGGACCGATTCGTGGAGGTAGCCGTGATGGGCGATCTCGTGGCCGGCGTCGCGGATGGAGCGGGCCGCGGCCGGCCACTGCTCGGCGACCCAGCCGGGAATGAAGAACGTCGCCCGGATCCCGCGCCGGTCGAGGAGCCGAAGAATCCGCGGAACGGCCGTTCGCGGGCCGTAGCGCTGGTGGGCCACGACGTCGAGGTGGTCGACCGTCCGGGGATGGTCGGACAGCATCGCGGCTTCGGCGTCGACGTCGAAGGTGAACGTGGCGGCGGCCCGGATGCCGTCCGGCCAGCGGAATCCCGGAGGCGGCGGCGGCTCGTCCCCCTGGGGCGAGGCGGGCTGTCCGGACCGGGTCACGCTGCCGAGTGTAGTCGGCGGGCGGGTCGAATGGCCCTCGCCCGGATGGCCTCGCCGGGCGGACTATCCTCGCATCGTGCGACCGCTGCCCTCCCCGTTCGACCGGCTTGCCGCGGGGCTTCCGGCCGAGATCGACGTGTTCGGCAACGAGCTCCTGAACCGGCGGCTCCTGACCAAGGACCTCGCCTTCCCGCTCGACGAGCGGACCGAGTTCGGGCTCCATGGCCTCCTTCCCGATCGGGTCCTGTCGATCGAGGAGCAGATCGCCCTCGAGCACGAACACCTCCAGCGCAAGACCGACGACCTCGAGCGCTACATCGGCCTGGCGGCCCTCCAGGACCGCAACGCGACGGCGTTCTACCGGCTCCTGGCCGAGCACATCGAAGCCTATCTCCCGATTGCCTACACCCCGACCGTGGGTCGTGCCTGCCAGGAGTTCAGCCACATCGTCCGGCGGACTCGGGGCATCTGGCTGACGCCCGCCGATCGCGATCGGATCCCGGAGGTCCTGCGAGCCGCTCCATACGAGGACGTCCGGCTCATCGTCGTCACCGACAACGAGCGAATCCTCGGCCTCGGCGACCAGGGCGCCGGCGGCATGGCGATCCCGATCGGCAAGCTCGCGCTCTACACCGCGGGCTCAGGGATCCACCCGGTCGTGACCCTGCCGGTGTCGCTCGACGTGGGAACCGACAATCACCTCCTGCTCGAGGACCCGCTGTACCTCGGGTTCCGGGCGCCGCGCCTGCGCGGCGCCGCCTACGACGCCTTCGTCGAGGCCTTCGTCATCGGCGTCCATGAGGTCTGGCCGGGCTGCCTCATCCAGTTCGAGGACTTCAAGCAGCACAACGCCCTGCGCCTCCTCGACCGCTACCGCGACCGGGTGCCGTGCTTCAACGACGACATCCAGGGCACATCCGCGGTCGTCGTGGCCGGGGTCATGGCCGGCCTGCGCCTGCTCGAGGGCAGCTGGCAGGACCAGCGGATCGTGCTCGCCGGGTCCGGCGCTGCCGGGATCGGGATCGCCCGCCTGCTGCGGCTCGCAATGCTCCGTTCGGGCGTCCCCGAGGCTGACGTCCGGCGGGCGCTCGTCCTCGTCGATTCCCACGGCCTCGTCCACGACGCCCGCCACGAGCTGGACGCCGACAAGGTCGATCTCGCCTACCCGGTCGGGCTTGCCATGGATGCCGGCCTGGTCGTCGAGCGCGAGGGTCGTGAGGAGGTCCCCCAGCTCCTCGACGTCGTCCGGGCCATCCAGCCCACCGTCCTGATCGGCACCACTGGCCACGCCGGGAGCTTCACCGAGCCGGTCATCCGCACCATGGCCGCCGGAACGGACCGCCCGATCGTCCTGCCGCTGTCGAACCCCACCGCCAACACCGAGGCGATCCCGGCCGACATCCTGGCCTGGACCGAAGGCCGGGCACTCGTGGCGACGGGCTCGCCGTTCGACCCGGTCGAGATCGGCGGGCTGCGCCGCGAGATCGGCCAGGCCAACAACGTCTTCATCTTCCCGGGCGTCGGCCTCGGCGCGATCGTGACCGAGACACGGGGCGTGACCGACGAGATGTTCCTCGTCGCCGCCCAGACCCTGGCCGAGCACGTCTCGGTCGAGCGCCTTGCGATGGGAGCCCTCTACCCGAGCGTCGTGACCCTGCGCCAGGTGTCCCGCCAGATCGCGATCCGCGTCGCGGCCGAGGCGATCGGGGCCGGCCTGTCACCGCTGCCCGCCGACACGGACGTCGAGGCACTCGTGGATGCCGCCACGTGGTGGCCCGCCTACGCGCCCTATCGCCGCGCCGCCGTGGCCAGGCCCGCGGTCGCGGCCGGCATCGAGGACTGACGCCGAGGCTCGGGCGGACGAGCGTCAGGCCGGGGGCTCCGGGATCTCGATCTCGGGAAGGAGCGGCTGACCGGTGATGAGCCGCGAGCCGCGGCCGTGGGTCAGGAAGCTCCAGGCCCAGCGGGTCACAACGACGATCCGATTGGCGAAACCGATGAGATAGACGATGTGGATGCCCAGCCACAGCATCCAGGCCAGGAACCCGCCCTGGCGGCCGAACGGCCCCAGCCAGCCGATGTTCGTGACCCCGGACAGCCGCCCGATGACCGCGACGTCGCCGCGATCGGAGAACCGGAACGGCGGCACGGGCTGACCGTCGAGGCGGCGGCGGATTGCCCGACCCGCGTACTTGCCGCCCTGGATCCCGCCCTGGGCGACGCCGGGCACCGGCCGGCCCGGCTTCCAGGGCTGGACAGCGGCGTCGCCGACGACGAAGACCTCGGGATGGCCGGGCACGTTGAGGTTCGCGTCGACGACGATGCGGCCGGCCTTGTCGGTCTCGGCGGTGAGAGCCTTGGCCACGGCCCGGCCGAAGCTCGAGGCCAGGACGCCCGCCGCCCACAGGACCGTCCGGGCCGGGACTGTCTCCTCGTCGCCGCCGGCCGCCGGGGCGACCCGGACCTCGCCGTCCCGGATGTCGGTCACCCGCGTGCCGGTCCGGACCGTGACGCCCAGCCGCTCCAGCTGGCGCCGGGCCGAATTCGAGCGATCCGGCGGGTAGGTGGGCAGGATCCGGTCCATCGCCTCGACCAGGAGGATCGTCGCATCGCGCGGGTCGATCGAGCGGAAGTCGTTCCGGAGGGTGTCGTTGGCGATCTCGCCGAGGGCGCCGGCCAGCTCCACCCCGGTGGGCCCGCCGCCGACGATGACGAACTCCATCCAGCTCCGGCGGCGGGCAGGCTCGGCCTCCCGCTCGGCCGCCTCGAAGGCGATGAGGATCCGGCGCCGGATCTCGGTCGCGTCGTCGATCGACTTGAGGCCGGGCGCGAACGGCATCCAGTCGTCGCGGCCGAAGTAGCTGTGGCGGGCCCCGGTGGCCACGATGAGGCTGTCGTAGGCGATCGGCCCGCCATCGGCCACGAGGACCTCGCGCCGCTCGGGATCGATCCCGACCGCCGCCCCGAGGAGGACCGTGGTGTTCCGGTTGCGGCGCAGGATCGAACGCAGCGGCTGGGCGATCTCGCCCGGGGCGAGGGCGCCGGTCGCGACCTGGTACAGCAGCGGCTGGAACAGGTGGAAGTTGCGGCGGTCGAGGACCGTCAGGTCCACCCGGCGGTCCTTGCCGAGCTCGCGAGCGGCGTACAGCCCGCCAAAGCCGCCGCCGACGATGACGACGCGATGCCCGGGTGGCGCCGTTGAGCCGGCCTGGGACGCACGCACGTCGATCAGACTAGCCAATCGCCTCCGCGACGTCCCGGCCGGTGGTGCTCGCGGGCAGGAGCGAGGTCGGGCGCTACTTGTCCCGTTCGGCGCTGACGAGCGAGGCCTGGGCCGCGGCGAGCCGGGCGACCGGCACGCGGTACGGCGAGCAGGACACGTAGTCGAGGCCGATCGCCTCGCACTTCGCGATCGAGGCCGGATCGCCGCCGTGCTCGCCGCAGATCCCGAGCTCGAGGCCGGGCTTCGTCGAGCGACCCTTGTCGACCGCGATCTTCATCAACCCGGCGACGGCGTCGTCGAGGGTCTGGAACGGGTTGAACGGCAGGATCCGGTCCTCGACGTACTTGAGCAGGAAGCCGCCCTCCGCGTCGTCGCGGCTGTAGCCGAACGTCATCTGGGTGAGGTCGTTCGTGCCGAAGCTGAAGAAGTCCGCGTACTGGGCGATCTCGTCGGCCGTGAGCGCGCCGCGCGGGACTTCGATCATCGTCCCGAACTTGTACTCGGGGTGGACGCCCGCCTTGGCCTCGACGGCCTGGGCCTCCGCTTCCAGCAGCGCCCGGGTGGCCGACAGCTCGTTCACGTGCCCGACGAGCGGGATCATGATCTTCGCGATCGGGTGGCCACCGGCATTGACCCGCTTGATCTGGGCGTTGAGGATCGCCCGTGTCTGGACCTTGACGAAGTCCGGGATCATGAGCCCGAGGCGGCAGCCCCGGAGGCCGAGCATCGGGTTCTGCTCGTGGAGCGACTTGATCGTCGCGAGCAGCTCCCTGTCCTCCTCGGAGGCGCCGCCGCTCATCTCGGCCCGGGTGACCTTGACCAGCTGCTCCTCGAGATTCGGCAGGAACTCGTGGAGCGGCGGATCGATGAGGCGGATCACGACCGGCAGGCCGTCCATGGCCTCGAAGATGCCCTCGAAGTCGCCCTGCTGGAGGACCTCGAGCTTGGCCATCGCGGCGTCGAAGGTCGCTACCGTCTCGCCCTCGTCGGCGGTGAGCGTCTCGCCGGCGGCGAGCCGGGCCTTGGCCCGCGTCGCCCGGTTGGCGACGAGGATCGCGCCACGCACGATCTCAAGCCGCTCGCCCTCGCGGAACATGTGCTCGGTCCGGCAGAGGCCGATGCCCTGGGCGCCGTAGCGGCGGGCCTGGGCGGCCTCCTCGGGCTTGTCGGCGTTCGTCCAGACCTGCATCCGGCGGAGCTCGTCGGCCCAGCCGAGGATCGCCTGGAGCTCGGGCTGGTCCTCGAACCGGGCCTCGACGGTCGGCAGCGCGCCGGCGTACAGGGCCCCGGTCGAGCCGTCGAGGCTTACCCAGTCACCCTCCTTGAACTCGGTCCCGGTCACGTTGCAGTGGGCCTGCTTGTTGGCGTAGTCGACGAGGAGATCGGAGGACCCAGCGACGCAGGGCTTGCCGATCTGGCGGGCCACGACGGCCGCGTGGGAGGTGGCGCCACCGCGGGCGGTGATGATGCCCTGGGCCACGGCCATGCCGTGGAAGTCATCGGGCGAGGTCTCGATCCGGACGAGGATCACCTTCTCGCCGCGGTTCACCCATTCCACCGCCACGTCGGCGTCGAAGACGGCCCGGCCCACGGCCGCACCGGGCGAGGCGTTCAGGCCGTTGACGATCTTCGTCGCCTTCTGGAGGGCCTTCGGGTCGAACGTCGCCCGCAGGAGCTGGTCCACCTGGGCGGGCTCGATCCGGCCGATCGCCTCCTGCTTCGAGATGATCCCCTCGCTGACCATGTCGGTCGCGATCTTCACCGCGGCCGCGGCGGTCCGTTTGGCCGACCGCGTCTGGAGCATGTACAGGCGACCGCGCTCGATCGTGAACTCGAGGTCCTGGACGTCGCGGTAGTGGCGCTCGAGGCGATCGGCGATCCGCTGGAACTCGTCGTACACGCCGGGCATCGCCTCGCGCATCTGGGCGATCGGCTGGGGCGTCCGGATGCCGGCCACGACGTCCTCGCCCTGGGCGTTGGTCAGGTACTCGCCGTAGAGCGCCTTGTCGCCGGTGTTCGGGTCTCGGGTGAAGGCCACGCCGGTGCCCGAATCCTCACCCATGTTGCCGAAGACCATGGTCACCACGTTGACGGCCGTGCCGAGGTCGTGGGCGATCTTGTTGTAGTCGCGGTAGTCGCGGGCCCGCTTCCCGAACCACGAGGCGAAGACGGCCTTGATGGCGAGGTCGAGCTGCTCGTCGGGGTCCTCGGGGAAGTCGCGGCCGGTGACCTCACGGACGATCCTGCGTGACTCGGCGGCCACGCCCTTGAGGTCCTCGGCCGTGAGATCCGTGTCCTGGGTCACGCCGCGGGCCGCCTTGGCGGCGTCGAGAGCGTGATCGAAGCGCTCGCCCGGGACGTCCATGACGATCCGGCCGAACATCTGGATGAAACGGCGGTAGGCGTCCCAGCCGAAGCGATCGTTGCCCGTCAGCTTGACGAGGCCCTGGAGGGTCGCCTCGTTGAGCCCCAGGTTGAGGACCGTGTCCATCATCCCCGGCATCGAGAACTTGGCCCCGGACCTGACCGAGACCAGGAGCGGGTTGGCCGCATCCCCGAAGCCCTTGCCCGATTGGGCCTCGACCGCCCGGACCGCGGCCAGGACGTCGTCCCAGAGCCCCGCCGGGAGCTGCTCGCCGGCCGCGAAGTAGTCGTTGCAGGCCTCGGTCGTGATGGTGAAGCCGGGCGGGACCGGAAGGCCCGCGCTGGTCATCTCGGCCAGGCCGGCGCCCTTGCCACCGAGCAGGTCGCGCATCGTGGCGTCGCCCTCGGCCGCACCCCCGCCCCAGCTGTAGATGTAGCGCTTCGCGGCGCGATGCTCGCGGGGGACGTGGTCGGTCCGGGCGGCGGTGGCCATGGCGGATGGGCTCCTTCGGGTGGCGTCGCGCGGCTCGCCGGTGGGCCGCGATGATCGTTCGATGTCCCGGCGATTGTACCGTCGGAGGGCCTTCAGGCCGGCGATTGCGGCTGGGGCGCGGCCGGGTTCCGATTCGGCGGCCACGGCTCGCCTGCAGCTTCGGCTACGGCTCGAGCGGCTCGTGCGGCGCGGTGCCTTCGTGGATCCGGACGCGGAGGACCGCCGCCCGCTCGACCTGTTCGCGATCGAAGACCTCGAACCAGGGACCCGGGACGAGCTCGACCTTTGCCGGACCGGCTACCCATTCCCCGTCCGCGTCGCACAGGCTGAACTCGCAGTGCTGCCCGGCCGGCCGGCGGACGGACACGGCCCTGGCCGCCGGAATCCACACGTCCGGGATGCCGATGGACTCGAACGGGACCGGCTCGAGCTCGAGACCCGTGCCAAGCAGGGCCAGTCGGAGACGGGCGGCGCCCCCGAGGAGGGCCGCGGCCGGGATCTCGATCGTCCGCCAGAGCGAGTGCTCGAGGAGGCCGAAATCGACGATGAGCTCGACGGTCTCAGCATCGGCGGCCTCGCCCCACCAGGCTCGATAGCCGCCGTCGCCCATCCCGGCGCTGCTGACGAAGACGCCCCCGGCGGCCGCCGGCCAGACGGCGGCCTCGATGGTCCCGCCCGGAGTTCCGGTGGCGGTCTCGGGCATGGCGTCGAGGATCGCCCGGCCGGCGAGGACCGGGAGGAGCGCGCGATCGAAGACCGAGACCAGGCCCGAGTCGACGCCGATGTCGAGGTCGCCGGCCCGCAGGGCCGAGCGAACGGGAACGAACCGCTCCGGGCGGCCTGGCCGCAGCCTGACCCTGACGGCCGCGATCAGGCCCGGTGGCGAGACGACCCCGTCCTGGCCGCGCCACGACCGCAGCGCCAGGTCGATCGGGTAGCTGCCGGGCGGCACGTCGCGGTCGACCGGGTCGGGCGCGAACTCGTAGCCAGGGTCATGGATCGCGATCCGGCCCGTGGGCAGCTCGAGCCATCCCGCCACGTCACGCGGCTCGGTGACGATCCGCTCCTCGCGTTCCGGATCCCAGAAGACGGCCGGGCCATCGAAGGCGCGGCGGAAGTCGGCCACCATGGAGCAAGTATCACCGGAACCCCGGTGGCTCCGACCCGCCTCTACAATTCGGGCGAGAAGACACGCACGGAGCGATGACAAGCCCGATGCCGCACCACGCCGAGGACAACCGGGTCATCGAGCCCGCCGCGCCGATCTACAACGCGACGCTCGTGCGGCGCGAGGACCAGACCGATGAGCTGGCCTACTTCTGGGTCCGCTTCGACGGCGAGCCCACCCCGTTCGAGCCCGGCCAGTACATGACCACCGGCGTGGTCGTCGACGGCAAGCTCCTCCAGCGGCCCTACTCCGTCGCCTCGGCGCCCCAGGTCAGCGGCACGGACGGCTACGAGTTCTACGTCCGGGTCGTGCCGGTCATCCGGTTCACGACTGCCCTGTGGCGCCTGCCGATCGGGCACGGGATGCGGATGATCGGGCCGAAGGGCAAGTTCCTCCTGGAGCCCGACGACAACCGCACCCACCTGTACGTCTCGACGGGCACGGGCATCGCGCCGTTCATCAGCATGATCCGGGAGACGATGCTCCGGGGCGATCGCCGCAAGACGGTGGTCCTGCACGGCTGCTCGTACACCGAGGAGCTCGGCTATCGCGACTACCTCGAGGGTCTGGAGCGGGACCGGGGCTATCCGCTCACCTACGTGCCCACGATCTCCCGTCCCAGCGACCCCCGGAACGACGGCTGGACCGGCCGGACCGGGCGGGTGGAGCGGGTCGTGGCGTCGGTCTGCAAGGACCTCGGGCTGCGACCGGATCGGACCGTCGTGTACATCTGCGGCAACCCCGAGATGATCATCAACGTCGAGACCGAGCTCATGCACCGCGGCTTCCCCGAGTTCCACGTCAAGAAGGAGCTCTACTGGCCCAAGGGCAAGGACGCGGCCCTCTTCGCGGGTTGATCTCGGCTAAGCCCGGCTGATCTGGGCAAGGAGCGCTGAGAGGTCCGCCGAGCGTCCCGCTCGCGAGGTGACGTTCGGCCCCCGCCAACCGTGCGTTCCGGCGCTGTGGCGCGGCGGCCCCGCCGAGCGAGGATCAGGAGCGACGACTTCGTACCGTGGCGGTCCCCGCATGCATCCCATTCTCCGGAACGAGCGCCTCTCACCGAACGTGACCCGGCTCGTGCTGGAAGCGCCCCGGATCGCCGAGATCCGGCAGCCCGGCCAGTTCGTGATCGTCCACCTCGGGCGAGGCGCCGAGCGCATCCCGCTGACCATCGCCGACGGCGACGCCGAGGCGGGCACGATCTCGCTCGTCATCCAGGCCATCGGCAAGAGCACGACCGACCTCGTCGAGCTCCAGCCCGGTGACGCGATCGCCGACGTCGCCGGCCCCCTCGGCCGGCCCACGGACCTGCCGGACCACGGTCACGCCGTCTGCGTCGGTGGCGGCGTGGGTACGGCCGTCATCCTGCCGATCGCCCAGGAGCTCCACCGCCGCGGCGTGAAGGTGACGAGCATCATCGGCGGCCGGTCGCGCGAGTGGGTCATCCTCGAGCCGGAGCTCGCCGCCTGTGGCACGGTCATCGCCTGCACCGACGACGGCTCGTACGGCCGGCCCGGGTTCGTCACCCAGGCCCTGGCCGACGTCATCGCCGAGGGCGGCATCGAGGAGGTCTTCGCGGTCGGGCCGGTGCCGATGATGCGGGCCGTCGCCGAGATGACCCGCCCGGCCGGGCTCAAGACGACCGTCTCGCTCAACCCGGTCATGGTCGACGGGACGGGGATGTGCGGCGGCTGCCGCGTGACCGTCCACGGCGAGACCCGCTACGCCTGCGTCGACGGCCCCGAGTTCGACGGCCACGACGTCGACTTCCGGGAGCTGTCCGATCGCCTCAGCACCTACCGCCCGTTCGAGCAGGCGGCGATGGAACGCCGGGCCTGCGAGATCGGCCTCCGCACGAAGCCCAAGCCCGGCGCCGCCGCGGATGCCGCCGCCGAGCCAGCCCAGGGGGTGCCCGCATGACCGAGCCGCGTCCCGTGGCGGACACCGCCGCCGTCCCAGTGCCGGGCGAGGCTCGCGCCGTGCCGCCGCCGCTCACCAAGAAGGAGCGGATGGGCATCGACCGGACGTCGATGCCGGAGCAGGACGCGACCGAGCGGGCCACGAACTTCAAGGAGGTCAACCTCGGGCTCACCGAGCAGCTGGCGATCCTCGAAGCCCAGCGCTGCCTCGAGTGCCCCAAGCCCTACTGCGTCGATGGCTGCCCGGTCGCGGTCAACATCCCGCGCTTCATCCGGCTGCTCCGCGACGGCGACCTCCATGCCGCCGCCGAATCGCTCATGGACGACAACGCCCTGCCCTGCGTCACCGGCCGGGTCTGTCCCCAGGAGAGCCAGTGCGAGGGCGTCTGCCTCCGTGCCAAGACCGGCAAGTCGGTCGCCATCGGCAGCCTCGAGCGCTACGTCGCCGACTGGGCCCAGGCCCACCTCGACCAGCTGCCCGTCGCGCACCCCGCGCCGAACGGCAAGAAGGTCGCGATCATCGGCTCCGGGCCGGCCGGCCTGACCGCCGCCGGCGAGCTCGCCAAGAAGGGCTACGACGTCACGATCTTCGAGGCCTTCCACGCCCCCGGCGGCGTCCTCATCTACGGCATCCCTGAGTTCCGGCTGCCGAAGGACATCGTCCAGGCCGAGGTCGACCGGCTGATCGACCAGGGCGTGAAGATCGAGGCCAACGCGATCATCGGCAAGACCTACACCCTGCCCGAGCTGCGCGAGCGGTTCGACGCCATGTTCATCGCCGTCGGCGCCGGGCTGCCGGTGTTCATGAACGTCCCGGGCGAGAACTTCAAGGGCGTCTACTCGGCCAACGAATACCTCACCCGGGTCAACCTCATGGGCGCCTGGAACGCCGACTCGGACACACCGGTCCTCCACGGCCAGCGGGTCGTGGTCGTCGGCGGCGGCAACGTCGCGATGGACGCAGTCCGGACCTCGAAGCGGCTGGGCGCGTCCGAGGCCACGATCGTCTACCGCCGCTCCCACGACGAGCTCCCGGCCCGGGCCGAGGAGGTCCACCACGCCGAGCAGGAGGGCATCCGGTTCGAGTTCCTGGCCGCGCCGCTCGAGGTCCTCGCCGACGAGGAGCGCTGGGTGACCGGCATCCGGGTCCAGCGGATGGAGCTCGGCGAGCCCGATGCCTCCGGCCGCCGCAAGCCCGTGCCGATCCCCGGCTCCGAGTTCGTGATCGACGCCGACATGGTCGTCGTCGCCATCGGGACCCGCTCCAACCCGCTCCTGACCGCCACGGCCCCCGAGCTCGAGATCAACCCGTGGGGTTACATCGTCACCGACGAGTTCGGGATGACCTCGATGCCCGGCGTCTTCGCCGGCGGCGACATCGTCCGCGGCGCCGCGACCGTCATCCTCGCCATGGGCGACGGCAAGCGCTCCGCGGCCTCGATCGACGCCTACCTCCGCGGCGAGTGGCCGCCGGCACCGCCCGCGGCGCCCGAGCCGCCGGCCCGCGCCCACGCCACCCCGGCTGCCGCCGCGACCGCCTGACCTCCCCGGGGGGACTGCCTGCATTCGCGAGGACTGCCGCCGCGACCGCCTGACCCGCCGCCGAGCCCCGAGCTGGACCCGCCGGCCGACCGCCTCCCGACCAACCGCCACATCGCGAGGACGGCTGCCGCGCGCCAGCTGCCGTGCTGCGGCTCTGATGGCGCCTGCCACCACCGACGCCAGATGCACCGGCCGTACCGACCTCGGACGCACCGGCCGTACCGACCTCGAAGTCGCCATTCATGAACCCGGGTGGTCCAGGACGCCGGGCGCCGGAGATTCCGTCGTCACCTGCCAACCCTGGTGGCACGTGACGGCGAATCGGGACGCCGTGGCCCCCACTCGACCCGCGATCCCGATCGCGGACCACGGGGATTCGTCTGCGACAGAGACCGAAGCCCGGATAGCCGTCCCTCGGGATCCCGAAGCCAACGGCGGACAGCCACGCTCCGCCCCGGGAGTGCCGCCCCGAGGCTCGCCATGTGGGCGGCGACCCTCCGCCGGTTCCTGGTCGAGTCCTGGACGACGAGCAGCCGCGATCTCGTCAGCGGCTGCCAACCGAATCGATCCTGCACGAGCCCCGGCACGAGGCGGGCCTTGACGTCGAGGCGTCGGAGCGTCTCCTCGATCGACGTGAGCTCGGTCTTGACCTCGACCACGAGTGCCTGACCCCGATCGCGGCGCAGCCCCAGGATGTCGATCGAGCCGCGATCGCCGTACACGTTGAACGTGACCTCCAGCTCGACCTGCCAGCCGGCATCACGGAGCTCCGAAGCTGCTGCCCCAACCAGCGCCGCGTGCCGCTCGTCGAGGAGCCGATCGATCGCCCCGCCGCGCCATGCGATCGTGCCCTCATACCGGGCATCGACCGCGGCGAAGACCCGCCGAACGGTATCGACCGACAGGCGGGCGAGATGTCCCCGTTCGATGAGCGAGATGAGCGACTGCGAGACCCCGGCCGCCAGGGCCAGGTCGACCTGTCGCCAGCCGCGTCGCAATCGCAGGGCCCTCAGGAGGCGGCCAATCCGCAGGTCATCCATCGCGTTCCGATCATGAGGCGACGCGATTACCGGCGGCTCATCTCCGACCGCCCGCCCGCTGGCTCGCCGATCAGCCCCGCGCGGCGTCCAGCTTGTCGAGGATCGCTCGCTTCACGCCCTCGACCGGGATCCGCTCCTGGGTCATCGAATCGCGGTCCCGCACGGTGACCGCCATGTCCTCGAGCGAATCGACGTCGACGGTGACGCACCACGGCGTCCCGATCTCGTCCTGGCGCCGGTAGAGCTTGCCGATCGCGGCCGTGTCGTCGTAGACGGCCATCATGTCGCGCTTCAGGTCGGCCAGGATCCTGTGGCAGAGCTCGACGATCTCGGGCCGCTTCTTGAGCAGCGGCAGGACCGCGACCTTGTACGGTGCCAGGTCGGGGTGCAGGGCCAGCGACACCCGCCGCTCACCCCGGACCTCCTCCTCGCGATACGAATCGATGAGGAACGTGAACGCGGCCCGATCCGGCCCGCCGGCGGTCTCGATGATGAACGGGGTGAAGTGCTCCTCGGTCGCCGGATCGAAGTACTCGAGGTTCTCGCCCGTGGCCTCGGCGTGGCGCGAGAGGTCGAAGTCGCCGCGGTTGTGGATGCCCTCGAGCTCCTTCCAGCCGAACGGGAAGCGATATTCGACATCGATCGCCTTCTTGGCGTAGTGGGCCAGCTCGTCGGGGGCGTGCTCGCGGAAGCGCAGGCGCGCGGGAGTGACGCCGTAGCGGACATACCAGTCCCAGCGCCGGGGCAGCCACTCCTCGAAGATCGCCGCCGCCTGGTCGGGCCGGACGAAGTACTGCATCTCCATCTGCTCGAACTCGCGCATCCGGAAGACGAAGTTGCCCGGTGAGATCTCGTTCCGGAACGACTTCCCGATCTGGGCGATCCCGAACGGGATCTTCTTGCGGGAGCTCTGCTGGACATTCTTGAAGTTGACGTAGCTGCCCTGGGCCGTCTCGGGCCGGAAGTACACGACCGAGGCCTCGTCCTGGACCGGCCCCATGTACGTCTGGAACATGAGGTTGAAGCGACGGGGCGCCGACAGCGGCCCACCGTCATTGGGGCAGGTGAGCTTGAAGCGCTCGATGACGGTCGGGTCGGTGAGATCGGTCGCGGTCAGGCTCTCGGCGCCGGGCAGCTCGTCCAGGCGGTAGCGCCGGCGGCAGGTCCCGCACTCCACGAGCGGGTCGCTGAAGGAGCCGACATGGCCGGAGGTGATCCAGACCTGGGGGTGCATGAGGATCCCGGCGTCCAGGCCGACGATGTCGTCGCGCTCCTGGACCATCGCCCGCCACCAGGCCCGCTTGACGTTGTTCTTCAGCTCGACCCCGAGCGGCCCGTAGTCCCAGACGGCGTTGATGCCGCCGTAGATCTCCGAGCTCGGGAAGACGAAGCCGCGGCGCTTCGAGAGGCTGACGATCGTGTCGAGGTCGGGAACGGCGGCCGCGACGTCATTCGGATCGCGGCTGGGGGTGTCGGTCACGTGCGCTCCTCTGGGCGGCCGACCGTGGCAGGGACGGACGCGGGTTGGCTCGGCCGGGCGATGGTAGCAGGGGTCGCGGGATCAGC
>SCUO01000111.1 GCA_004297395.1 Chloroflexota bacterium | reverse complement strand
TCACGATCGGGCCGGCGCCGAGGATCAGGATGCTGTGGATGTCGTCGCGTTTGGGCATGAGTGTCTCGGTCGGGTGCCCCGGCTAGGCGGATCGCTGCTGCGCCATGAGGTCGATAAAGTGATCAAACAGGGGCGCCACGTCGTTGGGGCCGGGGCTCGCCTCGGGATGACCCTGGAAGCTGAAGGCGGGACAGTCGGTGCGCCGCATCCCCTGCAAGGTGCCGTCGAACAGCGAGCGGTGCGTGGCGCGCAGGTGGGCCGGCAGACTCGCCTCATCGACCGCAAAACCGTGGTTCTGGCTGCTGATCATCACGCGCCCGGTGGCCAGATCCTGGACGGGATGGTTGGCGCCGTGATGGCCGAACTTCATTTTGACGGTGCGCGCGCCGGACGCGAGCGCCAGCAACTGGTGGCCGAGACAGATCCCGAACACCGGAATTCCGGTGCCGAGGATTTCCCGGATCGCGGCGATGGCGTAAGCGCAGGGCTCGGGATCGCCGGGACCGTTGGACAGGAACACCCCATCGGGCCGCAGTGCCAGCACGGCGGCGGCGGGCGTCTGTGCCGGCACCACGGTAAGCGCGCAGCCGCGTTCGACGAGGAGGCGGAGAATATTGCGCTTGATCCCGAAGTCGTAGGCCACCACCCGGTAACTGCCGGGCGCGTCCGGCTCGCGATGGCCGGAGCCCAATCGCCAGGCGCCGGAACGCCATTCATAGGGCTCGGTCACCGACACTTCGCGGGCGAGGTCCAGCCCCTGCAGGCCGCCGAACGCGCGGGCCGCGGCGAGCGCCGTATCGGCATTCACCGCGCCGGCCATCAGAGCGCCATTCTGGGCGCCGTGCTCGCGCAGGTGGCGGGTGAGCCGGCGTGTATCGATGTCCGCGATGCCGACCACACCATGGCGGCGCAGGTAATCATCGAGGTTCTCCGCGCTGCGGAAATTGCTGGCGAGCAGGGGTAGGTCGCGGATCACCAGACCGGCCGCCCAAATCCCGCGCGATTCTTCATCCTCGGCGTTGACGCCGACGTTGCCGATATGGGGGTAGGTGAGCGTGACGATCTGGCGGGCATAGGAGGGATCGGTGAGGATTTCCTGGTAACCCGTCATCGCCGTATTGAACACCACCTCACCGCTCGCCAGGCCCTCGGCCCCGATGGCGGTACCGAGGAACTCGGTGCCGTCTGCAAGAACCAGAAGCGCGGGCGGACGACGGGGCTGAGTAGTCAAGCGCTTCTCCGGTTGCTAACACTGATAACGGTACGCGATGGCCGCGACACGAACCCTGTCGTCGGCAAATCTATCGACGGTAACTCTTTCAACAACAATTCTTTCGATTGCAACGCTTCACAGCGCAAAATTCGGGCTGCAAAAAAGCGAGATGAAGGCGGGCTTCATCTCGCTCATTTGGCTCCTGTTTGCGGCTGCCGGTGGAGGTTCTCCGATCAGCGAAAAATTCGCGCAAATTCTAGGCCATGACCCCCGCGGAGTCCAGCGTAATCGCCCGCCCCTACGCAGCACACTGGGGTTTGAGAAAGGGCACGAGCCGCGCCACAACGCCATCGAGGTCGTGCCAGTGCGGGTGGTGGCGCCCGCCCGGTAACACCTCGAGCGTCCGATAGTGCGCGGGCACGGTGCGCTCGATCAGGTCGAGATTGGGCTGATAGCCGTATTCATCGCCGTCGCCCACCAGCAC
>SCUO01000065.1 GCA_004297395.1 Chloroflexota bacterium | reverse complement strand
TCACGTTCGGGACCCGGGTTCCGGGTCCGCTCGCCGCGGCTCGGACATTGGTCGAATCCGCCCTCCGGGCAGAGGGCTTTGGTGTCATCACCGAGATCGACGTCCGGGCAACGCTGCATGCGAAGCTCGGGATCGAGCGGCCCCCATACGTGATCCTCGGGGCCTGCAACCCGGCCCTGGCCCACCGTGCCCTCGAGGCCGACGAGTCGATCGGCGCCCTGCTGCCCTGCAACGTCGTCCTGCGCGAGGCGGGCGATGACACGATCATCGAGGCCATGGATCCGATGGCGGTGCTCGGGATGGTCGACGACCCGGCGATCCGCCCGGTGGCGCTCGAGGCCCGGGAGCGGCTGGAGCGGGCGATCGGTGCCCTCGTGCCGCGGACCTGATGACCTCGAGCGCACCGCCTCCTTCGCCCGACGTCGAGACGCTGCTCGAGCAGCTCCGGGCCCGGGCGGCCGATCCCGATCGTCGCACCGACCTTCGCCCCGGTGGCCTCGGCTCGATCCTCGGCAAGCTGTCGCTCGGTGGCCTGCGCTTTGGCGGCGGTGGCGCCGGCCCTCGTCGCGCATCGACGGCCGACGTCCGGGCCGTGGAGGCGGCCCTCGGCGCTGCCCTGCCGTCGTTCCTCGTCCGCGTCTATACCGAGGTCGCCGACGGGGGCTTCGGGCCGGAGGAGGGGCTGCTGCCGCTCGCCCGCATCGAGGTCGAGACGCGCCGGCTGCGGGCCGGCGACGAGCTGCCCCGGCGGCGCGCCTGGCCGCCCACGATGCTGCCGCTCGTCCGACTCGGGGTGGGCTGGACCTGCGTCGACGTGGCGACCGGGGCAGTGCTCGACTGGGACCCGGAAGACCTCACGGAGTGGGCGAGCGCGGCACGATTCCGGGAGTCGTTCACCGAGCGAGCTCCCTCGCTGGAGGCGTGGCTCGGGCGCTGGGTGACCCGGAAGACGGCGGCCGACCGGAACAAGCCCTCGGCGGCGGAGCGGAAGGCGCGGTGGCTGGTGCGGGCGGGCAGCCCGGCCAATCGGGCGATCATGGCTCGCAAGTCGGTGGCGATGCTGGCGACGATGTCGCCCGCCGAGCGCGCCGAGCTGGGCCTGCCCGAGGAGGGCTGGGAGCAGGTGGTGCTCGACAACTACATGGGCGACGCAGCCGAGCCGCGCGCGCAGCCCGGGAGCGACAAGCGTGGCGGAAGAGACACTCCCGGGTGAGTCTCGGACCGGCTTGAGTACGCGACGCCGGACACGGGCGGTGTGGCGCGAAGGGGCCCCCGTCCATCCATGTCTCGGCACCGCCGCAGACACCGATTACGGCTATTGTCAGCGCGCCCTGATTCGGCCACCGGGAGGCGAAGGTCCGTGGACGAGGAGCTCGATCGCCGGCTCGTCGCGGTGATGTTTACCGACTTGGTCGGCTACACAGCCCTGTTCCAGGCCGACGAGCGCGTCGCGCTCGACAAGCGGAACCGCTACACGACGGCGGTCGAGCGTGGTCACGACGCCTTCGGTGGGACGATCGTGCAACGCCTCGGCGACGGCACGATGAGCATGTTCCCGAGCTCGCTCGCCGCGGTCCAGGCCGCGGTCGAGATCCAGCGGGAGCTTGCCAAGCACGATGTCCCGATGCGGGTCGGCATCCATGTCGGCGAGGTGATCGTCGAGCCCCACGGGCTGATCGGTGACCCGGTGAACATCGCCGCGCGGATCGAGTCGTTCGCGGTGCCCGGTGGCGTGATGCTGTCGGACGCGGCGTTCGACCTGATCAGGAACCGGCCCGATATCGGGGCCGTCGGCCTGGGGCGGTTCAAGCTCAAGAATGTTGGCCGGCCGTTCGAGCTGTACGCCATCGCCGCCGCGGGCATCGTGGTGCCCGACCCACGCGACCTCGAAGGCAAGGGCGAGCGCTTCGCCAGCCTTCCCAGCAATCTCCCGGACCCCGTCACGCCCGTCATCGGTCGGGCTGCCGACCTTGAATCAATCGTCGCCCTGGTGCGCGATCGTCGGGTCGTGACCATCACCGGGCCGGGAGGCATCGGGAAGACGCGGATCCTGGTCGAGGTCGGCCGGGCGCTCGCGCCGGAGTTCCTCGACGGTGTTGCATTCATCCCGCTGGCCGGCGTCGCCGCGCCAGAGGGTTTTGTGCCTGCCCTCGCGGCGGCGCTGGACGTCAAGGAGGCCGAGGGGCGGACCCTCGGTGATGGTGTCGTCGCGCTCATCGGCGACAGGAAGGCGCTCCTGCTCCTCGACAATCTGGAGCAGATCGTGCGAGCCGCCCGCGAGGTGGCGGGACTGGTGACAGCCTGCCCGAACCTGCGGATCGTGACATCGAGCCGGACGCCGCTGCGGATCACCGCGGAGCAGGAGTACCCGCTGGCGGCGCTTGCCCTCCCAGCGTCGACGGATTCCGAGACCGTCGAGTCCCTGCTCGACTACCCGGCCATCGCCCTGTTCGTGGAGCGCGCGAGGACGACGAGGGGGTCATTTGCCCTGACGCCCGAGAACGCCGATGCCATCGCGGCGGTGTGCCGCCGCCTGGATGGCCTGCCGCTCGCGATCGAGCTCGCGGCGGCCCGCCTGCGGGTCCTGTCGCCCGAAGCCCTGCTCGACCGGCTCGACCACGCCCTGAACGTCCTGACATCCGGTTCGCGCGACGTGCCGGAGCGACAGCAGACCCTGCGAGCCGCGATCGACTGGAGCCACGATCTCCTTTCGGCCTCGGAGCAGCGCACCTTCCGACGTCTTGCGGTGTTCGTCGGCGGCTGCACGATCGCCGATGTCGAGGCCGTCTGCGCCGACCCGGGCGACAGCAGCCTCGATGACCTGGAGTCGCTCATCGACAACGCCCTCGTGCAGGTGGACGGCCAGGGCAACCGGCTCCGCATGCTGCAAACGATCGGTGAGTACGCGCGCGAGCGGCTCGAGGCGGCGGGTGAGAGGGGCGATGTCGCGCTGCGGCACGCCCGACGGTTCGCGGACCTCGCCCGGAGCATTCGCGATGGCATCGAGGGCACCGAGCAGGCCGGGTCCCTCGAACGCGGCATCGCCGACGAGGGCAACCTCGTGGCGGCGCTGGACACGTTCCTGGCGGCGGCGCGGGAGGGCGACGCGGCCGCCTCCGAAGCGGGCCTGCAGCTGTGCGGCGACCTGTGGCTGTACTGGCACATCCGCGGCAAGAACCTCACCGCTCGGGAGTACGCCACGTCCTTCCTCGGCGGCGTCGAGGGCGGCCCTCCCACGGCCGGGCGTGCGGGTGCCCTGGTGACCGCTGGACTGGCGTCGGATGTGCTCGGCCAGTTCGACCGGGCGAACGACGAGTGGGCCGAGGCGTATCGCATCGCGTCCCGCCTGGGCGCAGATCGAGAGCTGTGCATCGGCGCGTTCCTGGCCGGGTTCGGCCAATTCCGTTTCGACCTGCCGGCCGGGATCCGGCTGATGGAGGAGGGAATCGAGCGGAGCCGGGCCGCGGGCTTCACCTGGGCCGAGGGCTTCGCGTCGAGTCTCGTCGGCATCCTCCACGCGGTCGCCGGCGATCTCGAGACGGCGCGAGCGCGCTTTGAGCACGGACTCCGGATCCAGGAGGTCATCGGTGACCAGGAGGGAGCCGCCCTGTCGCTGGGCGGCCTCGCGGGACAGGCCGTCGGTAGGGGTGACCTGGCCTCCGCCCTCGACCTCTACGGGCGATCGCTCGCAGCGTACGAAGCTGTCGGCGATCGGGCCGAAGAGGCGAGGATCCTCGGCGAGATGGCCTGGGTGCACCTGCGAGACGGGAACGCGAGCGACGCTCGCCGCCGATTCCTGGACTCCATCCAGGCCTACACGGATGTAGCCAGCCTGCGCGGGGTGGGGGTCTCGCTGACCGGGCTGGCTGCCGCGGCAAGCGTCGAGGGCGACCACGAACGGGCCGTGCAGATCGCCGCCGCCGCCGAGGTGTTCGCGCGGGAGGAAGGGATCGTCAACGTCTACTCCGAGCAGACACCGGGCCAGGAGTTCGTCGAGCGGGCCAGGGCGTCGCTGCCGGCGGCTCGAGTCGCCCAGGCGACGGAATTCGGCAGTCGCCTGACGATCAAGCACGCGCTCGACCTCGCGAGGACCGCCGATTTGCCACCGGCGTGAGAGCGCCGGTGGCCACAGAATCGACGGCGATGAGCAGAATTGTCGGGCGTGACGCCGGGCTTCTGGCCGGGGACTCGTTCCTGGAGGCCATTGGCATGGCCCCCGCGGTGCTCTGGCTCCACGGAGGGGCCGGGATCGGCAAGACGACCGTCTCGGCGGCGATCGCCGACCGTGCCGAGGCCGCCGGCTGCGTGTCCTTGGGCCCAAGCGTCAGGTCTCGCACGGCGATGACGCCGCCGGTCGCTTCACCGCAGCCCTGTGCCGCCGCGAAGGAACTCGCCGACTGCAGCGACACGCCACTTCGCCCGCGCGATGCCGGCGGGGCATCGGCGACACTGTGCCCATGGAGTACGTGTCCAGGGTGCCGCCACCGCCGCTGGACGGGCTGATCCATGACGTCTACTACCTGGACGGCGCGCCGCCGTACGCCCGGCTGACGCTGCCGCCGAGCCCGGCCGCGTTCCTCATCGTGAACCTCGGGGCGCCGTTCCGTATCCGCGCCGGCAGCGAGATCGAGGCGGCCGAGTACGCCGACGGCGTCGTGGTCTCCACGCCAACCCGCGCCCTGGAGTTCGGCTACCCGCCAGGGACCCGGTCCGTCGGCGTCCACTTCAAGCCGTGGGGGCTGGCGCCGTTCCTGTCGATGCCCGCCGTCGAGCTGTGCGACCGGCCGGTGATGCTGGAAGACGTCTGGGGGCGCTCCGCGGTTGCTGCGCTGCGAGACCGGCTGGCCACAGCGGCCGGACCGCACCAGATGCTGACGCTGCTCGAGGACCAGCTGCGGCGACTGATCGGCGCGACCGCCGGCCTGGGCCTGGTCCGCCACACGAGCAGCCTCATCGCGGCGGCCACGGGAGCGGTGGCGATCGGCGACCTGAGCATGGCGGCCGGCGTCAGCAGCACGCACCTGGCACAGCGGTTCAAGGAGGTCATCGGCGTCACGCCGAAGCGGTTCGCCCGCACCTATCGCTTCACCGCCACGCTGCTCGCGATCGACCCAGCCGGACCGATCGACTGGGGCGACCTCGCCTATGGCGCAGGCTACTTCGACCAGGCCCACTTCGGCCACGAGTTCCAGGCGTTCACCGGGCTCACGCCGACCCGGTACATCGAAGTCCGGCGGCGGTTCCTGCGCGAACATCCAGGCCACGTGCTCGACGGCTGGTCGCTCCCGGCCGATTGATTTCTTACAAGAGCGAGAGCTCACGACACGCTACGTTGGGACACCCCAAGAACAGAGGAGAGCGTCGTGGGCAGCGTAGTCATGAACGCCTCGGTGTCGGTCGACGGGTTCATCGCGGATGAGCATGACCAGCCCGGACCGCTGTTCGACTGGTTGGTCAGTGGTGACGTCCCGCTGGACGAGAGCGGCGTGTTGAAGGTGTCGCAGGCGTCCTACGACCACACCCGGCCGTACTGGGACCAGGTCGGAGCGACGATCGCCGGGCGCCACGTCTTCGACATCACGGACGGCTGGGACGGGACGCCTCCGGGCGGGGTCGACCACGTAGTCGTCGTGACCCACCGGGCCCCGCCCGAGGGTTGGGCGCCCGAGGGGTCGTTTCACTTCGTCAACGGCATCGAGACAGCCATGGCCAAGGCGCAGGAGCTCGCGGGTGACCGCATCGTCGAGGTCGCCGCTGGCGATGTCGGTGGCCAGATGCTGGCCGCGGGCCTGGTCGACGAGGTGCGCATGGACGTCATCCCCGTGGTGTTCGGGTCCGGCAAGCGCTACTTCGGGTCGGTCCAGGCGCAGCACCTGCTGGAGGATCCTGAGGTGGTGATCCAGGGCAACCGGGTGCTTCACCTGCGCTACCGGGTGCGCCGCTGACCGATCTGAGCGGGCAACTCGCTCGAGCCTCGGATCGCCTCCGGGAGACAGCCAGCTGTTGTTCCTGAACACGCACGAGGGGAGTTGAGCCGACGCTCGGATTTGCACCGAGGACCTGCTGTTTCGAAACCGCCGAGCTCCGTGCTTCGGCGTTCTCAGTGGTTCTCAGCCCGGCCCGCGTGTAGACGGCGCCTCGGTCCGTGCCGCCACCTGCCACGCGAGCGCGTCGAAGGAGAAGCCGTCGCCGACCAGCGAGACGACCGCCCCGAAGACGAGCAGGCGGTAGCCGCGGGTCCGGAGGGGCTGGACCAGGGGCGAGCCGAAAGACCGCTCCGGGAGGGACGTCAGGCCGAGGGTGAGACGGATGCCGCAAGCTCGGGGCCGGACGCCCCGCCCGCCTCGGTCGCGCCCTCGGCGTCTCGGTCGCCGCCGGGCTCGCCGGCGACCTCGGCAGCGGGCGGCTGATATGGCGGGACCAGGCCGAGGCGCCGGACGGTCGGCGACAGCAGGGCCGCGGTGGTGAAGCTCGCCATGCCAACGCCGGCGACCACGAGCATCCCGTCGAGGCTGAGCTGGACGACCGCGCCGGCGACGAGCATCGACACCGGGATGAGGCCCATGGAGCCGAGCATCAGCACGCTCATCACGCGGCCCATCAGGACGGGCGCGATCCGGGCCTGAACCCACGTCATGCCATGCAGGTTGCCGTAGCCGAGGGAGATGCTCGACGCGGCGATGACGATCGCGGCCGCAAGCGTGGACTGGACGAACGGCAGGATCGCGAGGCCGAGGCCCGGGAGGCCCGTGGCGCCGAGGACGACGAACGCGAACCGTGTCGGCCGCGGGGCCGGCAGCATCGCCCCGAGCACGAGCCCGACGAGCGAGCCGCCACCGAAGGCCGAGAGCAGGATGCCGAAGGCCGCGGCGCCCTCGGGCAGGCGCTGGTAGGCCATCACCGGCAGGCCAACCTCGAACGGGCCGACGATCAGGAAGTTCGCGGCGAGGCTCACGACGATCACGGCCCGGAGGCCCGGGACCTCCCCGACGTGTCGGAAGGCCGCCTTGAGGTCCTCGATCACCGAGGCCGGAGCCCGCTCCGCTCGCGGCCGGGCGCGCATGAGCCACAGGGTCAGGAGCGAGATGCCGAAGCTCACCGCGTCGAGCAGCAGGGCGGCCGCGATCCCGGCCGCGTTGGTGGCGGCAGCCTCGCCGCCGAGGGCGGCGATCACGATGCCGGCGAGCGCCGGGCCGACGAGTGCGCTCGCCTGGGCCGTGCCCTGGACAATCCCGTTCGCGCGCTGGAGCTGATCCGGCCCGACGAGCTGCGGGACGATCGAGGTCTGGGCCGGGAAGAAGAACGCGTCGGCGACACCGAACACGAGGGCGAAGGCATACAGCGTCCACAGCTCGGCGACATCCGCGAGCACGACGATCCCGAGGGCCGTCACCGCGACCATGCGGACGGCATTCGAGGCGAGCATCACGAGCCGCGGCGAGAGCCGGTCGACGGACACGCCGCCGATGAGCATGAGGAGCGCCCGCGGCACGGCCATCAGCGCCAGCACGCTGCCCAGCGCGAGCCCGCTGCCGGTCAGTACGAGGGCCAGCCAGGGCAGCGCGATCAGGGCGAACTGGTCGCCGAGGACCGAGATGGTCTCGCCGGCCCAGAGGAGGCGGAAGTCGCGGACGGCGAAGGGGTTCCGCGTGGCCGGTTGGATCATCGGAGACGCTCCCTGGTCGGTACGCGAGGCGGCCGCTCGCGTCACCTTGGCCAACCTAGGCGGGTGCGGATCGACGGCCAACGGAGCCGGCACGGCAGCGTTGGACGGTGTTTGCTCCATGGGGAGGGGAGGGTTTGCACCGATGGCCGCGTCGTACGATGGCTGCTCGATGACCCCCGTACCGGCCCAGCGACGACCAGGGACTTGCCGACGGTCCCTGAGACCCGCGGACCCCATCTCTGAGGCGAGTGGCCATGGGTAGCGACGAAGGAAACGTGCTCACCCGGAAGAGCTTCAAATCCCCAGACGCGGTGCGCGACCTTGGTCGTGGCATCGGCGGGTTTGTCGACATGGGCCGCGGCTTTGCGATCGGCCGTGCTGTCCTGGAACCGGGGTGGCGATGGTCGATTGACATCCGCCCGATCGTCGGCACGACCTCGTGTCAGGTCCACCACGTTCAGATGGTCGTCTCGGGCCAGATGGCGGTTCGGATGGACAGTGGCCGAGAAGATGAGTTCGGCCCCAACGATGTGGTCGATCTGCCGCCCGGGCACGACACGTGGGTCGTCGGCGACGAACCCCTCGTGATCCTGGAGTTCTCGGGCAACTCCGAGAACTTCGCGCTGCCGACCCGCCAAGGGCGGGCGGTCTTGACCATGCTGATGACTGACATCGTGAACTCAACCCAGACAGCTGCCGCCATCGGTGACACCGCCTGGGAAGGCCGGCTCGCCGAGCACAATCGAATCGTCCGCCGCCTGCTTGAGCGCTTTGGCGGGCGAGAGATCGACACGACGGGCGACGGATTTCTGGCAGCGTTCACCAGCGCCGAGGCAGCTCTCCGTGGCGCGCTCGCGATCCAGCAGGCGATAGCCGCGACAACCGTCGCGATCAGGATCGGTGTCCATACCGGCGAGGTGGATCAAGTCGAGGGCGGTGATCTCCGCGGCATCGCGGTCCACGAAACGGCGCGAATCATGGCCGAGGCGCCGGACGGGGCCGTCTACTGCTCAGCGCTCGCTCGTGCTCTCGCGGCCGCAAGCTCGCTCCTGTTCACCTCGGCGGGCAAGCACTCGCTAAAAGGATTGGAGACCCCAGTGGAGCTGTTCTTCGTAAGGGCAGGTTGAACCCCGCGCGGGTCCCGAATCGGCCCGCGTGTCCAGTCAGCATGGCGACCGGGAGCGCGAACGGGGAGTGGAGCCGACACTCGGATTTGAACCGAGGACCTGCTGTTTACGAAACAGCTGCTCTACCGCTGAGCTATGTCGGCCCGGACGGGGAGTATAGGCGATGAGTTTCGGCAAGCTCCTCGACGCGGCCGCGGGACGCGAGGCGACGGTCAGAGCCAGCCCCTCGACCGGGCAATGAGGAAGAGGGTCACGCTCGTGATGACCATCAATCCCAGCGCGAACGGGTAGCCGAAGGCCCAGCCGAGCTCCGGCATGTTCTCGAAGTTCATGCCGTACACGGTTCCGATGAGCGTCGGGGCGAAGAGGATGGCGGCCCAGGCGGAGACCCGCTTGACTTCCTCGTTCTGGTCGTAGCTGGCCTCGGTGAGGCGCTTGATCTCCTCGTTCTGGGACTGCGCCACGAGCGTGGCATTGACCGTCAGGATGTCGGCCAGGAGCTGGCGGAAGCCGTCGACCCGCTCCGCCACGGTCGTGGCGTGGTCGGCGACGTCGCGGAGGTAGCGCTGGAGATCGTCATCCGTGCCGTACTTCTCGAAGCCCGCCTCGAGCGCCCCGAGCATCGCCAGGAGCGGCCGGGTCGCACGCTGGAAATCGATGACCTCGCGCGACAGCTCGTAGATCCGGCGGGAGACCTTGGGGTCGCCCCGGAAGACCTCGGTCTCGATCTCGTCGATGTCCTTCTGGACGCCGGCCACGACCGGGGCGTAGCCGTCGACGACGCTGTCGAGGATGGCGTACAGGACGGCCTCGGGGCCGCGGGCCAGGAGCTCCGGGTCGGCCTCCATCCGGCGGCGCACGGCCCCGAGATCGGGCGTCCGGCTGTGGCGCACGGTGAGGATGAAGTTCGGGCCGGCGAAGACGTGGATCTCGCCGAACTCGACCTCCTCGACGTCGTCGAGGTAGGTGGCGGCTCGGAGGACGGCGAAGAGGGTGTCGCCGTAGCGCTCGAGCTTGGGCCGCTGGTGGGCGACGATCGCATCCTCGATCGCGACCTCGTGCAGCCCGAACTCGTCGGCCATCGGCAGGAGCTGGGCCTCGTTCGGGCGGAACAGCCCGATCCAGGCCATCGTCCCGACCTCGGCCCGGAGCATCCGGGCCGCGTCGGCGACCGTCGTGGGCGTCTCGATCCGGTGCCCGTCGCGGTAGATCGCGGCATCCACCACGCTCTGCTCGACCGGCGCCGCGACGTCCTCCGGGTGGGACTCCATCGAGACCTCGGGGGCGGGTCCGGCGGGCCCCTCCACCTTGGTGCGGGCGCGCCGCCTCGTCGGAAGCTGGAAGCGCGGGCGGCGGTCGGCCATGGCAACCCTCTGGGATCGAGGACGGCGTGCTCGGCGTGAAGCGGGGGCGTGCTTCGGCGGTGTTGGCAGGGCCAAGGCTAGCCTGACGGTGGCCGATCGCGCACGTCGGTTGCTCCGACGCTCGTGTATCGCGTGGGTGGCGGGTCCAACCCGGCCAGTTGGCGGACATCAGGGACTCCAGGCCGGAGTTCGTGGGGACGGGAACGGAACAGCCGGTTGCGGGCGGGGACGAGAACGTGGTACCCACCACGGGTACCTAGCGGGGAGCGAACGATGCGCGCCGAGCGGGCGGATCTGGTGGTGGTCGGTGCGGGCACGGTGGGCGCCTGGGCGGCGGTCTTTGCCGCCGAGGCCGGCCTGGGGCGGGTCGTGGTCCTCGAGCGCGGCCTCGCCGGCGATGGCGCCAGCAGCCGCGCGGCAGGCATCGTCCGGGCCCAGGGCGGCACGCCGGGCGCCGTGGCGCTCGGCGCCTGGTCGATCGATTTCTACCGTTCCCAGGCGGCCCGCTACGGCACGGATTCCGGCTTCCGCGAGCTTGGCTACATCCTCCTGGCCGTCACCGCCGACGACGAGCGGGTTGGCCGCGAGCGGGTGGCGATGCAGCGCGCCCTCGGCCTGGATGTCCGCTGGCTCGGGCCGGCCGAGGCCGTCGAGGTGGCGCCGACGCTGGCCCGCGACGGCCACCGCGGCGGCAGCTACCTGGCGACGGACGGCGCGATCTCGCCGCCGCGCAACGTCCGCGCCTACTCGCTGGCGATGCAGGCGTCCGGGGTCGAGCTGCGCGAGCGGACCGCATTCACCGGGCTGCGCCTGGACGCCGCCGGTCGACGGGTCAGCGGGGTGGAGACGAGCGCGGGCCCGATTGCGACCGAGCGGGTGCTCCTCACCGGCGGGCCGGGCCTCCGTGACGTGGGCCGCCTCGCCGGGCTGCGGATCCCGGCCGGCGGCGCCCGCCACACGGTCGCGGTGACCGCGCCGGCGCCGGTCTTCGACGTCGAGCGGGCGCCGATGATCTTCGACGTCGGGGCGGGCATGTACTGGCGGCTCGAGGAGGGTGGCCTGCTGTTCGGCTGGAGCGATCCCGACGAGGCGCCCGGCGAGGCGACCACGATCGACGATGCGGCCCTGGCGCGGACCCGGGCCCGACTCGCCGCGCTCGTCCCGGCGACGGCCGGACTGGGCCTGCGCCGGACCTGGGCGGCCACGATCGACTACACGCCCGACCACCAGCCGATCCTGGGGCCGGGGCTCTCGGCGTCGGGCGGCGAAGCGATCGCGGGCCTGACGGTCGCGTCGGCCGGCGGCCACGGGATGATGTGGGGCCCGGCCGTGGCCCGGTGCGGGGCCGACCTCGCGATCACCGGCCGGACCGACGTCACCGATGTGGGCGACTGGGGCCTCGATCGCTTCGATGCCGAGGGGCGCAGTCGCCTCGCCCCCGACCCGATCGCGCTGCCGTTCCCCCCGGCCGCGGCTCCCTAGCCCACGGGCCCTGGCGGCGTCCCTCGTGCGGCCGAGCACCCGGCCCGCGTCACGCCCGCGCCACCGCCCCCTGGCGGTCCCGCGCGACCGCGTTCGCGCGGTCCGGCGCGACCGCTCGACCGCGGTCGCGGATGATCCGCTCGGCGGCCAGCTTGCCCGGCGCTCCCATCACGCAGCCGCCGGGGTGGGTCCCCGAGCCGCACTGGTAGTAGCCCTCGATCGGCGTCCGGTACTGCGACCAGCCGGGCGCGGGCCGGAAGAAGTACATCTGGGGCGCCAGGAACTCGCCGGCGAAGATGTTGCCCTCGCTGAGGCCCACGGTCCGCTCGATATCGAGGGGCGTCTGGACCTCGCGCTGGAGGACGAGATCGCCGAAGCCCGGAAAGAACGATTCGAGGGTCGCCTGGACGGTATCGCCGAGCGGCTGGCGCTGGGTGTCCCAGTCGCTCTCGCGAAGGTGGTACGGGGCGTACTGGACGAAGCAGCTCATGACCGCCTTGCCGGGCGGGGCCATGTCCGGGTCGACCTGCGACTGGATCGCGCAGTCTAGGTAGGGCCGCGTGCTGAAGGCCCCGTACTTGGCATCATCGAAGGCCCGCTCCAGGTACTCCATCGACGGCCCGATGTTGGTGAAGCCGCGGTACTGGTCGGTCCGGTCGCCGAGGGCCGGGTAGCGGGGCACGCCGTCGAGGGCGAAGTTGACCTTGGCCGAGGTGCCCTGGAAGCGGAACCGGGTGATCGCGTCGACGAGGTCGGTCGGCAGCTGGCGGGGATCTACCAGCTCGAGGAACGTCCGGCGCGGGTCGAGAGCCGAGACGACGATCGGGGCGTGGAACTCGCGGCCGTCGGCCAGGGCCACGCCGGTCGCCCGGCCGCCGCTGGTGATGACCGATTCGACCGGCGATTCGAGGCGGATCTCGACCCCGAACGACTCGGCCGCCTTGGCCAGCAGCTGGGTGAAGCCGCCGTTGCCGCGCTTGTGGAAGGCCCACGCCCCGAATTCGCCGTCGTGCTCGCCCATCAGGTGATACAGGAGCACCAGCCCGGAACCCTGTGAATACGGCCCGACCTTCGTCCCGATGATGCTCGAGGAGGCGATGTAGCCCTTGAGGATGTCGGATTCGAAGTAGTCGTCCAGGAAGTCGGCGGCCGAGCCGGTCAGGAGCCGGACGGCGTCGTGGAGGACCTTCCTGTCGAGCCGCCGGAAGCGCGACCCGAGCATCGCCAGGGCCACCAGCTCCTCGGGGTCGTCGCTGAAGATGTCGGGCGGGGCGGCATCGAGGAGGGGCTTGATCGCCTGGCAGACCTTGAGGACGTCGTGGTTGAAGGCGTCGTAGGCATCGGCATCGTGCCTCGAGTGCCGGGCGATCTCCCGGTGGTTCTCGCCGTGGTCCTGGCCCAGCAGCAGGTAGTCGCCGTTCTCCATCGGGCAGAAGGTCGTCGGCATGAGGATCGGCATGAAGCCGTGCCTCGTGAGCTCGAGCTCGTGGATGATGTCCGGCCGAAGCAGGCTAAGGGCATAGGAGAACGTCGTGAACCAGTAGCCCGGCCGCAGCTCCTCGGTGATCGCCGCGCCCCCGACGAGGTGGCGGCGCTCGAGGACGAGGGTCCGCAGGCCCGCCTTCGCCAGGTACGCGGCGTTCGTCAGGCCGTTGTGCCCGCCGCCGATGACGATCGCGTCCCAGGCGTGATCCGCGGCGCCGTCGCGCTTCGACCCGGCGGGCCTGGCCGCGGCGCCTCGGGTGGCCGAGGCCTTTGGTGCGGCCTTCGCGCCGACCGACTTCGATGTCGCGCGCTTGGTGGCGGGGGCGGTCGACTTCGGCATGTCAGGCGGTCCTTCGCTCGGGGTTGAAGAGGGGCAGCCGCGCGACGTGCGCGTCGAAATACTCGTAGCGGTGACTGACACCGAGCTCCAGCTTGACCCGGGAGCCGGGTGCGGTCCGGTCGAGCGGCACCCGGGCCAGGGCGATGTGGCGCTGCAGGATCGGCGAGTACATCTGGCTCGTGGCGTAGCCGAGCTGGTTGAGCTCGTCGTCGTAGACGTAGTACTCGTCCTGGACCGGCGTGTGGTCCTTGGGCGGGATGAGCCCGGCGGCATCGAAGATCCGGTCGTAGTCCTGCCAGTCGAGGATCAGCCCCGACAGCCGCCAGCGAGAGCTCGTCGTGGCGATCTCGCGCCGGATCGCCTCGTGACCGAGGAACGTCCGGTCGTCGGCCCCGATGTCCCGGAACATCCAGCCCAGGCCGAGCTCGATCGGGGTCGTCCGGTCCGCGTCCGTCCAGGCGAAGCGGCTCGAGTTGAAGTCGACGTCGAGGAGGACGAGCCCGGCCTCGATCCTGGCCATGTACAGGGCCGTCATCCCGAAGGGGATCACGCCCCGGCCACGGCTCACCCCCCACACGGCGTCCCAGACCGCGAGGGCGTCGGCGGCCGGAACCCAGATCTCGAAGCCCAGGTCGCCGGTGTAGCCGGTCCGCGAGACGTGAACGGGGACCTTCGCGATCTTCGTGGCGATGACGTCGAAGTACGCGAGGCGAGCGACCTCGGGGGCCAGCGCGGCGAGGAGCTCGCGCGACCTGGGACCCTGGACGGCGAGCACGCCCCAGTCGGCGGAGACGTCGTCCACGGCGACATCGAGGCCGTCGATGAGGGCCTGGAAGTACGCCAGGTTCGGCTCGGCGGCCGTCAGCAGGTACTCGTCCGGCGCGACGTGGAGGATGACCCCGTCCTCGACGACGAAGCCGCGGTCGTCGCACCAGGCCGTGTACTGGCCCCGGCCGACCGGGCAGGTCCGGATGTCGCGGGCCAGGACCCCGGCCAGGAAGCGCTCGGCGGCGGGGCCGTGGATCCGGTACTTGTACAGGGGCGACGTGTCGAACAGGCCGGCCGTGTTCCGGATGGCGAAGTACTCGAACTTCTCCGACATCTGGTAGCGCGACGCGACGAGGTGGTTGGACCAGTGCTCCCAGATGCCCGTCTCGTTGAGCGCAGCCGTGCGCTCGTGGAACGGCGTCGTCCGGATCATGCAGCGCGCCCCTCGCTGTCCCGGGACCGGCCGATGGGCCGGGGAAGGCTGCCCGAGGCGGCCATCCTAGCCGCTTGTTGGACACGTGCGCAAGAGCGTCCTAGAGTGCGCGCCATGTCCCGATCGAGGCGCGCCAAGCGGCCGGCGAGGAGGGTCCCATGGCCCGCATGACGGCCGATCGACGGCGTGCGGCGATCCTCGACGCAGCGCTGGCCGTCGCCCGCCGGAAGGGCCTCGCAGCGACGACGGTCCGGGACGTGGCCGAGGAGATGGGCAGCTCGAGCGGGCTTGTCCATCACTACTTTGCGTCGATGGATGACGTCCTCGCGGCGGCCTTCGAGCGGGTCGCTGCCGACGACCTGCGGCGGACGGCGGATGCGGTCGCGGCAGCCGCCGGGGCCGGCGGGCCCGAGGCAGCGCTCACGGCGTTCTTCCGCGCCTACGCCCCGGCGGACGCCGACTGGGCCTTCCAGCTCTGGCTGGATGCCTGGGCCGAGGCCGCCCGGCGGCCCGCCCTGCGCGCCACCTCGCAGCGCCTCAACCTCGCCTGGCAGGGCCTGGTCGAGGGCATCGTCCGCGAGGGCGTCGCGGCCGGCCGATTCCACTGCCCCGACCCGGCGGCCGCGGCCTGGCGGATCATCTCGGTCATCGACGGGCTGGCCCTCCAGGTCGTGGCCCACGGGACCGTCATCAGCCGGTCGGACATGGTGGCCTGGTCGGCGCTCGTGGCGGAGCGGGAGCTGGGCCTCGCCGGGGGCTCGCTGGCGGTCTGAGGCCTCAGACCCGGCTGGCCCGGCCGGCCCGGCCGTGGCGCCGCCGTCGTCAGGTCTCGATGGCCCCGCCGGATTCCCGGAGGTGGCGCCGGAAGTCGTACGTCGGATCGGACGCCTGGCGCTGGCGATAGACATCGAACCCCAGCTGCTCCCGGAGCGAGGAGCCGGCCGCGAGCCGCTCGGCCTGGCCCCGCTCGGCGGCGACGATCTCGGCCGCGATCCGGAACGCCTCGTCGGCCTCGGCGGCCGCCAGGAAGAGGATCCCGTCGTCGTCGGCGACCACGATGTCGTCGGGCGTGACGACGACATCGCCGATCCGGGCACGGGCGAGTCGATCCGCCGGCCCGGATCGCCCACCCAGCGGACCCACCGGCACGGAGCCCCGGCTCCAGATGGGCAGGCCGATCCGGCGGAGCTCGGCGCTGTCGCGATGGCAGCCGTCGACGATCATCGCCGCGATCCCGACCGCGGCCGCCTCGGCCACGGTCAGGTCGCCGATGCAGCCCTCGTTGAGGCGGCCGGCGTTGTCGATCACGAGGACGTCGCCCGGCGCTGCCCGATCGATGGCCTCGAGGAAGACGTCGACGCTGCCGCTGTGGCGGCACGGGACTGCCGGGCCGGCCACCGGGGCGCCATTCACCAACCGGTGCACGGCGCTCGGCCCGACCCGCGGGACACGCCCGAGCCGAACGAGCGCGTCGGCCACGGCGGCGGCCGGCGGAACCGGGTTCGTGGCCATCAAGACGGCTCCGGACCGGCGACCGACCGGCGCCGGGCGAGCTCGCGCCGGTGCGGTCCGGCGAGCCACAGGGCTGCCGACCAGCCGACCAGGGCGACGAGGACGAGGACCACCAGCGGAGCGTACGTCCCAAGCTGGTCCGAGGCCAGCGCTCCCGCATACACCGCCAGGGCTCCTCCGATCGGGTAGGCGACCGCCAGGAGCCCGAAGATCGTGCCGAAGCTGGGGCCGCCGAAGACGTCGGAGAAGGCCGCCGACCGGACGGCGATCGTGGCGCCGCTGCCAATCCCGTGGAGGACGATCCCGGCCAGGGCCACGGCCGGTGCGGCCGCCGACGCGCCGAAGGCCAGGAGCACGCCGCCGGCGATGACCGCCGCGGCCACGACGCCGACGACGCGCCGGCCGAGACGATCCGAGAGCGACCCGCCGATCACCTGCCCCGCGACGTAGGCGAGCGCCTGGGCGCCGAGGGCACTGGCGGCGAAGTCGGCGCCGAAGCCCGTCCCGACGGCGTGTGGCACGAACGCCTGGAGGACGCCCTCGTCGAACGCCCCGATCGCGGCGGCCCCGGCGAAGAGCGCCCAGAAGCGACGTGTCCGGAGCGTCCGGCGAATGCCCGCCCGGCCGCCCGGGGCGCCGCCGCTGCCCGCCGGCAGCGGCTCGAACGCGGCCGAGACCGCCCCCGGCGCCGACGTCTCATGGAGGCCCGTGGCCAGCGCCGAGAGCTCCGTCTCCTTGGCCCGGGTCCGGCCGCCGATCCCTCGCACCGGGACGACGATCGCCGGGCCGCTCGTCATGAGCCAGACGAACACGACGCCGGCGAGCGACGCACCGAGGAAGGCCAGCGACGCCGACCGCCAGCCCGCGGTTTCGATCAGGCCGGCCGCAACGGGCAGGGCAACGGCCACGCCGATGCCCGGGCCGGCATATGCGATGCCGAGGGCCATGCCCGAGACGCCGGCGTAGCGCCGGGCAATCGCGGTGGATGTCCCGATGAAGGCGAGCTGGAGGCCCACGGCATGGAATGCCGCGAAGGCGAGGATGACCAGCGAGATGTCCGGGGCGAGATAGACGGCCAGCCAGCCGGCGGCGATCAGGACCATCGACGCGGTCAGGAGGTCGCGGTCGGCGAACTCGTCATATGCCCGCCCCAGGAGGGGGCTCGCGACGGCAGTCACGATGAGGAACATCGTCCAGGGGGTGACCGCGACGGTCCGGCTGATCCCGAACTCATCGGCGAAGGCCACGGACAGAGCCGGGAAGGTGTAGAGGCCGCCGTAGGCGATGGCGCCCACGACGAACGCGCCGAGGAGCGGCAATGAGAGCCGGGTGACCCGCCGGGCGGCCGGCAGGGGAGCGGACATCGACACGGCGGCCATCGTACCTGCGCCGGGCCGAGCGGCCCGAACCGCCCGAACGGCCCGACGCGAGCGGCCCGGCGGACGCGAGCGGTCACGGGACTTGGCTCGGTCGCGACGCCACCCAACACCGGGTGCCCTTGAGCGAGGGGCCGTCTGGCGGACGGAGGGGGCCGGTCGGCCCCCGGGCGTCGGGCGAGAGGGCCGTCGTCACCGCAACGCTCGAGGGGTACGGTGACGCTGGAGGTGTCGGCGTGCTGGAGCACCGCGTGGAGCTCAAGATCCTCGACTGGGATGACGTTCCATTCCGGGAGGCGGTGGATCGCGCCTGGGACACCATCCGCCACGGCAGCGTCGACATCGACTCGACCACCGCGGCCGCCCACCTGCAGCTCCTTCTCCGCGGCGCCGGCTACCCCCAGGCGACGGTGGACGTCCACAAGACGGTGGACGAGGCCCTTGCCCACGTCGCCCACTTCGAGGTCCGGCGATCGCCCGTCACCGCTTCGATCGGCGGCTGACCCCGCCAACATTGGGCGCGAGCAGGCGCGGAACCCTCAGCCGACGCGGAACATCCGCCGGCGCGCTACCGTCGTGGCGCCATGAAGACCCAACTCGCCCTCGCGATCCTCGCCGCCATCTCCATCGGCGCCGCCGGCTGCTCCGGCGCGGGAGCTTCGGGCTCCCCGAGCCAGGCGCCGACGCCGACCGCTGCCGTCCCGAGCCCGACCCCCACCACCCCCGGCCCGACCCCGATCGCGGCAACCGTCGCCAGCCCGGCCGACGCCGCGGCGCTGGTCATCGCCACGGACCCCCGCTTCGACGGTGCGGTCGCCCTCACCGCCGACGTCATCGGGGCGTCGAAGTGGTGGGAGGCTGAGGCGCTCGCCGACGGTGCCTATCGGGTCAGCCTGACGGTTGGCTGGGGCGACTGCCCGGCGGGCTGCATCAATCGCCACGTCTGGACATTCGAGGTGACGGCCGACGGCCAGGTGACGCTCCTCGAGGAATCGGGCGACCCGGTGCCGGAGGGCGACCTTCCCGACTAGGACCGGCGCCCACGGACGGGCTCGCCCTCGGGCTCGCTACCATGCCCTGCGTGGAGCTCAGGGTCGCCCTCGTCCAGACCGATGCCGGATCGGACCCGGCGGCGAATGTCGCCCGCGCCGTCGCGCTCGCCGATGCGGCCGCCGAGGCCGGCGCCCGGCTCGTTGCGCTGCCCGAGTACCTCCAGTTCCGCGGCTCCGACGACGGCTTCCGCTCGTCGGCCCGACCGATCCCCGGACCATTCAGTGACGCCTTCGCGGCGGTGGCGAAGCGCCACGCCTGCTGGATCCTCGCCGGCAGCCTCGCCGAGACGTCGGGCGATCCCGCCCAGCCTCACAACACCTCCGTCCTCCTCGGTCCCGATGGGACGATCCGGGCGCGATACCGGAAGCTCCACCTCTTCGATGTCTCGGTCGACGACGGGCCGGTCGATCTCGAGAGCGCCAGGGTGGCGCCCGGCGACGAGGTCGTCGTGGCTGACGTCGAGGGCGTCGGCCTCGGCCTGACGATCTGCTACGACCTGCGATTTCCTGAGCTCTATCGGACGCTCACCCTGGCCGGCGCCGAGGTCCTCGCGGTCCCCTCGAACTTCACCGAGCGGACCGGCCGTGACCACTGGGAAGTGCTGCTGCGGGCCCGGGCGATCGAGAACGGGGCGTGGGTCATCGCGCCGTCGCAGATCGGCGGCCCACCCGGCCAGCCTGCCTTCGGGCGATCGATGGTCATCGACCCGTGGGGGATCGTGGTCGCCCAGGCGCCCGATCGCGAATCGATCGTCCACGCCGTCATCGACACCGATCGGGTGGCCGCCGTCAGGCGACAGATCCCGGCCCTCGCCAACCGGCGCCCCGAGGCCTACCGCCTCGGCTGAGCGACCCGCGTCGCGGACCGCGTCGCCGGCCGGTCGGCGAGCCGGGGTCCATCCCGGAATCTGGGAGCCGCGCCCGGTGGACGCGGCTCCAGGTGGCTGCTGACCGGGCCCCGAGACCCGGACGGTCAGTTGGTCGGTACGGTATGGACGGTCCGTACGCTTAGTCGATGAGGTGGACGATCGGTGGAAGGTCGTGGCTGCCTTCGCCGTGACCCTGGATGATCGTCATCGGCGGGGCGTTGAACGTACTGTCGAACCAGCCGCTGATCTGCTTCGTCTCGCCGCCGACCGAGCCGGTTACGTGGAACGTGGCCCAGCCGATGAGGCCGCCGTCGTCGGTGACGATCGCGACGGGAAAGGCCTCGCCGACCGCGGCGTCTGCCAGGGCGTCGAAGAGCGTGGTGTGGGCGCCGGCATTCAGTGGCCCGATCTCGTCGTCGAGGTAGATGACCGTCGAGGTGCCCTCGTCGTTGATGAGGTCCTCGACCGTGTTGGAGTTGCCGTTGCACTCCTCGCCGTTGGCCGTGCAGAAGACGGTCCAGTTGAACTGGGCGTCGCCGATCGGCACGTCCTCCGTCCCGGTCCCCGGCTCGTCGAATGTGGCCGGCGTGTTGGGGTCCCGGTTGAGAGGATCGTTGAAGGCGTCCGCGTTGAAGATCAGCGGCATCGCGCCGTACGCGCCGTTGGGCCAGCCGGCAATCACCGTGGCGGTCGCGGAGACGTCCCAGGCGCTGAAGCCGAGGATCCCGGAGAAGTAGTTGCGGTGTGGCCGCGTGACGTCGACCGTGATGGTGTTGGCGACGTTGTCGACGCTGACGCTGACCGTGGTGTTGTTCGTGCCGGTGGCGTAGCCGTTGTCTGCGGCAACGGCCTGGGCCACGGTCGTTTCGTCGAGGCCGTTGACGTGGGCGTAGCCGGCGGCCATCGCGGCGGCGTCGGCGACGTTCTGCTGGTCGCGGCGCTGGAGGGCGGTGTCGCCGCCGTCGATGATCAGGCCGACCATGCCGATCAGGGCGACCATGGCCAGGGCGAAGATGACGAGCAACTGGCCGTCCTCCGACCCGCGCCGGTCGTTCGGCGCCGTCGGCCGCCAGCCGGAGAGCGTGGGACGGGGCATGGCGTTCGGCTCCTCCTAGGGGATCTGGACTTCGATGTGGGAGGTCGAGCTGACGGTGAACGGATTGGGGATCGGCAGGAGCGGGGTGACGAGGCGGAAGGAAACCGACGTCGTCACCCGGATGTAGTCCTCTGGCGGGCAGATCGGGTTGTCGCCATCGACGACAACAGGGGCGCCGCCGATCGTGACGCAGTCGATGGTGACGCCCGAGTCGGCGAGGCCGGGGACGAGCGCCTTCTGCGTATTGACGGCCTCGCGGATCTCCGCCGACCACGTAGCGCTCGTGCAGGGGCCGACGCACTGATGGACGCTCGCGGCGCGGGCGATCTCGCGGGCCGCCTGGGCGACGCCGTTATTGGTGTAGATCCCCCGCCCCAGGTCGAGGGTTCCCATGAGCAGGAAGAGGAACGGGATCAGGGCGAGCGAGAACTCGACGAGCGTCTGCCCGCGCTCGCGCTCGTGACGCCTGGCCCCGACGAGCCGCCAGAGGGCGTTCACGGCTTCACCAGGATCGCGTAGCCGCCGGTCGTCGAGGTGAACGTGCCGCTCGTGACGGTGAGGCTCAGGATGAACGTCTGGTTGCCCGGGCCGTAGTTGTAGTACACGTGCGGTGACTGAACCTGGCCCGTCGTCGTGAGGCCATCGCCCCAGGTCCAGACCCAGACGGTTGGGCAAGCCGGGTTGTAGGTCGTCGTGTCGGTCACGGTCACGGTCACGGGCGACTTGTTGCTCGGCGGTGTCTTCGTGTAGGTGAAGCCGGCGCTCACCGCGGAGCAGTTCATGCTCGGATCCGGACCCTTGGAGACGACGTAGTCGACGGCCGTCCCTGTGTCCACGATCGACCCGGCCGCCGGGCTCTGGCTGATGATCGAACCCTCGGGCACGACGTCGTCGTACTCCTCGGTCCGGGTGCCCTCGACCAGGTTCGCTGCAGCGAGCAGGGCGGGGACCAGGTCCTCCGTGACGCCGACCAGATTGGGTGTCGTGGTCGGGTTAGCCGGCGGGGGGTCCGTGGGGTCCACCTCGCCCCCGAGCGGCGGCATCGCCGAGATCTGGTTCGTCGACGTCGAGCTGAAGGTGATCGTCGTCCCGCCGAAGAACACGGACATGACCGGGGTCAGCAGGTTGAAGCGCCCGGTGACGGCCACCGTCACGGTGTTGCCCATCGTATTGCTGCAGTCCGGGTCGCAGGTCCTGATGACGTCGGCGGGGGCAACGGTGATCACCGAGCCCGTCGACTCGAGGATCGCCCGGCAGATGACCTTGTTGGCATCCTCGTTGCCTGGCGTGCAGGGCTGGCCGGCCTGATATGCCGTCGGCGTCTGGGCCGCCTGGAACGACGCCTCGCGGGCGACGTTGGCGATCGTGACCCGGGCGTAGGCGATCCGGCCAAGGTCGACCGCGGCCGAGAGGATCACGAGGAAGATCGGCAGGATCAGGGCGAACTCGACGAAGCTCTGGCCTCGCGGCTGCTGTCGGAAGCGGCGCAGAAGTGCGCGGATGGACATCGTGCTCGTGAGCCTCGGCTGGCTAGGTGGACACTTCGAAGGCTGGTGCCCTGGCCTTGCACGATGGCTTGAAACGGTGCGCCTGTGCATAGCCCGACGGGTCCGCCGAGGCCAGTCGATGGTCCTAGGTGCGGCGGCGCACCGGCCCCGGAATCAGGTCGACGTGCCCGGGAATCGAAGAGCCGCGCCCCTTGCGAGGCGCGGCTCCCGGGCTGCCCGTCCCCCCGTGGGCGGGCACCCATCCATGTCCCCGAGATCGGCCCTCCGTCGGGGTCGGAGGGAGGCGGCCCGTCCGGGCCGCGTGCTACTTGATGAGCTGGACCCCGACCGCGAGCGGCCCACCGGGATTGCCAGGCGAGGCTGCGATGGTGCCGGAGAAGATGATGTCTTCGAACCGTCCGAAGAAGCAGCTCGTCTGGCCGTTGCCGCTGCTGCATTCGCTTGGGTTGCCCGTGATGTAGGCGCCCTCGGAGACGTCGATGGCGCCATCGCCCTCTGGATCGAACGTCGTGCAGCCGGGGGTCAGCGGCCCGCAGACCCGGAAACCGGCATAGGCCTGGAAGAGGTAGTAGAGGTTCTGGCCGTTGCCGTGCTGGTTACCCGGGCAGGGCAGGGGTCCGCCCGGATTGTCGCCGGGGTCGATGTTGCAGGTGTCCGAGAAGAGCGGCAGCAGCACCAGGTCGTCCTGGTAGGTCCGGAGCGCGTCCTCGACCTGCGCCGAATTGACATTGCCCGTCTGGGCCACGAAGTACCAGTCAGGGATCTTGATGGAGTCGTTGTCCGGGTTGAGGATGGTGTCGGCGAGCTCCGACGCGCCGCCGGCCGGCGGGTGGAAATCCAGCCAGCCCACATTTCCGGGGCCGGACCGGCAAAGCGGGACCTCTACGATCGTGCCGTCCTTGGGCCAGTAGTCGCTCGACAGGACAGGATCGCCGTTGCCGTCACAGAAGACGGTTGTCACGGGCACCGTGACGGGCCAGACCCCACAGCCGGCGTCGGCGGGGCAAACTCCCACGAGCGAGCCAGCGGCCGCGGTCGCGTCCGTCGTAGTCGTGTACGAATTGATCCCGATGACCCGTGATACGAAGGCGACGAACGTCCGCTGGCCGCTGACCATGACCCCTGCGGCGCCGGCCGGGATGGTCCCCCCCGGCGCCGACCCGACGGTCACGCCGATCAGGTTGCCAGCAATATCCGTGTACTGCTTGTCGACGACGGTCGTCTGGTTGGCGGCCGCGGCCGCCAACACCGCGGCGTCGACGGTCGCGTCCGTCTCCCCGGCGGTCAGGAGATTCTTGGCGATGACCGTCGCGCCGGCGTTGGCGGCCGAGTCGGTCGCGTTCTGAGTCATCCGCTGGTGGCTGAAGACGTTGCCGCCGTCGATGACGAGCCCGACCATGGCCAGGATGGCGACCATGGCAATGGCTACGAGGCCAAGGACCTGACCGCGTTCACCGCGCCGGCTATCGCCGTACCCGCTAATGCCCGATCCGCCCATCCGATGTCCTCCACTGCTGCCTGTGGGTGTCGAGCCATTGCCAGTCACGGGTTGGTCCTTTCGATCGGGATGCGGACGGTCGACGACATCGAGATCGGCCCGATGAGCTGGCCGATGATCGGGGTGATGGCGGTGTACGAGTAGGGGACGCTGACCTCTGCCACACAACCGATCGTCCTGGTCGCACAGGCGCTGGAAAGGTCTGGCGACCGGAAGCTCACGGTCACGCTCCCCGGCGCGACGCCCAGGGCCGTCGCGCTGCCAGCGGCCTCGATCTGCGCCTTGTAGACGCCTGACGTCTGGCCCTGATCGACGATGAGGACCCGGGCGCCCTCACGGGCAGCATTCGAGATGGTCGTGTAGGCATAGACGGCCCGGCCGAGGTCGAACAGGCCGAGGAAGATCAGCAGGACGAGCGGGATGACGAGCGCGAACTCCGAGAGCGTCTGACCGCGCGAGCGCGTGGCGACAAGGCGTCGGACGGCGTTCACGGGGCGGTCTTCGCGACGGCGATGTTCGAGGTGCACGCATACAGCTGACCGGCCACGAGGCTCTGCCAGCCCACGTCGTAGTTGTTGCCCGGGGGCGTGATCTTGGTAAAGGTCCCGGTGAAGCCCGAGCCTGCCCAGTCGGTCTGGGCCTGGCTGGCCGTGGTGCTGCCGGCGACGTAGTCCGGCGCCGCCAGGAGGCACGGTGTTGGAGCAGGAGTGGGCGTCGGGCCCACCGTGGCGTTCGGGTCCGGCGTGTCGGTCGGGCTCGGCGGTGCCGTGGGCGCCGGCGTTCCGGTCGGGCCAGGGACCGAGCTTCCAAGTGGGAGGCCGAGGACCGACCCGGAGCGGATCGGGAAGCTCGAGCTGACGCTGATCGTCAGCGGATCGCCGATGACGCCGCCGATAAGGGGCGTGAGGACGTCGAAGGCGCAGGAGAACTGGGCCTGCGCGAGGTCCCCAAGGTCCGTGCCGCCCGGGAAGCTTGGCTCCGGCATCGGCGACTGCAGGGTGCAGTTCAGGATGTTGGCTTCCTGCTGGATCAGCTGGTTGAAGCGGACCCGGTCGGGGTCGCTCGGGTTCGACCAATCGGCGGTCGGGTGGAGCGACGCGTAGTTGGCCGCGATCCGGGCGGCATTGTTGATCTCGACCCAGCCCAGAAAGAGGCGGCCGGCGTCGATCGCGAACAGGACGGTGAGCAACAGGACGGGCAGGACAAGGGCGAATTCAGCGAGACTCTGGCCCCTCCGCCCACGGCGAAAGAGGCCTCGGATTCCGCTGGACCCCCCGGTCACAGTGCGCCGCCCAGGCCCGACGAATCGGAGCATCTGGGTCCCCCGGCGAAGGCGATATGAGTGCCCTTGGAAGATGCTCCGCGGACCTTGCGACGAACCTTGCAGCGGTGCCTCGAATCACCGCGCGGCAGGACTTTCGGGCTATCTCACGCAGGACCCTGGCGGGAGGTGCAAGCGCCCGGCAAGCAGCCAATCGCCAGGCGCGCACCTAGCGGATGAGCTGGACTCCGACGAGCGATGTCGAGGCATCGGAACCGCCGCCCGCCCCGACCGATGCCCCGAGTGACACCGCGTGCTCCGGGCCGACGAAGTATCCGACGAGACAGGATGTACCGCCGTTGCCGCCTGACAGGAAGACCGGATACACGTTGCACTCGGTCGTGTTCGTGCCCTGGATGTGGACCTCCTCCAAGTGGAAAGCCGCGAACCCGACGAGGAAATACCAGTTGTTCGAGCCGTGGCCTCCGAGGTGACCGGCCGGACAGTCGGTGATCTGGCCCACCGGGTCGGCGAGGTTGTTCGGCGTGTCATCACACGTCTCGCTGAAGATCGGCAGGATGACGTCAGTGCCGATCCAGTGCTCCATGGCGGTCTGCACCTGGACGTTGCTGACATTTCCAGTCGCCGTGATGTAGTACCAGCGCGGCGTCGTGATCGTCGGGTTGGATGGCGATCCGAGGATCGCTCCGGCGAGCTCCGGCTGGCCGCCGGCGGTGGGCGTCCAGTCGAGCCAACCGACGTTGCCTGCGCTGTCCTGGCACAACGGGATCGTCAGCGTGTTGTTCGGTCCGACCGGCCACGGGGTGGTCGAGCCGGTCATGGCATGGTTGGTCCCGTCACAGGCGGTCGCGAAAACCGGGTACGTCACGGGGAGGACGGGCCCCGCCAGACCGTTCACGTATCCGGCGATCGCCGTCGCCGTTGCCGAGGCGGTGAAGCCGGTCAGGCCGACGATGCCCGCGAAGAAGGTGCTGAATGGGCGAGATCCCGACACTCGCACGCCCGAGGCGAAGCCGCCGGGGCAATCCGAGCAGGGCGGGATGGGGAGTCCCGGCCCAACCTGAGCCGCGGCCAGGCAGTCCGTGTTCGAGGTCCCGTCGGCGTTGAGCGGGATCCCGTTAATGCCCGTGTAGCACGCCTGGACCGGGGTCGTCAGCCCGTTCGTGGCCGCGTTCGCCTGTACCGCGACGTCGACATCGTCTCCGGTCTTGGCAGGCACAACGCCGGCGAGTCGCTGCATGAGAACGACCGCCCCCGCCTCCGACGCCGCGTCGGCGCCATTCTGGGTGACCCGTTGCTGGGCGAAGGCGGTGCCGCCATCCACGATGAGGGCAGTCATCGCCAGGAGCGCGACCATCGCGATGGCGATGATCGCGACGACCTGCCCCCGCTCGCGCTCGCTGCGCTGTACGGATGCCATCACCTGGATCCTCCTATGGAATCGGGCACGCGATGCCGCCCCCGGACGTGCATGAGCTCTCGATTGCCTGTTGGGTTTGGCTCGTCATCGGCACGGGCCCCAGGATCTGGCCGATGATCGGGGTGAACGGCGTGAACGAGTACTTCACCGTGACCTGAGCAACACAACCGAGCGTGGATACGCCAGTACACGGTCCGGTGAGCGTGGCGTTCCTGAACTCGATGCAGACGCCGCTCGTCCCGCTGGGCGGACAGGACGTCGAACTCGGGTCGATGCCGAGGGCCGTGGCCTGGGCGATCGCTCGGGCTCGGATCTCGGTTGGCGTCTGGTTGACGATCGCGGTCCGACCGCCAATTCGCGCCGCGTTCGAGATGGCGTTGTACGCATAGATCGCGCGCCCGAAGTCAAGAATGATCATCAGCGCCAGCAGCAGGACCGGTAGGATGAGGGCGAACTCGGTCAGGGCCTGACCCTCGCCCCGGGGCCGCGACACGCGGCTCACCGGAACGTCACGGCCATGGACGTGCTCGGAGCGTGGCACTCGCCGACCGGCGGCACCTGCCCGGTTACCACCTTGCTCGCCTGGCCATTGGCGGGATCGAACGACCCAGTGAATCCCGACGATGGGCCGGTCCAGTACGTCCTGGCGTCGCCGACCGTCATCCCGACAAGGTTCGGAATGTTGAGCTCGCCCGAGGGACAGACTGGGATGGGAGAGGGCGTGGGTGAGATCGTCGCCGAGGGATCGGGTGTGGGCGTCGGTGCTGGTGTAGGCGTGGGGAACCCGGGCGGCGCGATCGGGACTCCAGCGACGAATCCGGTTCGGACGACGAAAGTCGATGTCGCGGCGAGGGTCACCGGGTCCCCGATGAACCCGCCGATGAACGGGGTCAGGATCTCGAAGCTGCAGCTGAGGGACACCGTCGCGTTCGAACCGACATTCGTATCCGGTGCGAACGTCGGCGTCGACACGGTCGCCAGCGTGCAGTTGGCGTTCTGTGACTCGTTCCGGACGACGGTCTCGTACTCGCTGCCCGCCCCGAACGATGCGGTCGGGGCGGCAGCGGCGTAGTTCGCCGCGATCCGCGTGGCGTTGTTGATGGTCACCCACGCGTAGAAGAGACGCCCGACGTCTATCGCGATCAACACGACGAGCATGAGGACAGGGAGCACGATCGCGAACTCTGGCAGGGCCTGACCCGCGCGGCGGCGCCCGGTCGCTCCCGGCCTGAGAATGCGCATTGGTGAGGCCCCCTCGACAGCCCCCCGGCGTGGTGCAATTGTGCGCCACCCGACCTTGCGTGGGACCTTTCGCCCATGGCTCTAGGCGGCAGGTGGTACGAAGGGCCCGATAGACCGCGGTGTTGTGCGGCCCGAAGATCGCGTCATGAAGCGAATTGCCGCGGCCGCTCTTTGGTTCTACGCGTTCTGGTACCTGGGCTCGATGATCGCCGCCCTTCTCGGTGTGCCGGACCTCCTCGGGCCGGTGCTCGGCCTGGCCGCCGGCGTCGTCGTTGGGATCGACCCGCGCCGGCTCATCTGGGTTCGTTCGAATCGGGCTGCACCCGCCTCGGCCTGATCGAGGCCGCTACGCCTCCGCCGCGGCCGGCGATTCCGCCGGCAACGCAATCGTGAAGGCCGCGCCCGTGTTCGGCCGCGGCTGATCGAGCGTCATCGAGCCGCCCATCGCCCGGCACAGCTCGCGCGACACGTAGAGGCCGATGCCCGTGCCCTCCGGGTGGTCCGGGCCGGCTCCCCGCGAGTAGCGCTCGAAAAGCATCTCGCGTGCCTCGTCGGGTACTCCGGGCCCGCCGTCCGAGATCGTCAGCAGCAGCTGGCCCGTCGCCGGCTCGGGTCGCAGGCGGGCCTGGACCGGCGCCCCGGTGCCGTACTTGATCGCGTTGTCGAAGACCGCCCAGAGGACCTGGTCAAGCTGGTCCCGATCGGCGATCGCGAGCCAGCCCGGGGCCTCGTCGTCGAGACGGAAGGGCACCTCGGTCGCGCCCAGGGCATCCCACGCGTGGCGGATTCGCGGCGCCAGGGCGAGCACCTCGGCCCGGGGCCGGAGCGTGCCGGCCTCCAGGCGCGAGACCGCGAGGAGCTGGCGAACCATCCGTGACAGTCGCTCCGACTGCTCGGTGATGATCTCGAGCCGCCGATCCGCCCGCTCGGCGCCCAGCTGCTCGGCATAGGCGCGGATGCTCGTCAGCGGGGTCTGGAGGTTGTGGCTGATGCCCCGAAGGAAGTCGTCCTTGGCCGCGTCGAGCTGGACCAGCCGCTCGGTCTGCTGCTCGACCTGCTCGAACAGCTCGGCGTTCCGGATCGCGACCGCGATCTCGCTGGCGTAGAGCTCGAGGAGGTCCTGGTCGGCGGCATCCCAGGACCGGGTGGCCGGCAGGTGGCCGACGAGGACGCCGACCCGCTCGTCGGGCAGGGCCAGCACGGCTCGGATGGGGCGAGCCTCGCCGGGGATCACTTCCTCGATCGCGACATCGGCCGGGTCGCCCAGGTGGATCGAGGCGTCGATCATCTCGAACGCCTCACGGGCGCTGTGGGTGGCGTGGGCGACGAGCCGGTCAAGGCCGTCCCGAGGCGATGTCTCGCCGATGGCCAGCAGGATCCGTCCGAGCTCGGCATTGCGGCGGGCGAGATCGGCGGCCAACCGATTGTGGCTCTCGACGAGACGGGCCAGCTCGTCCTCGCCGGCGACCTCGACCCGGACGGACAGGTCGCCGGCGGTGACGCGCTCCACGGCCTGGGCGATCTCCCGCAGGGGCTGCGTCAGGTTGCCGGCCAGGAAGTAGGCGAAGACGACCGCGATGATGATGGCCGCCGCCAGGGCGAACAGGACGAGGGCGGTGAGCGTGGAATCGAGTCCCCCAGCCCGGACGAGCTCGGCGGCCACGAGGACCAGCCCGAACCCCGCTAGCGGAACCACCGCCCCGGCGATGAGCCCGGCGGTCAGGCGGGCACGGAAGGAGTAGGCAGGCCCGATCCGCTGGGGGGCGGGTCCGGTCGTCGGCCGGCGGCCGTCGGTCACGCGCCGGACTCGGTCACGCGCCGGACTCGGTCACGCGCCGGCTGCGTCACGCCCCGGACTCGGCGGCCGCACCGTCCAGCCGGACGAGCCGGTAGCCGACGCCCCGGACGGTGACGAGGTGGACCGGGTGGTTGGGATCCGGCTCGATCTTCTGGCGGAGGCGCCGCATCGTCACCCAGACGTACGACGGGTCGGCGTCCTCGGTGTCCGCCCAGCCGCGGTCGAGGAGGGTCTCGGTGGTCACGGTCTGGCCGAGGTTGGCGGCGAGCCCGTAGAGGAGGCGAGACTCGGTCGGCGTCAGCTGGACCTCTGCCCCCCGGACGGTCGCGGTGCGGCGGTGGAGCTCCAGCACGAGGTCCGGGCCCAGAACGAGCTCGCGCCGCGGAACCTTGTCGCCCAGCCGTCGAAGGACCCGCCCGATCCGGGCTCGCAGCTCCGGGTAGTGGTAGGGCTTGGTGACGTAGTCCTCGGCGACCTCCTCGAGGAGATCGGCCTTGGAATCGGCGACATCGATCGCCGACAGGACGATGATCGGCAGGTCGGCCTGGGCCTTGATCTCCCGGGCCAGGGTCAGGCCATCCATCCGGGGCATCATCATGTCGACGATGAGGAGGTCCGGCCAGCCCGTCCGGAGGCGCCGCAGGGCTTCGTCGCCGTCGCGCGACGTCTGGACCTCGAAGCCGTCCGCCCGGAGCTGATCGGCGAGCAGGACGAGCAGGTTCGGGTCGTCATCGACGAGGAGGATCCGCGGGGCCCCGGCCTCGCCCCAGCGACCGCCGCCACTCAGCATGGCCGGAGTATAGGCACCGGGTTCCGGCGATCGCCCCCCGGCGGCCGAATCAGGCCGCCATATCCCTCTCGTGCATCAGGCGGCGTGTCTGCGTGCGTGGCGGTGCGACTGATCTGACGGAACCGCCGCTGCGCCACGCTCGAACGACCTAGAACCGATACATGATCGACATCAGGTACATGGTCGACATCAGGCCGTCGTGGATCGACGGCGCGCTGATCGACAGCCCGCTGATCGATGGCGCGGTGATCGCCGGATAAGCGCCTCGCGATACAAATTGCACATGGCCGATCGGCGCGACCCCAGGTTGATCGTCGGCGCTGCGGTCGGGTCGCTCAGGACGGCACTCGGCTGGACGCAGCGCACGCTTGAGGAGCGCTCAGGGGTGTGCCAATCGATGATCTCCCGGATCGAACGGGGACTCGTCCGGGACCTGACGCTCGGAACGGCGTCGACACTGATTGAGACGATGGGGGCTCGCCTCGTCATCGCCGTCGAGGCGCCGTATCTCGCCGACCGTGCCCGCCAGCACGACGCGGTCACGCGCGCTTGGCGGCGAGCGTGGTTCGGCGCCTGCGGTCAAGCGGTTGGGACGTCAGGACCGAAGTCGAGGTCGGCGGCGATCGATCGCGCGGCTGGATCGATGTCCTCGCCGTCAACCCGGCGACCGGCGTCATGCTCGTCATCGAGCTCAAGACCGAGATCCACGATCTCGGCCAGATCGAGCGCAGCCTCGGCTGGTACGAACGCGAGGCCTGGCTCGTTGCCAGGCGGTTCGGGTGGCAGCCGACGTCCGCGATGCCGTGCCTGCTCCTGCTCATGACCGAGGCGAACGACGCGCGTGTCGCCGCGAACCGCACATCGATCGACCTCGGCTTTCGGTTCCGGGCGCGGGACCTGGTCGGGATCGTCGGTGGGCGGATCGCGCCGGATGGCCCTGGCTGGGCCGCGGCGATGGTCGATCCGAGGTCGAAGCGGCGTGATTGGTGCCGAGCGATGCGGATCGATGGCCGGAGGACGCCCGCCCCCTACAGCGACTACGCGGACTTCGCACGAGCCAGCGGGACCACCCCTCGCCCACGATGATTCTCAGTCATCAGATTCGCGGCGACCACGCTTGGCCCCGAGTGGATTCCGTCAGAACAAGGGGCCGGCCACGCTCGAATCGGACTGGGTCGATGCGCGTGAGTGATCATCGCCGGTCGGTCGGCTCGCGTTTCTAGGGCGCCTTCGGGTCGACGAAGCGGCAGCGGGCCCGGAGCGGGCACAGCTCGTGCTTCGGGCGCTGGGCTTCGCAGACGACCCGGCCGTGGTGGATGAGGTTGACGTGGGCCTCGTGCATCTGGTCGGGCTGAAGCATCGCCAGGAAGTAGTCGTGGGCGTCCTCGACGGTGGCTCGCTCCGGGATCAGGCCCACCCGTCGTGAGACCCGCTCGACGTGGCGATCGACCGGCATGAGGGGCATCCCGAAGGAGAAGAGGAGCAGGACCGAGGCCGTCTTCTTGCCGACCCCGGGGATGGTCGTCAGCCAGTCGCGGGCCTCGAGCGCCGTCTGCTCGGCTAGGAACTCGAGCGAGTGGTCCCCCCGACGCTCTCGGATCGTCCGGAGCGCGGCCTGGATGGTCTTCGCCTTCTGGAACGGCAGCCCGCCGGGCCGGATGACCTCGACGAGCTCCTCGTACGGTGCGGCTTCGACGGCCGGCCAGTCCGGCGCAGCGCCGTCGGGGAGCCCGCCGCCGCCCCAGCCCAGGCCCGGTGCGTGGCGCTCGACGGGCCCGGTTCCCGGGTAGGCCTTCCGGAGCGCAACGAAGGCCTGCTCGGCATTCACGTCCGCGGTGCTCTGGGTCAGGATCGTCAGGACCAGCTCGCTCGTCGGGTCGAGGCGACGCTCCCAGGCCGGCTGGCCGTAGAGACCCGCGAGGCCGTCGAGGACGTCGCCGACGAGCCCCGGGCGCGTCCGATCCAGCCGCCCGATCCAGGCCTTGATGGGATCGATCCGGCGTTTCGAGCGGCGCTTCGGGCGCACCGGCCGCTTCGGCTTGATGGCCAGGGTCCGGGCGAGGCGGGCGCCGCAGCTGACGAGCGGCCGCGCCCCGGCCGCGATCGCGATGTCGAGCGGCACGGGCCGCCCCCAGACCCGGATCGCCTGGGCCTTCAGCTTCCGGATCGCGATGCCGCCGGCGGCCTCGACATTGCCGCCGACCGCGATGCAGCGGACGCCTCGATCCCGGGCCGCCACGGCCACGCCCGCAGCGGTCTTGCCGAACGCGGTCTGGGCATCGATCCTCCCCTCGCCGGTGATCACGAGATCCGCCTTGTCGAGGGCCTCCGCGAAGCCGGTCAGCTCCATCACGACCTCGACCCCGGGCCGGAACTCGAGACGGCCGAGGCGCTCCCGCAGGCACAGCAACGCGAACCCGACGCCGCCGGCCGCGCCCGCGCCGGGCTCGTCGCGCAGCCGGCGCCCGAGGGCGGTCTCCAGCGCATCGGCGAGGCGCCCGTTGCGAGCGTCGAGGGCCGCCACGTCCTCCACCGACGCACCCTTCTGGGGGCCGTACGTCGCGGCCGCGCCGCTCGGGCCGAGGAGCGGGTTGGTGACGTCCGATGCGACCGTCAGCTCGAGCTCGGAGAGGCGCGGATCGAGCGCCGACAGGTCGACCGCGGTCGTCGTGCCGTCATCGGTCACGATCGCCCCCAGCGCCCGCAGCAACCCGGCCCCGCCGTCGGTCGTGGCGCTGCCGCCGATGCCGAGCGTCACCTCGCGAATGCCGGCGTCGAGCACCGCCCGGAGGAGCTCGCCGGTGCCGAGACTGGTCGCGGCCGTGGCGTCCCGCTCCGACGCCGCGACCAGCGACAGCCCCGATGCCTGGGCCATCTCGACGACGGCCCGTGCCCCGACCTTCGAACGGAGCCACGAGGCGCTGATCGTTCGACCCAGGGGATCGCTGACCCGAGCGGACCGAGGGGACCAGCCGCCCGCGGCCTCGATCGCGGCGAGCGTGCCCTCGCCGCCGTCGGCCAGCGGTCGAAGCCGGATGCGGTCCCGCGGCCGGACCTTGCGCCAGCCGGTCGCGAGCGCCTCCGCGACCTCGACCGATGACAGGCTGCCCTTGAAGGAATCCGGCGCGATGACGACGATCATCGGCGCCCGCCCGCGGCGCGCACGGCCAGCCTCACCCGAGGAGCACCTTCCGGCGGCCCACCACTCAGCCCCGAGCCTGACGCCGTTCGAGGTACTCGGGGATCCGGATCATCGGCGGGCGCTCCTGGTCGGCCAGCTCGATGACCTCGAGCGACAGGCGCCCTCGCCCGGAGCGCGGCAGCTTCATCGTCGAGCCCAGCTCCGCGAACAGGCGGGCCTTGCGCCGCTCCTCGAGCCGCTTCATGACTGCCTGGAGGATGACGAACGACATCCGCGACAGGCCCTCGAGCTCCTGGTTGCGGTGGACTCGCCGCTCCAGGTCGACCTGGCCGAGGCCCTCGATCCCGGCCCGCTCGGCGACGTCGATGAGGTGCCCGATCTCGACGGCATAGCCGGTGAAGAACGGGATCTGCTCGAGGATCGAGCGCCGCCCGGCGTACTCGCCGGCGAGGGGCTGGATGAAGCCCGACAGCTCCGGATAGAAGAGGTTGATGAGCGGCCGGGCGACGAGCTCCGTGACCCGGCCGCCGCCACCCTCGCGGAGGATCCCGCCCTCGACGATCGGGCGCTGGTAGTAGCCCTTCACGTACTGGAGGCGTGGCTCGTGGAGGAGCGGCCCGATCGTCCCGTAGACCATCCGCGGGTGCCAGTTCCGGACGTCCGTGTCGGCCCAGACGATGATGTCGCCGGAGGTCTCGAAGACCGACTTCCAGAGGGCCTCGCCCTTGCCCCGGAATGAGCCGTAGCGGGCCAGGATGTCGGGGTGCTGCACGACCCGGGCGCCCTCGGCCTCGGCGATCTCGCGCGTCCGGTCGGTCGAGGCCGAGTCGATGACGACGACCTCGTCGAGGAGCGGGACCCGGCCGACCATCTCGCGGATCGCGCGGCGGACGATCGGGCCGATCGTCTCCTCCTCGTTGAGGGTCGGCAGGACGAGGCTGATCGTGAGGCCCTGCTTCTCCTTGAGCTGGACGAGCCGGCGAAGGTCCGAGAACTCGCCGTGGTGGAAGTTCGATTCACCGAACCAGCGCTCAACCCGGGTCGGCACGGCCCGAGCCTCCTCTGCCGCGCGGTCGGCGGCGGCGAGGGTCTCGGCTCGAGCGGCCAGCTGCTCGAACGTCTGGCGGCCGATGGCCTCGCGGGTCTTGACCACGACGACGGTCGATCGGGACCGCGTGGCCACCGCCTCCGGCATCGCCCCGAACAGGCTCGAGGAGGAATCTCCCGACGTCGGCGCCGCGGCGGCGCCCATGACCACGAGATCGGCCCGGTCGGCCTCGCGCAGGATCGCGTTCCGGACGTTGGCGGCCTCGCGGACGACCGTCTCGACCCGGGCGGTCGAGTGCTGCCGGACGAAGGCGGCGAGGGCCCGCTCGGCCTGGGCCCGGACGGCCAGGGTGATTCCCGGCGGGACGACATGGAGGGCGACCAGCTCGGCGTCGTGGCGGAGGGCGATCGCGTCGGCGAAGCGGAGAGCGAGCTCGGCGTGGGGACCGCCTCGAACCGGGACCATGACTCGCCGGATCTCGCCGGCGCCGCGCTGCTTCACGACGGCGATGTCGCAGGGCGCATCGCGGACGACCTCGTCGATCGTGGCGGAGAAGGGCGCGGCCGCCGAATCGCGATTGCCGGGCGCCTTGCCGCCCCAGCCGAAGACGATGAGGTCGGCGTCCAGCTCGGCGGCGGCCTCCACGATGCCCTCGGCGGCGTGGCGCCCGATCCGGACGATCGGATGGATCGGGGTGCCCTCGGGCACGAAGTCCAGGACCTTCTGGAGGAGACGGCGGGCGTGGCGGGCCCGGGTGGCGCCCTCGGACAGGGCCATGCCCTCGGGGACCTCGACGATGCCGAGGGCGGTCAGCTCACCGATCCGCTGCTCGCGGAGATCGGCGCCCAGGCGAATGAGTTCCTCGGCCGTCGCCGGGTTGGCGACCGGGATGACGATCCGGGCCGGGAGAGGCGAGCTCATGCCGGCTCGGCCGTCGAAGGGCCGCCCGTCGCCGGGCCAGCCTCGTCCCAGCGCCCGAGCAGGTATGGCTTGAGCCGCTCGAACTCGCGGGCCTGGCGCTCCACGTGGGCCTCCGCCCGGTCGGTCGAGAGCTCACGGTTCTCGATGACGAGCGAGGCGACCCGCCCGAAGTAGACCGGGACCAGGGCCGCGACCCTCGCGTCCACGGCCTCCGGCGCCGCACGGGCGCTGATGATCAGGTCGTAGACGATCCGGGCCCAGAGATCGTCGGGGAACATGAACGCCGCCGCCGCCTCGGCCATCGCTGCGGTCGAGGGTGCCTCCGTCCCCGGCCGGCCCATGCCCAGGTGCTCGCGAACCGTGGTCGCCACGGTGCCGGCTTCCTCGGCCAGGGCCAGGACCTCGGCCGCCGTGGCCGGCGCGAGCATCTCCCGCCAGGTCGAGGCCATCGTCAGCGAGCCGGCCTGGAACTCCGACAGCAGCCGCAGGACGTTGATCTCGAGCGGCGGCGGGTCGGCGTGGCGCTCGAAGCCGTAGGCCGGCACGTCGTGGCTGCCCCGGACGTCGCGCCAGCGGTCGGCGTTCGCCACGGCGACCCGGAGGATCGTCCCGACGACCTGGCGGAACATCGGCCCCAGGTCGGCGCCGGGGTCCTTTGGATCGTGGACCTTGGCTCCGAGGCGGGTCTGGCAGACCGCGAAGCCGCCGGCCACGGCCGTTGTCGTCATCCAGATGTCGATCCCGAACTTCGACACGTCGGGCGTCCAGTCGGGCGCCTCGAGGTAGTGCCGGACGAGGTCGCCCGAGACGCCGAAGTCGCCACCGATGGGCTGCCGGATGCGAAGCCCGTAGAGGGCCCTCGTGAGGGGGTAGGTGACCGTGTTCGTGATCGTGCCGTCGTGCTTGTGGCGGCTGTACAGCGGGGCGACGTAGTCGTAGCCGCCCTTGAGGATCGGGCCGGCCAGGAGCTCGATCCACTCGGGCAGGATGCTTCGCAGGTCCGAGTCAACGACGACCAGCGCCTGGACCTCGAGTGCCGCTGCGATCTCGAAGATCGTCCACAGGGCCGCGCCCTTGCCGCCGCTGCCGTCGACCTCCGGATAGGTGAGCGAGACGCGGGCCAGCTTGTTGGTGGGCCGGACGAGGAGGATCCGTTCCACGTAGTCGGGCGGCTCGGTCTCCACCACGACCCGGCCGGTCCCGTCGGGCGAGCCGGCGTCCGAGTTCACGACCACCGGTCGAAGATCGGGGAAGTACTGGACGAGGCCGGCCTGCGCCGCCCGGACGACGTAGCCGATCGTCGCGGCATTCTTGAAGCTCGGGATCCCGACCATGATGTCCGCCCGCTCCAGGCGGGCGATCTCCTTGCGGATGGCCGGCGTCAGCACGGTCTCGGGCACGACCTCACCGTACCACCGTGCGGCGGAGTGGGGGGTGGGCGGCGTGATCGGCCGGGCTCTTGCCTCGGTGCGAGGCGCGACCAATTGGCGGGCCGGGCGCGCCGCCGCGTCACGTGCCTGCCGGTCGGCGGGCAGCCGGCGCCGCCGCTCAACGCTTCGGGATGAGGGCCGTCGCCCACTCCCCGTTCGGCTGGCCCGGCGTGTAGCGGCTGTTCGCACCCTTGGCCGCGACGGCGTTGAAGCCCAGCGCCCGCCACTGGGCGTACCACTGCTCGACCGGCGACCGCACCGACATCGTCCGGCGGACGATCTCGCCGTCACCCAGGACGCTCTCGAGGAGACGCTTCCGCTCGAGGAGCGGGACATCGATGATGGGATCCTCGTCGAGCCACAGGAGGTCGACGGCGATGAAGGCCGCCGGCGAGCTCGACGGGACCTGCACCGGCGGCTCGGCCGGCCGGATCTCCTCCTCGCGCTTCTCCGTGTTGCGGTTGCCGAGCAGGAACTGGCGGCCCATCTCTGCCGCCGACTGGACGGCGTCGAGCCCAGCCGGCAATTCGGCCCCGGTCGTGTCGCGAAGTGGCGCCGGCACGAGGTAGCCGTCGATGACGGCCTCCTCGGCCATCGTCAGCCCGGCGATCGCCGCGCGCAGGTCGTCATGGCCGGCCACCGCCTCGCCGTGCTCGTCACGGAACGCGACGCGGCCGTCGAGGGCATGGACCAGCACCCGCTGGCCACCCCACAATGGCTCCCAGAGCGGGTCCCGGATGTCGTGTGCCCTGGCCTGCCCGAACGGCATGAGGCGGAGCGCGGACGGGCTGCTCACCGTGACGGGCGCGGTCATGACCGGCATCCTACCCCGACCGGTGGCGGCGCCGGTCGATGACGAATGCCCATGCCAGTGGAAGCGGCCCGCCGACCGGTGCGGCTCAGCGGAACCCCGCCGGGCTGATCGGCCGCGCACGAAACGGCCCTGGCGGGGGCTTGTCTTCACTATCATCCGGCCGACGGCGCTCGCCGCCCGCCCGGCCCGATCGGCCCATTCGATAAGGGAGCACCCCGCCGATGCAGGCACTCGCGGCCCTCACTCCATCCGGTCGAGCGCGCGTCCCGGCCGCCTGGGCCCTCTACGACTTCGCGAACACGATCTTCAGCTTCGCCGTCGTGTCCGGGGCGATCGGCCTGTGGCTGACCGAGGAAGCCCAGTTCGGCGAGCGGGACGGCAACTTCCTCCTGAGCCTCGGGATCGTCGTCAGCGTCGGCCTCAACGCCGTCGTCTCGCCGATCCTCGGGGCGCTGTCGGATCGCGGCGGCCGGCGCCTGCCGTTCCTGCTCGTCTTCACCTCGCTGTGCGTCGCCGCCACGGCATTCACGGCCGATGCCGGACCGACGGGTGGCTTGATCCTGTTCATCGTCGCGAACTTCGCCTACCAGGCGGCGCTCATCTACTACGACGCGACGCTGAAGACGGTGAGCAAGCCGAACACCCGCGGCACCCTCTCGGGGATCGGCGTGGCCGTCGGCTACATGGGCACGATCGCGGTGGGCCTGGCGATCTTTCTCCTCGATGTCCCGGTCGAGGATCGGTTTCGGCTCACGGCGATCCTCTTCGCGCTCTTCGCGGTCCCGATCTTCCTGATCGTGAAGGAGACATCGAGCGGCGAGTCGATTTCGCGGGCTGACCTCACCGGTTCGTTCGACCAGGTCTTCCGGACGGTCGAGCACGCTCGTGGCGTGCCGGGGCTGGGCCGGTTCCTGTTGGGTCGGTTCTTCTACTCCGACGCCGTCAACACCGTCATCGTCGTGATGAGCGTCGTGACCGTGCGGGCGATGGGCATGACGACCACCGTCGCGAACCTGGTCCTCCTCGGGCTGACCGTCGTCGCGGTCGTGGCCAGCTTCGGCTGGGGCCGGCTCGTCGACAGCTGGGGCCCCAAGCGGACGCTCATGGCGGTCCTGTGGTCGTGGGCGATCGGTCTCGTCATCGGCGGTGTCTCGATCGGGATCGCCGGGCCCATCGGGATCGGCCTGTTCCTGGTCGCCGGGGCGATCCTGGGCAGCGGCCTCGGCGGCGTCCAGGTGGCCGATCGCGTGTTCATGCTCCGTCTCTCGCCGCCGGCGCGACTGGGTGAGTTCTTCGGCCTCTACGGGCTCGTCGGGAAGGGCTCGCAGGTCATCGGCCAGCTGCTGTACGGCCTGATCCTGCTCCTGACGTTCGACACGCTGGGCAACGCCGCCTACCAGGTCGCCGTCCTGAGCCTCCTGGTGACGATGCTCATCGGGGCCTGGCTCATCCGCCCGGTATCCGACAGCTGGACCGGCTCGGGCGAGGTCGACGATCGCGCCACGCCACCACCCGATCGCCTCGCGCCGGCAACGGCGCCGCTCGAACCGCGCTAGCCGGGATTCTGGATCAGGGCCGGCTCAGCCGGAGCTCACCCGTCGCGCGTTCGGCGGGCGGTCCACGTCCAGGCGGAGCCGATCATCTCCTCGAGGGTCGATCGGCGCGGCCGCCAACCGAGGACGTCCGCCGCCCGTTCGATCGAGGCGACGAGGATCGCCGGATCGCCCTCGCGCCGCGGGCCGACGGTGTGCGGGACGGGCGTTCCAGTCACACGGTGCGCCGCGGCGAGGACCTCGCGGACGCTGAAGCCGCCCCCGCTGCCGAGGTTGCAGACGAGCGCCCGATCCGTCCGCAGATCGCCCGGCGCGGTCGCCTCGAGCGCGGCCAGGTGGGCGTCGGCCAGGTCGAGGACGTGGATGTAGTCGCGGATCGGGGTGCCGTCAGGGGTCGGGTAATCGTCCCCGAAGAGGGTCAGGGGCCTGGCTTTCCCCATCGCTGCAAGGACATTCGGGATGAGGTGTGTCTCCGGGTCGTGGCGCTCGCCGTTGACCTCGGACGCCCCGGCGACGTTGAAGTAGCGAAGGCTCACACTGCGGATCCCGTAGGCCGCCCCGTACCAGGCCATCGCGCCTTCGAACGTCCGCTTCGACTCGCCGTACGGGTTGATCGGCCGCAGGACGGCGTCCTCGGGGATCGGAGTCGCCTCGGGGACGCCATAGACGGCCGCGGTCGACGAGAAGACGATCCGCCCGACGCCGGCGTCGCGCATCGCGTCCAGAAGGGCGACCCCGCCGGCGACGTTGTGGCGGTAGTAGATCGCCGGTTCGACCATCGACTCGCCGACGAGCGACTTCGCGGCGCAATGGAGGACGGCATCGATGCCTGCGCTCCGCAGAAGGCCCGCGACCGCCTCTCGATCCCCGAACGACCCTTCGACGAGCGTGGCGCCCTCGACGACGGACTCGGCATGGCCGGTCGAGAGGTCGTCGAGGACCGTCACCTGGTGGCCGGCCTCGAGCAGCCGCTCCACCGTGACCGAGCCGACGTACCCGGCGCCGCCGGTGACGAGGATGTGCATGGCCGCAGGATACGGGCGCGGACGCCCGGAGGTCAGCGGCGACCGAAGAACCCGAGAATCCGATCGAGCCACGACCGGCGGGCGGGCGCCGGCGGCTCGGGCTCGGGCCCGCCTGCCGTCCTGGGTTCGGGCGCGCCCTCCGGCTCGGGCGCCACTGCCCGCGGAGCCGCCATCTCGAGCCGCTCGACCATTCGCCGGGCCGCCGCGTTCTCGGGGTCGATCCCGAGCGCCCGTCGAGCCTGTCCGAGCGCCGCCACCGCGTCACCGCGCGCCCCGGCGACCTCGGCCAGGCCCACGACCGCGATCGCATTCCGCGGGTCGGCCTCGGCCACCTGGGAGAAGAGCCGCTCGGCGTGGTCCAGGTCGCCCGCGGCGAGCATCCGCTCGGCCGCCAGCAGCAGCTCGATCATCGATCCTCCGTGAGCATCGCCTGGGCGAGGAGGAGGAGCGTCGGGCGATCATTGATCGACGGGTCGGCGATCGCCCGCTCCAGGAGCTCACCGAGAACTCGCCCGAGCGTCGGCCCCTCCGCCAGCCCCAGCTCGGCGATGAGGTCGTTGCCATCGATTGCGAGGTCCGACCGCTCGAGGACGACGTCGCCCTCGAGCTGCTCGCGGACCCGACGCCGAAGCTCGTCGAGCTCGTTGCCGCCCGGCGCCTGGCCGCTGCCGACGTTGTCCGCCTCGCGCAGGGCGAAGAGCGATTCGAGGGCGTCCCGCCCGATCCGCCGGATGAAGCGCCGCACCCCCGCATCGCCCCACGTCGGGTCGTAGGTGAACATGTGGTGGCGGACGAGATGGACCACCCGCTCGGCGACCGGCCTCGGCGATCGGAGGCGGTCGAGGAGCTTCGCCGCCAACTCCGCCCCGACGGCGTCGTGGTGGAGGAAGTGGCCATCGGCCATCGTCGCGGGCTTGCCGATGTCGTGGAGCAGGGCGGCCAGCCTGACGACCGGTCGGTCGATCGCGACGGCATCGACCGTCCGGACGGTGTGGGCCCAGAGATCGTCGCCGGGGATCTTGTTCTGGGGCAGGCCACGCTGCGCAGCCAGCTCGGGCGAGAGGACGGCGAGGATCCCGGTCGATGCCATCAGCCGGAGCCCGATCGACGGCCGGTCGGCACCCAGGAGCTTGTCGAGCTCGGCCGCCAGGCGCTCGCCCGACAGGTGGGCGACGAGCTTCGCGCGGGCCTCGATCGCCCCGAGCGTCCCGGTCTCGATCTCGACGCCGAGTGTCGCGGCCAGGCGAACCGCACGGACCATCCGCAGGGCGTCCTCCTCGAATCGAGCCCGCGGGTCGCCGACCGCCCGGATGATCCGAGCCTCGACGTCGTCGGTCCCGCCGTAGGGATCGACGAGGCCGGGGGCGGCAGGTTCGCCGCGGTGCCGGGTCGCGTCGGCGCCCCAGGCCAGCGCGTTGATCGTGAAGTCGCGCCGGGCCAGGTCGAGCTCGATCCGGTCGCCGAACTCGATCCGATGCGGACGGCGGAAGTCGGCGTACTCGTGGTCGGTCCGGAACGTCGTGACCTCGTGGAGCTCGCCGCCCTCGCGGATGGCCACGGTCCCGAAGCGATTCTCGTAGACGGCGCCGGGAAAGAGCTCGAGGAGCCGATCCGGGCGGGCATCCGTGGCCATGTCCCAGTCGTGCGGCTCGCGGCCCATGAGGACGTCGCGCAGGGAGCCGCCCACGACATAGCCGGCGTGGCCGGCCGACCAGAGGCGGCCCAGGATCGCCAGGACCGAGTCGGGCGGGCGGATCTCGGGCGGGCGGGTGCCGGGCCGGCGGATCCCGGGCGGGGCGATCGCGGGCGGGCGGATCTCCACGGGCCGACCCCGGCCCCGGTCAGTTCCGCCCGAGGAAGAGGTACGAGCGCCAGGCCTCGTTGCGCTCGTCGGCGAGGTACGGGGTGAACAGCGAATAGAGGTCGCTGCGCGGCTCGAACGGGGCGCGGACGAGGTGCATCCGGGCCTCGTCGAGGGTCTTGCTGCCCTTGCGGTGGTTGCAGCCCTTGCAGGCGGCCACGAGGTTGTCCCAGGTGTGCAGCCCGCCGCGATGCCGCGGGACGATGTGATCGAGGG
>SCUO01000001.1 GCA_004297395.1 Chloroflexota bacterium | reverse complement strand
CCCTCGTCACCCGGATGGTCAACACCTACGTCCTGCGGAGCCCCGAGCACAGCCTCGAGGACGCCTACGACACCCTCACCGACCGGGAGCACGAGGTCCTCCTCCTGGCCGCCGTGGGCCACACCAACCGCGAGATCGCACGGGCCCTCCACCTGAGCGAGCAGACGGTCCACAACTACCGGGCCACGGTCATGGAGAAGCTCGGCTTCCACGACCGGGTGGAGCTCCTGAAGTTCGCGATCCGGCGTGGCGTCCTGAACGTCGCCGACCTGTAGCCGCCTGGTCGCATGGCGCGGCCACGGAGTCGCGGCGTTGCGGCCGCGGTGCCCGGTATCAGCCTCCGGCGAACGCACCCTCAACCGGCGGCGTCCCGTCGACGACGGTGAGCTGGCCGCCGTACATGCCCATCGAGCACATGTACTGGACGCGGCCGCTGTCGAGGGCCGGCAGCTCGATGACGTTCTCGCCCGGCTCGAGGGTCACGGCAATCCCGAGGGACGGGACCTGGAGGAACACGGCGCACGAGCCGCCGTCCTGCGAATCGATGATCCAGCGGGTCGGCATGCCGGCGTAGATCGAGACGTTCGCCGGCTCGTAGCCGTTGCTGACCTGGGCCGTCCGAAGCGTCTGGACGCCGCTCGCCACGGTCACGCTGGGCGCCGCGGCCGAGCCCGGCCCGAAGTCGGGCAGCAGGCCGGCGAGGCGGAGGCCGGCCATCCCGTTCAGGAACGCGAAGCCGATGACAACGACCCCGATCGTCTGCAGCACGGCCGGCCGGGATGCCTTCGGGAGGAACGACGGCAGCCCGCCAAGGGTGAGCAGGCCCGGCACCGTCCCGAGGGCGAAGGCGGCCATGATCCCGCCGGCGACGAGCGGTGAGCCGGTCGAGAGGGCGTAGATCTGGACGGCCTGGGTGAAGCCACAGGGCAGGAAGAACGAGGCGACCCCGAGGGCGGCGGCCCGCGTGTCGGAGTAGGCGGAGCCATCGCCGCCGGCCCCGATCCGGGCAGCCAGCCCGCTCGGTAGCGTCGGCGACCAGGCCGCGATCCGCGGCGAGAGGCCCGTGAGGCGAACCCCCAGGATCGTCATCACGACGGCCACGACCACCATCAGCGCCGCGATCGCGAGGGGCGGCAGGACCACCCTCGAGCCGAGGGCCCCGAGCGCCGCGCCGAGGAGGGCGAAGCCGAGGACCCGACCGACGAGGAAGGAAGCGACGGGCCGCAGGCGGGTGGCTATCGAAGGATCCGGGTCGTCGCCCCGGGCGGCGGCCGCAGCCGCCGACAGGGCCAGGACGAGGCCACCGGTGAGGGCGATGCAGGTCGAGACCCCGGCCGCGAGGCCGAGCATCCCGGCGACGAGCAGGCCGCCTTCCCGGATGTCGCCGAGGCCCGCGGTCAGGCCGCTGAACCCGAGCAGCTCGGCCAGGATGGCGACCGAGACGATGAGGACGAGTCCCGAGCCGGCGGCGAGCCAGGTGTCGCGGTCGGGGGTCAGCCAGCGGGTCTGGCCCACCTCGTACCCGGCAGCCTCGATGGCCTCGGCGAGGTCGACGCCCGAGACGGGACCGCTCGTCACGACCTCGACCCGGGCGCGCGAGGCCGACGCGGTGGCGCCCTCGACGTTGGGAATCCGGCGCACCTGGCGCTCGATGCGGCGCTCGCACGAGCGGCAGGTCATGCCGGCGATCGGGACGATGATGATGCCGCCGGCCTGGGCCTGGGTCTGTGCCCCGACCCTGCCCAGGGTGCGCGGCGGCCGCGGGACGCTCGCCTTCATGCGTTGAGTGTGGCCAGGGCGTGCGGCCCATGGCAGGGACCTTCGGCCCCTGCGCCGCGGCCCGTTCGGCCCGACGTCAGCGGGACCCTCGCCGACACCCGTCGTAACGATCGGCGGGTGGCCGCGTCACCCATGCATGCAACGGACTGATGCGATCCACTCCGGGCCCGCCCGGCTGCTCGTCGGCCTCCTCGCCGCCGCCCTCGTCGCGACCTGCGGCGGCGGCGCGGTGAGCCCGAGCCCGAAGCCCGGGGCGACGACGTTCGAGGAGTTCCGGACGGCGGCCTGCGCGGCCTGGGCGTCACTCTTCGAGGGCTACGGCAACCCGGATACCAACGCGCCATCGGATCTCAGACAGGATCTCGAGGCTGCGATCGAGGCCGGCGACACCGAAGCCGTCGAACGCCACGCCGCGGCCATGCTCGCGGAGCTCGAGGCCGGCCGCGCGCATGCCGCGGTCGGGGCCGCGTGGTCACCCGGCGCCGAGCCGATGGCAGCGATGGGCGACGTCCTGGCGGCCTTCCAGGCCTATGTCGACGCCGAGCGGGCCGCGGCCGGCAGCGGCCTCGCCGAGGCGAAGGGGGCAGGCCAGGCGGCGTTCGAGACGGCCGGGGCGATCGAAGCCTGGACGCTCCTGCTGACGCCCGACACGTGGGCCGAGGTCAATGCGGCGCGCCCGTCCGGGAGCCAGCCCGAGCCCTGCGGCGAAGTGGATATCTCGCTGTAGTGGGTCGCAGGACGAGCCTCAGGCGGAGGTGGTCCGTCGCCGGGCGCGCAGGAGCCCCGTCCGTGGTCCGAGCGCCAGCGCCACCAGGAATGCCGCCGTCTCGACGAGGACGATGAGGGCGCCGCTGGCGGTATTCGTCCAGAAGCTCAGGTACAGGCCGGCGATCGGGGCCAGGGTCCCGACCGCGATCGCGATCGCCATGAGCCGCGAGAAGCGGTCGGCCACGAGCTGGGCGGTCGCCGCGGGCGTCACGAGCATGGCCACGACCAGGATGATCCCGACCGCCTGGAGGCTGATCACGATCGTCAGGGCGATGAGGCCGAGGAACAGGTACTCGAGCGCCGCGACCGGCAGGCCCGATGCCGCCGCGGCCAGCGGATCGAAGGTCGAGTACAGCAGCTCCTTCCAGAGCACGGTCACGGTACCGAGGACGAGGACGCTCAGGACGGCCACCGCGGCGAGGTCCGTCCCGCTGATCCCCAGGACCTCCCCGAACAGGAAGCCGAACAGGTCGCCGACGTAGTTCTGGATCGTGCTGAAGAGGAACACGCCGAGGGCGAACATCCCGGCGAACAGGACCCCGATCGTCGTGTCGCTCCGGAGCCGGCCCCGCCGGGTGATCCAGCCGATGGCGAGGGCCGTGCCGATGGCGGCGATCGCCGCCCCGACGTGGAACGGCGCCTTCAGGAGGTAGGCCGCCACGACCCCGGGGAACGCGGCATGGCTGAGGGCGTCGCCCATGAAGGCCAGGCCCCGCAGGACCATGTACGTCCCGACGACGGCGCAGACCAGGCCGACCAGGATCGATGCGGCCAGGGCCCGGACGAAGAACTCGTACTGGAGGGGATCGACGACCAGGCTCACGATCGGCGCCTCCCGGCCCCGCCGCCGTCCTCGTGATGGTGGACCTCGCCGCCCGGGGCTTCGTCGTGATGGTGCGCGTCGTCGAGCAGGACAGCCCGGTCGCCGAGGAAGAGGAGGTGGCCACCGTACGTCCGGAGGAGGACGTCCGGGTCGAGGACGAGGTCCGCGTCACCGTGGGCGACGATCGTCCGGTTGATGGCCACGATCGAGCGGAAGTGGTGGGCTGCCGAGGCCAGGTCGTGGGTCGATGCGATGACGGTCTTGCCGGCGCGGGCCTCGGCATCGAGGACGGCCATGAGGTCCACGTGGGTGGCGTGATCCACGCCCGTCACGGGTTCGTCGAGGAGGTACAGGTCCGGCTTCGCGGCGAGGGCCCGGGCAAGGAAGACGCGCCGCCGCTGGCCGCCCGAGAGGGCCCCGATCTGGCGACCCGCGAGCTCGGCCATGCCGACCTGCTCGAGCGCCGCCGAGACCGCCGCGTGATCCCCGGCACCCGGGCGACGGAGTGGCCCGAGGCGTGGGAAGCGGCCCATCATGACCACGTCGCGGGCGGCCACCGGGAAGCTCCAGTCGACGGCCTCCGCCTGGGGCACGTAGGCGACGGAACGGGCGTACCGGCCGGGTGGGCCGCCGAGGACCTCGATGCTGCCGGTCCACGGCGCGAGCAGGCCCGCGATGAGCTTCAGGAGGGTGCTCTTGCCGCCGCCATTCGGGCCCACGATGGCCGTGAGCGACCCGGCCGCGAGGACCAGGTCGAGGTCCTCGAGGACCGGCCGGTCCTCGTAGCCCACGGCGACGTCGGTGAGGTGCACGCTGACCGGCGCGCCGTCGATCGATCCGACGTCGCGGCCGTGCTCGTGCGCGCCTGGGTCGCCCGGCGGCTCGTGATGGCGGACGGCACCGAGGGTCGGGTCCGTGGCCGGGACGGGTGCGCTCACCGGCGGACCGTGTCGAGGCGCCGGGACTCCGTGCGGGGCCATCGTCGGGTCAACGCAGCGCCTCGACCATGTGCTCGACGTCCCAGCGGATCACGGCCTCATACGACGTGACCGGGGGGTCGCCGACGGCGTCAGAGTAGAGGTCGGCCACGACCGTCGCGCCGGTCTCCCGGGCGATCTGGTCGATGAGCGCGGTCGGGAACTGGTCCTCCGAGAAGATCGCCTTCACGCCGCTCGACCGGATGGCGTCGATGAGCGCGGCGATCTCGCCGGCGCTGGGGTCCTGGCCGGGCGCATCGACCGCGACCCCGACGACCTCCAGGCCGTAGGCTCGGGCGAAGTACGGCAGGGCATCGTGGAACGTGACGAGCTTGCGATGCTCGACCGGGATCGTTGCGATCTGCTCGCGAACCCAGCCGTCGAGCTCGGTCAACGCGACCAGGTATGAGCCGCTTTCGCGTTCGATGTCGGCAGCCCGCTCGGGCGCAACGGCGACGAGCGCGGTCTCGATCCGATCGACGTACCGGATGGCGTAGCCGACGTCCATCCAGAGATGTGGGTTTCGGGTGTCGGGCTCGTCCCCCGGGAGGAGCTCGAAATCGAGGCTGTCCTCCGCGAGCCGGACGATCGGGACCCGGCTTTGGGGGCCACCGGACACGGTCTCGATCATGTCGGCGAGCCAGTCGTCGAGGCCAAGGCCGTTCATGACCACGAGCTCGGCGGCGGCCAGGGCCTGGAGGTCCGCCGGGCTCGGCTGGTAGGTGTGGACATCGGCGCCGGGCGGGACGAGGCTGGTCACGGCGACGAGGTCGCCGCCGGTCCGGCCGATGAGGTCGCCGAGGACCGTCGACGTGGTGACCACGCGGATCGGGGCGGATGGATCGCGCGAGGCCGATGCCGAGGGCGCGCAGCCGGCGGCCACGAGGAGCCCGGCGAGGAGCAGGGCGAGGCTGCCGCTGGTGCGCATCATAGAGATCGATAATGAGATTGAGTCGCAGTTGATGTCAAGCGACGATACCCTTGGCCCCTGTCGATTCACGGCCGGTCCGTTCGTCGTGGAGGTGACGGGGAGGTCCGGCGGGCGCCGGGTCCGGACGTCGACCAGTTAGAGGTCCCGGCAATGACGGCACACGTGATCCACGTCGAGGTGGTTGGCAAGGACGGTCCGGCGCTCCAGGCGTTCTACGGCGACGTCTTCGGCTGGAAGCTCGACACGAACAACCCGGGCGGCTATGGCATGTTCCGGGACGAGAACCTGACGGCCGGGCTCGGCCAGTCGCAGGATGGCGGCGCCGGCCACGTCACCTTCTACGTCCACGCGGACGATCCCGAAGCGACCCTCCGCCGCGTCGAGGAGCTCGGCGGACGGGTGATCATGCCGCTCACCGAGGTCGCGCCCGAGACGAGGGTTGCCCTCTTCACCGACCCCGAGGGCCACGTCGTCGGCCTGATGTAGGCCCGTTCGCCAGCTCAAGGCGCGCCGGCCGAGTCACGCTCGGCCGGCGCCACCGATACCCGCTCCCGGCGAGCGGGCGCGCGGGCTACGATCCGCGGATGGGCGCGTCTCGCTCCGACGATTCCGGATCCCGGCCCGGTCCGCCGGTCCTCACCGGCGAGCAGCTTGCGGCGATCAGCCGGTTCCCGGACCAGAATCCCAACCCGGTGCTGCGGATGACCCGCGACGGGCGCCTCCAGTACGCCAATGCCGCGAGTGCCGGGGTCATGGCCTCGATGGCCGCAGCGGTCGGCGCGCCAATGGCCGGTGCGTGGCACTCGAGGATCCAGGCCGCGGCCGGGTCCGGCCAGCCGTTCGAGGTCGCGGTGGGATCGGCCACCTTTGAGATCCTCGCCGTCGACGTCCCCGAGCTCGGCTTCGTCAACCTGTACGGGACCGACGTCACGGCCCGCAAGGCCGTCGCCCGCTTCCCCGACCAGAACCCCAACCCGGTCTTCCGACTCGACTGGGATGGGCGCATCGTGTACGCCAACGCGGCCAGCGCCGGGCTCATCGACGGCATCGGCTCAGCTGTCGGCGGCACGATCGAGGCCGACCTGTGGGCTCGCCTCAAGGCCCGCGTCGAGGCCACCGAGCGGGCCGTGGTGGAGGTCTCCGCCGGCGGCCGAACCTATGCCCTGCTGCCGGTGGACGTCCCGGAGTTCGGATTCGTCAACGTCTACGGCACCGATATCACGGCCGCGAAGGAGCTGGAGCGGCTCCACCGCGAGAACGAGCGGCTCCTCCTGAACATCCTGCCCGAGCCGATCGCCGACCGCCTCCGGCGCGGCGAGCGCCTCATCGCCGATCGCTTCGACGACGTCACCCTGCTGTTCGCCGACATCGTCGGCTTCACCGAGCTGTCGAGCGCGATGCAACCGGACGAGCTCGTCGAGGTCCTCAACGAGGTCTTTTCGGTCTTCGACGACCTGGTCGAGGAGCATGGCCTCGAGAAGGTAAAGACGATCGGCGACGCCTACATGGTCGTCGGCGGCCTGACCGATGCCATCGTCGACCACCCCGAACGGGTGGCCCGGATGGCCATCGCCCTGGCCGCGCGGGTCGCGGAGATCGATGCGGCCCGGCTCTTCGGCATCCGGTTCCGGGTCGGGATGAACTGCGGACCGGTGGTGGCCGGCGTCATCGGCACCAAGAAGTTCATCTACGACATCTGGGGCGACACGGTGAACCTCGCGAGTCGGATGGAATCGACCGGCGTCCCCGGTCGGGTGCAGGTCTCAGGGGCCGTCGAGGAGCGGCTCCGGGGCCGCTTCCGGATGGCGCCACGAGGGCTCGTCGAGGTGAAGGGCAAGGGCTTCATGCCGACGTGGTTCCTCGAGGCGGAGGAGGGCCCGCCCGGCGTCGACCAGGGGTCCCGGTCCGGGTCGCCGTCCCGGTCGCGGTCGTCGCACCAGCGCCGGACGACGGCCTCGAGCTCCTGACGACGGGCGTCGAGGTCGGCGTCGCCGATGATAGGCGGGTGACGGAGCCCGGCCCAACGATCCTCGCCCTCATCCCGGCCCACGACGAAGCGCCCCGGATCGGCGCGGTCGTCCGGGCCGCGGCCGCGCACCTGCCGGTCCTCGTCGTCGACGACGGGTCGCGCGACGGCACGGCCGAGGCGGCCGAGGCGGCCGGCGCGATGGTCCTCCGGCAGCAGCCCAACCAGGGCAAGGGCGCGGCCCTTCGAGCGGGCTTCGCCCGGGCGATCGCCGAAGGCGCGCTGGCGGTGGTCACCCTCGACGGCGATGGCCAGCACGACCCGGCCGAGCTGCCGCGATTCGTGGCGGCGGAGCGGGAGCGGCCTGGCGAGCTCATCGTCGGCCGGCGCGACTTCGCCCGGATGCCGCTCGTTCGCCGCCTCTCGAACACCGCCGGGACGATCGTCCTCTCGACCGCCGTGGGGCACTGGATCCCGGACAACCAGTCGGGCTACCGGTTGGTGGGCCGGCGGCTCATGGCCGAGATGCTCGGCAGCCGCGAGGACGGCTTCGCCTTCGAGGTCGAGATGATCGCGGTCAGCCTGCGCGAGGGCTGGCCGATCCGGTGGGTCCCGATCTCGACGATCTACGGCGAGGAGCGGAGCCACATCCGGCCGCTCCACCACCTCCGCGAGTTCATCGGCGTGTCCCGCCGGGCCCGGAAAATCGTCCGGGGCGGGGGAAGGTAGACCGCGGCAGGCAGCTGGCACGGGGCACGGATCGCCACCGACCGGGGGCATCGAGCTGCCTGATGCGCCGGGTGCATCGAGCTGCCTGATGCGCCGGGTGCATCGATCGGCGGCCATTCACGCTCCGCCGACCGTCCGATTCGACAGGAATGGCGTCCGGCCAAGCTCCTGAGCCGCGATTCTGATGCGCCAACGGCATCAACGGCGACGGAGCCGGTGGCATACCGGCGACGGGGCGGGAAGTGTCACAAACGAGGAACTGGCCGTACCTAGCCGAGCTTCAGCTGGGGCAGGACCTCGCGGCCGAAGACTTCGATGAACTCGGCCTGGTTGCGGCCGACGTTGTGGAGATGGACCTCGTCGAAGCCCATGTCCAGGTAGTGCTGGATGTGGGCGGCATGGGCGGCAAGATCGGAGGTCATCAGGACCCGGTTCCTGAAGTCGCCCGGGCCAACCAGCTTCGCCATCGCGGCGAAGTCCTCGGGGTTCTTGATGTCCTGCTTCGGGAACGGCATCCCGCCGTTGGGCCACTCGCGGACGGCCTGGTCGATGGCCTCGTCGTCGGTCCGGGCCCAGGAGACGTGGATCTGGAGGAGCTTGGGCGAGCCGGACGGGTCCTTGCCGGCCTCGCGGGCGCCCTCCTCGTACTTGGCCCACAGCCCGGCGATCTTCTCGTCGGCCGCCCCGACGGTGATGATCCCGTCGGCGAACTTGCCGGTCCGCCTGGCGTTGACCGGGCCGGCCGTCGCCACGTAGATCGGCACGGGTCGCTCGGGGCGGGTGTAGAGCTTCGCGCTCTCGAGGGTGAAATGCTCGCCTCGATGCCGGACGACCTCGCCGCTGAACAGCTTGTTGATGACCTCGATGGCCTCGAACAGCATCGCGCTGCGGACGCCGATCTCGGGCCAGGCGCCGCCGATGACGTGCTCGTTGAGGGCCTCACCGGCGCCGAGGCCGAGGTAGAAGCGGCCGGGGAACATCGCGCCGAGGGTCGCGGCGGCGTGGGCGATGACCGCGGGGTGGTAGCGGAATCCGGGGCACGTCACGGCGGTCCCGAACGGCAGCGACGTCCGCGTCCCGAGGGCACCCATGAACGACCAGGCGAATGCGGCGTTGCCCTGGGCCGGGGTCCACGGGTGGAAGTGCTCCGAGACCATGAACCCGGCCTCGAAGCCGGCCGTCTCGGCTGCCGCACACCAGTCGAGCAGGTCCGTCGGGTGGAACTGCTCGAGCATCGCCGCATAACCGATCTTCGCCATGCGGCCAATGGTACGAGGCGGGGCGATCGGAGGTTTCTGGTGGCGGCGCGGGGCAGCGGGCGGGCGGGCGGGCGCGGCACGCGGGCCTGGCGGCGGGCGGGGGCGGGGGCGAGGCGTGCGAGGATGGGCGACAGCATGGACATCGAGCTGTTCACGACCGAGGGCCTGGGCGACGCGTCGTACCTCGTCGCCAGCGACGGCGAGGCCGCGATCATCGACCCCCAGCGCGACGCCTGGCGGTTCCTGGCCGTGGCGGACCGGCGCGGCCTTCGCGTCACCCGCGTCTTCGAGACCCACGTCCACAACGACTACCTGTCCGGAGCGCTCGAGGTCCGGGCCGCGACCGGTGCCGAGATCGTCGCCCCGGCCCGGGGTGGCTACGCCTTCCCGCACGTGGGGGCCGACGAGGGCACGACGGTCGAGGTCGGCGGGCTCCGGCTGACGGCCATGGCGACCCCCGGCCACACGCCCGAGCACCTGGCCTGGGCGGTGCGGCCGGCGGGGACCACCGACGATGGGCCGCCCGAAGGGGTCTTCAGCGGCGGCTCGCTCCTCGTCGGGACGGCCGGCCGGACGGACCTCCTCGGGCCCGCCCGGACCGACGAGCTGACCGAGCTCCAGATGGCGACCCTGCGCCGGCTCGCGGCGCTGCCTGCAGCCGTCCGGATCCTGCCGACCCATGGCGCCGGCAGCTTCTGCAGCGCCGGCCCGGCGGCGCCGTCACGGACGACGTCCATCGGCTCGGAGCTGGCCCGGAACCCGGTCCTCGCGGCGATGGCTTCGGGCGGCTTCCGCGAGGCCCTCCTCGGCGGCCTCGGGGCGTTCCCGGCCTACTACGCCCGGATGGCGCCGCTCAACCGGGCGGGCCCGGCCGTTCTCGGCGGGCTGCCGGCGACGCGGACGCTCGATGCCGAAGGCCTGGCCGCCGCGTCTCGGGCCGGCGCCCGGATCGTCGACGCCCGGCCGAGGGCCGCATTCGCGGCGGCCCATGTGCCCGGCTCGCTGAACATCGAGCTCGATGACACGTTCGCCGCGTACGTCGGCTGGCTCGTGCCGTTCGACGCGCCGCTGGTGCTCGTGCCGCCCGAACCGGCCGCGGCCGCGGTCGAGGAAGCAGTGACGCAACTCCTCCGAATCGGCTACGAGCATGTCCTCGGGGCATTGGTCGACGGCATCGATGGCTGGCTCGGCGCCGGCCGCCCCATCTCGAGCTACCCGACCGCGACGATGGGCGACGTCTTCGGCGAGGCCGCCCTGGGCTCGATGCCGGCCCTGCTCGACGTCCGCCAGCCGATCGAGTGGCGCGACGACGGCGTCATCCCCGGGGCCCAGACGATCTTCGTCGCCGACCTCCCGGAGCGGCTCGACGAGCTTCCCCGGGACCGACGGATCACGGTCGCCTGCAAGGCCGGCGGCCGGGCTGCGATCGCGGCCAGCCTCCTCGATGCCGCGGGATTCGAGGTCCGGCTCGTGGCCGAGGGTGGCCAGGTCGGCTGGCCGGAACGGTTCGCCGACCTCCGCGGGGCCGCGAACAAGGGTTAGCCCCACTCCCGGGACACCGTGGCGACGGTGCCATCGGCGGTGCTCCGCGATTCCCCAGGATCTGCGACCCAGGAATCCCCGTGGTGGGAGGCGCAGGATTCGGCAGATGGCGGCGGTCGAACGACGTCGGCCACGTTCGGGATCGCCCACGATGGTCGAGATTCCGGCGGCGGACAGCGTCTCGCACCACCCCGGTTGGTGGCTGACGAGGACCGCAGCTCATCGTCCCTGGTCGTCAACATCGTCCCCGTGAACCACGGCCACGCGAAGGCCCCGCAAGGCGCCGGGCAGGCGTCCCGCGGGGCAGGAGCGAAGCGTCGGGGCTGAGCCTCAGGGCCCGAATCAGGCCTTGCTGGCCCGGACCACCGCGTCGTCGTCCTCGAGCATGATCCCGTAGCGTCCGGCGGCCCGGATGATCCGGTGCGCGGCGGCCTTCCTGGCCGACTTGTCCTCGAAGTCGGTCTGGCTGAATCGGGCGATCGCGTTCCGGACGTGGCTCTCGTCGTGGATCGGGAGCTTCCGCTCGCCCGACGAATCCATGTACGCGAAGCCGTCGCTGTCGAGCTTGTCGCGGCGGGTCTCGGTGAGCTGGGGCATGAGCAGCACCTCCGGCCGCCATCGTGCACCGCGCCGGGTCGCAGTCGCGCCGCCCGGATCCCTGCCCGCCTTGCGTCGGCCTTGCCCGAATCGCGCGCGACGAGATGCGATAGCGTGCGTGGCCATGGAGCAGGAGCGCTCGCCATTCCCGGCGTGAACGGGCGTCCCGTCGGTGCGGGCGGCCTGACGCCGGGCAGCGGCCCGTCGCGGCTCCGGGCCTTTGTGGCGGCGTTCGTCAACGGGCCGTCCTACCCGGCCGCCGCGGCCGATCGCCGAACCGTCAATGTGCTCGGCCTGGAGCTGCCGCTGCGGGCCACGACCGCGCTCGTCGTGGTCATGCTGGTCCTGCTGTTCGACTTCACCCGGACGGCGATCCCAAGGGAGGTCCAGGACATCGGGCGGGCGGCCCAGGCGGTCCGCTACCAGGCTTTCGAGCGGACGATCCTGTTCGGGCTGGTGCCGGCCCTCGTCATCGTGCTCGCCTTCCGTGACCGCCTCGGGGGCTACGGCCTGGGCCTCGGCGACTGGCGCTGGGGGGCGGGGCTTGCCGTCCTCGGCTGCGCCGTCATGACCCCGATCGTCATCAGTCTCGGCTCGACGGACGAGTTCCGCGCCTATTACTCGATCTCGAGTGCGCCTGTCGACTACCTCGTCGTGACCCACCTCCTCGACCTGATCCCGGCGGAGTTCGTCATCCGCGGCTTCCTGATGTTCACCCTCATCCGCGCGATCGGGCCGGTGGGGGTCGTGGTGGCCCTGCTGCCGTTCGTCTTCGCCCACCTCGGCAAGCCCGAGATCGAGCTGTTCTCGACCGTCGTCGGCGGGTCCGTCTTCGGCTGGCTGAACTGGCGGACCGGCTCCATCTGGTGGAGCTCCCTGGGCCACGTCTACATCCTGACGCTTGTGGTGGCGGTGGCGGGGACGGCGCAGGGCTGAGGCACCGGCGGATCCCCGGGGTGGGCCTCGCGGACCGTTATCGGGGCCGGGAACCCCCGGGACCTCCCGCCCTGGGTTCGCGGGCCGGATGGACCCGGACGTCCGGACCGAGGGTCGGGGGCCGGACGGCTCCGGCATCGGGTGGGCCTGGCGGGTATCCTTCCGATGGCCCCGAACCAGTCAACACGGCGTCGCGGAGGGCAGCGCCGAGCCGGCACGGCGGCGGCCCGCAAGACCTTCGTTGCCCAGACATCAGGTGGTGCCCATGAAGATCGGAGTCGCCAGGGAGACCGCGCCCGGAGAGCGGCGCGTGGCCCTGGTCCCCGAGGCGCTCGGCAAGCTGACGGCGGCCGGGCTCGAGATCCTCGTCGAAAGCGGTGCCGGTGTCGGCGCCCTGATCCCCGATTCGGCGTACTCCGACGCCGGCGCCCGGGTCGTGAAGACGGACGAGCTGTACAAGGAATCCGACGTCATCCTGCGGGTCCAGAAGCCGACCGGCGACGAGGTCAAGCGCCTCCGTTCCGGCCAGGCGGTGGTGGGGCTCCTCCAGCCCCTCCTCGACCCAAAGCTCATGGAGCGCCTGGCGAAGGATGGGGTCACGGCGATCAGCATGGACGCGATCCCGCGAATGCTGTCGCGGGCCCAGACGATGGACGCCCTCTCATCGCAGGCGAACGTCGGTGGCTACAAGGCGGTCCTCATCGCGGCGAACACGTTCGGGCGCTACTTCCCGCTCCTGACGACGGCGGCGGGGACGGCCAAGCCGGCCAACGTCCTCATCCTGGGCATCGGCGTCGCCGGGCTCCAGGCCATCGGCACGGCCCGCCGCCTTGGCGGCGTGGTGAAGGCCTACGACGTCCGGCCCGAGACCCGCGAGCAGGCCGAGTCACTCGGGGCGAGCTTCGTGGTCCTGAAGACCCAGATCGATGCCACCGGCGCGGGCGGCTATGCCCGCGAGCTGACGGCCGAGGAGCGCGCCGCCCAGCAGGCCGAGCTCAACGAGGTCATCGGTGGCATGGACGTCGTCATCACCACGGCCCAGGTCCCGGGTCGCAAGCCGCCGGTCCTCGTGACCGCTGCGGCGGTCGGGCTGATGAAGCCCGGCTCGGTGATCGTGGACATGGCCGCGTCCGCGCTCGGCGGCAACTGCGAGCTCTCGAAGGCCGGCGAGGAGGTCGTGACCGACAACCTCGTGACGATCGTGGCGCCGGAGAATCTGCCGGCGACCATGCCCGTGGGCGCATCGGCCTTCTACGCCCGCAACGTCTCGGCGCTCCTCCTCCAGCTCGTGAAGGACGGCGCGCTGAACCTCGACCCGGCCGACGAGATCGCCGGCCCGGTCACGATCACCCACGGCGGCGAGATCCGGTCCGAAGCCGTGAAGAAGCTGCTCCAGCCGGCGGGAGGTGCCGCATGAACGCCGAGCTCCTGACCGCCTTGACGATCTTCGTCCTGGCGATCCTGTGCGGCTTCGCCGTCATCAGCAAGGTCCCCGCGACCCTCCACACGCCGCTGATGTCGGGCGCCAACTCGATCCACGGCATCGTCGTCGTCGGCGCGATGTTCATCGCCGTCGAGGCCGACGAGCCGGTCGCCTACGTCCTGTCGTTCATCGCCGTCGCCTTCGGGACGATGAACGTGGTGGGCGGCTACGTCGTGACCGACCGGATGCTCCAGATGTTCCGGCGCAAGCCCGCGGCCCCGGCGGCCGAGAAGGCGGAGGCCTGACATGGAGCTCTCTGCCCTTGAAACCCTCGTCCGCGTCGCCTGGGTGGCGGGCGCGGTGGCCTTCGTCATCGGCCTGATCCGGATGAACTCGCCGGCCACCGCCCGGAACGGCAACCTCCTGTCGGCCGGCGGCATGGCTGTCGCGATCGGCGCGACCGCGGTCTTCCTTGCCTTCGAGACCCGCGAGGAGGGGCTCAACGTCACCGGCTGGGTCATCATCCTGGCCGGCCTGGCCCTCGGTGGCGGCCTGGGGCTGTACACCGCCCGGACCGTGAAGATGACCGCGATGCCGCAGCTGGTGTCGCTGTTCAACGCGGTCGGTGGCGGGGCGGCCGCGCTCATCGCGATCGACGACTACCTCAGGCTGTCGGCCACGCCGAGCCTCCAGGTCAACGTCGCGACCGTTCTCGACATCGTCATCGGCTCGATCACCTTCACCGGCTCGCTCATCGCGTCCGGCAAGCTGATGGGTTTGAAGATCACGCCGTCGCGGCCGGTCATGATCCCCGGTGGCCAGCTGGTCACGGCGGCCCTCGCGCTCATCGTCGTCGCCGGGGCAATCTACCTGTGGATCCCGAACCTGAGCGTCCCGATCATGCTCGTCATCCTGGCCGCGGCCCTGGTCTTCGGCGTGACGATGACGCTGCCCATCGGCGGCGCCGACATGCCCGTGGTCATCAGCCTTCTCAACAGCTTCACCGGCACGGCCGTGGCGATGGCCGGGTTCGTCCTGGACAACCCGGTCCTGATCATCGCCGGGGCCCTCGTCGGCGCCTCGGGCGCGATCCTGACCAAGCTCATGGCCGATGCCATGAACCGCTCCGTCATCAACATCATGGTCGGTGGCTTCGGGGCGGCCGAGGGCACCCAGGGCGCGGTCGCAGGAGCCGGGCATTCGGTCCGGGAGCTGGGCATGGACGACGCGGCCATCCAGCTCGCCTACGCCTCGTCGGTCATCGTCGTCCCCGGCTACGGCCTGGCGGTGGCCCAGGCCCAGCACGCCATGCGCGAGCTGGCCGAGCTCCTCGAAGCCCGCGGGGTCGACGTGAAGTACGCCATCCATCCCGTCGCCGGCCGGATGCCGGGCCACATGAACGTCCTCCTGGCCGAGGCCAACGTGCCGTATCCCCAGCTCAAGGAGATGGAGGAGATCAACCCCGAGTTCGATCGCTGTGACGTCGCCCTCGTCGTCGGCGCGAACGACGTGACGAACCCGGCCGCCCGCAAGCCCGGCTCGCCGGTCTCGGGCATGCCGATCCTCGACGTCGACCACGCCAAGGCGATCATCGTCATCAAGCGCTCGATGGGCCGCGGCTACGCCGGCATCGACAACGAGCTCTACGGCAACCCCAAGACGGGGATGTTGTTCGCCGACGCCAAGGCCGGCCTGGCCGAGCTCATCACCGCCGTCAAGGCGCTCTGAGATGGCCGACGAGACTGCCGCCTCGAGCGGCAAGGCCTCGACCAGGGGCGACGAGGCGAAGCCGGCCTCGACGGAGACGTCGAAGCCGGCCGACCCGACCGACGATCTCGTCGAGCGGAAGCACTCGATCACGATCGGCCGGAAGAAGCTCGCCTACACGAGCTCGACCGGCCGGATCGTCCTCCGCGAGGAGATCGTCGAGGACGGCAAGGCCGGCGGCTTCAAGCCGAAGGCCACCGTGTTCGTCACGGCCTACACCCTCGATGGCGTCCCGAATCGAACCCGGCCGGTCACGTTCGCGTTCAACGGCGGGCCGGGCTCATCGAGCGTCTGGCTCCACCTCGGCCTGCTGGGCCCGAAGCGGGTCCTGTCGGGCGACGCCGGGAACCCCGTGCCGCCGCCGTACGGCGTGGTCGACAACCTCGAGACGCTCCTGGCCCACACCGACCTCGTGTTCATCGATCCCGTCTCCACCGGCTTCTCTCGGGCGGTCGACGGGGTCAAGCCCGGCGACTACCTGGGCTTCACCCGGGACATCGAATCGGTGGGCGAGGTCATTCGCCTGTGGACCTCCCGCAACGGCCGCTGGCTGTCGCCGAAGTTCCTGACCGGCGAGTCGTACGGGACGCTCCGGGCCGCCGGGCTGGCCGCCTACCTCCAGACCCGCCACGGGCTCTACCTGAACGGGATCGGCCTCATCTCGTCCGTGCTCGACATCGGGACGATCCACTTCACCGAGGGCAACGAGGTCCCGTACGTCCTGTACCTGCCGACCTACGCGGCCGTCGCCCACTATCACGGCAAGCACCCCGGACGCGAGCTTCGCGACGTCGTCGCCGAGGCCGAGGCCTATGCCGCCGGGGAGTACCCGCGGGTCCTCGCCCGCGGTCACCGCCTCTCGGCCGCCCAGCGGCGAACGGCCGTGGCCAAGGTCGCCCGGCTGACCGGGCTCAGCCGGGCCTACGTCGACCGGGTCAACCTCCGGATCGAGCACGTCCGGTACTTCACCGAGCTGCTCCGCGATCAGGGCCTGGCGGTCGGTCGCCTCGATGCCCGGTTCACCGCGCCCGAGCCGGACGGCGGCCGGGAACACTTCTCGGCCGATCCCTCGTACTCCTTCATCCAGGGGCCATACACGGCGGCGTTCAACCAGTACGTCCGCGAGGACCTGGGCTACGAGAACGACCTGCCGTACGAGATCCTCTCGGGCCCCACGAACGAGGCCTGGTCATACAAGGAGTTCGAAGGTCGTTCGATCTCGGTGGTCGAGCAGCTGGGCGCCGCGATGCGGGCCAATCCGGCCCTCCGGGTCCACGTCGCCTGCGGCTACTACGACGGGGCGACGCCCCACTACGCCGCCGAGTACGTCGCCGCTCACCTGCCGATCCCGCCCGAGCTCCGGGCCAACATCGAGTTCGCCCACTACGAGGCCGGCCACATGATGTACGTCCACGAGCCGTCCCGGATCCGCCAGTCGGCCGACCTGACCGACTTCATCCGTCGGTCTTCGCCGGGCGCCTGACCGGAACAGCCGCTCCGTTGCAGCGGGTGGCGGCGTCGACTCGGGCGCGTTCTGCGCCGGTCGCGGGCGGACTCCCGGATTGCGTCAGATCGTCGTGGCGGGACCGCAATACGAGGTTCACGCCGGTCACTGCCGTTACGGGCGCGCGATTCCACCCGCCGCGAGCACGCCCGGGATGAATCCTGGGTTCGCTTGGACGTCAGCGCTCGGAATCGTGATCCAGTCGCCCCAAGGCGTCGATCTGAAACAAACCGGCGTGGCGACGCCCCCGGTCGTGGACCCGTGGCCCTTCGCTCAGGCAGGCTCGTGGGCGTGGTCGTGGGTGTGCTCGTGGGCGTGGGCCTGGCCGCTGAGGGCCATGGCCCGGTCCGGGCGGAGCGGGGCCAGCCCACCGAGTGATTCGGCCACGACCAGGAGGTCGTCGTCGGTCTGGACGCGGAAGTCGGTTGGCGGGTTCACGAACGTCTGGTGGTCGCGGCTGACGGCCAGGAGGGTGGCCCGATGCTCGCCCCGCAGCCGGGCGCTGACCTCGTCGATCGTCAGGCCGAGGTACGACGCCGGGAGCTCCACGCGGTAGAGCTCGGAGCCGGCGCCGCCCGAGACGATGTCGGTCACGAGCGAGGTGAGGCCCGGGTAGAGCGCCGATCGGGCAAGCAGGCGCGAGGCCAGTCGCGAGGTCACCAGGATCTCGTCGACCCGGGCACGCTGGAAATGCTCGACGTGGCGGGGGTTGTTGACCTCGGCCACGGTCCTGACGCCGGGCGCGACCGCCTCGATGGCCATGATCGTCAGGATCGAGTGCATGTCAGCCTCGTTGGAGGGCTGCGACGGGAAGACGAGCGCCGCGGCGGCGTCCTCGATGCCCGCCCGTCGGAGGTCCTCGTCGGATGTCGTATCCCCGCGGACGAAGTAGACGCCGTCGCCGGCCGGGTTCTTGTCCAGCTCCGCCAGCACGACGACCTTGGCCTTGTACTCGTCGCTCCTGAGCTCGGCGATGAGGTCGCGGGCGGTCGCGTTCCAGCCGCACACGACGATGTGGTCCCTGTAGCCGCTGGCGCCCAATCCCTGGCCCTCCTTGAGCAGGAAGTCGATGACGAGGGCGACGAGCGCCCCGGTGATGGTCCCGACGATCGCGACTCCGAACAGCACGAGCGCCCAGCTGACGACGAAGCCGCCGGCGGTCGAGACATAGCCCGAGTCGCCCTGGCCGAGGATCGTGAAGATCGCCCAGTTGAACGATTTCCCGAAGGACTCCACGGCCGACCCGAAGCTGACCGTCCAGGGTTTCTCGAGGAGCGTCACGAGGAGCGCCGCAATCGCCACGAAGACGGCCGCGCCCTCGGCCAGGCTGATGAAGAAGCGCCGATCGACGGCCCGGGTGATCCGCCGCGTGTGCCACGCGACCCGTCGCACGAGCGGGTTGGCAAGCAGCGCCATGAAGGGATTGAACCGACCCACGGATCCACCGCCTCCCCTGGGCATTGGGCGGACGCTTGTCCGGGATCGATCGTGCCACACCCGGACGCGATCCGGCACGTTCGGGCGCGACGTATGCCCCGGTATCCTTCCTTCGCGCCCCGTCGCGACCCTCCCAGCAGCAGAGGTCGTCCGTGTCCCACCGCGCCGCCGGCCGACACCGAACCCTGTTCCGTGCGAGTGCCAGGCTCGTCGTCATCGCCGTCGCCTCCGCGGCCGCGGGCTGCGGCGGGCCGGTTGCCAGCCCGGCCGCCTCGGCAACCAGCCCGGCCGCAACCGCGACGGGCCCGGCCGTGGGCGAGCCGGTCAGCCTTCGCCTCCAGGTGAGCCTCACGCCGGAAGAGCTGGCGTCGTTCGAGCCGGCGATCGAGGTGCTCGACGACGCCCATCCCGAATGGACGATCGTGCTCGAGACCGTGCCCCAGGGCTCCGAGGTCGAGCGGGTCACGAGCCAGCTGGCCGGCGACGACCTGCCGGACGTGCTCCGGGTCCAGGGCCTGAACGTCCAGCAATGGATCCGGCGCGAGGCCTTCCTCGACCTGTCAGGGCGCATCCCCGATCCGGCCGCCGAGTTCTACCCTGGCCCAGTCGAGCAGTTCGGCTGGGACGGGCGGCTCTGGGGCGTGCCGGACACCGCCAGCCCCGAGGTCGTCTTCTACAACCGGGCGATGTTCGACGCCGCACGACTGGCGTACCCGACCCGGGACTGGACGTACGACGACATGCGGGCAGCGGCGATCGAGCTGACCCTCGACGGAGCCGGCCGCCAGCCCGATGACCCGGGCTTCGATCCGGCCGCGATCCGGCAGTGGGGCTGGAACGGCGGCCTGACCTACTTCTGGCAGAACGAGCTCGTTCGAGCACTCGGCGGAGACCTGTGCGCAAACGCCGACTGCACCGAGATGTCGTTCACGGATCCGGCCACGGCCGCCGCCATCGAGTGGTGGGTGACCTTCGTCCGGGACGAGCACGCGGCCCTGTACGACCCCTACGGCGGCTCGCAGACGGGAGTCCCGGGGGATCCGTTCCTGGCCGGGGCGGCGGCGATGGGCTCGAACGGCTGGTTCGCCGTCGGGCAGCTCAACGCGGCCGGCGCGATCGACTACGGGGTCGTTCCGCCGCTCATCGGGGTCGACGGCGAGCGACACACGTCGCTGAGCACCAACGGCTACGTCATCGCGGCCACGTCGGCCCATCCCGAGGAGGCCTGGGCCCTGGTCAAGGCCCTCGTGGCGCCCGAGTTCCTGGCCTCGACCTGGGGCCGTCCGGGCCACGCCGTCCCGGCCCGGGTCGACGCCGCCGAATCTGCGATCGATGCCGGCCATGCGCCGTCGAACCAGGACGCGGTGCTCGAGGCGATGGCTGTCGGCCGGGTTTTCCGGCCGTTCACGGCGTCGGCGTTCGCGGCCTTCGGCGCCACGGTCGATGTCTTCACGCAGCTGAACACGGGGACGATCGACCTCGAGGCCGGACTCGCCCAGCTCGAGGCGGCGGCGAACGCGGCACTGGCCCCGGACCGGGCCCAATGAGGTGACGGCTCGCGCGGCGCGACAAGGGGACAGCGGTCCCGGCGTCGGGGGTGGCCGGCGGCCTGGCCTCGGTCGACGGCCGCGACTTGGCATTCGACCCCGCGAGCGTTGGTTCTACCTGCTCATCGCCCCGTGGCTCATCGGCCTCGTCGTGTTCCAGGCGGCCCCGATCGCTGGCGCCGCGGCCCTGGCCTTCGCCGACTGGGCCCCGCCCCTCCCGGTCGAGTGGGTCGGCACGGCCAACTTCGAGGCCATCGTCCGCGACCCCGTCTTCTGGCAGGCGCTCGGGAACACCCTCGTGTACGGGCTCGGGACGGTGGTCCCGGGGCTCGCCATCGGCCTCGGCCTGGCGCTCCTCCTGCGGGGCCAGCGGCGGGGCGGGACGCTCCTGCGGGGCGCTGTCTTCCTGCCGGCCGTCGTCTCGGGCGTGGCGACGGCGCTCGTCTGGGGCTGGATCCTGAACCCCCGCTTCGGGCTCCTCAACACGCTCCTCGGGCTCGTCGGGATCCAGGGTCCCGCGTGGCTCCAGGACCCCCGCTGGGCCATGCCGGCCCTCATCGTCATGGGCCTCTGGAACGTGGGGATCAACGTCATCGTCTACCTCGCCGCCCTCAACGCGGTCCCACGCGAGCTCCAGGAGGCGGCGGCCCTCGACGGTGCCGGCCGCGCCGGCCGGTTCCGTCACGTCGTCTGGCCGGCCCTCGGGCCGGTCACCCTGTACCTCGCGATCGTCAACGCGATCGGGGCCTTCCAGGTCTTCACCCCGACCTACCTCCTGACGTCGGGGGGGCCGGACAGCTCGACACTCACCCTTGCCCTGTACACCTACCAGAACGCCTTCACCTACGGCCGCCTTGGCTACGCATCGGCACTGGCGATCGCGATCGTGCTCGTGCTGGTGGCCCTCGTGGCCCTCCAGTTCCGCCTCGCGGGGCGGCGGGTGACCTACGTGGGAACCGACGGGTGAGCGAGCGGGTCCTGCCGGGCGGCGGCAGCCTGGTCCCGGGCGAATCGGGCGCCGGCTCGGTCGGCTCGGTCGGCGCGGTCGGCTCGGTCGGCGCGATCGGGTTGGTCGGGGCGGTCGCAACGGTCGATGGCTGGTCGATCGTCCGCCCGGTGGGCGAGGCCCGTTCCCGGCGAGGTCCCCTCCGGGCCGTCCGGCCGCTCGTCGCGGTCCTGGCGGTGGTGCCGTTCGCCGTTCCGTTCCTGTGGCTCGTGGCGAGCGCCCTCAAGCCGGTCGGCCAGTTCTACGCCTTCCCGCCCACGATCCTGCCCGATCCGCCGTCCCTCGAGAACCTGGCCGGCGCCGTCGCGCTGGTGGACGTCCCGCGCCTGCTGGCGAACTCGACCCTCATCGCCGTCCTGAGCGTGGCCGCGACCGTCCTGTCGGCGTCGCTCGTGGGCTTCGCCTTCGCGACCTTGCCCGCCCGCGGCCGGCGGCCCCTGTTCGTCGTCCTCATCGCCACGATCCTGGTCCCGCCGTCCGCCACCCTGATCCCCCAGTTCATCCTGTTCAGCCGGCTGGGCTGGGTGGGGAGCTACCTGCCGCTGATCGTGCCCCACCTCTGCGGGAGCGCCTTCTTCGTGTTCCTCTTCCGGCAGTGGTTCCGGAACCAGCCCGCGAACCTCTTCGAGAGCGCCGAGCTGGATGGGGCGAACCCGCTCCAAGCCTGGTGGCACATCGCGATGCCCATGGCGAAGCCGGCGATCGCCGCCGTTGCGGTCTTCGCGTTCGTCGGCTCGTGGAACGACTTCCTGGGCCCGCTCCTCTACCTCCGCTCGCCGGACTCGTTCACGATCAGCCTGGGCCTTGCCGCGTTCCAGGGGACGTACGTGAACCAGCTCCATTTCACCCTGGCCCTCTCGCTCGTGGCGCTGTTGCCGGTCGTCGCCGTGTTCGCGGTCGCCCAGCGCTGGATCGTCCAGGGCGTCGCCGCGGGCGGGTGGCGAGGATGAAGCGCTCGAAGCGCTCGATGAGCCGGGCGTGAGCCTCTGATGACCCACCGCAGCCGGCGCGTCCAACAGCTCCACATCACCCCGGCTCCGCTCGTGGCTCGCTTCGGGCTGTTCGCCGAGCGCCTCGAGGTTCGGACGAATGACCCCCGCATCCTGGCCGCGGCCCAGGCGTCGTTCGGGCGGTTCACCGAACCCGCCTCGGGCGCGCCGCTCATCGTCCGGCTGGTGGTCACCGAGGGCCCGCGGGATCCGGGGCGCGACGCCGGCGCCCGGCCACCCGATGCCCGCGACCTGGTCCATGACACGGCCGGCCACCTGCTGGACATCTCCCTGGGCCGCGAGGACCGCGCGGTCGTCGACGTCGAGCGAGGCTTCGCGATGGGATCGGTCTCCGCCGCCGTGGCCGGCCAGCCCGGCCTGCTCCGCTACGCCTTCGTCGAGGCGGTGGCCCTCGCGATGCTCACCGGCGGGCGCGGCTACGTGCCGATCCACGCCTCGTGCGTCGTCCGCGACCGGATGCCGGCGCCGCAGGCACTGCCCGGCGCCGGCGGCAGCGGCGGCGGCGTCGGGGTGATCCTCCAGGCGCCCGCCGGGACGGGCAAGTCGACGCTCGCCCTGGCCTGCGCCCGGCGGGGTTGGGGGCTCCTGGCCGAGGACGTCGTCTTTGCCCGGGAATCGGGTGGTTCGACCGACGACGTCGATGCCGGTGGCGACATCGATGGCCGCGGTCAGCTGGAGCTCTGGGGCATGCCCTGGACCCAGCGGCTCCTGCCCGACGCGCCGCGCTTCTTCCCGGAGCTGGCATCCGCGACGGCCCGCCTCCAGGCCAACGGCGAGCACAAGCTGGAGGTCGACCTCGACGAGCACGCCCCGGGCGCGGCGACGCCGCAGGCGGTGGCCGGTCCGGTGGTCCTGCTGGCGCGTGACACCGGCGGCCCGACGCGGGCCGAGTGGCTCGACCTCGACGTCGCGGCGACGCCAGGCGCGGCGGGGCCCGACGCCGAAGCCCCCGTGGTCGAGGTCCTGTGGCCATGGGAGAACGGCTGGACGCCGGCCCACGAGCGGGCAGCCTCGCGGCTCCTCGACCACGGCGTGCTCCGGCTGCACCTCAACGGCACGCCGGACGAGGCGGTCGACGCCCTCGAGGCCGCGCTGGCGCCCGTGACCGCCATTCCCGCCGGCTGAGCGGAACCGAAGCCGGGCCCGACGCGTCGAAGCCCCGCCACCTCCGCCAGGGGTCCCCCAATGTCACCCACCGCCCTCCGGCGCCCACCTGCAGCCGCGCGCTCGTCAGCCCACCGTCGCTCGCCGACCGCGATCGTCGTCGTGTCGGTCCTCGCGGCGGTGCTAGTCGCCGCAGGTTGCGGCGCCGCCGCCTCGCCGTCGCCGCAGCCCTCCCCGACCCCGCCCGACCACTCGACCGAGCCGGCAACGGGGTTCCGGCTCCGGGTCACGACCGTCCAGGCCCTGCCGCCCCTGGCGACCTTCAGCTGGACCCCGGGGGTGGTCATCACCGACGACCTGGTTGCCATCCAGGGCGGTGCGGTCCCGCTCATCTTCCCGGGCCCGCTCGTGACGCCCCTCGTCGGCGCGCAGCTGACCGGCGAGGCGTGGGCCAAGATCGTGTCCGAGGCCGAAGCCGCCGGACTCCTGTCCGGCAAGGCCGACTTCACCGGCGGTGCGCTCGCGCCGGGCGCCGCCGCCGGCCGCCTCGAGCTCGTCGTGGAGGGCAGGACGTACGACCTGACCGGCGATCCCAGCCGCGTCGCGTTCTGCGGCGAGACCCTGTGCCGGCCGGACCCCGGTACGCCCGAGGCCTTCGCGACCTTCCTGAGCCTCCTCGGCGACCTGCCCGGCTGGCTCGGCGCGGGCGTCGGCGCGCAGCGGCCCTGGACCCCGAGCGCCTACGCCTTCCTCATCGGCCCGCCGCCGCCCGACGACCAGGGCCTCGCCGTCGCGCCCATCCCCTGGCCCTTCCAGACCGGCGCGGCCGACATCGGGCGGCCGCTCCGCGGCGATCCCGACACCCGGTGCGCGAGGATCGAAGGAGCCGAGGCGGCGGCCTTCGCCATGGTGGTCGCGAACGCGACCGCCCTGACGTCGTGGCGGGACGCGGCCCTGGCCGACCCGGTCGGACTGACCGTGCGGCCGCTCCTTCCGGGAGACGACGATCCCTGCGCCCCGCTGGTGAAAGGCTGACCATCCGAACGCCGTCGGCCAGAGCGTCGGCCGGAACCGTCAGCCGGAGCCGTCAGCCTCGGGCTGGGTGACGTCGATGACCTCGGCCTGCAGGGCGGCCACCAGGTCCGTCGGCGCGACGTGGAGGTTCACGCCGTGGGCGCCACCACCCACGCTCACGACCTCCAGGCCCTCGATCGAGGCATCGGCGATGACCGGCCACGCTCGGGTCGAGCCAAAGGGCGTGATCGTGTAGCGGACGTAGCCGGTGACCTCGCGGGCCTCATCGGCGTCCGGCAGCGACAGCCGCGAGACGCCCAGGTGGGCACGGAGCTTGGGCCAGTCGAAGCGCCGGCCGGCCGGGACGAGCACGAACAGGTAGTCGCCCTCGCCACGCCGGACGACGATCGTCCGGAGGAGCGCCGCAAGCGGGATGCCCTGGCGCTCGGCAGCCTCCTCGGCGCTCCTCGCCGGCTCGATCCGCACCTCGCGGTACCGGATGCCGGCCGCGGCAATGGCCGAGGTGGCCGGCGTGGCGCCGGGTGGTGGTGCAGGCACGGGCGGCCGATCCTCGGACATCAGCCGGGGAAGACCGTGCCGCCGTTGGGTGACAGGACCTGGCCGACGTAGGCGTCGCCACCGGGACCTGCCAGGAAGGCGATCGAGGCCGCGATCTCCTCGGCCGCGAGGAACCGGCCGATGAGGACGGTCGCACGCTCGGCCTCGATCTCGGCCGGCGTGTTGTCGAACAGCATCGGCGTCTCGACCGGACCTGGCGCGACGGCGTTGACGAGGACGCCCGACCCCGCGACCTGGCGGGCAAGAGCACGGGTGAACCCGACGAGGGCCGCCTTGGCCGTCGCGTACTGCACGCTCGTGTGGCCGAGCCAGACGGCCTCGGAGGCGACGGTGACGATCCGGCCCCAGCCTGCGTCGAGCATCGCCGGCAGGACGGTCTGGGTGGCATGGAACGCGCCGTTGACGTGGACGTCGATGACCCGCTGCCAGTCCTCGAAGCGGACGTCGACGAATCGCCCGGCACCGGGGATGCCGGCGTTGTTGACGAGGATTCCGATCGGGCCCAGCTCAACCGTCACCGTCACCATGGCCGCCTCGACGGCGGCCCGGTCGGTGACGTCGGCGAGGACCGGAACGGCCAGCCCGCCGGCGGCCCGCACGTCCTCCGCGACCGAGGCCAGGGCCTCCGCGCCGAGCCCGAGGCAGCCGACGGCGGCGCCGTCAGCGGCGAGTCGGACGGCCGTCGCGCGGCCGATTCCCGATCCCGCCCCGGTGACGAGGGCCACACGACCGTCCAGCTGGGGCACCGCCGCAGCCTAGCAGGCCCTGCGGCCTGATCGCCCGGCCGTGACGACCAGCCGGTGGCTGCGCCTACTCGGTGAGCGGGGGGTCCTCGGGCCGCGGGATCGTTGCGGCGATGGGCTCGGGCATCGACCGCAGCGATCGGACCGGCGAGAACCACACGAACACTACCGCGGCCACGGCGCCGACGATCCCGACCCCGAACGCCACCCGCAGCCCGAACAGCTCGCCGACGATCCCGCCGATGATCGAGCCGGCGAGGGCGAGCAGCGTCGTCAGGGTCTCGATGGTGGCGTTGACCCGCCCGAGGATCCGGTCGTGGACGATCGACTGGGTCACCGACTGCTCGACGACGTCGTAGACGGTGGCCAGTGCGTCGCCGATCAGCTGCTGGGCGACGAGGAATGCCGCGCCGAGGAGGATCGCCCCCGATGGCGCGAGCGGGATCAGGGCGTTGCCGACCGCAAACCCGGTCAACCCGATGACCATCGTCGGGCCCACGCCGAACCGCCCGACGAACCGTCCCGCGGTCGCCGCGCCGATGAACGACCCAATGCCGCCGAGCGCGGCAATGATGCCGATCGCAGCCGGGCCGAGCTGGAGGTCCTCCGTCGCGAAGAGCAGGTAGGCAGCGCCGAAGACGCCCCACAGGACGTGGGTCCCGGCATGGGCCAGGGCGAGGGCCCGCAGGATCGGATCGTGGACGACGACCCGGATGCCCTCCCGGATCTCGTCGAGGACCGGTTCCCGGTCGGCCACGGCCGGCGGCGGCGGTTCGCTCCGGTGGATGGTCCGGAGCAACAGCGCCGAGACGACGAACGACACGGCATCGATGGCGATCGCGATGGGCGCGGTCAGGACCTGGATGAGGAAGCCGCTGATCGCGAAGCCCGTGAACTCCGCCACCGACCCGGTCGCCGACAGGGCGCTGTTGGCGGCGAGGAGACGGGCCCGGGCCACGATCGTCGGCAGGTAGGCGGTGCTGGCCGAGTTGAAGAACGTCGAGAGCATCGCGGCCAGGAAGGCGACCACGATCAGCTGCGGCAGGCCGAGGACGCCGCCGATCGCGGCCACCGGGATCGAGCCGAGGAGGACCGCCCGGCCCAGGTCCGCCGCGATCATGACCGGCCGTCGTCGCAGCCGGTCCACCCAGGCCCCCGCGACGAGGCCCACGAGCAGCCAGCCGACGAGCTCGAAGCTGCGCAGCGCCGAGATCTCGAGCGGCCCGGCGTCGAGCAGGTAGATCGCCGTCAGCGGCAGCGCCGTCCGGGTGACGAAGGACCCGACGTACGAGATCGAGGCGGCCGCCCACAGCCGGACGAAGGCCGGTTCGCGCCAGATCGAACCACCATCGGCCGGGGACGCCGCGGCGGCGGTGGGGTCGGTCACCCGGTCGGTGGGCGCAGCAGGTACAGCGCCATCGTCAGTGGCGTGTCGGCCCGGATCGAGTGAGCCGTCCCGGCGGCCATCCGGAACCAGCTGCCCGGTCCGATCTCGTGGTGAGCGCCGCCGACGACGGCGCGGCCGGTTCCCGCCAGGACGTGGACGATCGCCGGCCGGGAGGCCGTGTGCTCCGAGAGCTCCTCGCCGGCGGCGAAGCCGAACAGGACGAGGCGGACGTCGGGCCCGTCATCGAGGGTCTGGCTATGGATGCCTCGCTCCGGCGGCTGCTCCTCGGCCCCCAGGTCGGGGTAGAACGTCACGGGCTCGGACATTGGAGCACCTCCCGGGACGCCATCAGCCGTTCTCTACCGCGATGCGGATCCGCTTGTTGATCCGGCCCTTCGACTCGTAGCCGGTGACGCGGATGCGGCCGACCTCGGCGGTGTTGGCAACGTGGGTCCCACCGTCCGCCTGGAGGTCGAGGCCGACGATCTCGATCGTCCGGATGTCCTGGATCCCCTCGGGCAGGAGGTTGACCTTTGTCCGGATCAGGTCGGGGATGGCAAACGCCTCGGCCCGGGGCAGGACGTTGACCCGGACCTCTCGGCCCCGGGCCAGCTCGGCGTTCACGGCGGCCTCGATCGCGTCGACCAGGTCACCGCTCATCCGTTCGAACTCGAAGTCCATCCGAGCGGTCCCGGGCTCCATGTTCCCGCCCGTGACGAGCGCCCCGTACTCGCGCCAGACCACGCCACACAGCGCGTGGAGGGCGGTATGGGTCCGCATCAGGGCGTGGCGGCGGGCCCAGTCGAGGTCCACCACGAGCCGATCGCCGACGCGCGGCGGCTCCGCCCCCGGCTCGAGCTCGTGGGCGATCTCGCTGCCCGACTTCCGGGCCGCGACGACGGTCCAGGTCCGCCCATCCGCGGCGCGCAGCAGCGTCCCGCGATCCGGTGGCTGGCCGCCGCCCCCCGGGTAGAAGACGGTCGAATCGAGGACGACGAGCTGAGCCCCGGCGTCCTCGACGGCAACGACGCGGGCCTCGACCTCCCGGGCATAGGCGTCCGAGTAGCACAGCTGGAGGTTCATGACCGGCAGCGTACTGCGCGGCCGGGCCATCGGCGGATCACCCGTCGCGGTCGGAATCGGTGCGGGCCGGCACCACGTAAGTCGCAGCTAAGCGCCGCCGGCTACCGTGGCCCGGGTCGACACGCGGTCGGGACGGGAGACGTCGGGTGGGCTCGAGTGCAGACGGGGACGCACTCGGTCATCCGATGGTCCTCCCCCCACCCAGTACTACTGCCGGATTGAGGGCACACCTCGGGGTTCTCAGGATGGGGTCCCCGGTGGAAATACCGGATGGAATCATCCTCAACCCAGGAGTGCCCAGTCATGAAGCTCAGGATCCAGCGGGCCTGGCAGCTCGTCCTGGCCGTCTCTCCGCTTGCGGCGATCGCGCTCGTCGAAGCGGCGATGAAGCGCTGGTAATCCCAGCGCCCCACCTCATGCGCTGATCCGGCGTCCTCCTGCCGGACCCTCAACTCAGGGACGAGACCCGGACCCTCCTCCGGGTCTCGTTTCATGATTCCCGCGGGGTAACTGGCCCGGCGGATCGGGCGGGCCAGCGACGGACCAGGTGTGATTCACGAAGACGTCGTTGACTGAGCGCATCGGGCCAGCTCATGCGTCTGGTTCATCGATCGGCGCCCGTCCACGCTCAGCCAACCCTCCGATTCGGCGGGAATCG